>NZ_JBIMES010000001.1:0-815363 GCF_051262535.1 Massilia sp. CMS3.1 | reverse complement strand
CTGAAACTGAAACTGAAACTGAAACTGAAACTGAAACTGAAACTGAAACTGAAACTGAAACTGTTAACGGGAAACATGAAACGATACGCTTGTGCCGTATCAAGTCAAGCTTGACAGCACGAATAAATATTGCGTCCAGGAATTTTAATTCGGCAGCGGAGGAGGGTACAGGAAATTTTCTTTCCGCAGCGCACGAGTCGTTTGGGAATGTTTTTGGGACGTTGTGCAAATACTACAAAAAACATAAACACAAATTTTGTAAATATTGGTAATATTTCTAGTATGAATTCTTTATTTGCAGCATGCCAATAGCATAATCATTCCAACAAAATTAAACGAGCGAGCACTATGATTGAAACTGCACAGCTGGTGCAGCTGATGGATTCGAAAGACGCTGCGTCCTGGCGTCGGTCGCTGCTCGACCTCGCGAACTCACTCGGTTTCGAGCAAGTGATGTACGCAGTGGTTCATTCACGGCACGCTCAGTATGAGAATGCTTTCGTACAGAGTAATTATTCTACGGAGTGGCGCGACCGCTACGATGCGGAGCGATTCGCCTACGTCGATCCGACGGTCGGCCATTGCCTGATCAGTACCTTGCCGATTGTCTGGGAGCCCAACGCATTCAGCACGCAAGGCGGACGTGCCTTGTATGAAGAAGCCTGTGGCTATGGCATGCGTTCCGGCGTGACCTTGCCGATCCACGGTCCGAACGGCGAAGTGGGGTTGCTCAGCCTGGCTTCTGATGCGGCACCCGGAGAAAATTTCACGCACGACATTGCGCATTGCATGGCCAATCTCACGCTGATACGCGACTATGCATTCGCTTCGTCGGTCCCGTTTGTACACCAGGGCGGGGGCGAACCTGTGCCGCGCCTGACCCGGCGCGAGCTGGAGGTGCTCAACTGGGTCATGGCGGGCAAGTCTTCATGGGAAATTTCGATGATCAACCGTTGTTCTGAAGCGACCATCAACTTCCACCTGGCCAACGTGCGCCTGAAATTCAACGTCAACACACGTCAGCAGGCAGTCGTCAAGGCAATCGCGCTGGGTCTGCTCAACCCTGAAGATCGCCATCGTTGAGCTTGCCGTTGACGTAGAGCTTCAACAGGATCGCCACCGGCGCCGGGATGGCCAAACCTGTCTCGAAACGGCTCCCGCTCGACTGAGTGACCCCGAAGCGTCCCCAAAATTTTTCCTGACTCTCACGTTTACTGATGCGGAACTGACGCAGGTCGGTATGCGGCGGCCGCACTGGCACCGGCATCGGCATCGGGACGTAGGCGCCTGGTCGGGCGAGCATGGATTCGCTGGCGAAATCGTTTGGCATAGCCGGTCTCCTGTTTGAACGAGTGAAAAACTCAGTATTCCACCGTGTCACTTCCCCGCCACCTAGCAGACTTGCTAGTACCGCCCCTGCCCAAATTGCATGATTCTTCATGCCTGTCGCATATGTTTTTTCATCAACAACCAGGGAGAACGACATGGCACTGCAAATCAACATCGCAGCACGGCGCGAGTTCCAGTCTCACGATCTGAGGGAGATGCATACCCTCCGCGCAAAAGTGTTCCAGGGCCGACTCGGCTGGGAAGTGCCGGTATTGTCGGGGATGGAGATCGACGGCTACGACGCACTCGAACCGCACTATATGATGATGCGAGAGCCGAATGCGGGCATCCTGCGCGGCTGCTGGCGCCTGTTGCCGACCGACGGCCCCTATATGCTGAAAGATTCGTTCCCGCAATTACTGCATGGGCAGGCTGCCCCTTGCGACGAACACATTTGGGAACTGTCGCGTTTTGCCATCGAGACCGGCGGCAGCGGCCAGTTTGGCTTCTCCGAAATCACGATGGAGTCGTTTGCGGCGATCACCCGCTATGGGTACGAGCACGGCATCGAGCGCTATGTGACGGTGACCACGACCGCAATCGAGCGATTGCTGCGCCGTGCCGGCATCGTCACCGAGCGCCTCGGACCGCCGCTGGTGATCGGGGTCGAGACGGCGGTGGCCTTGTATGTCGATATTGATGCGAGCTATCCGGCCGTTGTCCGATACGGAGCCGGCAAGCAACGGGGCTATGGTTTGCCACAGTAGAGGTGTGGTGACGTGAGCGCCAGGTGCCCCTCAGTTGTGCAAGTCCAGCTGCATCGTCTGCTCCATCCGGTGCGATCCCGGGCGCTGCAGCTGCGGCTGGCCGATGGCGCGAAACCCGGCGCGTTCATACAAGCGCCGGGCCGCGTCATTTCCGCACACCACACCGAGCGCCATCGCCCGCGCACCCCTGGCACGCGCCCAATCGAGCGCCGCGTCGAGCAGCGCCGCCGCCACGCCCTTGCCCCGTGCCTCAGGCGCGACCCACATCTGGAACAGATTGACCCGGGAGGGATCGTACGCGTCGACCTTGGCCCAGGCCATGCCCGCGGCGGCGGCGCCGAGGACCGCCACCAGCGGCCGGTCGCGACCGGAGGTGACGCCCAGGTTCAGGAGCCAGGCCCAGTCATTGTCGGTGCGCTTCTCTGCTTCGCCCAGCGTGCTGCAGAAGGCCTCGGGTGCATTGAGCAGCGCACGCAAGCGCAGCGCGCGGTACAGCGGCCACTCGTGGGCCTCCAGGATACGCACCTGCGCTGCGGCCCCCACGCCTGCGTCTTCTGCATGGGGCAAGGTCATGTCAGTTGCCCGCGCAGGAAGGAATAGGTCAGCGCCCACATGCGCGCCTGTTGCGTGTTGTTCGCCGCGCCGGCGTGGCCGCCCTCCGTGTTTTCCCAGTACAGCACAGCGTGGCCCTGCGTTTCCATCAGTGCCGCCATCTTGCGTGCGTGGCCGGGATGCACGCGGTCGTCGCGGGTGGAGGTTGTGAACAGGACTGTCGGATAGTGCTTGTCCTTGAAGACGTTCTGGTAGGGCGAATATTTGCCGATGAATTCCCACTGCGCCGGGTCGTCAGGGTCGCCGTACTCGCCCATCCACGAGGCGCCCGCGAGCAGCTTGTGATAACGCCGCATGTCGAGCAGGGGCACCTGGCACACGACCGCGTTGAACAGGTCGGGACGCTGGGTGAGGGCGGCGCCCACCAGCAGGCCGCCATTGCTGCCGCCCATGATGCCGAGGTGGCGCGGGCTCGTCACCTTGCGTTCGATGAGGTCTTTTGCCACCGCCAGGAAGTCGTCGAACGCTCTCTGGCGGTGTTCCTTCAGCGCCGCCTGGTGCCAGCGCGGACCGAATTCGCCGCCGCCGCGGATATTCGCCAGTACATACACGCCCCCGTGCTCCAGCCATCCCGCGCCGATCATGCCGCTGTACGCGGGCGTCAAGGACACCTCGAAGCCGCCGTAGCCATACAGGACGGTCGGGTTCTTGCCATCGAGTTTCGCACGGCGATCCTTGACGACGAAATACGGGACCATCGTCCCGTCCTTCGATGTCGCCTCGAACTGAGACACAGTGTACGGTTGCGGGTCGAACCAGCCTGGCATCGATTTCAGGCGCTCGCGCGCATCGCTGCCCGCGTGGCCGAGATACAGGGTCGTGGGCGTCAGGAAATCGGTCACGCTGAGAAAATAATCGTCCGATTCGATCTCGTCCAGGACCGCGACGCCAAGCGTGCCGATGCCGGGCGTGGCGACGTCGCGCCGCTGCCACAGGCCGTGGGCGTGGCGCAGCTCGACCAGGCGGTTCTTCACCTTGTCGAGCACCTTCAAGAGCAGGGCATTGCGGGTGACGGCCACGCCGTCCAGCGAGCTCGTCGGGGTGGGCGTGAACAGCGCCTGGAAATCGCGTTCGCCGCGCATGAAGCGAGCGAAATCGATGGCCAGCAGGCTGCCCTGCGGCCAGGTGCGTCCACCCGCGCGCCAGTCCGAGCGCAGTTCGACCAGCAGCACGTCGCGCACGGCGAACGCATTCGCATCGTCCGGTTTGTCGATTTTTATCAGCCGTCCCCCCTCGCGCAGGAACAGTTCGCTGCTGTAGAAGCCGATCTGGCGCGTGACGAATTCGCGCTCGAAACCGGGCGTCAGGTCGCGCCTGGCCGAGGCCGAGAGGTCGTCCGCACCCGCTTCGAACACGGGGCGCGCATCTTTCAAAGGCGTGCCGCGTTTCCACTCCTTGACGATGCGCGGGTAGCCGGACGCCGTCATCGAGCCGGTCCCGAAATCGGTGGCGACAAAGAGCGTGTCCTGGTCGATCCACGCGACGCTGCCTTTGGACTCCGGGAGACTGAATCCGTCCGCCACGAAAGCACGCGCGTCGAGATCGAATTCGCGCACCACGTCGGCGTCGCCCCCGCCGCGCGAGAGCGACACCAGGCAGCGCGTGCCGCGCGGCTCGAGGCAGTTGGCACCGGCCCAGACCCAGTTTTCGTGCTCGGTCCGTGCCAGTGCATCGAGGTCGATCACGGTTTCCCAGTTAGGCGCATCCTTGCGATATTCGCCCAAGGTGGTGCGGCGCCAGATACCGCGCTCGTGCGCCGCGTCGCGCCAGAAGTTGTACAGGTAGTGGCCATGCTTGCTGACATACGGGATGCGTTCCTTCGCGTCGAGGATGCCTTGCAGGCGCGCGCGCAGAGCGTCGTGCGCGGGTCCGCCCAGGGCCTGCTCCGACACCGCATTGTGTGCGCGCACCCAGTCCAGCGAGGAATCGCCGCCGACGTCTTCCAGCCATGCATGGGGATCGACCGGCGCGCCGGGCGCCGTCGATCCGGAGATGTCCTTCGGTGCCGCTTTTTGCATCTGTTTTCCTCGCTGCCGGGTGCCCCGTGGCGATCCGATAGCGTATATTAGCAACAATCTTTTATCACCTGAGGCTCGCACACATCGATGGCCCTGTCGATTACCCGCAGCATAGGCGCAGCCGCCGGCGCGCGCGGCACCATGCGCGTCGTGCTGTGGGGCGCCGGCCTGTGGCTGGCGCTGCTGGTGGGAGCAATGCTGCACATGGCCGCCTCGCGGGCGGTCGAGGAGGAAGCGCGGCGCCGGTTCGAGAACCGGGCCCGCGCCACCCAGGAGCGCCTGGCCGGCGCCATCAAGTCGTACACCGATGTCACGCGTGCGCTGGTGTCGCTGTTCGCGGCCGGCGACAGTCCGGTCACGCGGCTGCAGTTCCACCGCTACGTCACCACGCTCGACTTGCGTCGCAACTATCCGGCGATCGACGCCGTGACCTACACCCAGGCCGTGAGCGAGGCGCAGCGCGATGCCTTCGAGGCGCAGGTACGCGCCGACCTCAGTCTCGATCCGGACGGCTATCCCGGTTTCATGATCTTCCCGGCCGGCCGGCGTCCCAGCTACCAGGTACTGACCTTTATTGAGCCGCCGTCCATGATGGCCGGGAAGCATGGCTTCGATATCAGCGCCAACCCGGGCCCGGCCGCCGCGATGGCGCGTGCCCGCGACCTTGGAGGCATCAGCGCTTCGGGCCACCCGGTGCAGGTGCAGATGCCGACACCGCATATTGCACTGAGCATACGCGCCCCCGTCTACCGGGGCGGGACGATGCCTGCCACGGTTGCCGGACGCCGCGCCGCCTACCTGGGCGGTGTCGGCGTCTCGTTCTCGGTGCCGGGCCTGGTCGAGGGGGCGCTCGGCGCACAAACGCAGGACCCGATGTCGCTGGCGCTGTTTGCCGCTGGCCCCGGCAAGGGCGCCGCGCCCCTTGTCGTGGGTTCAAACGACCGCCTGGTGTACGGCGACGGCGCCGTGCGCACCCGCGTGGTCGACGATGCCGCCAACTTCCGCGCGGTGCTGCCGGTCGACTTCAACGGGAGCCTGTGGCAGGCCCATTTCAGCGCCCCCAAAGAGGCGATGTTCCTGTCCTTCGACAAGCGCTTGCCGTACGTCGCGCTGTTGACCGGTTTCGCGGCCACGCTCCTCGTCTACAGCCTGTTCCTGTCGCTGTACTGGTCGCGCCGCGTCGCCATCGAGCACCGCACCCTGCTCGACACGGTGCTCGACAACCTCGACGCCTTTGTCTTCATGAAAGACCGCGACCGGCGCTTTCGCTATGTGAACGCGAAGATGGCGCTGGCGCTGGGCCAGGGTGCCGAGCGCATCGTCGGGCGCCTCGACCGCGACGTCATGCCGGCCGGGCTGGCCGACGCCGCCTGGGAGCGCGAGCGCGTCGTGTTCGACGGCACGCGCCGCGCCAGCCAGGTCGAGATCAACCTGCCCGACGGCGCGCCACGCCAGTTGTGGGAGGTGACGGTGCCCTTGCGCCTCGATGGCGACGTCGGCAGCGTGCTGTGCGTGGCCACCGACGTCACCGAACTGCACCAGTTGAAAGCGGCCGCCGACGCCGCCAACCAGGCGAAAAGCGACTTCCTGTCGAACATGAGCCATGAGATCCGCACCCCGATGAACAGCATCATCGGCATGACCCATCTGGCGCTGAAATCGGCCATTGAGCCCAAATTGCGCGACTACCTGGAAAAGATCTACCACTCGGGCCAGCACCTGATGGGGATCATCAACCATATCCTCGACTTTTCCAAGATCGAGGCCGGCCGGCTCGAGCTCGAGCTGCTCGACTTCAGGCTCGACGCGCTGATGCACAACCTCGAGACCCAGCTCGGCGAGGCGGCCGAGGCAAGGGGACTGCGCCTTGCATTCGACATCGCGCCCGAACTCGCGCACCCCCTGCGCGGCGACCCGCTGCGCCTGGAACAGGTGCTGCTCAATTTCGTCGGCAATGCCATCAAGTTTTCCGAGCACGGCGAGGTGGCCGTGCGCGCACGGGCGCTGCGCGCCCATGGCACCGATACCCTGGTGCGTTTCGACGTCGAGGACCATGGCATCGGCATCGAGCCGGCCGAGGTGGCGCAGCTGTTCACGCCCTTCCACCAGGCCGATCCTTCGACCACGCGGCGCTATGGTGGCACGGGCCTGGGCCTGGTGATCAGCAAGCAGCTGGCCGGGCTGATGGGCGGCGACGTCGGGGTCGAGAGCGAGCCGGGACGCGGCAGCATCTTCTGGTTCACCGCACGCCTGGGGCCGGGCGCCGGGCAGGGCGCGTGCCCGCCGCGCAAGGCGGCCCCGGCTCCCGCGGCGAGCGGCCAGCGCCTTGACGGGGCCCGCATCCTGCTGGTCGAAGACAACGTCTTCAGCCAGCAGGTGGGGCGCGAACTGCTGGAAAACGTCGGCGCGCTTGTCGTCGCCGCCGGCAACGGCAGCGAAGCGCTCGACCTGATGCGCCACCAGCGTTTCGACTGCGTGCTGATGGACGTCCAGATGCCGGTCATGGACGGCTTCGAGGCCACCCGCCGCATCCGCGCCGACACTGTGTTGCGCGATGCAGTCGTGATCGCGATGACGGCCAACGCCGGAGTCGAAGACCAGGCGCGCTGCATGGCGGCCGGCATGGACGAATTCCTGACCAAGCCGGTCGCGCCCGAGCACCTCGCGGCCACCATTGCGCGCGCGACCGGGCGCCTCCGGGCGCCTGCGACCGCCCCCGCCGCGTCGACCCCGGCCGCAGCGCGCGCGCGCGCCGCGGCACCATTGCTCGACACCGCCGTGCTCGCTGCTACCTTCGGCGCGGACCCCGGCAAGATGCGCAAGTTCGCCTTCATGTTCCTCGACAGCGCGCGCGAGGGCCTGGCCGACGTCGACATTGCACTGGCATCGGACGACCCGGCACGCGCCGGCGCCGTTGCGCACCGGCTCAAGTCGTCCGCCCGCGCGGTGGGGGCCATCGGCTTCGCGGAACTCTGTGCCGAGCTCGAACGCCAGCACGAGCGCGCGGACCAGGCCCAGGCAAAAGCCCTGGGTGCACGTCTGCGCAGCATCTTTGCCCGGCTCGAACACCAGGTCGCAGCGGAACTTGGCGCGCGCGCCACGGATGGCGGTTGAGACCCTCGCGCCTTTCACCGCGCCGGTAAAGAGAGTATCCTGTTGCGCCTGAGCTCCCCCAATCCACCACTCCCGATGTCCTCGACGATCACCCCCGGCCTCTTGATTTTGCACGGCAACCAGATGGAATTGCTGCGCGAAGCCGTTTTCAACTGGCTGCGCGGGCATCCGCTCGGACCCCTGGAGCAGGAAACCATCCTGGTGCAGTCGAACGGTTTTGCCGAATGGCTGAAAATCGCGCTGGCCGAGGAACTCGGGGTGTGCGCGGCCACGCGCGTGGCGCTGCCGGCGCGCTTCCTGTGGGAAGCCTACCGCGCCATGCTGGGACGCGAACGGGTGCCGGCCCGCTCGCCCTTCGACCGCGACCCGCTGACCTGGCGCCTGATGCGCCTGCTGCCGGCGCTGTTGAAGGAGCCGGTGTTCGCGCCGCTCACGCACTTTCTCGGCGACGGTTGCCCGGAGCGGCGCCTGCAGCTGGCCGAACGCCTGGCGGACCTGTTCGACCAGTACCAGGTCTACCGCGCCGACTGGCTGACCGACTGGGAAATCGGGCGCGACCAGTTGCGCCGCCCAAACGGCGATCCGCTGCCCCTGGCGCCCGACCAGTGCTGGCAGGCGCGTCTCTGGCGCGCCGTGCACGAGAGCGTGCCGCCGATGCAGCGCGGCAGCGGCCGCGCCGCGATCCATGAGGTGTTCGTGGCAAAAATCCTGTCCGGCGATGCGCCGGCCGGGCGCCTGCCGCGCCGCGTGGTGCTGTTCGGGATGTCGGCCCTGCCATACCAGACGCTGCAGGCGATCGCCGCGTTGTCGCGCCACACGCAGGTGCTGCTGGCCGTGCCGAACCCCTGCCAGTTCTATTGGGGCGACATCATCGAGGGGCGCGAACTGTTGAAGGCTGCGCACAAGCGCCAGCCGGCGAGGGGCGGCGTCGACCTGGCGAGCTTGCCGATTGAAGAATTGCACGCGCACAGCCATCCGCTGCTTGCCAGCTGGGGGCGCCAGGGGCGCGATTTCGTGCGCATGCTGGATGAATTCGACAACGAAGCCGGCCGCCCCGAAACCGAGGGCATCACCAAACTGCGGGTCGATTTGTTCTCCGATGGCGACGGCGACACGCTGCTGCAACAGGTGCAGGCCGCCGTGCGCGACCTGCGGCCCCTGTCCGAGCACCCGCACGCGCCGCCCGGGCTTGACGACCGCTCGATCGAATTCCACGTCACCCACAGCACCCAGCGCGAGGTCGAGGCCCTGCACGACCAGGTGCTGTCCTGGTTCGCGCAGGATCCGACCCTGCGCCCGCGCGACATCGTCGTCATGGTACCCGATATCGACACCTTTTCGGCCGCGATCCACGCCGTGTTCGACCAGCACAAAAAAAGCGACCCGCGCCACATCCCGTTCGAGATCGGCGACACGCGCGACCGCAGCGTCAACCCCTTGCTGGTCGCGCTGGAATGGCTGCTGCGCCTGCCGCAGCAGCGTTGCCGTCAGAGCGAAATCCGCGACCTGCTCGACGTGCCGGCGGTGGCGGCGCGCTTTGGCTTGCATGAAGACGACCAGCATACGCTGGGCACCTGGATCGACGGCGCCGGCGTGCGCTGGGGCCTGGACCGCGAGCACCGCGCCGGCCTTGGCCTGGGCGCCGCGGGCGAACAGAATGCCTGGATCTTCGGCGTGCGGCGCATGCTGCTCGGTTATGCCAGCGGCGCCGGCGCGCGCTTCGGCGACATCGAGCCCTATGGCGAAGTCGGCGGGCTCGATGCCGCGCTGGCCGGCTCGCTGGCCCAGTTCGTCGAATGCCTGCTCGACTGGCGCGCGCGTCTGGCGCAAATGCGTACCCCGAGCGAATGGGGCGTGCAGGCCCGTGCGCTGCTGGCCTGCTTCTTCGATGGGCGCGAGGAGGGTGACCGCATCACGCTGGCCCAGCTGGGCGAAGCGCTCAATTGCTGGATCGAGATGACGGAAGCGGGCGGCTTCGACGAGCCGGTGCCCCTGGCCGTGCTGCGCGAAGCCTGGCTCGGCCAGATCGACCAGCCAACCCTGAACCACCAGTTCGTCTCCGGCGGCGTCACCTTCTGCACCCTGATGCCGATGCGCGCGGTGCCCTTCCGTGCCGTCTGCCTGCTCGGCATGAACGACGGCGACTTCCCGCGCCGCACGCCGCAAAACGATTTCGACCTGCTGTCCATGTCCGGCATGAGCCGTCCGGGCGACCGCTCGCGCCGCGACGACGACCGCTACCTGATGCTCGAAGCCTTGCTGGCCGCGCGCGACAAGCTGTACGTCAGCTGGGTCGGGCGCAACGTGCGCGACAACAGCGAGCAGCCGGCATCGGTGCTGGTGGCGCAGCTGCGCGACTACCTGCACGCCGGCTGGCACATCGACCTGTCCACGCTCACCGTCGAACACGCGCTGCAGCCCTTCAGCCGCCGCTATTTCGAGGAAGGCGGCTTGCTGACCTATGCGCGCGAATGGCGGGTAGCGCACGGTGCCCTGGCCGACGGCGCGCCCGACACCTTGCCTTCCTATGAACTGGAACCTGACTTTCGCCTGAAGCTGTCCGAACTGGCCAGCTTCCTGAAGCAGCCGGCGCGCTACTTCTTCCGGCGCCGCCTGGGCGTGGTGTTCAATGCGGCCGAGGTGATCGGCGAGGACGAAGAACCGTTCTCGCTCGATGCGCTCGACCGCTACTTCCTGGAAGACAGCCTGCTCGACGATGCCGGCAAGGTCGAGGAACTTGACGAGGTGCGCCAGATGCTGGGCGCGCGCGCCGAACGCCTGGCGCGCGAAGGCGTGCTGCCGATCGGCCTGGTGGGACAGCAGTGGCAGCAGCAGCTGGTCGACGGCCTGGTGCCGGTGCGTAGCGCCTGGCTCGCACTCGGCGCACGCTTCCCGCAAGCCGCGCCCAAACTGGCGATCAGCCTTATCCTGAACGGCGTGGTGCTGGAAGACTGGATCGACCGCCTGCGTACCGATGGCGACCAGACCGCCTGGCTGATGCAGATCTCGTCGAAAGTGCTGGACAAGGCGGGCGCCCCGCGGGGCGACAAATTGATTGCGCCCTGGCTGCGCCAGCTGGCCGCGAGCGCCGCGGGCGCGGGCGTGACGGGCTATCTCGTCGCGCGCGACGCGGTCGTGACGATGGCGCCGATCGAGCGCGAGGAGGCCCTCGGCGTGCTGGCCTATGTCGTCGGGCTCTGGCAGGGTAACCTCGACGCGCCGCTGCCCGTCGCGTGCAAGACGGCGCTGGCGCACCTGGCGGGCGCCGACGCGCGCACCGTGTACGACGGCGGCTACGAGCTCTCGGGCGAGGTCGAAAGCGAACCCTGCCTGGCGCGCCTGTGGCCCGAATTCGCGCTGCTGGTGGCCGCCGGCGGCTGGCCCGAGCTGGCCGAAGCCTTGTACGGGGGGCTGGCACACTGGATGGCCGAACAAATCCAGGTGAGGCCGCACGCGGGAGCGCAGGTGGGAGCGCATATGGGAGAGGCGGTATGAGCCAGCTGCTCGACGCCCTCACTTTCCCGCTGCACGGCTCGCGCCTGATCGAGGCCAGCGCCGGCACCGGCAAGACCTGGACCATTGCCGCGCTCTACCTGCGCCTGGTGCTTGGCCACGGTGGCGAGGCTGCGTTCGTGCGTCCGCTGCTGCCGTCGCAAATCCTGGTGATGACCTTTACCCGCGCCGCCACCCGCGAGCTGGCGAACCGCGTGCGCGAGCGCCTGGTCGGCGCCGCGGCCTATTTTCGCGGCGAGGGCGCGCAGGCCGATCCCTACCTGGAGGCGCTGGCCGGCAGTTATGCGCTTGACTCCGAACGCCAGGTCGCCGCGCACCGCCTGGTGCTGGCGGCCGAGACGATGGACGAAGCGGCGATCTTCACGATCGACGCCTGGTGCCAGCGCATGCTGCGCGAGCACGCGTTCGACAGCGGCAGCCTGTTCGACGAGGAACTGCTCTCCGACGAGCGGCCGCTGTTCGAAGACGCGGCCCACGATTACTGGCGCCAGCACGTCTACCCCCTGGACAGCGGCCTGCTTGGCGCGGTGCTCGCTTGCTGGCGCGACGTCGAAGCCCTGAAGACGGCGGTGCGCGACCTGGTGCATCGCACCGCCACGCTCGGCATGCCTGAACCCGAACCCTTGGCAAACCTGGTCGCGCGCGTGCAGCGCAGCCAGCAGGCCGCGCTCGCGCGGCTCAAAGAAGGGTGGTTTGAGCGCGCCAACGAGATGGAGCGCTGGATTGCCGGGCATCGCGAGCGGACCCCGAAAGCCTTCAACGGCAACAAGATGCGGGTCGATTCGGTGCCCAAATGGTTCGAGGCGCTGCGCGCCTGGGCTCAAGACAGTGCGCTGGTCGAGCCCGACATGAACGAGACCGCGTGGAAGCGCCTGACGCCGCACGGCCTCCAGGACGCCTTCGGCAAGGATTTCCAGGCCGTGGTGCCGGACTGTTTCAACTGCACCGAAGACTTGCGCGCGCAACTGTCGACGATCGAACCGCTCGCGCACGCGCTGCTGCGCCATGCGGCCGGCCACATCGCGCGGCGCATGGCCGAACTCAAGACGCGCAACCGCCAGTTCGGCTTCGCCGACATGCTGACACGCTTGAAGGATGCGCTCGAGGGTAGCAACGGCGAGGCATTGCGGGCACGCATCGTGACCCAGTTCCCGGTCGCGCTGATCGACGAATTCCAGGACACCTCGCCCGACCAGTACGCGATCTTCAACCTGCTGTACCCGGTGGCCGCGAACGACCCGGGCCAAGGCCTGTTCCTGATCGGCGACCCGAAGCAGTCGATCTATGGTTTTCGCGGCGCCGACATCCACAGTTACCTGGACGCGCGGCGCGCCACCGAGGGCCGGCACTACCAGCTCGGCACCAACTTCCGCTCGACCCGGGCGCTGGTCGAGGCCGTCAACCAGCTGTTCCGCCACGCCGAAGGTGACAAGCAGCATCCGGGCCACGCGGCCGGCGCCTTCCGCTTCCGGCGCGGCGAGGTCAATCCGCTGCCCTTCGAACCGGTGCGGGCGGCGGGACGGCGCGCGGAACTGGTCGGCGTCGACGGCCCCTACCAGGCGCTGGCGCTGTGCGCCACCGGGCGCGACGACATGAAAATGGAAGAATACCGCGCCTTCTTTGCCCATCACTGCGCCGAGCACATCGTCACGCTGCTGAACGACGCGAAGGTCGGTTTCGCCGAAGACGGACCGAATGGGCGTGAGTTCAAGCGCCTGATGCCGGCCGATATCGCCATCCTGGTGCGCGACCGCAGGGAAGCGGCCGCGATCCGCCAGGCCCTGGCGCGGCGCAGGATCGCCAGCGTCTACCTGTCGGACAAGGATTCCGTGATCGAGAGCGAGGAAGCGGCCGACGTCCTGCGCTGGCTGTACGCGGTCGCCAGTCCCCTCGACGGTGGCCTGGCGCGCGCGGCGCTGGCCACGCGCACGGCCGGGCTGCCTTTGTCCGAACTGGCCAGGCTTTCGGGTGACGAAACGGTCTGGGAAGAGCGGGTCGAGCAGCTCAAAGCCCTGCACCTGACCTGGCAGCGCCAGGGCGTACTGGCGATGCTGCGCCGCTTCATCCACGAACTCGGCCTGCCGGCGCGCCTGCTGCGCGAGCCGGGCGGCGAGCGCAGGCTCACCAACTTGCTGCACCTGGCCGAACTGCTGCAGGAAGCCAGTACCCAGCTCGATGGCGAGCAGGCATTGATCCGCTGGTTCGCCGAGCAGATCGAGGGTCTGGGCGAGGGCGGCGACGAGCGCGTGCTGCGCCTGGAAAGCGACGCCGAACTGGTCAAGGTCATCACCGTGCACAAGTCGAAGGGCCTGGAATACCCGCTGGTCTACCTGCCGTTCGCCGTCACCGCGCGCAAGACCGATAAACGCAACCGCAGCTTCTTCGAGTACGTGCACGAAGACGGCGGGCGGCGCATCGACCTGGCGCTGTCGGACGAGGCGGCCGAGGCGGTCGACCGGGCGCGCCTGGAAGAAGACCTGCGCCTCTTGTACGTGGCGCTCACGCGTGCGCGCCACTTCCTGTGGCTGGGCGTGGCGGCGGTGTCGAGCAGGAAGAAGGGCGAGAACCGCCTGCACGAATCGGCACTCGGCTACCTGCTCAGCGGCGGCGCACCGGTGCCTGCCAGCGGCCTGGACGAGCACCTGGGGCGCCTGCGGGGCGACTGCGCCGGCATCGCCCTGCATGCGCTCGACCCGCAGGATGGCTGCACCATGCTGGACCGGATCGAGGAACGCGCGGCCCTGATCGAGGCCGCGCCCTTCGAGGCCGACTTCGAGCGCAACTGGTCGGTCGGTTCGTTTACCTCGATCACGCGCCACACGACGGCGCCGCCGATGCGCGCGGCCGAGGAGACCCTGCTGGAGGATGAACAACCGGCGCCCGCGCTGCGCGTCGAGGACGCGCCCTGGCACCGCTTCCCGCGCGGTTCGGTGCCGGGCAACTTCCTGCACGAGCAGCTCGAATGGATCGGGCAGGAAGGCTTCGACACCATCTCCGACCCGAACTTCGATGCGCGCCTGGCGCAACGCGTCGAGCGCGCCGGCTGGGGTCACCGTCTGGAGGACACGCTCGCCTGGCTGCGCACCGTGGTCGCCACGCGTCTGCCGCCGATCGGTGCCAGCCTCTCCCAGATCACGAATACGCTGCCGGAGATGGAATTCTGGTTTCCGAGCGAGGGCCTGGACCTGGGCGAACTCGATCGCCTGTGCCGCCGGCGCCTGCTGGGGAAAACCACGCGCCCGCTCCTGGCCGAACGCGCCCTGCACGGCATGCTCAAGGGCTTCGCCGACCTGGTGTTCGAACACGAGGGCAAATACTGGGTGCTCGACTACAAGTCGAACGCGCTCGGCCCGAACGACGCCGCCTACACCCGGCGCGCGATGGAAGAGGGGATGGCCGGCCACCGCTACGACATCCAGGGCGCGATCTACATGCTGGCGCTGCACCGCCTGCTCAAGAGCCGCCTTGGCGATGCATACGATCCGGCGCACCAGCTGGGCGGCGCCGTGTTCCTGTTCCTGCGCGGGATCGCCAACACCTCGACGCATGGCTGCTGCCTGATCGAGCCAAGCGTCGAACTGCTCGATGACCTCGACATACTACTCGCCAGGGATGACGCATGAAGCATGACGCCAAGGCCGCCCGCGCCACCATCTCCCCAGCCTCACTTTGGGAAGAATCGGCGCGCCTGCTCGAGGCGGGCGAACTGCGCCGCTTGTCCCACGCCTTTGCCCGCTTCGTCGATTCCCTCGGCCCGGCGGCTCCGCCCGTGCTGCTGGCCGCGCTGGTGCTGTCCGAACTCGAGGGCCGCGGCCATAGTTGCCTGCAAATGGACGACCTGGCGCGCGATCCTGCGGGCCTGCTCGGCTGGACCAAAGAACAGTGGCAGGCGCTGGCCGGCACCGTCGCGCCGCTCCCGAAGAATGCGAAAGCCTGGGCCGCGCAGCTGGCCGCCTGCGAGCAGGTGTGGCAGGTGGGCGAGTTCGACTTCGGTGCGCCACTGGTGTTCGACGGCGAGCGCCTCTACCTGCGCCGCTACTGGCGCGACGAGACCCTGGTCGCCCACAGCATCCGCGCGCGCGCCGCCGCCACGCACCCGGTCGATGCACATCAGGCGCGTACCTGGCTCGACCTGCTGTTCTCGTCCCAGCGCACCGAGCAAAAGCCCGACTGGCAAAAGCTCGCCTGCGCCGTCGCGCTGCGCGGGTCGGTCGCGATCATCACAGGCGGCCCCGGCACCGGCAAGACCTATACGGTGGCGCGCCTGCTGGCCCTGCTGTTCGCCGTCGCACCAGGCGCGGCCCAGCAGCGCATCGCGCTGGCCGCGCCGACCGGCAAGGCTGCGGCGCGCCTGAAGCAGTCGATCGACAAGGCCTTGACGGATCTCGCCGAGCGCGTCGGCGAAGCGCTGCCGCTGCGCGAACTGACCGCCCGCATGGGCGCCGCGCGCACCCTGCACAGCCTGCTCGGCGCGCGTCCGGACACCCGTTCCTTTGCCCACCACGCCGGCAATCCGCTCGATGTCGACGTGCTGATCGTCGATGAGGCGTCGATGGTGCACCTGGAGATGATGGCCAGCCTGCTGGACGCGCTGCCGCCCGGCGCGACCCTGATCCTGCTGGGCGACAAGGATCAATTGGCCTCGGTCGAGGCGGGCGCCGTGCTGGGCGACCTGTGCCACGACGCCCAGGCCGGCGGCTACAGCCAGGAAACGGCCGACTACGTGTTCGAGGCCAGCGGCGAAGAACTGCCGCCCGAATACCTCGGCACTGCGGGGCCTCTCGCCCAGCAAACCGTCATGCTGCGCCACAGCCGCCGCTTCGGCGGCCCGATCGGGCAGCTGGCGCTGGCCGTGAATGCGGGCGACGCCGAATCGGCCGAAGCCGTGCTGCGCGGCGGGGGCGAGGGCGCGCTGCGCTGGATCGAGGGTGCGCACCAGCACCAGGTCGTCAGCCTGGCCCTGGCCGGCTACCAGCCCTACCTGGAACTGCTGCGCACCGGACCGGATGGCGCGCATGAAGACTGGGTACGCGCCGTGCTGCAACGCTTCGAGGCTTTTCGCATCCTGTGCGCGGTGCGCGAGGGGGAGTGGGGTCTGGCGGGCCTGAACACGGCGATCGAGGCGAGCCTGCAGACGGCCGGCCTGCTGCGCCGGTCGAGTGAATGGTATGTCGGGCGCCCGGTGATGGTGACCCGCAACGACTACGGCACCCGCGTTTTCAACGGCGACATCGGCCTGACGCTGGGCGACCCGGCCCGTGCCGGCTCATTGCGTGTCTACTTTCTAGAGGGCGACGAAGTACGCAGCGTGCTGGCCACGCGCCTGCGCAGCGTCGAGACGGCGTACGCGATGACGGTGCATAAATCGCAGGGTTCGGAATTCCGCCACACGGTGCTGGTGCTGCCTGAAGACCGCCACGGCATCCTCACGCGCGAGCTGGTCTACACCGGCATCACGCGCGCCAGTCTCGAATTTACGCTGGTGACGCCGAATGGGTCGGTGCTGGCCGAAGCGGTGGCCAGAAGAACGCACCGCGCGAGTGGCTTGCGCAATCTGATTGAGCGCTAGGGTGGGCCGGGCCACGAAAGGCAGTTGTGCCCACCCTACGAAAAGCACGGTACCGGCCTTAGCCGGCCAGCCCTTTGCGCAGCACCTCATCGACCAGCTGGTTCATCTCGACGCCACGCTCTTTGGCCAGCGCCTGCAACTGCGCCACCAGCTCGCCATTCAGCTTGACCGCAAACGGCACCAGCCCGAGCGCGCGTTCGCGTTCGCGTTGCTCGCGGCGATCGACCGGGGCGGCGTCGCCGGCGCCGAACGATGCGGTGCGGGCGCCCATCTGGTTCATGATTTTCTTGGCATCGCTCTTGGCAAGGTCGGCTTTTTTCATTGATTGCTTTCACAGGTTGATTCGAACCGCATTCTACCCGCGATGCGTGTGCCGCAGCGCCGGCGAGCAACAACAAAAAAGGGATTGCCGCATCGCGGGAATCCCTTTTCGTCATGAACGGGCGCCAGGGCCCGTTGCATCAATTGCGGCGCTTGCGCACTACGACGACTTTCTTCTTGGTGGCGACCACCCGGGCCTTGCTGCGCACACCGGCTTTCGCCTTGACCTTCACGACACGCCCGCTCGCGGCCTTGATGCGCAGGCCGGAGCCGCTGGCCTTGATGCGCGGCGCGCTGCTTCCGGCCTTCATGATCCTGGCCGAGCGGGCCATGCGCGCCACCGGGGCTGCTTCGCCGGCGACGTAGCGGCGCACGTTCAGGGCGTCGAGGATGCGTACCGACGAGGCGCCGGCGTTGAGCAGCACCATGGTCGCCTTCTTGCCTGCCGTCGTGATGCTCATGATCAGGCAGCGGCCGGCTTCCTGGGTGTAGCCGGTTTTCGACAGGCCGATGTCCCAGCCATTGGCGCCGACCAGGCGGTTCGTGTTGCGGTACTCGACGCCGCGGCCGTTGATGTTGATGATGTTCTTGGCGTCCGTGGTCTGCTCGCTGATCTCCGGGTAGGCTGCGGCGGCGCGCGCCATTTTGACCAGGTCCGAGCCATTCGAACGGTTGTTCGGCGACAGGCCGGTCGGCTCTTCGATCATCGTGTTGTGCATGCCGAGCGAGGCGATCTTGCGGCGCACCGCTGCCTTGAAGGCGAGGAAACCGCCCGGATAGGTGCGGCCCAGCGCGGCGGCGGCGCGGTTGTCCGAGGACATCAGCGCCAGTTGCAGCACGTCGCGGCGCGGGATGCTGGCGCCGACCGGCACGCGCGAGGTGCTGTGCTTGAGGGTGTCGACGTCGCTGCGGTCGATTTCGATCAGCTCGTTCATGTCCTGCTTCGCATCGAGGATGACCATGGCGGTCATCAGCTTGGTGAGCGAAGCGATCGGGAGGACGGCGCTGGCATTCTTTTCCAGCAAAATCTTGCCGGTGTCATCTTCAACCACCAGTACCGATTGCGAACCGAAGGGCACCGCGATTGCGGCAGCAGACGAGATCGACAACAGGACGGCGGCGAACAGTTTTTTCATCATGGGTGTCGGTATAGGTGTCGGGTTGAGGCAAGGCGCCGGGGATGGCGCCGCATAATATTGCTTTAGGGCACACCGAAGTCATGGAAGATAGCACCCACATTTCTTCATGTCTATGGCGCACGAGCAAAAAGCGAACTCAACTGTGATTTTTCGTCACAAAAAAGGCCCTGCGTTGTCGCAGGGCCTTTATAGTGCTGCACATATTGCCAAGAAAGAACGCTTATTTCGACTGGTAGATCTTGTCGAATTCGCCGCCATCGTCGAAGTGCACTTTCTGGGCATTGCGCCAGCCGCCAAACAGTTCATCCACCGAGAACAGCGAGATCGGCTTGTAGTTCGCCGCGTGCTTTTTCATGACGGCTTCATTACGCACGCGCAGGTAATGTTTGGCGCCGATTTCCTGGCCGGCCGGCGTGTACAGGAAGTTCAGGTAAGCCGTTGCCTGCTTGCGCACGCCGCGGCGGTCGACCACTTTATCGACCACGGCCACCGGCGACTCAGCCAGGATCGACACGCTCGGGTAGACAACTTCGAAGTTGTCGCCGAATTCGGCGCGCACCATGCTCACTTCATTTTCGAACGTGACCAGGGCGTCGCCAATCTGGCGCTGGGTGAAGGTGGTGGTCGCGGCGCGCCCGCCGGCGTCCAGGATCGGCACGTTCTTGAAGATGCGGCCCACCAGCTCGCGCGCCTGGGCTTCGGTGCCACCCTTCTTTTTCAGCACCGAGCCCCAGGCCGCCAGATAGGTGTAGCGGCCGTTACCGGCGGTCTTCGGGTTCGGGATGATGACTTGCACGCCCGGCTTGGCCAGGTCGTCCCAGTTCTTGATTGCTTTCGGGTTGCCTTTACGGACCAGGAACACCATGGTCGAGTAATAGGGCGCCGCATTGTTCGGGAATTTTTTCGCCCAGTCTTTGACGACCAGGCCGCGGTCGGACAGCATGTCGATGTCGTTGGCCTGGTTCATCGTCACGACCGACGCTTCGAGGCCGTCGGCTACGGCGCGTGCCTGCTTGCTCGAGCCGCCGTGCGACTGCTTGATCGTCACGGTCTCGCCCGCGCTCTTTTTCCAGCTTTCGATGAAGGCCGGATTGATGTCCTTGTACAATTCGCGCGCCACGTCATAGGACACGTTGAGCAGCTCGGGCTCGGCGGCGCTTGCTGACAAAGGCAGCGCGGCGCCGACGGCGAGCGCGAGGACCCAGCGACGCAGGGGCAGGAAAGGAGTGCTTGGCATATTTTTCTCGCTTTTTCAATACAATGGAAACATCGTGCATGTTCTCTTTATTCACGGGAAAACGGAAGAATACTTTCGTCATATGCTTAGAAGCAGCGCGAGGTATGCATGGCCTCCGGCAAGCTCGGCGGCTTTCGGTGTATAGTCCGGACATTCGCCGGGAGCGTCAAAAGCGTGCTGCCGGGCAACAGAAACAGTATGACGAATCACTGGGTAAGAGGTTCATGGGTATCGATATTCGCAAAGCTGCACCGGCCGACGCCGTTTCCGCCTGCAATCTGCTGCGCCGCTCGATCGAGCAGGTGTGCGAGCCCGACCACCGTGGCCGTCCGGAGGTTCTCGACACCTGGCTGGCCAACAAGACGCCGGACAATGTCGCCGCCTGGTTCGCCTCTCCGACCAATCACGCCATCGTTGCCGAGCAGGGCGGGCAGTTGCTGGGCCTGGCCTTGCTGACCCAGGCCGGCAAGCTGGCCCTGTGTTATGTCGAGCCCGGCGCTTTGCGCGTCGGCGTCGGCCGCGCCCTGTTGGCGGCGGTCGAGGCACAGGCGCGCGAATGGAACATCCGCAAGCTTGCGCTGCACAGTCCCGCAAGCTGCGCCACCTTCTACGAGCGCCACGGCTACGCGAACGCCGGTCTCGAGAAGTCCTGCTTCGGACTCGAATGCAGCCTGATGTGGAAGCAGCTCGACGCCGATCCGCAGGACTTCGACGCCAAACGCAAGCGCTTCTGTAACTGCAGCGATTAAGAGCGTCTAACAAACCACTCAGACACATCTTTTGTGCGCGAACACCTTAGGCTATAGTACGGCCTTCGCAAAGATGAGTACTTTATGGCTTCCCGCAGAGATTTTCTTCAGCACGGCATGCGCCTGTCCGCCCTCGGCGCACTTGGCCCGACCATCATTGGCCAGGCCCAGGCCGCGCCGCAAGCCGCACCCGCCGACCTGACGCCCCCTCCCGACCTGTTCGACGCCCAGTTGCTCGACCTCGATTTCTGGGTCAAGCCGCGCACGCTGTCCGTGACGCGCCCGGCCAGCGGCGAGCGCGCCAAGCTGTTGTACTGGAAAGATGGCGAAGTCATCGACTCCGCCTACCAGGAACTGTGCCACCTGCTGCGCGACGTCAACGGCCGTGAAACCGCGCCGATCGACCCCAAGCTGTTCGAGATGCTGTGGGGCACCCAGGCCTTCATCGCCCGCTACGGCCTTGAGCAGCCGCTCGAGATCCTGTCCGGCTACCGCACCCCGGCCTCGAACGCGCGCCTGCTCGAACAGGGCATCCCGGCCGCGCGCAAGTCGCTGCACATGTCGGGCAAGGCGGCCGATATCCGCATTTCCAGCCTGAGCGAGGAAGTCCTCGGCGGCCTGATCCGCAGCTTCCGCCAAGGCGGTGTCGGCTATTACTATCGCTCCGGCCCACGCGGCGGCTGGATCCACGCCGATACCGGCCTGAACCGGACCTGGAAAGGTTGATGCGGGCGCCCCAACTGCGTAAGTTTTTGCTATCGTGAGATCTGCGCCGGCAATGAGCACATTGCCGTTTCTTTCGATGGGGAACGCGAAGGAGAACCTTATGGCAACGATGAACGCACCGACGATGGATCGCCGCACCGGCCCCGAGCGCCGCAGCATCATGCGCGAGGGCCGTTCGGCCATGTCGGCATTCGACTACCTGGCGATGGCCCTCTTGATCATCGGCGGCCTGAACTGGGCGCTGGTCGGCTTGTTCGAAGTCGACATGGTCGCCACCATTTTCGGACCCGGCAGCCCGGTGTCGCGCCTGATCTACGTGCTGGTGGGCCTGGCCGCGCTGTACTCGATCTATACAACGGCGAAAATGGCCGGGGCGAAGCGCCATCAGTAAGAATGTGTTGAGCAACACGGCGGCGACATCGGCAACGCGGCCATCCTCGCGCGCCTGGAAGAAATCGCCCCCTTGACAGTCGTGCGCGGGAATAATGACCGCGAGGCTTGGGCGCGCGCCATTCCCGTCAGCGCCAAGCTGCAGGTCGGACCGGTCGTGCTGTACGCGATCCACGACTTGAAGGACATCGAGATCGCGCCAGCCGCCGCCGGCATACGCGTCGTCGTGTCGGGCCACTCGCACCGGCCGGCCTGCGCCGTTTTACCTTGCCCATCACCGCGGCCGAACTGATCATCGAGGGCGAAAGCCTGCGTCCGCGTATCGTCACCCTGGTTGACCCCGGAGCGGCGCGCACGCCATGTACGCGCACCCCGAAATGCCGTAGGATGTCTCCCTTTGCCGTTGATCTTTTACCCTGATGACCGCTCCCCTCGATACACCGCCACGCTTCCGTCCCCGTCCCTGGATCCACCTCGAAACGCCGCAAGACGTCGAACTCTGGATCGCGGAGCACGACCAGGCGATGCAGGACCTGATCAAGCCGCAGGAAACCGGCTACGGCATCTGCTTTACGCTCGCCGTTGGCGGTAATATCTACATGCAGACCCTGGAAGACGCCATCGTGCTCGACGTCGACGATGACGCGGCCTGGATCGCGCCGCTGATCGTGGCCGCCACCGGCGCCGAGATGCCGCGCGGCGCCTACTGGCTGCTGCCGGCCGACAAGCTGATCCAGCTGGTCATCGGCTTGTCGAACCTGGTCGCCAGCACGACCATGGTGGTCGGCCACCGTTTCGGTTCGCGCGGCCGCATGCATATCGGCTGAACGCAGTTCCCTCGCCCGGCGGCGCACTTTTCGGTTATAAAAGCAACATCGGCTTTTTTAACGGAGAGCAACTCAGATGCGACCGCTTCCACTTTCTGCGCGCCGCCGTGCCGCCACATTCGGCGCCATCCTGCTGACCCTCGGCTGCGCCTTGCCCGCCGCCGCGGCCGACCTGCTCGATACGGCCAGGGCGCGCGGCACCCTGCGCATCGCGATGGAAGGGACCTACCCGCCGTTCAACTTCAAAGAGGCGAAGACCGGGCAGCTGATCGGCTACGACGTCGATGTCGCGAAAGCGCTTGCCGCCAAACTCGGCCTCACGCCCGAATTCGTGACCACCGAGTGGTCGGCAATCCTGGCGGGCCTGGCCGCCGGCAAGTACGATGTCATCGTCAGCCAGGTCGGCATCACGCCAAAACGCCAGCAGGCCTTCGACTTTTCCCAGCCCTATACCTATTCCTCGCCCCAGCTCATCGTGCGCCGCAACGAGGGCGCGACCTACAAGAAGCTCGACGACCTGAAGGGCAAGACGCTGGGCGTCGGGCAGGGCAGCGTGTTCGAGCAGCAGGCCAAGGCCGTGCCCGGGATCGAGGTGAAGAGCTACCCGGCCACGCCCGAGAACCTGCAGGACCTCGCGTTCGGCCGCATCGACGCGGCCTTGAACGACAGCCTGATGGTGTCCTACCTGCTGAAGCAATCGCAGTTGCCGATCAAGGCCGGTGCGCGCGTCGGCGCGGTCGAACGCATGGGCATCCCGTTCCGCAAGGGCAGTCCGAAGTTCAAGGCGGCCGTCGACAAGGCCCTGGGCGAGCTGCAGGCTGAAGGCAGCTTGAAGGCAATGTCAACCAGGTGGTTCGGCAGCGACGCTTCGCGTCCGGCTCCCTGAATCGATGGCCTTGTTCGACTTGCTGGTCGGGGCCGCGCCGGTCATGCTTGCCGGCGCCGGCTACACGCTGGTCTTCGCGCTGGCATCGATGGTCGGAGGGCTGGCGCTCGGGGTGCCGGTCGCGCTGATGCGCGTCAACCCCTTGCGACTGCTGCGCTGGCCGGCCACGCTGTATGTGAGCGTCATGCGCGGCACACCCTTGCTGGTGCAGATCTTCGTCATTTATTACGGCTTGCCGAGCATCGGCATCGAGTTCACGCCGGTCACGGCCGGGGTGCTGGCGCTTTCCCTTGATCAGCTTGATCAAGGACACCTCGCTGGTCTCGGTAATCACCATGACCGAGCTGATGCTGGCCACGAAAGAAGTCATCGCGACCACCTTCCAGCCGCTGCCGCTGTACCTGGCGGCGGCCGCCATTTACTGGATGCTCAGCCTCGTCTTCGAGCAGCTGCAGCGCCTGGCCGAGCGGCGCCTGAACCGGGCGCATGAGACCGTGCAGCCTGTGCACTAGCCCGGTCTGCACCACGGATACAAAGGACGCATCGATGTTCGAAATCAGCCAGCTTCGCTGCTTCGTGGCGGTGGCCGAGGAACCCACTTCAGCCGCGCCGCCGAGCGCCTGAACATGGAGGCGATCGTCGCCCTGCACGAGCGTTTTCCGCAGGCGCGCTGCACGCTGCACCCGAACGGCGGCTGGCTGCTCAAGGATGCGATCCGCGTCTGCCGCGACCAGCACGGCATCCTGGCCTATGCTGAAGACCCGTGCGGGGCGGAAGACGGCTTCTCGGGTCGCGAAGTGATGGCCGAATTCCGCCGCGCCACGGGACTGCCGACCGCGACCAACATGGTCGCCACCGACTGGCGCCAGATGGCGCACTCGATCCAGCTGCAGTCGGTCGACATCCCGCTGGCGATGTTCACCCACGTCGGCGCCGCGGCGCCAGGCAAGGTGGCTGCGATCGACACCCACTGGATCTGGCAGGATGGCCAGCGTCTTACGAAAGAGCCCTTGAAAATCGAGGGCGGCATGATCCGCGTGTCGGCAAAGCGCGGTCTCGGTATCGAGATCGACATGGTCGAACTCGAGAAGGCGCACCAGGCTTACCGCAACATGGGCTTTGGCGCGCGCGACGACGCGGCGGCGATGCAGTTCCTGGTGCCGGGCTGGAAGTTCGACGCCAAGCGGCCCTGCCTGGTGCGATAAAAGGCGCGGGATTATTAAAAGTGGTGCAGCAGGCCGAGCGAGACGGTGCGCGTCTCGATCCCCGTCTGCGGGAGCGTGGAGCCGGCCTGGAACGGAAGGGCCACGCTATTGAGGATGATGGTCGAGGCGCCGAAGTTGCGCACCGAGCCGGCCCGCGCATACAGGGCGGTGCGGCGTGACAGATCGTAGTCGGCGCCCAGCATCAGGCCCAGTGCCGACGATTCGACCGCGCTGCCCGCGGCACTGCGCGCGCCTTCGGTATCGCGGTGCACCACCGACGCGCGCCACGAAAGGCGGTCCTGCAACAGGATCGCGCCCAGCGTCGTCACCTGCGCTTCGCCGCTGCCTGCCAGCTGCGGCGCAATGCGTGCATACGAGGCCGAGAGCACGAATTTGCCGTTGTCGTAGAGCGCGCCGAATGCCGGAATGTCGGTGCGCACCGATTGCAGAGGCGCGCCGGCGTTGATGGCGACCGGGCTGCTCCATGACTGGGTCAGGCTCGCCGCCAGGTACACACGGCCGTTCGTGAACGAGACCACGCCGCCGCGTGTGCCGAGCTTTGGTTCGCTCGTGCCGTACGGGTTGGTGGCATAGATCGCCTGCGCGGAAAAACCCACCAGGCGCGGCGTGGCATAGGTGACCGACTTCGGCACGCGCACGGGAATCGTGCCGGCGCCGGGACCGAGGTCGGTATTCGCCCCGACGCCGCGCGGGCCCTGCATGGCGCCGCCACCGACCCAGGTGTAGGCCGAATTGGTCTGCACCAGGGCGAAGGCGTCGATGAACAGCGGCAGCATCGCGTTAATCTGGTTACCGAAACGCAGCGTGCCCCAGGTGGTCGAACGCAGGCCGACCCAGGATTCGCGGTTGAACAGGGCGCTTGCCTGTTGGGCGCCGGTATCGGCGTTGATGCCCGCTTCCAGCTTCGCTTCGGCCTTCAGGCCACCGCCCAGGTCCTCGACGGCATACAAGCCCAGCTTCGAGGTATAGGCGCCGCCGCTTTGCTGCTGCCAGCGGCCGACCGCCTTGTCGGTCTTCGTGTGCATCATGCCCAGGTCGACCGTGCCGTAGATGCGCACGCTGTCGCCGCCGGCGCTGTACTCGGGGAGCTGGGCCATGCGGGTCATCAGGTAGGACGGTTGTTGCGTCTGGGCGGAGGCGGCGGACAGCGTGGCGAGGAGGGTGCAGAGGAGAACGGGGCGGAGCAGGGTGGAACGTGACATCGGTGAACTTTGGTGATTGCAATACGGCATTATCCCATATTGGAAATCAATAAAAAAGGGCGCCGGCGGCGCCCATCACATCCATTACATATTCGGGTAGTTCGGCCCGCCGCCACCTTCCGGCGTCACCCACACGATGTTCTGCGTCGGGTCCTTGATATCGCAAGTCTTGCAATGCACGCAGTTCTGCGCATTGATTTGCAGGCGGTCCTGGCCGGCATCGGTCTTCACGTACTCATACACGCCTGCCGGGCAGTAGCGCTGCTCGGGACCCGCGTACGTGGCGAGATTCACGTCCACCGGAATGCCGGCATTCTTCAGGGTCAGGTGTACCGGCTGGTCTTCGGCGTGGTTGGTGTTCGAAATGAACACGGACGACAAACGATCGAAAGTAAGCTTGCCGTCCGGCTTCGGATACACGATCGGCTTGAAGTTCGCGGCCGGCTGCAGCATTTCGTGGTCGGCGTGCTTGTGACGCAGGGTCCACGGCGCCTTGCCCTTGAAGATCATCTGGTCGATGCCGGTCATGACGGTACCGAGATACAGGCCTTTGCTCATCCATGGCTTGAAGTTGCGCGCCGCGTGCAGTTCGGTATACAGCCACGACTTCTCAAAAGCAGCCGGGTAGGCGCTCAGCTCGTCGTGCTGGCGTCCCGCGCCCACGGCTTCGAAGGCCGCTTCGGCGGCCAGCATGCCGGTCTTGATCGCGCCGTGGCTGCCCTTGATGCGGCTGGTGTTCAGGAAGCCGGCGTCGCAGCCGATCAGCGCGCCGCCCGGGAACACGGTTTTCGGCAAGGATTGCAAACCTCCCGCCGTAATGGCGCGCGCGCCGTACGAAATACGCTTGCCGCCTTCGAAGAACTTGCGGATTTCCGGGTGCGTTTTATAGCGCTGGAATTCCTCGTAGGGCGACAGGTAGGGGTTCGCGTAGGCCAGGCCGACCACGAAGCCGACCGCGACCTGGTTGTTCTCCAGGTGGTACAGGAAGGAGCCGCCATAGGTGCTGTTATCGAGCGGCCAGCCGGCGGTGTGGATCACCAGGCCCGGCTTGTGCAGGGCCGGGTCGATTTCCCACAGTTCCTTGATGCCGATGCCGTAGGTCTGCGGGTCCTTGCCCTTGTTCAGGTCATATTTTGCCATCAGCTGCTTGCCGAGGTGGCCGCGCGAGCCTTCGGCGAAGAAGGTGTATTTCGCGTGCAGTTCCATACCGAGCTGGAACGCGTCGGTCGGATTGCCTTCGCGGTCCACACCCATGTTGCCGGTGGCGACACCCTTGACCGAACCATCGGCGTTGTACAGGATTTCGGCGGCCGGGAAGCCCGGGAAGACTTCGACGCCGAGCGCTTCGGCCTGCTGGCCGAGCCAGCGCACCACGTTCGCCAGCGAGATGATGTAGTTGCCGTGATTCGTCAGCATCTTCGGAATCATGAACGAGGGCGTGGCGCGCGCCTTCGTCTCGGTCAGGAACAGGACGCGGTCCTCGGTCACTTCCGTGTTCAAGGGAGCGCCGAGTTCTTTCCAGTTGGGGAAGAGTTCGTTCAGGGCGATCGGATCCATGACAGCGCCCGACAGGATGTGGGCGCCGAGCTCACCGCCTTTCTCGAGCACGCAGACCGACACTTCCTGGCCTTTTTCGGCAGCCAGCTGCTTCAGGCGGATGCTTGCTGCCAGGCCAGCCGGGCCACCGCCGACGACGACAACGTCGTACTCCATCGCTTCGCGCGGGCCGTATTGTTCGAGGATGTTGATAGGCTCTGTCATGGTCTTGGTATGGTTAAAAAAATTTAAGCACGAGTGTGCGGGTTTTTCCGGCCGATTGCAACTTTGCGCGCTATTTTAGGCCCATTTAGCTCGATAATCAGATGTGGGGATCGAATCCCTGCAATCTGTGACATCATTATGCCTTCGACATCATCCGTGCCGGAGCACGACAGGACAGGAGCCAATGTGGGCATCGAAGTGAATTTTGAAGGAAAGATTGCGATGGTCACCGGCGCCTCGAGCGGGCTGGGGGCGCGTTTCGCCAAGGCCCTTGCCGGTGCCGGTGCCCAGGTGGTGCTGGCCTCGCGCCGCACCGAACGCCTGAAGGAGTTGCGGGCCGAGATCGAGGCCGACGGCGGCGCGGCGCACGTGGTCAATCTCGACGTGACCGACCTGGCCAGCATCAAGTCGGCGATTGCCCATGCTGAGACCGAGGCCGGCCCGATCGACATCCTGATCAACAACTCGGGCGTGCAGAGCACGCAGCGCCTGGTGGATGTGACCGAGGACGATTACAACTACATCATGGACACCAATTTGCGCGGCGCGTTTTTCGTGGCGCAGCAGGCCGCCAAGCGCATGATCCAGCGCGCCAAGGGCGACCCGCGCAAGCAGCACCGGATCGTCAACATCGCCTCGGTGGCCGGCCTGCGAGTGCTGCCGCAAATCGGCGTCTACTGCATGAGCAAGGCGGGCGTGGTGCAGATGACGAAGGCGATGGCGGTCGAATGGGGCAAGTACGGCATCAACGTCAATGCCATCTGTCCCGGCTACATCGCCACCGAAATGAACGAGGATTATTTCGGGACCGAACAGGGCAAGAAACTGATCGACCTGCTGCCGCGCAAGCGTCCCGGCAAGCCGGAAGACCTGGACGGCTTGTTGTTGCTGCTCGCGGCCGAGGAAGCGCATTTCATCAATGGCGCGATCATCACGGCCGATGACGGGATGACGGCGCAGTAGTCGAGCGAGGTCGTAGAATGGCGAAGGTGGCGCCTCTTGCGGCGCCATTTTTATTTAACCGGATCGAATACAAGCATGAGCCACAAAAAATTGGTACACACGATGCGCATGGACGTGCGCTGGGGCGACATGGACGCGATGGGCCACGTCAACAACACTGTCTATTTCCGCTACATCGAAACGGCGCGCATCGCCTGGCTCGAGCAGATCGGCGCCTTGCCAGATCCGACCGGCACCGGGCCGGTGCTGATCAGTGCGCAGTGCACCTTCCTCAAGCAGCTGAAATATCCGGCCCAGATCGAGGTAGCCTCGTATGTCGGGCCCCCGGGGCGCTCGAGCTTCGAACTGACCCACGTGATCCGGCTGGTAGGCGCCGACGGGCAGGCCGGGGCCTTGCATGCCGAGGGCATGGCGAAGGTCGTCTGGGTCGATTTTGGGGCGGAGAAGTCGGTGCCCTTGCCGGAAGAGGTGCGCGGGTTGTTGGCGACGGAGTAACGCCCTAGCGCGCCACGCCCACCAGCTTGTGCACCAGTTCCGACGACGTCGACGCCGAAAACTTGCGCATCAACTTGGCCCGGTGCATCTCGACCGTGCGCGGACTCAGATCCGTCTCGCGCGCGATCACCTTGCTGGTCTTGCCTTCCACCAGCAGCGCCGCTATTTCGCGTTCGCGCGGGGTCAGCTCGGCCGTCACCGGGCGCTTTTCGCTCACGTCCTCGAAGGTCCAGACGCCCGCCCCGAGTGGCTCGGCGGCATTGAGTGAGCGGCCGGTCACATGGCACCAGAACAGCTCGCCATCGCCGCGGCGCATGATGCGTTCGTCCGAATAGCGCCCTTTGGCGTTCATGATCGGCACGATGCGGTCGCCCGTGCGCAGGAATTCGTCCATCGTCGGGTACAGCACGGCGAAGGACTGGCCGTCCAGCATGCCCCGGTCGTAGCCGAACATCGCGGCCAGCGCGAGGTTCGACGACTGGATCACGCGGTTGCTGGAGATGCACATGCCGACCGGCGCATGCTGGAAAATCATCTCGTAATCGATGGCGTATGATGGATTCACGTGGGTCGGGTCTTGTTGCTGTTGCTGGGGCGGGGCCATGGCCGGTAGTTCTACGGTATTGTGCTTTGAACCGGCCTATTTTATGCTGGGATTCTACTCTGCGGTACATAAAGGAATCCTGGACGGACATCGTACGGAGATTCCAAATCGGGCTGTTAGGCTCATTTCATAAAAGGGACGGGTATGAACAAAGTGTATCCTGACGCGGCATCGGCGCTGGCCGGTGTCGTGCAAGACGGCCAGACGATCGCCGTCGGCGGCTTCGGCCTGTGCGGCATTCCGGAAGCGCTGATCGAAGCGCTGCGCGACTCGGGCGTCAAGGGCTTGACCGCCATCTCCAACAACGCCGGCGTCGACGGCTTTGGCCTGGGCCAGTTGCTGGAAACACGCCAGATCAAGAAGATGATCGCGTCCTACGTCGGCGAGAACAAGGAATTCGCACGCCAGTTCCTGGCAGGCGAACTCGAACTCGAATTCACGCCCCAGGGCACGCTGGCCGAAAAACTGCGCTGCGGCGGCGCCGGCATCCCGGCCTTCTTCACCAAGACCGGCTACGGCACCATCGTTGCCGACGGCAAGGAAACGCGTGAATTCGACGGCGAACACTATGTGATGGAAATGGCCCTGCTGCCGGACGTCTCGCTCGTCAAAGCCTGGAAGGCCGACAAGGCCGGCAACCTGGTGTTCCGCAAGACCGCCCGCAATTTCAATCCGAACGTCGCCACTGCCGGCAAGGTCTGCATCGTCGAAGTCGAAGAGCTGGTCGAGATCGGCGAGATCGATCCGGACCAGGTGCATACCGCCAGCATCTTCGTGCACCGCATCGTCCACAATCCGTCGCCGGAAAAGCGGATTGAACAGCGGACCGTACGCGCAGGCTAAACGAATTCAACCCCTTCGGAGACAGAACATGGCATGGACTCGTGATGAAATGGCCGCGCGCGCGGCGAAAGAGCTGCAGGACGGCTTCTATGTGAACCTGGGCATCGGGCTGCCGACCCTGGTCGCCAACTATGTGCCGCAAGACATCGAAGTCTTCCTGCAATCGGAAAACGGTTTGCTCGGCATCGGCCCGTTCCCGACCGACGACGCGGTCGACGCCGACCTGATCAACGCCGGCAAGCAGACCGTGACGGCGCTCCCGGGCGCCGCCTACTTCAGCTCGGCTGATTCCTTCGGCATGATCCGCGGCGGCAAGATCAACCTCGCCATCCTGGGCGCGATGCAGGTGTCCGAGCGCGGCGACCTGGCCAACTGGATGATCCCGGGCAAGATGGTGAAGGGCATGGGCGGTGCGATGGACCTGGTCGCCGGCGTCAAGCGCGTGGTCGTGGTGATGGAACATGTCGCCACCGCCAAGGATGGCGCGACCAGCCACAAGATCCTCAAGAAATGCGACCTGCCGCTGACCGGTGTCGGCGTGGTGGACCGCATCATTACCGATCTCGGTGTGATCGACATCACGGACAACGGCTTGAAGCTGGTCGAACTGGCGCCGGGCGTGACGAAGGAACAGCTTGTGGAAGCAACGGCTGCCGAGCTGGACGTATCAAGCGTCTGAGCTTTTAGTGTATGCGGGAAGAAAACGGGGAGCGGCGCAGGTCGCTCCCCGTTTTTTTATAACACGTAGAAATAGATCGTGATGTAGTGCGCTGCGCTGCCCGCCAGCACGAACAGATGCCAGATGCCATGCGCATGGCGCAGCCTGGCATCGAGCAAGTAGAACGCGATTCCCGCTGTGTAGGCGATGCCTCCCCCCAGCAGCCAGGCGAAGCCGGCCGTCCCCAAGCCGTCCTGCAGCGGCCCCAGCATGCTCGCCGCCGACCAGCCCATCGCCAGATAGACCAGCATCGACAGCACGCGCGCGCCCTTGCGCGGCCGGGTTTCCTGGACGATACCGAGAATCGCCAGTCCCCACACGACGCCGAGCAGGATCCAGCCGCCGCTGCCCGTCAACATCAGCATGCAGAAAGGCGTATAGCTGCCTGCGATCAGGAGGTAAATGCTGAGGTGGTCCAGACGCTGGAGCAAGGTCTTGCGTGCGCCGCTGGTGCCGTGGTAGGCGCTCGAGCAGGCATACATCAGGACCAGCGAGAGGGCGTACACGGCCGTGCTGACGAGGCCAAGCTGCCCGTTCGCCTCGAACGCGCGCGCCAGCAGCGGGATGCTGGCGCCGAAGGCAAGCAGCGCCCCGCCCAGATGTGTGACGGTGTTGAGCTTTTCGCCGTATTGCATCGCGTCCTCCGATGAACAGTCGGCGACATCTGGCTGTCGCTGGTCTTTATTCTAGCGCGGACGCGTTTTCACGCACTGTTGCAGGAGGGAGCGCGTGCGGCTGGGGCTCCGTCAGCTCATCGACCAGACATACTGGACCGGCACCCAGGAACGCACCGGCTTGCCGCCCGCAGTCCCCGGCGTGAAGCGGCATTTGGCGATGGCGACCCGCGCCGCTTCGTCGAGCAGGGCGTCGCCGCTCGACTTTGCAACGGCGGCTTCGGCGACGCTGCCGTCGGTATCGATCAGGAAGCGCAGCGTTACCGTACCCTCTGCGCGGCGCGCCAGCGACGCTTGCGGGTACTCAGGCTTGGCGCAGGAATTAAATTTGGCAATTGGCTTGGTGGTGACGGCGTCATGCTCGAGCGCGCTACTGCCGGGTGTCGTCCCGGCGCAGCCGGCAAGGACGGCGACCGCCATGGCCAGGACCGGAAGCGCGGCTTTCCAGTTCGATGTTTGCGTGTCGGGACGAACCAATCGTTTGATGCGTGACATAAGATCTCCTCCGTTGGCCGCCTGGGCCAGGTGGTAAGTTGAGAACTGGAGACGTTCCAGCTCGGAAAGCGCAAGGGCCAGGCGCCGCGGTTCGCCTAGTTGCCTAGCCGCGATATCGTCCGCGATCAGTTCGCGCTCGACACGAATGCGGTGCGAGAGCCACCAGACCACGGGGTGGTAAAACAAGATGGTTTCAATCACGCTCTGCGCCAGGTTGACCAGGTAGTCATGGCGGCGCACATGGGCCAGTTCGTGGGCCAGCAGGGCTTCGAGCAACTGCGGCGGCATGCCTGCCACCAGGGAAGCCGGCACCAGCACGACCGGACGCCACCAGCCGGCGGTGACGGGACTGGCCAGCACATCGACCACGCGTAGGCGCACTTCACGCGTAATCCTGAACTGCGCTGCCATCGTTGTCAGGCGCTCATTCCAGTGAGCGTCGGTGCGGTGCGTACGCGCCTGGTGTCCGACCCAGACCAGGCCCAGTGCCATGCGCAAACCGAGTGCGCCGGCGCAGGCCGCCCAACCCACGACCACCCAGGCCAGGTGGGCTTGGAGGAAGGCTTGCCAGCCGTCGCTCCCGGCGCCGCCCGCGCCCGCCAGCATCTGCACCAGCACGGGCGTGCCGCTCGCGCTTGCCGTGCCGCCGTACAGGCGCGCGACTAATTGGACCACCGGCCAGAGCAGGCACAGCAGCAGACCAACGCAGGCGGTGGTGTAGCGCGTTTGCGGACGCGCCTTGCGCAACCCGACCAAGGCAACCGAGGTCTCGAGGCCAACGAGCGCTGCCTGCCAGACGGAATCGAGCAGCGTGGCGCCGACATGGCCGATCAGGTCGTGGCCGGTCATTGCTCGTCCTCCTTCAGCAGCTGTTCGATCTCGGCGCGTTCTTTCTTGGAGATGCCGCTTTTCAGGGCCGCCAGCACCAGCGCCTTGGCCGAGCCGGCGAAGGCCTTCTGCACCAGGTCCTTCAGCAAGTTCGTCTGCAGCGACGCCTGGGCCTGGGCCGGCGCGTAGACGTGCGAGCGTTCGCTCTCGTCGCGCGTCAACAAACCCTTGGTGTGCATGATCTGCATCAGGCGCAGCACGGTGGCGTAGGTAACGTCGGGACGGGTTTTCTGCATGGCCTCGTGCACCTGGCGCGCTGTGGCCGCGCCGAGCGGCCACAGGGTCTGCAGCAGGTCGAGTTCGGCCGCGGTGGGCTTCGGGAGTTCTGGTGGCGTGGCCATGTCGGTGCTTTCGAAATGCAGGGTAGATGGACCTAGATTATCTTGTCTAGAAAAGAATGTCTAGATGATTTTTCACCCGTGGCACGACCGGCAGAAATAAATAGACAATTTTGTCTATTGGAGCTTATGCATGGCGTTCAAGAACATCGACAGGAGACTTCATGCTTTGCTGGCCGAGCAGGGAATTGCGCTCGAGGACCTGGAAACGCGCGACGTGCAGCGCGAGCGCGGCGAGCCGGCTGCTGCGGGCGGACTTCAGCTACGCACGCGTCAAGGCGTCGAACGTCGAGGCGCGTAATGTTCTGTCGGTCGACGCGTTGAAACTGGTGCAGCCGGTGGACGTGGTGTTCCGGCTGGAGTGAAGCCCCAGGCTGCAGGGCCTATTTTTTCTCGATCTTGCCATGCACCTCGTTCACCATCATCAGCGCCGCCGAGCCATAGAACTTGTGGTACTCGGCCACCATTTCGCCGTTGACGATGACTGGGTCAGTGGCAACCCAGGACTTCGCCGCCTCGATATCGGGCGTATTGAAGACGAAGATGCCGCGCCGGCCTTCCTTGCCGTCGAGCGGGCCGGCCAGCACCAGCTTCTTTTCGCCGGCGAGTTTGCCGATGTTGGCGAAGTGGCCCTTGAACATGTTGGTGCGCGCTTCTCCATCGGCCATCTTGTTCGGGCCGGTCTTCAGGATCACCAGCACGTAGGCACGCATGCCGCGCTCGTCGGCGCCCAGCGATTTTGCGAGTTCGGCGTCGTAGACCGGTTCGGCCGGGGCGGCGAAGGCGGCGAAGGGCAGGGCGAGCAGGGTGGCGAGGGCAAGGGCGTGCAGGCGCATCGTGGGTCTCCGTTTTGGTTGTCGCCGGGAGCCTAGCACGGGCTTATGCGAGCGGCAACGGATATGCTTGGCGGCCGGGCACGCCATTCCCTTCGGCCATAAAAAAACCGCGCCGAAGCGCGGTCTTCCATAAGGACGCACTATGCAATCACGCCGCTTCGCGCACCGGCTGCATCGCCTTCGGGTCGACGTCCACATACGTCCCCGACAGCACCGCGTTCATGCGATCCTTGTCCAGCTCATTCTCCCACTTCGACACCACCACCGAGGCCACGCCGTTGCCGATGAAATTGGTCAGGGCGCGGCATTCGCTCATGAAGCGGTCGATGCCGAGGATCAGGGCCATGCCGGCCACCGGAATGGTCGGCACCACGGCCAGCGTCGCCGCCAGGGTGATGAAGCCGGCGCCCGTGATGCCCGAGGCGCCTTTCGAGGTCAGCATCGCCACCGCGAGGATGGTCAGTTCCTGCATCAGCGTCAGTTCGGTGTTGGTCGCCTGGGCCACGAACAGGGCGGCCATCGTCATGTAGATGTTGGTGCCGTCAAGATTAAACGAGTAGCCGGTCGGGACCACCAGGCCGACGACGGACTTCGAGCAGCCGAGGTGTTCCAGTTTGCGCATCAGGGCCGGCAGGGCGCTTTCCGACGAGCTGGTGCCGAGCACGATCAGCAGTTCTTCCTTGATGTAGCCGATGAACTTGAAGATCGAGAAGCCGGTCATGCGGGCGATGGTGCCGAGCACGACGACGACGAACAGGGCGCAGGTCAGGTAGAACGAGCCCATGAGCTTTGCCAGCGGCACCAGCGAATCGAGGCCGTATTTGCCGATCGTGAAGGCCATGGCACCGAAGGCGCCGATGGGAGCGAGCTTCATCACGATGTTCACGACGCCAAAGATCACGTGCGAGAAGTCTTCGATGATGCGCGTCGTGGCGCGGCCACGCTCGCCGAGCATCGACAGCGCCACGCCGAACAGGATCGCGATCAGCAGGACCTGCAGGATGTCGCCCTTGGCGAAGGCATCGATGAAGGTGTTCGGGATGATGTTCATCAGGAAGTCGACCGTCGACTGCGACTTCGCCTTGTCGGTGTACTGGGCGATCGCGCTCGAATCGAGGGTGGCGGGGTCGATGTTGAAGCCGGCGCCCGGTTTCGCGACGTTGGCCACGACCAGGCCGATGACGAGGGCGAAGGTCGACACGACTTCGAAGTAGAGCAGCGCCTTGCCGCCGACGCGGCCGACCTTCTTCATGTCCTGCATGCCGGCGATACCGGCGACGACGGTACAAAAGATGACGGGGGCGATGATCATCTTGATCAACTTGATGAAGCCGTCTCCCAGGGGCTTCATCTTGGTGCCGAGCTCGGGATACAACACACCGAGCAGGACGCCCATCACGATGGCGAACAGCACCTGCACGTACAGGATTTTATAGAACGGCTTTTTCATGACAACTCTTCACGAGAGGTTGATGGTGTCGCCATGATCACGAATTCTCACTTCAGCCGCTATTGTGGATATCCCCAACGCGGTGAATGACCGTCATTCCGGGGCCTGATGTCGGGACGAAGGTTCATGGCCGGCGATACACTTTCCCACCCTTCATCACAAAACCAACCTTGCGCAGCGCCGCGATGTCGGCCGTCGGATCACCCTCGACCGCCACCACATCGGCCAGCGCCCCCGGCGCCAGCTGCCCCAGCTCCTTGCCCTTGCCGAGGATGGCGGCCGCCACCACGGTCGCCGCGCGCAGGGCTTCGGTGGGCGTCATCCCCAGCCGCACCATCCATTCCAGCTCGCGCACATTGGTCCCGTGGGTGAAGACGCCCACATCGCTGCCGTTGCCGATCACGACACCGACCTTGCGCGCGAGCTGGAAGGCGCGCGCCGCCTCCTGCATGCCTGGGGTGGGCGCGCCGCCGCGCACGTGCTTCTGGAAGTATTCGCCGATCGCCTCCGGCGCGGTGAGGGTCGGCACGTAGGCGGTACCGTGCTCCTTCATCAGGCGCAAGGTGGCCTCGGTGGCGCCATAGCCATGCTCGATCGTATCGGCGCCGGCCAGCACCGCCATGCGGATCGCCGCGTCGGTGCTCGCGTGCACCGCAACCTTGCGTCCGGTGACGTGGCTTGCCGCCACCATCGCCTTCATCTCGTCCAGCGTGAAGGTCGGGCGGCTGCTGCCGTCGATACCGGTGCGGTAGTCGGCATAGATCTTGATCCAGTCGGCGCCGCGCGCGCTCTGTTCGCGCACCGCTTTCGTGACTTCGTCGATGCCCGATGCCGGCTGGGCGCCGTACGCAATCTCCATGTCGGGCCGGTAGCTGCGTTCTGCCGGGCCGTAGCTGAAGCTGGCGACGATCGCTTTCGTCGCGATCAAGAGGCGCGGACCCGGCACGACACCCTGTTCGATGGCGCGCTTGATGCCGACGTCGGCATAGTTCGCGCCTTCCGTGCCGAGGTCGCGCAGGGTCGTGAAGCCCGCCTGCAGCGTGTCGGCCGCGTGCTTGCCGGCCAGGAGGGTGCGGTACTCGACCTGCTCCTTGATCACCTGGTCGTCCCAGGTGGTCTCGTTATACGGATGCAGCAGCACATGCGAATGCAGGTCGATCAGGCCCGGGATCAGGGTCTGGCCGGGTAATGCAATGCGCTCGGCATCCGGCGGCGCCTTGATGGACGCGCCCGAGCCGACTTCCTTGACGCGCCCATCGACCACCAGCACGGCCCAGCCGGCATGCGGCTTGCCCTCGCCGGTCCAGACGCGGTCGGCGGAAAGCAGCAGGCTGCGCGATTCGAAGGCCTGCGCGCAGGCGCTTGCCAACAAGGTGAGTGTGGTCAGCGCGATCTTCCTGGTCCAGGTCCGCATGGCGTTCTTCGTCAAGTTGTGAAGCTGCCATCATAGCGGAGCCGGTGGGGCCTGCGGTATGCTGGCGGCCATATTTACCGAACGAGGGCATATGGGTCAGGCAGATGCGCGCGTCAGAGCGCTGTTGAAGGAAGCGGTCGCGCTGCACCAGGCAGGCAAGCTCATTGATGCGCAGGCGCGCTACCGCGACGTGCTGGCCATCGAACCGCGCCAGTTCGACGCGTTGCACCTGCTCGGCGTGGTCGCGCGCCAGCAGGGCGAGGCCCAGGAAGCGGTAACGCTCATCTCGCAGGCAATCGGGATCAGCCCGGCGCAGGCAACGGCCCACTGCAACCTGGGCGCCGCGCTGCAGGACCTTGGTCAGAGCCAGGAGGCGCTCGCCAGCTACGACACGGCGCTGCGCCTGAACCGCGATTACGCCCTCGCCTGGAGCAATCGCGGCAACGCGCTGCGCACACTCGGCCGCCCTGTTGACGCGCTCGACAGCTACGAACGCGCGCTGGCGCTGCGTCCGAACTACCCGGAAGCCTGGTGCAACAGGGCGATTGCGCTGCTCGATCTTGGCGAAGCTGAAGGGGCGCTGGCCAGCAGCAAGCGGGCGCTTGCTGAAAAGCTGCCGTATCCGGAAGCGGCCTGCGTACGCGCGAACGCCCTGTTCCAGTTGCGCGAGTTCGAGGCGGCCTTGCACGCCTATGACGAGGCGATCGCTCTGGATGGACACGCGCCCGAAGCGCACACGGGGCGCGGCCTGACCCTGCTGAAACTCGGGCGTCCACACGACGCATTGACCTGTTTCGACACTGCGCTCGCGCTGCGCCCAGCCCACCCGCAAAGCCACCGGCAACGTGGCGACGCGCTGCTGGCCCTCGGCCGGCGCGAGGACGCCATCGCGGCCTACGAAGCTGCGCGCAGCTTGGCCGTGGAAGCTGGCCTGGACGCCAGCCAGATCGACTTCGCGCTGGCCGCGCTGGGCATCGGTACGCCTCCCGAGCGGGCGCCCGCGGCCTACGTCAAAGCCCTGTTCGACCAGTACGCCGGCCACTTCGACCGCCACCTGACGGGCGTGCTGGGCTACGGCACGCCGTCGCTGATCCACGCGGCCCTCCAGCGCCACGTCGAGCGCACCGGTCTGGCAACCGTGGACCTGGGCTGCGGCACCGGCCTGTGCGCGCCTTTCCTGCGCCCGTTGTCGTGCAGCCTGGCCGGGGTCGACCTGTCGGAAAAGATGCTGGCGCAGGCGCGAGCCATCAAGCAGTACGACGAACTCGTGTGCGCTGACATCGGATCCTGGCTCGCCGGACAAGCCCGGACCTTCGACCTGGCCGTGGCCGCGGACGTGCTGGTCTATTTCGGCGACCTGGACGCCTTGTTCGCGCAGGTGCGGGCCGCCTTGCACCCTGGCGGCTGGTTCTGCTTCTCGACCGAAGCGGGCGAGGCGGGCGCGGGGTGCGCGGGCTTCGACTACGGGCTGCTGCCCTCGAACCGCTATGCGCACTCGCTGGCCTACCTGCAGCGCCTGGCCCTCGAACACGGCTTCGCGCTGGTCGAGGCCGAACCGGCGGTCGTGCGCAGCGAGAACGGTATCGGCGTCGACGGCCACCTGTTGCTGCTGCGCGCGGCCTGAGACGCCTGGCTGCATTCGAACCGAACCCCTGAAACGCTTTGTCATCCAATCCTGACGGCCTGTCGCTCAGCGACGGGGTCGTCTACCGCATCAGCCGCGCGACCGCCCCGGCAAGACCGGAACAATGACAACATCGGTCCCGGGGCGCATGCTTGTGCCCGGACTGTAGCTGACTACTTCGCCACGGGACGCGTCTTCACGGCCAGGCACAGCGCTGCGGTCAGCAGCCCCAGCGCCACGTGCATGCCATACAGCGGCACGAAATCGGCGCGCGTCACGCTCGCGTGCCCGACCAGCAGCACCGCAAGCGCCACCCCCAGCACGGCGCCGAGCTGGCGCGTCGCCTGGTTCACCGCGCTGCCGACCCCATACTGGGCCGCCGGCAAGCCCGCAACCGCCGCGCCGGACAGCGAGGGCAGCACCATGCCCACGCCAATCCCGGAGAGGAACAGGCCGGGCAGCCACTGCGCCGCATACGCCGGTTCGGTCCCCGGCACCAGGAGCAGCCACAATCCGCTGGCCGCATACACGAGCGAGCCGATGACGAGGATCGGCCGGTGCCCGAGGCGCGCGGCGATGCGCCCGGCGACGATCGCGGTCGGCACCACCATCAGGGGACCCGGCGTCACCGCCAGGCCCGCCAGCGGCAAGCTGAAATGCCAGATCCGGGTCATGTAGACGAAGAAGGCGAAGAACATCATCGCGAACGCGGTGCCGAAGGCAAGCGTCGCCAGGTTGACCGCGCTATAGCTGCGGTTGGCGAACAGGGCCAGGTCCACCAGCGGTGCCGCGGCAGTACGCGCCCAGGCGACAAAGGCGCCGAAAGCAAGCACGCTGGTTGCCGCCAGCGCACCGAGTTCGAAGCGGCTCCACTGCGGCGAATCGAGCTGGGTAATCGCCATGGCCAGTGCACCGACGGCGACAATGAGCAGCAGCATGCCGACCAGGTCGATGCGGGCCGCCTTGCCCGTCGTTTGTGCTTCGCGCAGGCGCAGCGCGCCGAACCAGAGCGACACTGCCCCCAGCGGCAGGTTGATGTAGAAGGCCCAGGGCCAGCCCAGGTGCTCGACGATGCTGCTGCCCAGGCTCGGCCCAATGGCGGCGGCGAGTCCCCCGACCGCGCCCCACAGGCTCACCGCCACCGTGCGCTTCTCTTTCGGGAAGGCGTCCAGGATGATCGACAGCGAGGCGGGCGTGAGCAGCGCCGCGCCGAGTGCCTGCACCACGCGCGCGGCGATCAGCCAGGCCACGCTGTCGGCCATGCCGCAGGCCGCCGACGCCGCCAGGAACAGCGCCACGCCAAACAGGAACACGCGTTTGCGGCCGTGGGCGTCGGCCAGTCCGCCGGCGGGAATGAGCATCGTCGCGTAGACGACGGTGTAGGCGTTCAGCACCCAGGACAGGTCGGCGGGCGTGGCTGCCGGAAAGCCCGCCTGCAGGGCGCCGAAGGCCGCGAACAGGACGGTGCTGTCGATCGAGACCAGGAAGACGGCGATGCAGGCGATCCAGAACGTGGGCCAGGGCGAGGCCGCGGCCTGCGGCGCGGCGGAGGTGGAGACGGTAGCGGGAGTGGTCATGGCGGTTCCATTCAGGTTGCGCTGCGTTTTTGTATATGATCACCGTCATATTGTGGTGTCAAAAAAAGGCCGCGCTTGTGCGCGGCCGGCGATTCAGGCGTCGTACTGGTCGATCAGCGCGGCACGGGTGGCCGGCAGCATTGCGCGGCCTTCGTCGCCGAGTGCGCGCGCCAGTTGCAGGGCGCCGACCATGCCGGCAGCCAGGGCAAAGGCGCGTTCGCGCGGCGCGTCCGGCGGCAGGCTCGAGCGCACCCGCTCGACCAGGCCGCTGACCCGTTTGCGCGACACCGCCAACAGTTCATCCGACTGGCGCGGCATTTCGGAACCGAGCGCGGCGACCGGGCAGCCACGCTCGCAACTGGCGACGTGTTCGTCCCCCAGGTAGGCCTCGATCAGCGCGCGTACCGGACTGGCGCCGGCTTCCTGCAAGGCCTCCATGCGGCGCGACAGGATCCTGACGCTATCAAGTGCCGCGTGCTCGATGGCCGCGACGAGCAGGGCGTCGCGCGACTGGAAGTGGGCATAGAAGCCGCCATGGGTCATGCCCGCTTCCTTCATGACGTCCGCCACGCCGACGCCGGCATAGCCCTGGCGGCGAACGGCGCGCGCGGCGGCATCGAGGATGCGTGCGTGCGATTGATCGCGGCGGCTTTGTTTGGTGTCGGCGTTCATGATGAAACTTGCAAATATGATGACCTTAATATTATGACCGTCATATTTTCGCGTCAAGTTCTTTCTAAGAGCTTGCGCCGGACCGCACTTGGATGTAAGGTATACCTTACATTATGTAATGTGTACCTTACCTGGAGGCCGTATGCCTGCCCTCGCTCTTTCCCTCGCCGCATGCGCTTTGCTGGGCGTTCTGCTGGCGCAATCCTGGTTGCCTTTTAGTGCAGGTTTTCTCGGCGGCGCTGTGCTCGTGCTTGCCGCTTACTGGCTGCGTGGGCATTGGCAGCGCGTCTTGTCGGCGCCGGAAACAGCAGAGCGCTGTGCCCTGCTGTCTGTTGCCGGCACGCTGGTGTGTCTCGCTTACCTTGGCGCCAAGCTGGTGCAACTCGGGCCGGACCTCGACATCCATACGCGTGCGGCGCGCATGATGGCAGGCGAACTGTGGACCCTGGTGGCGGCATCGGTGCTGATCGGCTGGATCGCACGGGCGCCCGACGCGACGCGCGACGAACGCGACGGGATGATCGCGGCCCGCGCGCTCGGGTTTTCCAGCTATGCCTTGCTGGCGCTGCAGGCAGCGCTGGTCGCCTGGATCAGCCTCGGCGCAGACGCCACCAGGCCCGCGCCGTCGATGGCGATGCTGGCCCATCTGTTCATTTGCAGCTGGATGCTTGCCCACGTGCTGTATGGCCTTCACTGTACCTGGGCGTATGCCAGCATGCGCCATGCGTAAGGATTCCCCGATCGACAACCACCTGCGGCGTTTGCGTTTCGAGCACGGCGAGATGTCGCAGGAAACGCTGGCGCGCGCGGTCGGCATCACGCGCCAGACCGTGATTGCGCTCGAGAGCCTGCGCTACGCGCCTTCGCTGGAACTGGCGATGAAACTGGCCGACGTGTTCGGCGTGGCAGTCGATGAGGTCTTCTTCTGGCGCACAGCGCGCACTACACCAGGCACCAGCTGAACTGTTCCGCTCACCCCCGGTTTTCCGCATCCCGGACCGTTGAAAGCGCGTCCTGTCCGCTGCATGCTTGTGTTCGTCTTCCGTTTTCCCTACATTGCTCACTCGACAATTAGTGCGCTGGGGATCATCTGATGGGAACAATGCGGGAAAACGGCCGGCGTTACGCGGCGACGCTGCTGTCGCTGCTTGCATGGTCATGGCCGTTCGCGGCGCAGGCGCAGACCGACCTGACGGTACTCGATCGCGACATGGCCGGGCCGCGCGCGCAGGTGCTGGTGCTCGGCACCATCCACCTCAGGACGCTGCCGGCCGGCTTCAATCCTGCCGCGCTGGATGGCCTGCTTGACCGGCTGGCCGCCTTCAAACCCGAGATCATCACCATCGAGACCGAGAACGGCGAAGAATGCGACCTGGCCGCGCGCCATCCGGCCAGGTACGGCGCCGACTACTGCGCCTCGACAGCCGCCGCGCAGGCAGCCACCGGGCTCGACGCACCCGCAGCGATGGCGCAGGTCGACAAGCTGCTCAAGACCTGGCCCGCGCAGGCAACGCCGGGACAAAGGCGGCGCCTGGCTGCCTTGTTCCTGGCGTCTTACGACCGCGCCTCGGCGTATGTGCAATGGCTGCAACTGCCGGCGGGCGAGCGCCGCGCCGGCGACGGCCTCGACGCCGCGCTGCTCGAACAGCTCCAGCAACTCGGCAAGCGCAAGGACGAGAGCTACCAGATCGCCGCCCGCCTGGCCGCGCGCCTGGGTCTGGCGCGCGTGCATGCCGTCGACAACCACACGGGCGACCGCATCGATGTCCCCGACATCAAGGCCTTTGTGCGCTCGATCGAGGCGGCTTGGGCCGCGGGCGGGGCCGAGATGCGCGCGCATGAGAAACAGGACGATGTCCTGGCGCTGGCGCCCGACCTGCTGCCGCTCTACCGCGTGATCAACGCGCCCGGGCGGCTGCGCGCGCGTGCCGAGGGCAACGTGCATGCGTCGATGCGGGCAAAGTCGAAAGAAGGCTATCCGCAGATCTGGGTCGCCGGTTGGGAGATCCGCAACTTGCGCATGGTCGCCAACGTACGCGAGACCTTCCGCGAACGGCCCGGGGCACGGGTGCTGGCCTTTGTCGGGGCGACGCACAAACCGTGGTTCGACAGCTGGCTGGGGCAGTTGCAGGGTGTGGACATCGTGGATGTGGACCAGGTGCTCAAGTGAAGCACTTGAACCTGCAGCTCAGTGCATGAACGCCGCCAGCTCCGCCGCGATCTGCTGCGCCAGCTGGTGAATATGAAAGCCGTCGACAAATCCGTGGTGCGCCTGCACCGAAAAAGGCAACAGCAGGCGACCGTTCGGCCCGTCCCTGAATCTGCCCCAGGCCAGCGATGGAATGTCGGGCGAGCCGAGGCTGGCTGTCGGATGCTGGATCGAGGTGAAGTCGAGCCAGGGGATGCAGGTGATGAAGACCTGGTCCTTGCACTGGCGTGGCGACAGGGCCGCGTAGGCATTGTTCAGGGCGGTCATGGCACAGGCTTCCTTTCGCGCGTCGATGCTGCGGGCGACAAAGTCGCGCAGGTCGTCGGACCAGTCGAACAGGGCGAAATTCAAGTCATTATTCTGGTTGACGACGGTGAACGAGGGCATCAGGCGTGCGACCTCGATGACCTCGCCCTCGAACACGCGGTAGCGGAAGTTCTCGATTTTTAAAATCGAGCGCAGGACGGCGCACAGCAACACGTGGAAGGGCGGCAGTCCTTCCTGTTTGCACCAGGGGCGGTAGTCGGGCAGCTCGAGCGTGAAGCAGAGGTTGACCGCGGGGCTGTCCATGCGGTCGAAGAGGTCGAAGCGGTCGCGCCGTTTTTCAAAGTTGTGCATGCAAGGGGGATGTGAAACGCACGGCGCCGATAGTCAGGCGCCGCGTTGATGAAAGAGCCTTATTGAGCGGCCCAGCCGCCGTCCATGTTCCACGCCACGCCGCGCACCTGGCCACCGGCCGGGCTGCAGAAGAACACGGCCAGCGCGCCCAGTTCGTCCGGCGTCACGAATTCGCCCGACGGCTGCTTTTCGGCCAGCAGGGCTTTGCGTGCCTCGTCGTTCGACAGGTTCTCGCGCGCGGCGCGGTCGTCGACCTGTTTTTGCACCAGCGGGGTCAGGACCCAGCCCGGGCAGATCGCGTTGCAGGTCACGCCCGTCTGCGCCGTTTCCAGCGCGGTGACTTTGGTGAAGCCGACCAGGCCATGCTTGGCCGCGACATACGCGCTCTTTTGCGCAGAACCCACCAGGCCGTGCACCGACGCCAGGTTGATGATGCGGCCCCAGTTTTTTTGCTTCATGCCGGGCAGGGCCAGTCGCGTGGTGTGGAAGGCGGAGCTCAGGTTGATCGCGATGATCGCATCCCATTTCTCGACCGGGAAGTCCTCGATGGCGGCCACGTGCTGGATGCCGGCGTTGTTCACCAGGATGTCGATGCCGCCGAATTTCTCCTGCGCGAAGGCCATCATCGCCTCGATCTGCTCGGGCCTGGACATGTCGGCGTTGTGGTAGGCCGTCTGCACCCCGAATTCGGAACCGATGTCGGTATGGAGCTTCTCGATCTGCTGGGCGTCGCCGAAGCCGTTGAAGACCAGATTCGCGCCCTGCTCGGCCAGGGCACGGGCGATCCCCAAGCCGATGCCCGAGGTCGAGCCGGTGACGAGTGCCGTTTTACCGCTTAGCATGGTCGATTTCATTGTTTCCTCTGTAAGGGTGGTGTTCAGGGTGTTTCTACGGAATTGGTAGAATTCTAATCGCTCCGCCAGTTAAAATGTGGGGCTGGCGTTTATCGACGTAACAATATTGTCATCGGAGCCGTGAATGAGCGAAGCGAGATTGAAAAGCGTGCAGTGCAGCTCGCCCGCCGGCCTGCACCGGATCGCCTACAAGGAATGGGGCGATCCGGACAACCCGCGCGTGCTGGTCTGCGTGCATGGCGTGACCCGCGTGGCCGATGACTTCGACGCCCTGGCGCGCGACCTGTGCGATCACTACCGGGTGGTCTGCCCCGACGTCGCCGGGCGCGGGCGCTCGGGGCGCCTCGCAGATCCGCAGCTGTACGCGCTGCCGCAGTATGTGGCCGACATGGTGACGCTGATCGCGCGCGTCACCGCGAACGGCGAGGACAAGGTGCACTGGTTCGGCACCTCGATGGGCGGCCTGATCGGCATGGTGCTGGCCTCCCTGCCGCAGTCGCCGATCACGCGCATGGTGCTCAACGACATCGGCCCGACGCTCGATGGCGCCGCGCTGGCGCGCATTGCCGACTATATCGGCCAGGACCTGCGCTTTCCCGATTACGCAAGCGGGGCGCGTTTCGTGCGCGAGGTGTCCGCCTCGTTCGGCCCGCACTCGGATGAGCAATGGGACAAGCTGGCGGCCGACGTGCTGCGCCAGGAGCCGGACGGGCAATGGGTGCGCCACTACGACCTGGCGTTGGCCCAGCCGTTCAAGACGATGGGGGTCGAACGCGCGAAGCAGGACGAGGCGGCGCTGTGGCGCGCCTGGGATGCGATTGCGTGCCCGACGCTGCTGGTACGCGGCGCAGATTCCGACCTGCTGTCGCACGAGACCGCGCAGTTGATGACGACGCGCGGACCGAAGCCGCGGCTGGTCGAGATCGCGGGTGTCGGCCATGCGCCGACCTTCGTCCAGCCCGAGCAGATTGCAATCGCACGAACATTTTTAACGGCCTGAGGCCTGAGTACGCAACGAAAGAGCATATGCAAATCAAACGACTTCACGTAGGCAAGCGCCTGTCCGAAACCGCCATCCACAACGAGACCGTCTACCTGGCCGGCCAGATCGCCGAAGACACCACCCAGGACATCGAAGGCCAGACACGCGAAGTGCTGGCACACGTCGACCGCCTGCTCAACGAAGCGGGCAGCGACAAGACCTGCATCCTCATGTGCCAGATCTACATCGCCGACATGGCGCATTTCGCCGGCATGAACGCGGTCTATGACGAATGGGTCGCAGCCGGCCATACACCGCCGCGCGCGACGGTCGAAGCGAAGCTTGCCAATCCGGCCTGCCTGGTGGAGATCGTCGTCACCGCCGCACTGCGTTAAACCATGGTGTCCACCGCCGCACTCGGCGACGCCACTACCCAGCTTATTTCGGGACTGAATCCCGAGGAATGCGTGCGCGTGCAGGACGCGCTCGACTATGCGGCTGCGGCCTATGGCGAACGGGCCTGCTCGTCCGGCCAGAACGCCTTCGAGTTTTCGCTCGGCGTGGCCGGCACGCTGGCGTATCTGCGCAGCGATGTCGAGACGCGCATCACCGGCCTCCTGTTCGAACTGGCGATCGTCGAACCAAAGCTGGTGGAAACGCTCGAGCAGCTCTTCGGCGCCGAGGTCGCAAGCCTGGTGCGCGGCGTGCAGCAGCTGATGCGCCTGCGCGACCTGACGGTCGGGCACCAGGAGGTCTGGCGCGGCAAGAACGCGGCCCAGCAGGCCGTGGCGCAAGTCGAAACGCTGCGCAAGATGCTGCTCGCGATGGCGACCGACATGCGGGTGGTGCTGATCCGGCTGTCGTCCTGCCTGACGACGCTGCGCTGGTTCGCCGAGCAAAAGCGCTTCGACGAACTGACGCGCGACTATGGGCGCGAAGTGATGGACCTGTATGCACCGCTGGCGAACCGCCTCGGCATCTGGCAGCTGAAGTGGGAGCTGGAAGACTTGGCCTTCCGCTTCCTCGAGCCGGAAACCTACCGGCGCATCGCCAAGATGCTGGAAGAAAAGCGCATGGCGCGCGAGGGCTTTGTCGCCTCGTCGATCGCGCGCCTGGAGCGCGAGCTGCACGCGGCCGGCATCAAGGCCGAGGTGAGCGGACGGCCGAAACACATCTACAGCATCTATAACAAGATGCGCGGCAAGGAGCTCGATTTCACGTCGCTGTACGACGTGCGGGCCTTCCGCGTGATTGTCGCCGACGCCAAGACCTGCTATACGGTCCTGAGCCTGGTGCATAACATCTGGACCCCGATCCCGGCCGAATTCGACGACTACATCGCCCGTCCGAAACCGAACGGCTACCAGTCGCTGCACACGGTCGTCACCGCCGAGGACGCTCGTCCGCTGGAGGTGCAGGTGCGCACCCAGGAGATGCACAACTTCGCCGAGTACGGCGTGGCCGCGCACTGGCGCTACAAGGAAGAGGGCGGCTCGAATTTCAAGAGCCAGAAGTACGACGAAAAGATCGCCTGGCTGCGCCAGCTGCTGGCCTGGAAGACCGACGTGACCGACGTCGTGGCCGCCGAAGAAGACCAGAAGGAATGGATCGAAAAGCTCAAGGCCACCACGCTCGACGACCGCATTTTTGTCCTGACGCCGCAGGCGCGCGTGCTGGAGCTGCCGGTGGGCGCGACCCCGATCGACTTCGCCTACCACCTGCACAGCGAAGTCGGCCACCGCTGCCGCGGCGCCAAGATCGACGGCGCGATGGTGCCGCTCAATACCCCCCTGAGTAACGGCCAGACCTGCGAGATCATCACCGCCAAGGGCCCGGCCGGCAGCCAGGGACCGTCGCGCGACTGGCTCAGCCCCGGGTATACCGTCAGCAGCCGCACCCGTTCGAAGATCCGCGCCTGGTTCCACGCGCTGGAGCTGGCCGAGACGCTGGCACAGGGGCGGGTGCTGGTCGAAAAATCGCTGCAGCGCGAGGGCAAGACCGCGGTCAACCTCGAAGCGCTGGCGCATAAACTCGGCTTTGCCAAGGTCGACGACCTGTTCATCGCGGTCGGCAAGGAGAAGTTCAGCCTGCGCCATGTCGAAGCGGCGCTGCATGAAGCAGTCGAAGCGCCGCCGCCGGACGACGCGGCCGTCGTCAACAAGAGCCGGGCGTCGAGCGTGGATCAGGGCGCGAAATCGGGCGTGCTGGTAGTCGGCACCGAAGGCTTGATGACGATGCTGGCCAAGTGCTGCAAACCTGCGCCGCCGGACCCGATCGTGGGCTTTGTGACGCGCGGGAAGGGCGTCTCGATCCACCGGTTGTCGTGCAAGAATTTCGCCGAGATGCGCAGCAAGGCGCCCGAGCGCGTGATCCAGACCGATTGGGGCAAGGGTGTCATCGAGACCGTGTACCCGGTCGACATCTTCATCCTCGCGATCGACCGCCAGGGCCTGCTGCGCGATGTGTCGGACGCTTTCCTGCGCGAGAAGATCAATGTGACGGGGGTCAACACGCAGACGACGAGGGGGCAGGCACGCATGGTGTTTACGGCGGAGATCGGGTCGACCGCGCAGCTGCAAAAGGCGCTGTTGTCGATCAGCGAAGTCGCGGGCGTGCAAGAGGCCAGACGGTCGTAGGGGTCATATGCCCATGCGCCGCTCCCTCCATCTCGCTACCCGTCCCAGCCTATGGGGCCTCGCGCTCGTCCACTACCTGCGCAGCTGGTGGTACATGTTCCACCTCGGCGCGGTGGCGCTGGTCACCGCGTTCTCGCCCTCGACCTATCGTGGCGCAAACCGCCGCGCCAACCGCCTCTCCACCGCGCGCTACATCCACGCTAGCACCTGGCAGGTGCTGCCCTGGTTCACGGTACTCTCGGCCCTGATCAGCCTCGTCATCATCCGCATCGTGCTGGTCACCGCCATGAGCTACGGCCTGTCGCGCTATGCGCTCGAGATGGTGGTACGGGTGCTGGTGCTCGAACTCATTCCCTTGTCGGCGGCGCTGTTCGCCGCGCTGCGTTCCGGCATGGCCTTCGACGCCACGGCACTGGGCCTGGCGCGCGCCGGCCTGCCGACGGCCGAGGTGAATGCCGAAGCACTGCGCCGCATGCGGCGCGACCTGGTGCCGCAGCTGTTCGCGAATGCCTTCTCGGTACTGAGCCTGGCGATGGTCAGTTCCAGCATCGTGCTGCTGCTGGCCTACCTGAACGTGTACGGGCTCTCGCCCTGGGGCGCGCTGGACTACACGCGCACCGTGGGACGCGTGTTCGACCCCCTTGTCACGATCGGTTTCGTACTCAAGACCGTGCTGTTCGGCCTGGCGGTGGCCGTGATCCCGACCGCCGCGATTCTTGAATTGCAGCGCTACCCACGCCAGCTCGCGTCGAGCGTTCAGCCCGGCGCGCTGCGCCTGCTGTTCGTGCTGCTCCTGATCGAAGGCGCTTCGCTTGCCCTCAAATATATTTGAAACCTGCCCATGACCGACACCACATCCGACGAGCCCGCCCATGTCGAAACCAAGGCGATGATCCTGCTGGGACTTGTCACCGCCCTGATCATCGCCTTCGTGCTGTACGTGATGTATGCGCGCGGCGTGTTCGAGCCGACCCAGAAACTGATCCTGACGACGGAGAATTCGGAAGGCGTCATCCCCGGCATGGACATGACCTTCGCCGGCTTCCCGATCGGGCGCGTGCGCCTGGTCGACCTGGCGAAGGACGGCAAGGTGCAGGTGCTGGTCGACGTTTCGAAGTCCGACGCCAAGTGGCTCAAGGCCTCGAGTGTCTTCACGCTCGAGCGCAGCGTGGTGGGCGAGACGCGCCTGCGCGCCTTTACCGGTGTGCTCGACGACGCGCCGCTGCCCGACGGCGCCGTGCGTCCGATCCTGCGCGGCGACGTGACCGCCGAGATCCCGGGGCTGGTGGCCACGGCGCGCTCGCTGCTCAACAACCTCGAGGGCATGACGGCCGAAGGCTCCAGTGTGTCCGGCAGCCTGGATAACCTGCAGACGCTGACCGGGCGCCTGTCCGGCAAATACGGCCTGCTCAGCGGCGCGCTCGGCGACGAGGAGGCGAAAAAATTCGTCGGCACCCTGCAGCGGCTGGACGTGCTGCTGGTGAAAACCGATCAGCGCCTGTACGGCAAGAAGGGCGTGGTCGACGATGCGCAAGCAGCGGTGGTCGAGCTGCAGGGCGTACTGCAGGATGCGCGTGCGACCTTGAAGCGGGTCGACGCCGTGCTGGTCGAAGCGCAGGCCGTCGGTGCGAATGCGCGCGTGGCCACCGAAGACCTGGGCGCGTTGCGCGGCGAGGTTGAGGCCAGCCTGCGCAAGGTGAACCGCCTGGTCGACCAGGTCAACCGCAAATGGCCGTTCGCCGGCAAGAACGAGGAGATCAAGCTGCCATGAAGATGTCCGCTGTGTTCATCGCGCTGCTGCTGGCCGGCTGCGCCAGCAAGCCGGCGCCGCCAAGCTGGCAACCGGATGCGAAGGATGCGCTCGACGCGTTTGCCGATGACTACCTGCGCGGCAGCACGGGCGCCGCCAACGCGAACTTCGCGCGGGCGCGGCGCGAGACGGCCAGCACCGGGCGCGCCGATCTCGTCGCCCAGGTCGAGCTGGTGCGCTGCGCGGTGCTGGCGGCGAGCCTGGAGTTCGACGACTGTCCGGGGTTTGCGGCGCTGTCCTCGGATGCGTTGCCGCAGCAGCGGGCGTATGCCGCCTATCTGGCCGGGCGCTGGGAAGGGCTCGATGTTGCGGCCTTGCCGGAGCAGCATCGCCCGGTGGTGGGCACGGGCTCGATCGCCGGCATGACCGATCCGCTGGCGAAGCTGGTGGCGGCGGGGGCCTTGTTCAAGGCGGGGAGGATGTCGCCGGGCGACATGCAGGTGGCGACGGAGATGGCATCGAGCCAGGGATGGAGAAGACCGTTGTTGATGTGGTTGGGGGTTGCGCAGAAGAGGGCGGAAGCCGGTGGTGATATGGTAGCCGTGGAGCGGATCAAGCGGCGGATTGCGTTGGCGTCGGGGCAGAACTAGCTTTGGTTCTGCGCCAGCAGGCATATGGTCAGTCGCGAAGAACACAGCACCGAATCGTGCTTACGACTTCACCTTGCTCCTCAAGGTCCACGGCAAGGCATTATGAATCGTCGTCGCCGCGATCGCCGCCTGTCCCGCCGCCACCGCAATCTGGTTCAAGCCGCGCACCACGTCCCCGATCGCGTACAGCCCCGGCACGCTGGTGCGCTGATGATCGTCGACCACGATCTTGTCGCATTCCGCGGTCTCCACGCCCAGCGACGAGGCCAGGCCTGACCTGGCGGACTCGCCCAGTATCGGATAGAACACGTCGAACTCGCGGCTCTCGCCATCGGCCGTATTCAATACCGGCTTCATGTCCTCGCTCATCGTCACGCCCAGCAGCGGCGACTCGATGTAGTGCACCCCGGCTGCCGTGATCTGGCGTCGCTCGTCATCGCTCAGGATCGGTTCTTCGCTGCGGTCGAACAGCGTGACGTCGGCGCTGAAGGAACGCATGAAGAGGGCATGCCCGACTGGGTTGATTTCGCTGGTGGCCACCGCGATGCGCCGGTCCATCACGTCGAAGCCGTCGCAGACCGGGCACAATCGCACCGCGCCACAAGCCACGGCTTCGCGCCAGTTCTCGATCGGCAGGCCGACGTCGGCCACGCCGGTGGCCAGGAGCACGGTCAGGGCGCGAATGGCGTGGGTGTCGCCTGCGTCGTCGAGATAGTCGCCCACGAAATGACCGTCCTCCAGGCGCAGATCGGTGACCTCGCCGCGCAGCACCTCGCCGCCGTAGTTGTTCAGCTGGCAGCTCAGGTTGTTCAGCAGCTGGGTGCCGGGTACGCCCTCCGGGAAGCCCGGATAGTTGTGCGACACCGGGATCAGGCCGGCGCGGCTGTTGCCCTTGTCGATGACGACAATGTTGCGGGTGAAGCGGCGCAGGTAAATGGCCGCGGTCAGCCCGCCCGGTCCGCCGCCGATGACCAGGGAATCGAATACACGTTCGGTAAGTTCGCTCATGACCCGATTATGGCCGAGGACCACGCCGGGCTCTATCGGCGCGTGTGCCCGCTTGGGGTAAGCGCAGGCTTACAATGACCGGCGTCCAGCGGCAGGCCGCCCTCCGCTTCCGGCTGCAGCGTGACGTGGTCGATGCCGTGCCGCTCGAGCAGCATCTCTTTCACGCGGCGCAGGACAGCCGGCCATTCGGCCAGATCGACGATCTCGAGATGGCCGATCAGGGCAGGGTGGCCGGGCGACATGTCCCAGACGTGCAGGTCGTGCACCGACAGCACGCCGTCGACCTCGGCCAGGTCGGCGCCCACTTGCAGGTAATCGATCCCGTGCGGCACGGCCTCCATCAGGAAGTGATAGGACTCGCGCAGGATGCCCCCGGTCGATTTCAGGATCAGCAGCGAGACGAAGATCGACAGGATCGGGTCGATGCGTACCCAGTCCGTGAAATAAATGATGCCGCCGGCGGCGATCGCGGCGACCGAGCCGAGCAGGTCGCCCATCACGTTCACCAGCGCCGCACGCGTGTTGATGCTCTGCGTGTCGCGCGAGAGCACCCAGGCGACCAGGATGTTGATGCAGGCGCCGATCGCGGCCACCACCAGCACCACGCCCCCTTGCACCGGTTCCGGATGCGCCAGGCGCTGCACCGCTTCGACCACGATCCAGGCGACGAGAAGCAGCATCGCCAGGCAGTTCACAAACGCGGCCAATGCCTCGGCGCGGACAAACCCGAAGGAATGGCGCGAGGATGGCGGACGCTTGGCGATCAGCTGCGCCAGCAGGGCCAGGCCCAGGGCGGCGGCGTCGGTCACCATGTGGCCGGCGTCCGAAATGAGCGCCAGGGAATTGGACATGAAGCCGGTCACGACTTCGATCACGGCGAACAGCAGCGTCATCACGAGCGCGATGGCGAGCGCCTTCTGGCTGCGTGCCTCGATGAAATGGCCGTGGCTGGCGTCGCCGTCGAGGTGGGCGTGCAGGTGATCGGAGGTCGGTGCGGCGTGATCGGAGGACATGGGACATTCGGTCAATTGGAACAGCCGGCAGTGTAATGGATAGCAGGCGCAGGGAAGCGCCCAGTCCGGGCGCAACTCCGCCGCCTCGTGACTAATTCCGCACAAGCCTTGCACGACGCCGGCGCAGCCCCTATAATGCACCTCATTGGGCGGTTAGTTCAGCTGGTTAGAATACTTGGTCGACATCCAAGGGGTCGCAGATTCGAATTCTGCACCGCCCACCAGAATACTTTGAGTAAGAGCGAGAAAGGCGTCATCGGTTATGACACCGCGAACTACAACCTGGTTGTGGGGGAATCGCTAGACGCGGTATTGTGTTCTTTTGCTCAACACACTGAAACAAACGCGCCTGGTGCGCGTTTTTTTTCGTCCATTACATTCAGCTTTCTACATTTTCAACTTTCTCGGCGCGGCGCGCCACATGGAGATCACTATGCTTAACGTGCGACTTCCCGATGGCTCCAGCCGTCAGTTCGACGGCCCCGTGACGGTCGCCCAGGTAGCGACGAGTATCGCCCCGAGCCTTGGCAAGGCGGCCCTCGCCGGCAAGGTGGACGGCAAGGTGGTCGATACTTCCTTCCTGATCGAGCAGGACGCGGATTTTGCGGTCATCACCGACCGCGACCCGGAAGGCCTGGACGTGATCCGCCACTCGACCGCCCACTTGCTGGCGCACGCAGTGAAGGAACTGTTCCCGGATGCGCAGGTCACGATCGGCCCGGTCATCGAAAACGGTTTCTATTACGACTTCTCCTACAAGCGCCCGTTTACCCCGGACGACCTGGCGAAGATCGAAAAGAAGATGGGGGAACTGGCCAAGAAGGATGAGCCGGTCACCCGCAAGGTGTTGCCGCGCGACGAAGCCGTGGCTTATTTCAAGTCGATCGGCGAAGACTACAAGGCCGAGATCATCGCCTCGATTCCGGCCGGCGAGGATGTCTCGCTGTATTCGGAAGGCAGCTTTACCGACCTGTGCCGCGGCCCGCACGTGCCATCGTCCGGCAAGCTGAAAGTGTTCAAGCTGATGAAGCTGGCCGGCGCCTACTGGCGCGGCGACTCGAACAACGAGATGCTGCAGCGCGTGTACGGCACCGCCTGGGCGAAGAAGGAAGACCAGGAGCAATACCTGCACATGCTGGAAGAAGCGGAAAAGCGCGACCACCGTAAATTGGGCAAGGCATTGGATTTTTTCCACTTCCAGGAAGAAGCACCGGGCCTGATCTTCTGGCATCCGAAGGGCTGGACGATCTGGCAGCAGGTCGAGCAATACATGCGTCACAAATACCAGGTCAACGGTTACGATGAAGTAAAAGCGCCGCAGATTCTCGACGTCACCCTGTGGCAGAAGACCGGTCACTGGGACAATTATCGCGAGAACATGTTTACGACCGAGTCGGAGAACCGCTCGTATGCCTTGAAGCCGATGAACTGCCCGGGCCACGTGCAAATCTACAACTCGGGCATGAAGAGCTACCGCGACCTGCCGCTGCGCTATGGCGAGTTCGGCCAGTGCCACCGCAACGAGTCCTCTGGCGCGCTGCACGGCATCATGCGCGTGCGCGGCTTCACCCAGGACGACGGCCACGTGTTCTGTACCGAAGAGCAGATCGAGGCGGAAGTGACGGCCTTCCACGCCCAGGCGATGGAAGTCTACGACGACTTCGGTTTCACGAATATCGACGTCAAGCTGGCCCTGCGTCCTGACAGCCGCATCGGCACCGACGAAGTCTGGGACGAGGCCGAAGAGGCGCTGCGTTCGGCCCTGCGCGCCTGTGGCGTGGAGTGGACGGAATTGCCGGGCGAGGGCGCCTTCTACGGCCCGAAGATCGAATACCACCTGAAGGACAGCCTGGGCCGCCCATGGCAGGTCGGCACGATGCAAGTCGACTTCTCGATGCCGGGCCGTCTCGGCGCTGAGTATGTTGCGCAAGACAACACGCGCAAGGTGCCGGTCATGCTGCACCGCGCGATCGTCGGCTCGATGGAGCGCTTCATCGGCATCCTGATCGAGAACTACGCCGGCGCGCTGCCGCTGTGGCTGGCGCCGGTGCAAGTGGCGGTGCTGAATATCTCGGACGCCCAGGCCGATTACGTGAAGGAAGTGCAGGATCGCCTCAAGAAGGCGGGCCTGCGCGTTCACGCTGATTTGCGGAATGAGAAAATTACCTTTAAAATACGTGAACATTCCGTCCAAAAGTTGCCATATATTCTAGTTGTTGGCGACAAGGAACGTGAAGCAAACACCGTGGCCGTGCGCGCACGGGGCAATGTCGACCTGGGCACCATGTCCATCGATGCCCTGATCGAGCGTGTGCTTGGCGAAGTTGCAAGTAAAGCCAAGTAAGCCGGCCGGTTTATTCAGACATTAAAAGGAAACAACATAGCTACTGACAAGTCGTCGCATCGTATCAATGGCGAAATCAATCACCCGGAAATGCGTCTCTCCGGGGTGGACAACGAGCCGCTGGGCATTGTGAGCCTGGCTGACGCGTTCCGTCTGGCCGAGGAAAAGAATGTCGATCTCGTGGAAATCGCGCCGACCGCGGTTCCACCGGTCTGCCGCCTCATGGATTACGGCAAATTCAAGTACTCGGAACAGAAGAAGGCCCACGAGGCCAAGCTGAAGCAGAAGATCATCCAGGTCAAGGAAGTCAAATTCCGTCCAGGTACGGATGAAGGCGACTACAGCATCAAGCTGCGTAACCTCATCAAGTTCCTCGACGAAGGCGACAAGACCAAGATCACGCTGCGCTTCCGCGGTCGCGAAATGGCGCACCAGGATATCGGCTTTCGTATGCTCGAACGTCTGAAGGGTGACCTGGAGCCGTATGGCCAGGTCGAGCAGTTCCCGAAGATGGAAGGTCGCCAGATGATCATGATCATTGCTCCGAAAAAGAAGAAATAATTCTCCGATTTCGTAGTAAGACGGGCCGGGTCCGATGTTGCAGCGTGTGCTGCGATATCGGGCTCGGCCCTGTGTCGTTTTTAGGAATCGTTCCTCTGGATGCAAGCTAGTCCGTTGCTATCCTAATTCACACAAACCTGTTAGAATCTGCGGTTCCTGTTTTTCGAAGCAGGTTGTAGCGGAATTAGCGTCTGCTGCAAAACAAGTGAAAGCAGGCATCTAAGCGCGACACCATGTTGCCACCTGCAATCCTGTTAGATATGAGGCTGTCCGTGAAAAGGACAGATGACTATGCCAAAAATGAAAACCAAAAGCTCCGCGAAAAAACGTTTTCGCGTGCGTCCGGGCGGTACTGTGAAATCGGGTATGGCGTTCAAGCGTCACATCCTGACCAAGAAGACCACCAAGAACAAGCGTCAGCTGCGCGGCACCCGTAACATCAATGCAGCAGACGTGACGAGCGTCTACCGCATGATGCCAACTGCTTAATCTCACACTAAGGAGCTAATATGCCTAGAGTAAAACGTGGGGTTACCGCACGGGCCCGTCATAAGAAAGTTCTTGAGCTCGCAAAAGGCTACCGTGGCCGTCGCTCAAAAGTATACCGTGTTGCCAAGCAAGCAGTCATGCGCGCTGGCCAGTACGCATACCGTGACCGCCGCAACAAGAAGCGCGTCTTCCGCGCACTGTGGATCACCCGTATCAACGCAGCATCGCGTTCGCACGGCATGACCTACAGCGTGTTCATGAACGGCCTGAAAAAAGCCGCGATTGAACTGGACCGTAAGGTCCTGGCCGATATGGCAGTGCATGACAAGCCGGCTTTCGCCGCGATTGTCGCTGCCGTTCAGTCCAAGCTGGCTGCCTAAGCAGTCTGCTGGTAAATAGCGCTGCAGCGATGCGGCGCAAAAAGAGCGGGGCAGAGGTTATTAAAAGACCTGTGCCCCGTTTTTGATTGTGGGGCCTTGTTAAACCGACTATGGTCCCTGTGGCTCCCGCCACCATCAAAACAGGAAAAACCGCATGAACTCGCTGGAAGAACTCGTCGTCTCGGCCCAGGCTGACTTTGGCGCTGCGCCCGATGCAGCCGCGCTGGAAAACGCAAAAGCAAGATACCTCGGCAAGACCGGCCAGGTGACCGAACTGATGAAGGGTCTCGGCAAGCTCGACCCTGACCAGCGCAAGGCGCAGGGCGCCCTGATCAATGCCGCAAAAGAAAAAATCGAAGGGGCACTGACCGGTCGCCGCGACGCGCTGGCGAACGCCTTACTCGAAGAGCGCCTGAACCTCGAGGCGATCGACGTCACCATGCCGGGCCGTGGCCGCGCCATGGGCGGCATCCACCCGGTGATGCGTACCTGGGAACGCGTCGAGCAGATCTTCCGCTCGATCGGCTTCGACGTCGCCGACGGCCCGGAAATCGAAACCGACTGGACCAATTTTACCGCCTTGAACAGTCCGGAAAACCATCCGGCGCGTTCGATGCAGGACACCTTCTATATCGAGGGCAATGACAGCACCGGCAAGCCGCTGCTGCTGCGCACCCACACCAGCCCGATGCAGGTGCGCTACGCGCGCACCCACACGCCGCCGATCAAGGTGATCGCGCCGGGCCGCACTTACCGCGTCGACAGCGACGCCACTCACTCGCCGATGTTCCACCAGGTCGAAGGCCTGTGGATCGGCGAAGATATTTCCTTCGCGGACCTGAAGGGTGTGTACCTGAATTTCGTGAAGGCCTTTTTCGAGACTGACGACTTGCAGGTGCGTTTCCGTCCATCCTACTTCCCGTTCACGGAACCGTCGGCCGAGATCGACATCGCTTTCGGTTCCGGCCCCTTGAAGGGCCGCTGGCTGGAAGTCTCCGGCGCCGGCCAGGTGCATCCGACGGTGGTGCGCAACTTCGGGCTCGATCCGGAAAAGTTCATCGGTTTCGCGTTCGGCTCCGGCCTCGAGCGCCTGACGATGCTGCGTTACGGGATCAACGACTTGCGCCTGTTCTACGAAGGCGATCTTCGATTCCTGAAGCAGTTCAACTAATAACAATCACCTGCAGCTGAAGGCAAGATTATGCAATTCTCTGAAAACTGGCTCCGTTCCATGGTCGATCCGACACTGTCTTCGGATGCGCTGTCCCACCTGCTGACGATGTCCGGCCTCGAAGTCGAAGAGGTCGAGGCGGTCGCGCCGCCTTTCTCGAACGTGGTGGTGGCCGAGGTGGTCGAAGTGGCCAGGCATCCAAACGCGGACCGCCTGAACGTGTGCCAGGTGAACGTTGGCACGGGCACCTTGCTCAACATCGTCTGCGGCGCCCCGAACGTGCGCGTGGGCATGAAAGCGATCTGCGCCAAGGCCGGCGCCGTGCTGCCGCCGGGCGCGGACGGCAAACCCTTCGAGATCAAGGTCGGCATGCTGCGCGGCGTCGAGTCGCAGGGCATGATGTGCTCAGCGAAAGAATTGAAAATCTCGGAAGAGAGCAGCGGCTTGATGGAGCTGCCGGCGGATGCGCCCGTCGGCACCAGCATCCGCGACTACCTCGCCCTGGACGACCTGAAGTTCACCATCAAGCTGACCCCGAACAAGGCGGACTGCCTGTCGGTGCTGGGCGTGGCGCGCGAAGTGTCGGCCCTGACCGGTACGCCGCTGCACCTGCCGACCACCGTCCCGGTGCCAGTGAGCTCTGACGAAATCCTTCCGGCAAAAATTTCCGCCCCGGACCTGTGCGGTCGTTTCACCGGCCGCGTGATCCGCGGCCTGAACGCGCGTGCCGCCACCCCGGAGTGGATGAAGCAGCGCCTGGAACGCTCGGGCCAGCGCTCGGTATCGAGCCTGGTCGATATCTCGAATTACGTCATGCTGGAAGTCGGCCGTCCATCGCACGTGTTCGACATGAACAAGATCCACGGCAGCCTGGACGTGCGCTGGGGCAGGAAAGGCGAAACCCTTACACTCCTGAACGGCAATACGGTCGAGGTCGACGAGTGGGTCGGCGTCATCGCCGACGAGAAAGAAATCGAGTCCCTGGCCGGCATCATGGGCGGCGATTCGACCGCGGTCACGCTCGACACGACCGACATCTACCTGGAAGCGGCCTTCTGGTGGCCGAACGCGATCCAGGGCCGTGCCCGCAAATTCAATTTCTCGACCGATGCGGCGCACCGTTTCGAGCGTGGCGTCGATTACGCGACGACCGTCGAACACATCGAGCGCATCACGGCGCTGATCGTCCAGATCTGCGGCACCGAGTCGACAAAAGTCGGCCCGGTCGACGACCAGGTTGCGAACCTGCCGCAGCGCACTCCGGTCGTGCTGCGCACGGCGCGCGCGCAAAAAGTGATTGGCGTGGCCATCACCGACGAGATGGTTGCCGACATCTTCACGCGCCTGCACCTGCCGTTCACGCATGAGGCGGGCCGTTTTGCCGTCACCGCGCCTTCGTACCGGTTCGACATCGAGATCGAGGAAGACCTGATCGAGGAAATCGCGCGCGTCTATGGCTTCGAGAACATTCCTGCCAACCCGCCAGTGGCGCCGAGTGCAATGCTCATCGAGCCGGAGAATACGCGCTCGCTGTTTGCCATCCGCCACCGCGTCGCCGACCTCGGCTACCAGGAAGTGGTCAACATGAGCTTCGTGGAAAGCGTCTGGGAGCTGGATTTCGCCGCAAACGAAGCGCCGATCAAGCTGCAGAACCCGATCGCCAGCCAGATGAGCACCATGCGCTCGACGCTGATCGGCGGCCTGCTGGCCAATGTGCGCTACAACCTGAACCGAAAAGCCGGGCGTGTGCGCGTGTTTGAAATCGGCGCGATCTTCAAGCGCAACGAAGCGATTGCTGACGGCCCATTGTCGGTGGCGGGCTTCGAGCAGCCGAAACGCGTGGCCGCGATGGCCTACGGTCCGGCGCTTGACGAGCAGTGGGGCGTGCCAACCCGTGCGGTCGACTACTTCGACGTGAAAGCCGACCTGGAAGCGCTGTTTTCCCCGCGTGTGGTACGCTTCGTCAAGGCTGAGCACCCGGCGCTGCATCCGGGCCGCTGCGCCAATGTCGAGCTCGATGGCCGCCTTGTCGGTTTCATCGGCGAACTGCATCCGCGCTGGTTGCAGAAATACGACCTGGCCCAGGCACCGGTCCTGTTCGAGGTCGATGCGGATGCGCTCTCGTCCCGTGTGGTCCCGGTGTACACCGAGATTTCGAAGTTCCCGGGCGCTACGCGCGACCTCGCGCTGGTGGTGAAACAAAGCGTCCAGGCCCAGGCCGTGATCGATGCTTTCACGCTTGCCGCCGCTGCTCACCCGAATGGCAAGATCGTGCAAGCCATTGTTTTATTTGATGAATACCGCGGCAAGGGTCTGGAAGCGGACGAAAAATCGCTTGCTTTCCGCTTTAGCTTGCAAGATACTCAATCGACCTTGCAGGACGATGTTGTAGAGGCCGTCATGGCTTCTCTGGCTGAGGCCGCAAGAGAAAAACACAGCGCAAAATTGCGCGGCTAAGTTTCAAACTCGTCCAAAACATGTCCACATCGAAGGCAGGGTTTCAAAATTAATAATAACGACGTTGATTCGGCCGTATTCCAGGAAGCACTGGCGGCCGACCTGCATCGCGCGATGCAGGTAGCGCGGGTACGACAAGAAGCGGAAAAGGACCTGCCGACCCTGACCAAGGCCGAGCTGGCCGAGCTGCTCTTCGAGCAGGTCGGCCTGAACAAGCGCGAAGCCAAGGACATGGTCGAGACCTTCTTCGACGAAATCCGTAACGCGCTCGAGCGCGGCGAGGCGGTCAAGCTGTCAGGCTTCGGCAACTTCCAGTTGCGCGACAAGCCGCAGCGGCCGGGCCGCAATCCGAAAACCGGGGAAGAGATCCCAATCACGGCGCGCCGCGTCGTGACGTTCCACGCCAGCCAGAAACTGAAGGGCATGGTTGAAGAAACCAGTCCGGCATCCCTGGCGCGCGCTGCCTAAGTGCCAATAAGTGAGCCATGAACGATCGCCTCAACAAGACTGAACTGACCGCGCTGCCGCCGATCCCGGCGAAGCGCTACTTCACGATCGGCGAAGTCAGCGAATTATGCGGCGTCAAGCCGCATGTGCTGCGTTACTGGGAGCAGGAATTTACTCAGCTAAAGCCAGTCAAACGCCGAGGTAACCGCCGCTATTACCAGCACCATGAAGTGCTGCTGATCCGGCGCATCCGCGAACTGCTCTACGAACAGGGCTTCACGATCAGCGGTGCACGCAACAAGCTCGACAGCCGAGGCAGCAACCTGGCCGGCGGCATCGAGGAAGTGCAGGTCGAAGAAGCGCCCGTCGTCGATACGGCCAAGCTGCGCCTGGAACTGCTCGACATCCTGGCCCTCGTGAAGCAGGCCGTCCCACCGACTTAATGTAGTGTTAACGCTGCAGGTGCACCTGTTGTAGAAGGGCGCATGAGTGCTAAAATGTTACATGCGGCTTGGATACCAACGCAAGACAGCCGGGTGAGCTTTCCCCGGCACTTTCCTGTGCCAGGAAAATATAAGGGAAGACAATGATACGCGTTGCCATTTGTGACGATCACCAGATAGTTCGAGCAGGTTTCAAACAGATTTTCTCCTCGTCCGGCGATTTCGAAGTCGTCGCTGAAGGCGCCACCGGCCGCGAGGCGCTGGACATTGCACGTCGCGAGATTTGCGACGTGCTGCTGCTCGACATCGCCATGCCCGACCAGAGTGGTATCGACATTTTGCGTACCATTCGCCAGGGCCAGCCGAACCTGCCGGTGCTGATTCTCTCCGGCTATCCGGCGCAGCAGTACGCGCTGAACCTGTTCAAGATGGGGGCCAACGGTTACCTGAACAAGGAATGCGATGCCGACGAGCTGAAGACGGCCGTGCGCACCGTGTTCCAGGGCCGCCGCTATGTGAGCTCGACCGTCGGCGAATTGCTCGCGCAAAGCTTCGATCGCGATCCGAACACGGCCCTGCACACCGAGCTGTCGGACCGCGAATTCCAGGTATTCCTGCGCCTGGCCAAGGGCGCCACGGTGTCCGATATCGGAAATGCGTTGTCGCTGTCAATCAAGACCGTGTCCACCTACCGTACCCGCATCATGGAAAAGATGGGCCTGCAGTCGAATAGCGACCTGACCTACTACGCCATGAAAAACAACCTGCTCGACTGACAGGTTTGCGAGCGCTTCCGGCGCTCGCCCTTGTCGGCCAACAATGGCCGGCGCCGCGGCCCTGGCCGCACGTGCGTCATCGCGCAACGTCCGCCCGTGCCATACCGTCATCATGTGACGGTCCACGGTCCCGGCCGCAGCCGCACATCTGTCTTATCCCTTCTCCACAACAAGATTGCCGGGCTGCACTCAAGCCTCACAGGGACTATAATCAGCCCGGTCCGGAAAGTTGCGTAAAAGGAACCCAGCAGATGTATTTCTCCACCGATCCCCTCCCGAAACGCGCCCGCTCGCTGCCGCTCTACAAGACCCTGCTGTGCTTTGCTGTCGTGGGAATCTTGCTGGCGAACGGCATCAGCCTGTTGCGCAACCTCGATGGCATGAAGGCCGCCAATTCGCTGCAAGACCAAACGGCGAAGGTGACCGATGAACTGCAGCACCTGAACCTGCTCGTCACCGATGCGGAAAGCAATCTGAGGGGTTATTTCCTTTCGAATTCGCCCAGCTATCTCGGTACCGTGCAGGGCGCCCCAGCCAGGATCGACACCCAATTACGCAAACTCAGCTTGCTGCTGGCCGACAATCCATCGCAGCAAAAGAACCTGGCCCAGCTGCGTATGCTGGTCGAGCACCAGTTGCGCATGATGGACGAAGCCCTGACGATCTACCGCGACGGCGGACTGAAGGAAATCCTGATCATTACCGGTGCGGCAACCGACGGCGACACCGACGAGATCCGTTTTCAGGTCGTGGTCATGCTGAGCGAACAGAACGAATTGCTGGACGCGCGCAGCGCCGCCTTTTACGACGAATACCGTCACGCGGTGATCCTGGGCCTGGGCATCAACACCGCCGCGATCATCGTGCTCCTGTTGTTCTACCAGCTGGTGCAGCGCAGTTTTGCCGCGCGTTCCCGTGCCGAAGAGGCCTTGCAACTGGCGAACGAGCAACTCGAGTCGACCGTCTCGCGCCGTACCGAGCAGTTGTCGGACCTGTCGCGCCACCTGATCCATGTGTCGGAAGAAGAAAGGTCGCGCCTGGCGCGCGAGCTGCACGATGAAATGGGCGCCAACCTGACGGCGATCGGCATGGACCTGGCCACCGTCGGCGAACAACTGCGCACGGGCCGGCCCGATCTGGCAGCCATGCTGGCGCGCGCGCGCGCAACCCTGGTCGACACGGTGCAATTGAAGCGCCGCATTGTCGAAGACTTGCGCCCGAGCCTGCTCGATAATCTCGGCCTGGCCGCCGCACTCCAGAGTTATTGCGAGGATTATGCGCGGATCACCGGACTTAACTGCGACGTGTTGATCGACGGCGACGTCGACAGTGCCGGGCCGATGCATGCGATTGCCTTGTTCCGCATCGTGCAGGAGTCGCTCAACAACATCGCCAAGTATGCCCAGGCGCGCAGCGTGATCGTCCACCTGGCGCGCGAAGGCGACAGCCTCGCGCTCGAGGTCAGCGACGACGGCGTCGGTATCGCGCCCGACGCGCTGACGCGGTCGAAGTCGCACGGTTTATTGGGGATGCGTGAGCGCGCCTTGCTGCTAGGCGGGAAACTTGATGTCGACCGTGGGATCAATGGGGTAGGGACCTGCGTGCTGGCCCGGATTCCGATACTGGGCAATGGAGCGGGCGCCGTCGCCTTGGTGCCGGCGGCCCCATCGCAGGTCTCGCCGCCCATCGGGAATGATGACCTGGGAAGATTTGCAGCTTGAACCTGTCCATAAAACAAAAGGGCGCCGTCTTGGCGCCCTTTTTGCGAGGGGATACTTGATTAGCGGGCGACGTCTTCCAGCAGACGGTCGTATTCGGTCTTGGCGACCTTGTAGCATTCGCCGGCATACTCTTCCAGGCCGGCGCGGTCGAGCACCGTGATGTTGCCGCGGCGGTACTGAATCAGGCCTTCATCCTGCAGCTTGCCGGCCGCTGCCGTGATACTTTCGCGGCGCACACCCAGCATGATCGAAATCAGTTCCTGGGTCACTTTCAGCTCGTTGCCTGGTGAACGGTCCAGGCGGTCCAGCAGCCAGCGGCACAGCTTCTGTTCGATCGAGCTGTGGCGACCGCCGACGGCGTTCTGGGCCATCTGGGCGAACAGGGCGTTGGTGTAGCGCATCAACAGCTGGGGCAGGGCGCCGCCGCGGTTGAAGGCGTCACGCAGGTATTGGGTTTTCAGGCGGTAACCGTAGCCGGCGCTCTGGACCACGGCGCTGCACATGGCGCGCTCGCCCATGAAGAGCGACACACCAACCACACCTTCGTGGCCGATCACGGCGATCTCGGTGGTGGCGCCGTCTTCCATGACATACAGCAGCGAGACGATTGAGGTTGTAGGGAAATACACGTATTCCAATTTGCTGCCATACTCGAACAGTTCCTTACCGAATGGCATAGGAACCAGTTCCAGGTGCTCGAACAGGGTCTCCAGATCATGACGGGGAAGGGCTGCCAGCAGTTCGTTCTGCTGGGTGCCGCTGAAACTGACAACTGGACGGGACGCCGCTTTAATATCCTCTTTGGCCGAAAGAAGCTGGTTGGCCGATTGTGCTTTTTGCGTGACACCACCGAGTTGAGCGTTGTTCATTTTCTGTCCTCTAATCTAACGTACTGCATGAAGTGCGACTACCAGAGACCTTGTTGACACTGTGTTGACAAGAACTCAATCGCGATGTGTGTACGATACGGCTTCCGTCTGTTGGCGAACATAAGACTCGGGGTTGCCCCCGTGTAGGCAGTATGCATGGTGTCGTGTCAGTCCAGTCCTACTGGGAAAGATGATGTAGATCAGGTCTTTTCTTTAAGTAGCGCAAACATTTGCTCCATAATGGTCAGGTTCGCCACCATTTATCCTACTGTCCGCGCATGCATGTCCTACTCGTCGAAGACGACGCCGTCCTGGCCGATGGCCTGACCCGCACCCTGCAGGGCCACGGCATGCAGGTCGAACTGGCGGTCGACGGCCTCCAGGCCGACGCCCAATTGCAGCGCAATCCTCCACAAGTGGCGGTCCTCGATATCGGCTTGCCCGGCATCGACGGCTTCGACGTGGTGCGCCGCCTGCGTGCGCGCGGCGACAGTACCCCGGTCCTGTTATTGACCGCGCGCGATGCCATCGAAGACCGCGTGCGCGGCCTCGAGCTGGGTGCCGACGACTACCTGGTGAAACCGTTCGCCACGCCCGAACTGGTCGCGCGCATTCGCGCCCTGGCCCGCCGCAACGCCCCGAAGACGGGCATCCTCACCCTTGGCAACCTGGTCTTCGATTCGGGGGCGCGGCGCGCGCGCATAGCCGAGCGGCCCCTGGAATTGTCGGCACGCGAATGGGCGGTGCTCGAATACCTGTTGCAGCAGGCGGGCAGGGTGGTGTCGAAACAGCAGATCATCGACACCATCGCACCCTGGGGCGAGGACCTGACCCTGAACGCCGTCGAAGTCTATGTCTCGCGCCTGCGCATCAAACTCGATGGCGCCGGCCTGGCCTTGCGCACCATCCGCGGTTTCGGCTACCTGCTGGAAGCGGCCGCTGCGGCATGACCAGCATCCGGGTCCGGCTGCTGAAGTGGCTGGTCGGCCCGATTCTGGTCGTCAACCTGGGCGCCGCAGCGCTCACCTACTTGCTGGCCTGGACCCCCGCCCAGCTCGCGTTCGACGAAAGTTTGCGCCTCGACGCCGCTGCGCTCGCCGCCCGCGTGCATGCCGGAGGAGTGCCCGCGCTCGCATCGGTTCAGGCTGACAACGGCGCGGGAGAGGCCAGCTGGGCCGCCTTGCACGATGCGAGGGGGCGACTGCTTGCCGGTTCGCCACGGCTGCCGGCGACACCACGCAACACCATGCTCGACGCGCGCCTGTACGGCGAGCCGGTGCGCGTTGCCGTGGCCGAGGTCGCCGGCTCGAACGGACAGCGCGTCAGCCTGGCGCGCACCACCCGCGCGCGGCAAGAGGTGCGCGCGGCCATCGTGCGCTCCCTGGTCCTGCTCGAAGTGCTGTTCAGCCTGGCGCTGGTCGGCCTGGTCTGGTTTTCGGTCGGAAACGGCCTGGCGCCCCTGGCCCGCCTGCGCGCGCGGCTCGATGCTCGGGGGAGTGCCGACCTGGCCCCGCTCGACGATAGCGGCATGCCGCGCGAACTGGTTCCCGTGGTCGACGCCTTCAATGCCTTGCTGGGACGGATCGACCTGGGCGCGCGCGCGCAAGACGAGTTCCGGGCGAACGTGGCGCACCAGCTGCGCACGCCCCTGGCCGGCCTGCGCCTCCAGCTCGAATGGCTGGCCGCGCGCCACCCGCACGATCCCGACACGCGCCGTTCGGTCGAACTCATGCTGGGGGCGAACGAGCGCATGATCCGCCAGACCAACCAGTTGCTGTCGCTCGAGCGCGCCGAACCGAACCGGTTTGCCCGCGCACGCCTGGCGCCGCTTGATCTGCGGGATCTGGTAGCGCAAAGCATCCAGGGGCTCGTCGAGCAGGCAGCCAGGCGCGACATCGACCTCGGCTTCGAGCTGGAGAAGGCAATCGTGCAGGGTGACGCTTTTCTCTTGCGCGACCTGGTCGACAACCTGGTCGACAATGCGCTGCGCTATACGCCGCCGGGCGGGCGCGTTACCGTCAGCTGCAGGCCGCAGGGCGCTCGAGGCAACATGCTGCGGGTCGAGGATAACGGGCCCGGTATCCCCGCGCACCTGCGCAAACAGGTGTTCGAACGCTTCGTGCGGCTCGATGAGGGCACCACCGGTAGCGGCCTCGGCTTGGCGATCGTGCGCGACATCGCCAACCTGCACGGCGCCGAATTGACGCTGTCGGATGCCCAGGACGGCGGCGCCGTGTTTACGGTCGCATTTCCCTCGGCAGCAATTCCGTAACTGTCAGCCTCCCGTCAGCATTTCCTCAGGGAAATGCAAGCTTGCTGCGCTATTATTCTCCCAAGGAAACTTTTCTTTCCGGCGTGACGCTCCCCAGCGGCGCGTCCAACCTTCGGGAAACCACATGAAACCACAGGCTGGCTTCACGCTCATCGAGCTCATGATCACGGTCGCCATCATCGGCATCCTGTCCGCGATCGCCATTCCGAATTACGGAAACTACGTGCTGCGCTCGCGCCTCACGGATGCCTATTCCGGCCTGGCGGGCGTGCAGCCGGCGGCCGAGCAGCACTGGTCGAACACGAATTCCTACGCCGGCTTCACTGGCTTGCCGGCCAATTCCGACAACTTCACGTTTGCCGTCGCCAGCGCGACCGAGACCGCCTACCTGATCACGGCCACCGGCAAGAACGCCACCCTCGGCTTCGTCTTCACGATCGACCAGAATGGCCAGCGCGCCACCACCGGCGTGCCGGGCGGATGGACCACGAGCGCCGCATGCTGGGTGCGCGACAAGAGCGGCAAGTGCAGCCAGTAGGGCACATGATGCGCCCAGCAGCCGTTCGCGGCTTCACCCTGCTTGAAGCCCTGGTCGCGCTCGCGATCCTGGGCGTCGTGCTGTCGATCGGCATGCCGCGCATGAATGCCTGGATCTACGCCGGCAAGGTGGCGGCCGCCGGCCAGTTCTATGCCGAAGGCTTCTCCCTGGCGCGCAACCAGGCGCTCACCCACAACGGCGCCAGCCGCCTGGTACTGCTCGCGAATGCGGGCAACGGCCAGTTCGACTGGCAGGTCGACATCTGCTTCCCGCGCCAGGAGACGCCTTGCGACGAGGAGAGCGGCAACTGGTCGACGCCCACGGAGGCCGCGAGCGCAGACCCGGCAGGCACCGTGGGCTTCAAATCGGTGCTGCGCCGCGCCGACGCGCTGCCTCCAGGCGCCGAACTGGCGCTGGTTCCAGGTCCCGCGGACGCGCGCGCGGTGTATTTCACGCCGCTCGGCTGGGTCAATCCCGCCATCGCACCGCGCCTCGAACGCGTCGACCTGACACCCACCACGAAGATGACCGGCCAGGCCCCCGCGACCGCGGTCGTGCTGACGCTGGCCGGCATCGCCACCCGCTGCAAACCCGGTGTTGCCGCAACCGACCCACAGAGGTGCCCGCCATGACCCCATTGCCTCTCCGTCGCCAGCAGGGTGTCGCCCTGCTCGAAGCCTTGATCGCCGCCTTGCTGCTGGCGATCGGCCTGCTCGGCACCATCGGCCTGCAGGCGCGCGCCTACTCGGCCCTGTCGGATGCCGGCATGCGCTCCGAGGCGACCATTGCCGCCGAGCGCCTGATTGGCGTGATGACCACCGACACCGGCCACCTGGACGACTACGCGCTGGCCGCCGGTGGCCAGCCCGGCGAGCGGCTGCTGGCGTGGTACACCGCGACCCGGAAAAGCATTCCCGGCGCGACCGTCACCGTGACGGTGACCGCCGGCACCGGCGCCAAGGCACCGAGCGAAGTGGCGATCACGATCGGCTGGCAGAGGAAAGCCGACGCCCCGGCCAACCGGCACGCCGTGCGCGCCTGGATCTAGGGGGACGCGATGCCATCGACCCTTGTGCGCGCCCGCGGCTTTTCCGTCGTCGAACTGCTGGTCAGCGTCGCTATCGGCCTCTTGGCGCTGGTGTTCGCCACGCGCCTGATCACCGGCTCGGAGCAGGCCAAGTCATCGGCCCTGGGCAGCTCGGACTCGATGCAGAACGGGATGCTGGCAATGTTCTCGATCAGCGGCGATGCCCAGCAGGCCGGCTTCGGCCTGAACGACCCGATCCTGCTCGGGTGCGATACCCGGTTCACCGACGCCGACGGCTTCGTGCTCGCCGGCGCTCCGCGCGGCGCGGCCACGGTCAGGCCGCTGGCGGCGGCCATCATCGAGTCCGGCGGCACCGGGTCGGACCGCATCAGCCTGTACTCGGGCAGTTCGATGAGCGGCACCGGCACGGTGCGCATGGTGACCAACTACATCGGCGGCACCAACCTCGACCTCGACCGCGAACCCTTCGGTTTCGCCACGGGCGACGTCGTCGTCGTGGCGCCGGAAAACAAGGGCGGCCAGTGCGCGCTGACGCAGGTAACAGGCGCTCCGGATGGCACGCCGAAGCTGGCCATAGCCGGCGGCAGGGGCTTTCGTTACGCCAGCGGTTCTCTCGGCGGCAATTTCAGCGGCGCCACGACGCGCGTCTTCAACCTCGGGCCGGCGGCGTCGCTGTCGCTGCACACCTGGTCGGTCGCGAACGGTTTCCTGCAACTGCGCTCGACCGACATGGCCGGATCGAGCGGGGCGCCCGCAACGGTGGCCGACAATATCGTCTCGATCAAGGCGCAGTATGGCTTCGACACGCGCAGCGGGGCCGCCTTCACACCGAAGGACGGCCTGCGCGTCGGCCAGTGGTCGGCGACGATGATCGACGCCGACGGCGACACCGTGCTGGGTGGTGCCGGCGACTACGAGCACATGGCGGCGCTGCGCATTGCCGTCGTCGCGCGCAGCAAGACGCGCGAGCGGCCGGGCGCAGGCGGCGCCTGCAGCGCAACGGCCATCGCGCCGACCGTCTTCGCCAGCGCCGAGCCATTCGAGGTCAAGCCCGAGCCGATCAAGGTCGACGTGGCCGTGCCTGGGGACGGCGTCGACTGGCGCTGCTACCGCTACCGCGTCTTCGAAACCATCGTCCCGCTGAAAAATGCCCTCTGGAGGCCGTGAGATGAACCGATCCTTTCACCGTAGCGAGCAGGGAATCGCCCTGCCGGTCATGCTGATCATCCTGCTGGTGATGCTCATTTCGAGCGTCTACCTGCTCAAGTCGAGCAATACGACCACGCTCACGGCCGCCAACCTGGCCTACGATTCGGCCCAGGGCAGGGCGGTCGACGCGGGCCTGCACCAGGGCTTCGAGTGGCTGAGCGACACGGCGAAGACCAACCGCGCGCTGCTCAACGAGAACTCGTCCGCCAACGGCTATGTCGCCATCCTGATGGCGGGACAGAGCGTGCGTTCCGAGGCCTTCTGGGAAGGCGGGCGCGTCGTCGAGGTGAACCAGCAGCGCATCGAGTATGTGATCCACCGCCTGTGCTCGCTAAAGCTGCCGTACGACCACAAGGACAATGCCTGCGTGCTGACCTCCGACAACCCGTCGGCCATGGGCTCGTCGGTCAAGGTCGGCGACAGCCTGGCCCTGGACGCGCCGCGCTTCACCACGATTCCGAAAGTCCATTACGTCGTCACTGCCCGCATCGCCGGTGCGCGCGGCGGCAACGTCGTCAACCAGCTGGTGGTGCAGATCGGCGCTTGAACCGCGCCCCGGAAGCTCGTACCCACCCGGCGCCATGCCGGTCAAAGAAAATGGAAACACGCATGAACCGACTATTCGCCCTGACCGCACTCCTGCTCCTGCTCCCGGGCGCGCAGGCCGCCCCGACCGCGATCGCCACGCTGCCGCTGCTGAACATCAGCGGGACCGGCACCGTCAAGCCGAACCTGATGCTCCTGTACGATAACTCGGGCTCGATGAAGAGCGCCTTCACGCCCGATTACGTCGACGACGCCACGACCTGCCGCGCGAAGGACACGATCGCCACTTCGCGCGGCTGCCGCATCGGCGACCCGCCGTTTGCCAGTGCCGATTTCAACAAGCAGTATTACAACCCGAAGGTGCGCTACGAGCCGCCGGTCGATGCCGCCGGTGTCTCGTTCAAGTCGATGACGAGCGGGGAAACGGGAAAATGGGAGGCGGTGCCGACGGACGCCTTCAATGTCGACAAGGTCGATTTGCTGGGCAAAGGAGTCGCCACGACCAATCTCCTGACCGGCTTTCCCGACCTGCGCTGGTGCGACGGCAACGGCAACTGCGGCTATAACACGGCCGGCTATGCCTATCCGGACGCCACCCACACCACGCCCGAGAATTTCTTCGCCAATCCCTATTATTACGCGATCAACGTCGCCGAATACTGCACCGACGCCACGCTCACGAATTGCCGCGTCACCGCCGTCGGCGCGCCGGCGCCGGCCGGCTATCCGGTGGCCGCGCCCGTGCGCTGGTGCGACAGCCGGGCGCTGACCAGATGCCAGGCCAAGTATGTCGGCAATTACAAGTACCCGCGCTTCTCCGACCCGGCCCGCAATCCCGACTTCTACGGCACCATCACGATCCGCGCCTCGGCCTCGGACAGCAAGGCGCGCATCACCCAGGTCGAGGTGGTGACGCCGAACGGGACCCAGGTGCTGACCAACTCCGAAGTGCTTGCCGCCAACGGCACGAATACCGCTGCCGAGCAGGCCGCGGTTGCCAACGCGCTGGCCCTGTCGATCGTCGCCAAAAAGAATGTGGGCGAACAGTACACGGCCTGCGTACGCAGCCCGACCCTGGCCGGCGTGCCCGCGTGCTCGAGCTTCGGCATCACCCTCGACAGCAACGACGTGGTGGCCGTGGTGCCGATCAGCTGCCCGGCCACCGCCACCAGCAAGAGCCTCAACCAGTGCGCGCTGCTGGTCGACGGCAGCCGGGCGGGCCGCACCCTGATCGTGTCGGGCGCCACCAACGTGACGGCGCTGCTCTCGGTTTCGGGCACCGCCAACAACGGCAGCAACCAGGACTTGGCCGGCGTGACGCTGGGCGGCACCCAGCTGTTTACGAGCACGCCGCTGCGCCTGGCCAAGGGCGCCAGCGCGTCGGCGGTGGCAAACGCGATCGTCGGCAGGATCGGCACGCTCGGCGCCGTCCAGGCCTTTGCCGGTACAAACACCGCCTCCCTCGCGTGCGCCGCGGCGAGCGCAAACACGGTCTGCCTCGTCACCACCGCGCTCAACCGCGAAGGCCAGAACGTCGGCCTGGGCCAGTTGACGAACAACACCTACAACAACGGCAAGAACGCCTACCTGAGCTTTTCCGCGAATGCCGCCGTGAGCGACGGCATCCCGACGGCGGTGACGCCGCTCGGCGCTTCCGTGTTCGTACGCACCGACATCGTCCCGGGCCGCAACAGCTACCCGCGCGACATCGCCCGGGATGACTGCCTTGGCGCCACCTGCACCTACATTGAGGAGATGACCAATTTCGCCAACTGGTACGCCTACTACAAGACGCGCAACCAGATGATGAAGACCGCTGTCGGCCGGGCCTTCCGGCCGATCGCCGACAATTACAATGTCGGCATCGTCGCGCTGTCGGTGGCCGCCGCCGAAGGCGCCATGACGGGGCCGAAACCGTTTGCCGGCACCTCGCGCGGGGCCTGGTACAACTCCCTGTACGCCATGACCGGCACCGGCTCGACGCCGATCCGCCAGGCCCTGCATTCGGTCGGCAAGATGTATGCGAACCGTGCGCCCTACAACTACTCGGCCGGCAACGAGGTGATCCAGTTCCCGTGCCAGCAGAACTTCACCTTCGTGACCACGGACGGCTACTGGAACGGCGGCGCCGCCGCCGACGTCGTCAACAACGACAACAAGGAGAGCGTGGCGCGCTTTTGCTCGCGCGCCAAGGGCTGCGTCGACACCAGCGCGCAGAGCGCCAATTCGCTGGCCGACGTCGCGCTGTACTGGTACAACGGCGGCTCGAACGACACGGCCAGTTCGCTGCGTCCTCAGCTCGAGAACTGGAACAAGACGACCGGCAATGTCGGCGCCGGCAGCGGGGAAAACACACGCCTGCACATGAAGACCTATGCGCTGGGACTGGGCGTCGACGGTCTCATGACCTACGACAAGAACTACGACAAGGAGGTCACGTCGGGCACGGACTTCAGCAAACTGGTCAACGGCGTCCCGACCGGCTGCCCGTGGAACAACAACGGGCCATGGATCTGGCCGAACCCGTCCACTGGCGACGATTCCGGCAGCGCGGCCTACCAGTCGCGCGTGGACGATTTGTGGCATGCCGCCATCAATGGCCATGGCAAGTACTTCAGCGCCTCGGACCCGCTGGGGGTGATCGACGGCCTGGGCGAAGCGCTGCTGGCCATCAAGGTCACGCAAGGCGCCGCCGCCGCCGCCGCGACCTCGACTCCGAACATCTCGGTGGAGGACAACGACATTTTCGCCGCCACCTTCACCACGGTGCGCTGGTTCGGCGAACTGCAGGGCAGGAAGATCAACGTCGTCGACGGCGTGGTCGCCGAGAAACCCGATTGGACTTCGTCGAACACGGTCGGCACGAAGGTCGGCGCCGCCAGCGACAGCCGCACCATCCTGATGCTCGATGCGGCCAATCGCAGCCTGAAAAATTTCAAGTTCGAGGCGATGACCGCCGGCGAGCAGGCCTGGTTCGCGGGCAAGTGCGGCGAGCTGGCCCAGTGCGCGACGCTGACGCAGACGCAGCGCGAGACCGTCAACAACGGCCTCCATATCGTCAACTGGCTGCGCGGGCAGCAGCAGCACGCCGACGACAAGGTGCTGCGCGCCTATAGCAAGACCGACGTCGCCAAGGGCGGGCCCGTCGTCCCGCTGCCGATCCTGCTGGGCGATATCGCCTCCTCCAAGCCGGCCTACCTGCGCGACCCGCGCAAGGCCTACCCCGAGAAGGAGTACCTGGACTTCAAGCAGGCCAATCTTGGCCGCAAGGCGACCGTCTTCGTCGGCGCCAACGACGGCATGCTGCATGCCTTCGATGCCGCCAAGGGCGAGGAGATCTGGGCCTACGCGCCGCGCATCACCATGAAAAAGCTCTACAGGCAGGCCGGGACGACCTATGCGGGCAGCCACCAGTTCACGGTCGACGGCTCGCCCGAGGTGGCCGACGTAAAAATCTGCGGGCAGTGGCGCTCGGTGCTGGTGGCGGGCCTGAATGGCGGCGGGCGCGGCTACTACGCCCTCGACGTGACCGATCCGGCCGCGCCCACGGCGCTGTGGGAATTGTGCGCCGACCCCGCTGTCTGCAGCGGCATCAATTACGACGCCGACATCGGCCTGACCTTCGGCAATCCGCAGTTCGGCACCTGGAAGGACGGCGCAGGCGTGGAGCGCTGGGTGGTGTTCCTGACCTCGGGCTACAACAACATCAAAGGCACCGACGATCTCGACAACGGCGGCGGCGAAGGCTACCTGTACGTGGTCGACGTGGCCACCGGCGCCGTGCTCTCGAAGACGGGCACCGGCCGCGTGATCGAGACGACCGCGGGCGTCGCGAAGGACGTGACGGCCACCACGCCTTCGGGCCTGGCGCGCATCACGGCCATCAGCGACAACCCGAACACCGATCCTTTGGTGACCTATATCTATGGCGGCGACAACCTGGGGCGCATGTGGCGCTTCGATTTCACCAGCAAGGGCGCGCCGAGCCTCCTGAAAATGGGCGACGCCGGCAGCAGCCGTCCGGTGACGACGCGTCCCGACGTGACCTTGTGCCGCCCCGGCGGCGCCGCCGCGACCGGCGGCGAGACCGGGCAACTCAAGCGCGTAGTGGCCTTCGGCACCGGACGCCTGCTGGCGCTGGAAGACATCGCCAACACGGCAACCCAGAGCGCCTACGTGCTGGTCGACAAGGGCCAGGCGATCACGGACTTGCGCTCCGCCGCGACCATGGCGCAACAGAGCCTGACGCAGGTCGAGGGCACCAGCGCGTATGCGATCAACGGCGTGAAGATCGACCTGGCCAGCCAGAACGGCTGGTTCATGGACTTCAACCAGAATCCTGGCGAGCGCGTCAACCTCGACCCGAAGATCGTCGCCGGCTCGCTCAACATCGTGACCAACATGCCGAGCAACGCGACGAGCTGCGACGTGGGCGGCACCAGCAACGTCTACCAGGTCAACGCGTGCACGGGCGAGCCGCTGGTGGCGTTCGACATCGACCGCACGGACGGCAAGCCGGGCAAGGAGACCATCATGGTGGCGGGCCAGACGCTGTCGAACGCGGCGGCGGCGGTCGGTTCGATCATCATCAGCCTGCCGTCGGGTGAACTCAAGCAGATCACCACGAATGCCGACGGCAGCATGGTCACGACCGCGGTGGCGGCGGCCAATTCGGAAGGCGCCTCGCGCGCCGGCTGGCGCCGCGTGCGCGATTGAGCACCGGGTGGCCGGACAAGGGGACGGCGCAGCAGCAGGAATGCTGCTGCGCCGTTTCACATTCTCTTCACACGGTTGCCCCCGGAATCGGTAAAATCGAGGGTTTTCTTCATCTGGGCCAATGGGGCTCGACTATGTCCAACGATCCTGACATCCTCGCTAACGACGCTCCCGGCGACGACACGCTTGACTCCGCCGCCGCCATCAACGCGCGCTCCGCCCTTACCATCGCACGCGAAGTGGGGCGCCGCCGCACCTTCGGCATCATTTCCCACCCCGACGCCGGTAAAACCACGCTGACCGAGAAGCTGCTGCTGTTCTCGGGCGCGATCCAGCTCGCCGGTACCGTCAAGGGCCGCAAGAGCGGCCGCCACGCCACTTCGGACTGGATGGACATCGAGAAGCAGCGCGGCATTTCGGTCGCGTCCTCGGTCATGCAGTTCGAGTTCCGCGACCACGTGATCAACCTGCTCGACACGCCTGGCCACCAGGACTTCTCGGAAGACACCTACCGTGTGCTCACGGCTGTCGACTCGGCCCTGATGGTGATCGACGCGGCCAAGGGCGTGGAAACGCAGACGATCAAGCTGCTCGACGTCTGCCGCATGCGCAACACGCCGATCGTCACCTTCATGAACAAGCTCGACCGCGAAACGCGGGACCCGCTGGAACTGCTCGACGAACTCGAATCGGTGCTGAAGATCGAGTGCGCCCCGGTGACCTGGCCGATCGGCATGGGCAAGAACTTCCGCGGCGTGTACCACTTGCTCAACGACGAGATCATGCTGTTCAAGGCCGGTGAAGAGAAGGCCGACGGCGCCTTCGAGATCCTCAAGGGCATCGACAATCCGAAGCTGGCCGCGATGTTCCCGCTCGAGATCGAGCAGCTGAAGATGGAAGTGGAGCTGGTGCATGGCGCCAGTCACCCGTTCGACCTCGAGCGCTTCCTGTCGGGCGTGCAGACGCCGGTGTTCTTCGGTTCGGCGATCAACAACTTCGGCGTGCGCGAGATCCTCTCGGCGCTGGTCGACTGGGCGCCGGGTCCGCGCGAGCGCGACGCCACGGTGCGCGCGGTGGAGCCAAGCGAGCCGAAATTCACCGGTTTCGTGTTCAAGATCCAGGCCAACATGGACCCGGCCCACCGCGACCGTATCGCGTTCCTGCGCGTATGCTCGGGGCGTTTCGAAAAGGGCATGAAGGTCAAGCACCTGCGGCTCGGCAGGGAAGTCAAGTTGTCGTCGGTGGTGACCTTCATGGCCTCCTCGCGCGAGCAGGTCGAGGAAGCCTACGCGGGCGACATCATCGGCCTGCCGAATCACGGCAACATGCAGATCGGCGACAGCTTCTCGGAAGGCGAGGCGCTGACCTTCACCGGTATTCCGTACTTCGCGCCTGACCTGTTCCGCACGGTGCGCATCAGGAATCCCCTGAAAGTGAAGCAGCTGCACAAGGGTCTCCAGCAGCTGGGCGAGGAGGGCGCGGTGCAGGTGTTCAAGCCGCTGCTGGGTTCGGACCTGATCCTGGGCGCGGTCGGCGTGCTGCAGTTCGAGGTGGTGGCAAGCCGCCTGTTGAACGAATACGGCGTCGATGCCGTGTTTGAATCGTCCAGCATCAGCAGCGCGCGCTGGGTCTCGAGCGACGATAAAAAATCGCTGTCCGACTTCGAGGCGCAGCTGGGGCACAACGTGGCCTACGATGCAGCCGGCAACCTGGCCTACCTGGCAACCTCGGGCGTGAACCTGCGCCTGACCCAGGAACGCTGGCCGAAGCTGACCTTCCACGCGACGCGCGAACACGCGGCCAGGCTGGGGTAAATCCTGGTTGCAGTGATCAAGAGGCCGGCAGCTTGCCGGCTTTTTTTCGTGCCTATTGCAGCGCCGTCTGCGGGTCGCTCTCGATGCTTGACACTACTTGGTTGGCCACCGTGCCGTCGGCGCCCGTCACGCGCAGCTGCACCGGCAGCCAGTGGTGCGCCGGCGCCAGCCAGAGTTCCACCCGCGTCTCCCCGGGCCGGGCCGGCTGCGCCAGGCGCACGGTCGCCAGCCGGCCGGCGGAGGTCGGCAAGTCTTCGTTGCCGACGACCTGCCATTGCTCGATGCGCGTGCCGCCCGGGCCGGCCACGACGATATCGATCGGGCCCTGGATCTGGTCCGGATCGGCCAGACCCATGCCGGCCAGCTGCAGCAGCGCCGACGCGCGGTCCTGGCTGCCCGGGTGCAGGGACGTGCTGGCGCCAAGCAGGCCGTGTTCGATGCGTCCCTGCTCATGGTCGAAGCGCGTCTGCTGCGCGCCGGCAGCGAGCCCTTCGCTGGCCTGGTGCGGGGCAATCCCGGCGTCGTCCTCGCCCCCTTCGCTGCTCAGCTCACCCAGCACGCCGTCGACCCGCAGGCGGTAGGTGCCGCCGGTCTTTTCCCAGAGCAGCTGCGCGCTGTCCTGGGTGACGCCGGACTGGCCCGGCAGGCTGCGCGTGACGGTGTAGCGCAGGCGCGCCGAGGGCGGCAGGCGTACGCGGTAGCGGCCTGGCATTTGCAGCGGTGCGATGCCCGCGGCAGCGGCAGCAGGCGCCGCCGGCGCCGCCGGCGCCTGCGTGGTGGCAGCGGGATCCGGCAATGCGGGTGGGGACGCCAGCACTGGCAGCGCCGGCAGGGGCAGGGCGGGCGCCGCTGCGCTGGCCGGGGGCGACGCGGCCGGCGCCGGCGCCGGTGCCGGATCCGCTTGCGTTGGCAGCGCGGCCAGGCGCTCGTCCACGAGGCGCAGCGCAAGCGGTGCGCCGTTGTCAGGCGGCGGGGAAGGCGTCACCAGGACGTCGAGCACGGCAAACGCGAGCAGGTGCAGCAGCAGGGAGAGCCCGACCCACGCCACCAGGCGCCGGTGCCGGGCCAGGTGGACGGCAATCTTCATGGCGCTAGTGTTACCGACCTGTCTGCAATTGTCCACCTGCGGGATGGTGTTGATCCGGCGCAAAGGCGGGGCCAAGCTGTTGCCGTAGATTGGCCGAATGCGTTAAGAAAATATCGCGCATTTTTTCACTGCGAGGCAATCATGCACAAGCTCGGGCATTTCCCCGCCGCGGCCCCTGGCGCCACGACGTTTTTCTCGGTCAAGGGGCGCTGAGATGCTATCGCGCCTGAAGATCGGCCCCAAATTGCTGCTCGCGCCCGGCGTCGTGCTGGTGCTGCTGGTGCTGCTGTCTTGCGGCGCCTGGTACGCGATGGTGCGCCAGAACGCCTCGCTCGAGGACATCGTCGGGCGCCGCGCGGCCCACATGCGCGCCGCCAGCAACCTGGTATTCACGGCCCAGCGCGGGCATGCCGAAATCTACCAGCTGCAAAGCTGGATCGGCGGCAGCTTCCCGAAAAGCCGCATCGAGCCCCTGATTCGCGACATCCACCGCCAGCATGCGCTCACCAGCACTGGACTGCAGGATCTGGCGCGCGCAACGCCGTTGAATGGCGACGAGCGCCGCTATGTCGACGGCGCCGCTTCCGCCTATGTCCGCTACGTGAAGGCCGTAGTGGACGTGATCGAGCTGGCGCGCGACGACCAGTCGATCAGCGCCAACGCGATGAGCAAGGCGGAAAGCGCGTTCGCCGACGTCGCCCAGCGCCTGAACGCCCTGGCGCAGCTCGAACAAATGCTCTCGGAGGAAGCCTCGAACCGCGCCACCGCCGAATTTCGCGCCATGACCTGGCTGATGCCCTTCGTGATCCTGCTGGCGATCGGCGTCTCGCTGCGCATCACGGTGGCGGTGCGGCGCGCGCTGTTGGAGGAGATCCGCGGCATCAGCGCGGCCGCGATCGACCTGGCCAGCGGCGACCTGACGGTCAAGGACCGGGTCTACGGCAACGACGAGATCGCGGAAACCTCGCGCGCCCTGAACGCCAGCATCCGCAACCTGAACGTGACGCTGCGCACCATCCTCGAATCGGCACGCTCGATCGGCACGGCCTCGCGCGACCTGGCCCTGGGCAACCTGAACCTGACCACGCGCGCCGTGTTTCGCGCCAATTCGCTCGAGCACACGGCTTGTTCGATGCAGGAACTGGCCGCAACCGTGCATCTGACGGCCGACAGCGCGCAGGCCGCCAACCGGCTGGCCGAATCGGCCTCGAACGTCGCCCAGCAGGGCGGGGATGTGACCGAGCGGCTGGTGACGACCATGGCCTCGGTGAAGGGCAGCGCCTGCCGGGTCGGCGAGATCTGCCGGCAGATCGACGCCATCGCGGTGGAGACCGGCACGCTGGCGCTGAACGCGGCACTCGAGGCGGCGCGCGCAGGCGAGGGCGGGCGCGAGTTCGCACTGATGGCGGGCGAGGTGCGCTCGCTGGCGCTGCGCACCGGCAGCGCCGCGCGCGAGATCCGGGAACTGATCAACCAGTCGGTGGCCGAGATCGAGGGCGGCAATGCCTTTGCCGCCCAGGCCGGCAGCAGCATGGCGACGATCGCGGTGTCGGTGCAGCAGGTGGGCGACATCATCAGCCAGATCAGTTCGGCGAACGCCGAGCAGGCCAGCGGACTGTCGGAAGTGAGCGATGCGATCGTGCAGATGGACCAGGTCACGCAGCGCAATTGCTCGCTGGTAGAAGAGGCGGCGGAAGCGGCGCGCACGCTGCAGATGCAGGCCCTGACCCTGTCGAAGGCGGTCGCGACCTTCCGGCTGGACGAGGCGGTGCTACCGCCGGAGCCTCCGCCGCGGCAGTCGAGCGTGGCCGAACCCGACATGCGCGAGGTATTGAAGGATGGCCGGCGCGATGCCAGCGCCGCGCCGAAGATCGAGCGGCGCAAGTTGCCGAGGCCGCATTTGCGGTTGGCGTCGCGGCGGGATTGAGGTGGTACGACGGCGCGGGGATCGCTCCCCACGCCGCCGTTTGACTCACCAGCTAACGGTTATTCGTAATCGCTGATCGGCGCGCATCCACAGAACAGGTTGCGATCGCCATACACGTTGTCCGCACGGCCCACCGGCGGCCAGTACTTCTTCTTGCGCAGCGACGCCACCGGGAAGGCCGCCACTTCGCGCGAATAGGTGTGCTGCCAGTCGTCGCTTGTGACCACTTCGGCCGTGTGCGGCGCGCCCTTGAGCGGGTTGTCCATCTTGTCGTACTCGCCACGCTCGACCTTGACGATCTCGGCGTGGATCGTGATCATCGCCTCGATGAAGCGGTCGATCTCGATCTTCGACTCCGACTCGGTCGGCTCGATCATCAGGGTGCCCGGCACCGGGAAGCTCATGGTCGGGGCGTGGAAGCCGAAGTCCATCAGGCGCTTGGCGACGTCTTCGTTCGAGATGCCGGTCTTGTCCTGCAGCGGGCGCAGGTCGATGATGCACTCGTGCGCGACCAGGCCGTCATGACCCGTGTACAGCACCGGATAATGCGGCGCCAGGCGGCGTGCGATGTAGTTGGCGTTCAGGATCGCCGTTTCGGTGGCATTGGTCAGACCTTCGCCGCCCATCATCGCGATGTACATCCACGAGATCGGCAGGATCGAGGCCGAGCCGTAGGCCGCGGCGCTGACTGCGCCGATGCCTTCTTCACTGCGCACATAGCCGGTCGAGCGCTGGTTCGGCAGGAATGGGGCCAGGTGGGCGCCGACGCCGATCGGGCCGACGCCGGGACCGCCGCCGCCGTGCGGGATGCAGAAGGTCTTGTGCAGGTTCAGGTGGCTCACATCGCCGCCGAAGGCGCCGGGCGCGGCCACGCCGACCAGCGCGTTCATGTTGGCGCCGTCGATGTAAACCTGGCCGCCGTGCGCATGGATGATCTCGCACAGTTCGGCGATGCCTTCCTCGAACACGCCGTGGGTGGACGGGTAGGTGATCATCACGCAGGCCAGGTTCGCGCTGTGCTGTTCGGCTTTCTTCTTCAGGTCCGCGAGATCGACGTTGCCGTTCTCGTCGCAGGCCGTCACCACCACCTGCATGCCGACCATGTTGGCCGATGCCGGGTTGGTGCCGTGCGCGGACGACGGGATCAGGCAGATGTTGCGGTGGCCTTCGCCACGCGCCTGGTGGTATTTCTGGATCACCAGCAGGCCCGCGTACTCGCCCTGCGAGCCGGCGTTCGGCTGCAGCGAAATGGCGGCGTAGCCGGTGACGGCGCACAGCATCTCTTCCAGCTGGCAGATCATCTCGCGGTAGCCGACGGTCTGGTCGTCGGGTGCGAACGGGTGGATGTTCGAGAACTCGGGCCAGGTGACCGGGATCATTTCCGAAGTGGCGTTCAGCTTCATCGTGCACGAACCCAGCGGGATCATTGTGCGGTCGAGCGCCAGGTCCTTGTCGGCCAGAGCGCGCAGGTAACGCAGCATCTCGTGCTCGGCGTGGTAGCGGTTGAAGGTCGGGTGGGTCAGGAAGGCGCTGCTGCGCGCCAGGGTCGACGGAAAGGCGTCAGCCGCATCCTTGTCGAGCGACTCGATATCCGGCACCGCAGCGCCGTTCGCAAACACCGAGAACAGCAGGGCGATGTCTTCGCGGGTCGTGGTTTCGTCGAGCGACAGGCCGACGTGCCCGTCATCGACGCGGCGCAGGTTGACGCCGGCTTCGTTCGCGGCTGCGTGCAGTTCGGCGGCGCGATCGGTCTTGATCGTCAGCGTGTCGAAGAAGGTGTCATTGGCCAGCGCGAGGCCCATCTGCGACAAGCCCGCAGCCAGGATGCCGGTCATGCGATGCACGCGCCGGGCGATGCGGGTCAAGCCTTGCGGGCCGTGGTAGACCGCGTACATGCCGGCCATCACGGCCAGCAGCACCTGGGCGGTACAGATGTTCGAGGTCGCTTTCTCGCGGCGGATGTGCTGTTCGCGCGTCTGCAGCGCCAGGCGCAGGGCCTTGTTGCCTTGCGCGTCGACGGACACGCCGACCAGGCGGCCCGCCATCGAGCGCTTGTACTCGTCGCGCGTGGCGAGGAAACCCGCGTGCGGGCCGCCGAAACCGAGCGGCACGCCGAAGCGCTGGCTGTTACCGACGACCACGTCCGCACCCCATTCGCCCGGCGGCGTGAGCACGGTCAAGGCCAGCAGGTCGGCGGCGACGACGACCATCGCGCCGGCCGCATGCAGCTTTTCGCAGGCAATGCCGTAGTCGCGCACTTGGCCGTTCACGCCCGGGTATTGCAGCAGTACGCCGAAGCAGGTGTCATCCAGGTTCTCGATATCGCCTGCTGCAACCGTGCGCACTTCGACGCCGATCGGCTCGGCGCGCGTCCGGATCACTTCCAGGGTTTGCGGCAGCACGTCGTCGGCGACATAAAACACTTTCGAGGCGGACTTGCCGACGCGCTGGATCAGCGTCATCGCTTCCGCGGCGGCGGTGCCTTCATCGAGCATCGACGAGTTGGCGATGCCCATGCCGGTCATGTCGGTGATCATCTGCTGGAAGTTCAGGATCGCTTCCAGGCGGCCCTGCGAGATCTCGGGCTGGTACGGGGTGTAGGCGGTGTACCAGGCCGGGTTTTCGAAGATGTTGCGCAGGATGACAGCCGGCGTATGGGTGCCGTAATAGCCCTGGCCGATGACCGACTTCATGACCTTGTTCTTCGATGCGATCGCCTTGAGCTTGGCGAGGGCTGCCTGCTCCGGCAGCGGCTCGAAGAACTGGCCCAGGTCGAGCTTGTCCTTGCGGCGGATGTTGGCGGGAACGACCGCGTCGATCAGCGCGGCGCGCGTAGCGTAGCCGAGGGTCGAGAGCATCGACGCTTCCACGGCAGTCGATGGACCGATGTGGCGCGGAATGAAGGAATCGCGGGCTTCGAGTTGGGTGAGGCTGGTGCGGGTCATGGTGGTGGCCAAAAAGAGGTGACGGTGGCAGATAAAACGGCCGGTCAATGGGTGGGATTCGGTACGGGGCTCTGCGACAGCCCTGCGTGGCACGCGTGCGGCGCAGGGCGTTGACTGCTCGATTCTGCCTTAATTGCCGGTCGACTTGCCGTAGGCGTCGGCGTCGAGCAGGCCGTTGATCGCATTCGCGTCCGTCGGCTGCAGCTTGAACAGCCAGGCGCTGAAGGCATCTTCGTTGATCGAGTCCGGCGCGTCGGCGACCGGCTGGTTCACGGCGACGACGCTGCCGGCGACGGGTGCGTAGATGTCGCTGGCGGCCTTCACCGACTCGACCACCGCGGCGTCCTGGCCGGCCGTGAGGGTCTTGCCGACCTGCGGCAGTTCGACGAACACGATGTCGCCCAGTGCGTCCTGCGCATACTCGGTGATGCCGACGGTAAGCGTGCCGTCGGTCTCGAGGCGGACCCACTCATGGGACTCGGTGTATTTCAGGTCGGTAGGAATGTTCATGGTCAGGGCTCCAGGTTGGGATAGGGCGATATTATATTAGACGGCCAGCACTTTGCCGTTGCGGACGAACGGCAGCTTGACCACGGTCGCCGCCAGCTTCTTGTCGCGGATCTCGACGTGCACGGTGTCGCCGACCGCGACATCGAGCGGCACGCGCGCCAGCGCAATGGCTTGCTGCATCGACGGGCTGAAGGTGCCGCTGGTGATTTCTCCGACCTCTCCGGATGCGGCGACGACGCGCTGGTGGGCGCGCAGGATGCCGCCTTTTTCACGCAGGATCAGGCCCATGAAGTTCGCGTTCTGGCCCTTCGCCTGCAGCGCCGCCTTGCCGATGAAGTCGCGCTCGGACACCAGGTCGATGGTCCACGCCAGGCCGGCGTCGAGCGGATTTACGTTCTCGTCCATGTCCATGCCGTACAGGTTCATGCCCGCTTCCAGGCGCAGCGTGTCGCGTGCGCCGAGACCTGCCGGCTTGACGCCCTCGGTCACCAGGGCATTCCACAGCGCTTCGACCTTGTCGGCCGGGCAGCCGAGCTCGAAACCGTCTTCGCCGGTGTAGCCGGTGCGCGCGACCATGACTTCGCCGAATGCGGTATCCGGCACGATCACGACGTTGAAGGGTTTCATGGCGTCGGAGGCGGCCTGGGTTTCGGGCAGCACCTGCCAGACCTTTGCGCGCGCGTTCGGGCCCTGCACGGCGACCAGGGCGATGGCATTCTCACCATCGCGGCGCCCGGTGATCGTCAGGCCGCTGTTCGTGGCGTCGTTCTGCTGGCGCATCCAGGCGATGTCCTTCTCGGCGGTGCCGGCGTTGACGACCAGGCGGAACCAGTCTTCGCGGAAGAAATAGACGATCAGGTCGTCGATGACGCCACCCTCGGGGTTGAGCATGCACGAATAGAGCGCCTTGCCGGGCACCTGCAGCTTGTCGACGTTATTGGCCAGCAGGCCGCGGAGAAAAGCGCGTACATTGGCGCCTTCGAGATCGACCACGCACATGTGCGAGACGTCGAACATGCCGGCATCGAGGCGCACGGCGTTGTGCTCTTCGATTTGCGAGCCGTAATTGACGGGCATGTCCCAGCCGCCGAAATCGACCATCTTGGCGCCGGCGGCGCGGTGTGCGGAATTGAGCGGGGTCGTTTTGAGCGTCATGGAATCCTCAGGGCAGAACAATAGGGGGGCTGCCACGCCGGCCGTGCCGGTACGTGCGCTGCGCGCCCCTCTGTCCTTGGTACCTGAGAGATAGCAATCGAAATCGCCTGCCCCTTCGGTGGGCCCGGGTGTGTTGACCGCGGCCGCTCTCCAGAGTTGATCTGCGCGCGTCGCGCGCCGACCCCTGACCGGTCCTTTTGCCTGAGAGTTTTTGGGTGATGCCCCTTCGGCGTCAGCGTATCGCTGACCTCTCCCGATCAAGACTGTGGAGAATATGTCACCTCGATGTCCCTGTCAATCGCGCGGGCGTTTATCGGCTGCGCAACGAAATGTCGAGCTCGCTTTGATGCTGCGCACTGTTGGTGTTCATGCGCGCAGGCTTTTTCCTCGATTTGATAAACTGGGGGTCACACTTTGCGGGGTAAAACAAGACCATGAGCGAAGATCAAGGAAAACACAGCAAGGAAGCGTGGTTCACCCTGTCAGGCGACGTCAACAGCGACATGGTGCACCGGGTATTCGAGGCGGTCGGCCATATGACCGAGGACGGCATCGAGACGGCCCACGTGCTGGTCCAGTCGAACGGCGGCTATGTGAGCGACGGCCTGTGCCTGTACAACTTCATGTCGAAGTCTCCGATCGAATTCGTGATGTATAACGGCGGTGCGGTCGCCTCGATCGCCGTCATCATGTATCTGTCGGGTTCGCGCCGTTACGCCAGCGAAACAGCGCGCTTCATGGTGCACAAGTCGCATGCGACGGCCTCGCCGGGCGCCCGGCCGGATGCGCTCAACATTATCGTCGAAGGCTTGCGTGCAGACGATGCGCGCACCGAGTCGATCCTGCGCAAGCATGTCGAGCTCTCGCCCGAGCAGTGGGCAATCCACCAGTATTCCGACCTGCATCTCAATTCGCGCGATGCCAAGAGCGCCAACATGATCAACGAGGTGGCCGATTTCATCCCGCCGAAAGGTGCAATCCTGCGCAATATCTGAGCCCCCCAAACCGGTGCAAACAGTATTTGCACATAAGCGGTTTCAGGCAAAGAATATTTGCATTGAATACAACCCGGCAAGTTGAATGCACGCCACATAATGAAAGAGCCCGGACCGCAATAAGGCGCCGGGCTCTTTTTTATCGCCGTCACCCCAGGTGACGGAGGGTGCGACATTACTTCTTTGCGTCGTTCTTGTGGCTTTGACGACCGGCTGCGGCGTGCTGTTCCGGCGTGCCGCCACGGGTGCCCGAGACGGACTGCTTGTTGCCTTCGCGCTTGCCCTGGCGGCCCTCCGCGAGAGTGTCTTCCTGGGCGCCGCTGCGCGAGCCGGCGCCCGAGCCGAACTGTTTGTTCGCATCGTTCTTGTGGCTCTGGCGACCGGCGTCTGCGTGCTGTTCGGGAGTGCCGCCTTGCGTTCCTTTTTTCTGATTCGGGGCCATGATTATTTCCTTTCAATGAATGAGAAATATGCCTGCTCGCCGAAATACTGCGTTTATTCAGCAGTTGTTTTCGGTGCTGCAATCATGCGAGCCGACCTGGTGGGCCGCTATCGGATGACCGCTTGAGCCCGTGTAGGATAGTCACCTACATATTGAAAATAATGCATGCTTCGAATAGGTCAATGTTTTTCGTTAGCGACGTTTGCCATCACCTCAAAATTCCTCCCAATCCACCTCCGGTTTGGTCGCGACGCGCCGGATCGGCGTGACGGTTTTTGGCGCTGCCGATGAGGCGGATGTCCGGGCAGTCTTGCGCGGCGCCGGCGCCGGCTTTTTCGCCGACGGCAATTGGCGTACGGTCGCAGGCGAGGCTGGCGACGCCGCAGGCGCCGCGTCGCCGGCCAGCACGAAACCGTCCGTCGCGCGGCCCAGGGCTGCCGCCTGCTCGCGCACCGTCGTGGCGGCCGCCGCCGACTCCTCGACCAGCGCCGCGTTCTGCTGGGTCGCCTGGTCCATTGCCGCAATCGCCCCGTTGACCTGCTCGATGCCGGCGGTCTGCTCGGCGCTGGCGGCAGCGATTTCACCGATGATGTCGGTGACGCGCTTGACGCTGGTGACCACTTCATCCATCGTGCGCCCGGCCTTGTCGACGAGCAGGGTGCCGGCATCGACCTTGGCCACCGAATCGTCGATCAGGGCCTTGATTTCCTTCGCGGCCGCAGCCGAGCGCTGGGCGAGGTTGCGCACCTCCGAGGCCACCACGGCAAAGCCGCGCCCCTGTTCGCCGGCCCTGGCCGCTTCCACGGCCGCGTTGAGGGCCAGGATGTTGGTCTGGAAGGCGATGCCGTCGATCACCCCGATGATCTCGGCGATGCGCTTCGAGGAGTCGTTGATCGAGGCCATCGTACCGACCACGTCGGTCACCACCGCGCCGCCCTTGACCGCCACTTCCGAGGCCGACAGCGCCAGTTTGCTGGCCGCGTGCGCGGAGTCGGCGTTCTGGCGCACGGTGGCGGTCAGCTCTTCCATCGAGGAGGCGGTTTCCTCCAGCGAGGCGGCTTGCTGTTCGGTGCGCTTTGACAGGTCCATGTTGCCGCTGGCGATCTCGGTGGTGCCGGTCGCAATCCCCGCAGCGCCTTCGCGCACCTCGCCGATCATGCCTGCCAGCTTGCCGGCCAGCGCGCCGAGCGCCGCCATTAGCGCAGCGCTTTCGCCGGCGGCGCCGGGCGCGGCGCGCATGCGCAGGTCGCCCTCGGCCACGCGCTGCGCCACCGTCAGGGCTTCGTGCAGCGGCCGCCTGGCTTCGCGCGCGACCCAGGTGGCCAGCAGGATCGTCACGATCAGGCCGAACCCGAGGCAAAGCACCGCGCGGCCCTGCAGACCCGCGGCGTCGCCCGGTTGCGACAGCAGCCACAGCATGCAGGCGGCACCCAGCACGAACAGCAGCGCGAATGCGCCAACGATCTTGAAGCTGGTGTCGAGTTGACGAATCTGTTTCATGGGAGCTTCCTCGGGCGGGATGGGGGAAAGGGGACCTTGTTATGTTAGGGAAACAAAACGGAGTCTGTTTGCGTCATCGCAAAGTTAAAGATGCCGCCTGGACATGCCGTGAACGGTGGAGCGCGAAAATTTCATGGTCCGAACTATTGCCTTTCGGAAATAATGTGCAACAATGACGTGTCGGCGCAAGGCGCCACAGGATGAACCAGATCATGGCCAACGCCGCCAACGAACCCGCCAGCCCCAAGCCGCCCGCGCTTCCGCGCGGGGTGTTGGCCGAACTCGTCCGCGACGCCTGCGCTGGCGTCAACGAGCAATTGACCGGCATGGTCAACCGGCTCGCAGCGGCAATGGCCGACATGACCACGGCCGGCCTCGACCCGCAGGGCGCCTACCGCCGCGCCAGGGCCGGCAACCTCCTGAAAAGCAACACTTACGCCTTCGTCCACCTGGCCGGCGAGGCGATCGAGCGCGCCCTGCGTGAAGCGGTCGACGAACTGGTGCCGGGCGCAAAGACCCGCGCCGATGCCATTTCGCTCTCGCTGGTGCCGATCGAGGTGATGGAGTCCAAAGTCGCTTTCGGCGCGCTGTGCCGGCCCTTCGACATCGCGCATTCCGAAACCCTGGCAAGCCTGTGCGTGCGCATCGGCCAGCTGCTCGGGCGCGACTTGCTGCGGCCCGGCCAGAATCCCTTCCGCCCCGAAGTCTTCCTGACCGCGGTCCACGATGCCTGGCGCGCCTTCACGCCGGAGCAGGATGACCACCCGCTGCTGCTGCCGCTGCTGCGCCCCGAGCTCTTCCTCGACCTGGGACCGCTGCTGGAAGCGCTCGACGCCGCTTTACGCGCACGGAGCAAGCAGGCGCGCGAACGCTTCCACATCAGCAAGACGGCCGATACCGGCCGCCGCCGGCCAGGCATGGATGCCGCGCTGGCCCGGCAGCTGCGCAGCCTGCTCGCTGGCGCGGGGGACGAGGCGGGCGCGGCAGCGCTGGTGCCTGAGTTGCCGAATATGCCGCAGGGAAATGGATGGCGTCCCAGTGCGGCGACAGGGTTTGGCGTGGCGCCAGGCAGCGCCCACGCCGCGGCGACAGTGGCTTTTCCCGGCTTCGTTCCAGGGCAGGGCGCGTCAGCCCTGCCTGCCGCCGGCGCCATTGCGGCAGCCGGCCAGCACGCCTCGCTGCTCGACCTGCTGGCCGGCCTGCAACTGCCAGCAGCAGCTCCTGGCGCCAGCGCGAACGCACCGGCGGCGCTGCCGCACAATGTCTTTTACCTGCCGCGCTTCAAGCAAAGCCTGCCCCAGGGCGCCCTGTCGCGCGGCGAAGAAAACACGCTCGACCTGTTGTCGCGCATTTTCGAAACCGTGCTGCTCGACGACAGCATCCCGGCCGAGACACGCGAACTGATCCGCTTCCTGCAGGTGCCGGTGCTGAAAGCGGCCCTGCTCGACCAGGACTTCTTCTTCGAGGAAGCGCACCCGGCGCGGCGCATGATCGACCTGCTCTCGACCATGGGCTGGGAGGGCCGCAAGAGCGGCGACGATCCGGTGGTGCAGGCCATGCGCCGCGGTGTCGCCAGGATCGGGCGCGAGGGCGATACCCAGCCGGCCGCTTTTGCCGAGGCAGTCGCCGACCTCGAAGCGCAGCTGGCGGTCGAGGAGCGCGCGGCCGAGGAAGCGATCGCCGCGCCGATCGCGCGTGCCACACAGCAGGAAAAGCAGACCGTCGCCCTGCGCTCGGCGCGCCAGGCGGTACGGGTACGCGTCGCCGACGGCGAACTGGTGGGCGTGGTGTCCAGCTTTCTCGCGCAGCGCTGGCTCGACGTGCTGACCTTTGCCCACCTGATCGAGGAAGAACGCCCGGGCGCGGTAGGAAATGCGACCCGGACGATGGACGAGCTGGTCTGGACCGTGAAGCCGAAAGCGACGCAAGAGCAGCGTAAAGCGCTCATTGCCAAGCTCCCGGGCCTGCTCACTGCGCTCAACAAATGGCTGGACGCCATCAAGTGGCAGGACGCCGAGCGCCTGCAATTTTTCGCCGAACTGGCGAAATGCCACCTTTCGATCGTGCGCGCGCCGCTGGAATTGTCGCCCGAGCGCCAGCTCGAGATCGCCGTGGAAGCAGCCCGGCAGGACGCGCTGCGCCGCATCGCCCAGGAGCAGGCCGTCGCCGCCGGGGAGGAGGGGCCGGAAAAGGACGAGGCAGCCATCCTCGTCGACGCACTGGAGCGCGGCGTGCGTCTCGAGTTCAGGCAGCCGGGCGGCGGCGTGCGCAAGGTCAGGCTGGCCTGGGTCAGCCCGCTGCGCTCGCTCTTCATTTTCTCGAGCGGAACGCGCCAGGAATCGTTCTCCTTGTCCGCCGACAAGCTGCTCGAGGCCGTGCGCGCCGGCAATATCGAGGTACTCGCGCTCGAGGGCGTGGTCGGGCGCGTGCTGGTCGGGGCGATGCAGGACGCCGTCAACGACCCGGCGCCGCTGCGCGCCGCGCTCTGATCGGCCCGGCGCCTGCCGGGGCTGCATCGTCCCGTTTGCTTGCAAACTTGGCCGAAAAGCAAGCAGCAGATGGTATGATGCGTCCTTCATCGATTCCCGAGTACCCCAAGCAACGTGCGACTATCCTCCCTTAAATTGTCGGGATTTAAGTCTTTCGTCGATCCCACCAATTTCCAGGTGCCCGGGCAACTGGTTGGCGTGGTTGGCCCGAATGGCTGCGGCAAGTCGAACATCATCGACGCCGTGCGCTGGGTGCTGGGCGAATCGAAAGCGTCGGAGTTGCGCGGCGAGTCGATGCAGGACGTGATCTTCAACGGTTCCACCCACCGCAAGCCCTCGGGCCGGGCCTCGGTCGAACTCGTGTTCGACAACAGTCTCGGCAAGGCCGCCGGCCAGTGGGGCCAGTACGGCGAGATCGCCGTCAAGCGCACCCTCACGCGCGACGGCACCTCCACCTATTACATCAACAGCCAGCCGGTGCGCCGGCGCGACATCCAGGACATTTTCCTCGGCACGGGCCTGGGCCCGCGCGCCTATGCCATCATCGGCCAGGGCATGATCGCGCGCATCATCGAGTCGCGTCCGGAAGAACTGCGTGTCTTCCTGGAAGAAGCGGCCGGCGTCTCGAAGTACAAGGAGCGGCGCCGCGAAACGGAGAATCGCTTATCCGATACCCGCGAAAACCTGCTGCGCGTCGAAGACATCCTGCGCGAACTGAACGCCAACCTCGACAAGCTCGAAGCCCAGGCGGCAGTGGCAACGCGGTTCCACCAGCTGCAAGCGGACCAGGAAGAAAAGCAGAAGCTCCTCTGGCTGTTGCGCAAGAACGAAGCCAAAACGGAACAGACGCGCTATTTCCGCGAGATGGAAGAAGCCCAGAACAGCCTGGAAGAGCAGACCGCGACATTGCGTAACGTCGAGCTCGAGCTCGAACACCTGCGCCAGCACCATTTTGCGGTGGGCGACCGCCTGCACACGGCGCAGGGCGCGCTGTATCAAACCAATTCCGAAATCGGCGGCCTGGAAGCGCAGATCAAGTTCGTGATCGAATCGCGTACCCGCCTGCAGAACCAGCTCGGCACCCTGACTGCCCAGCGCGACACGTGGTTGGCCCAAGCTGATGAATACGAAGAACAGATCGAGGAAGCGACCTACAAGGTCGAGGAACTCGCCGCGCGCGCGGAAGGCGCCCAGATCGCGGTCGAAGCGCACAGCGAACGCCTGCCGGAACTAGACACCGCCTGGCGCGAAGCCCAGCGCCGCGGTGACGAAGCCCGTGCCCGCATCGGCGAGGTGCGTCAGCGCATCGAGCTGGCCGCCGCCCATGGCCGCAATGCGGGCAATATCTTGAATAGCCTGACCACCCGGCGCGAGCGGCTGCAAGCGGAAAAAAAGGCCTTGGCGCCGCCCGACAGCGCGCACCTGTCGAATCTGCGCATGCAGCTGGAAGAAAAGCAGCAGGCGCTGGAAGAACAGACCCTGCTGCAGGAAGAAGCCGCTGCCATGCAGGACGCGGCGGAGACCGAACGCCGCGCCGCGCACGCCGGGTTGCAGCAGGAGTCCACCACCAATGCCCAGCTGGAGGCGCGCCTGTCGGCCTTGAAGCAGCTGCAGGAACGTGTGCAAACCCAGGGCAAGGTCGCGCCCTGGCTGCGCAAGCACGAACTCGACACGCTGCCGCGTCTGTGGCAGAAGGTGCAGGTCGAGGAGGGTTGGGAGACGGCGCTCGAAGCCGTGCTGCGCGAGCGCGCCGGCGCCCTCGAACTCTCGAACATCGACTGGGCCAAGGCATTCGTGGGCGACGCGCCCCCAAGCCGCCTGGCGATCTATGCGCCGGCGCCTGGCGCGCCCGCATCGTTCGAGGTGATGGGCCTGAAATCCTTTGCCAGCCTGCTCAAATTGAACGACCCGGGCCTGCGCGGCGTGTTGAACGACTGGCTCCACCTGGTGTTCATCGCCGAGACGGCGACCGAAGCCTTTGCCGAACGGGCGCGTTTGCCCCAGGGCGCATCCTTCGTTACGCGCCAGGGCCATGTGATCACGGGTTCGAGCGTTCGCTTCTACGCCGCCGACGCCGAGCAGGATGGCATGCTGGCGCGCCAGCACGACATCGACAACATCGGCAAACAGCTGCGTGCCCAGGTCTTGCTGACGGACGAAGCGCGCACCCGCGCCACGCGCGCCGATGCCGCCGTGACGGAACTCACGCGGCGCCTGCAGGATGCGCGTGCACGCATCGCCACGCTGCAGCGCGAAACCCACGCCCTGCAGATCGAGGTCGTGCGCCAGAACGAAGTCGAATCGCGCTTCAACCAGAGGAGCAGCCAGATCGACGTCGATCTCGCCGAGATCGCGGCCCAGGAAGAAGAGCAGCGCATGGTCCAGCAGGAAGCGGAGCAGCAGTTCGAGCAGCTCGATATGGAACTGGCCGAACTGCAGGGCAGCTTCGAAGACGGCCAGACCCTGTTCCTGCAGAGGGAAAGCGCATTGTCCGAGGCGCGCGACAAGCTGCGCGAGCTCGAACGCGGCGCCCAGGAAGCGCTGTTCGCCGAGAAGACCGGCCGCGCGAAGATCGAGGAGCTGCGGCGCAGCATCGGCACTGCGCATGGACAGGCGGCGCAGGTGGCCGGCAGCCTGGCAAGCGGCCAGGCGGAACTCGCCAGCCTGGAAAGCGGCAGCGCCCACGAAGGCTTGCAGGAACTGCTAGACCGGCGCACGTCGCAGGAAAAGGCGCTGTCGGAAGCGCGCCATGAACTGGACCAGGTGGCGCAAGCTTTGCGCCATGCCGAAGAGTCGCGCACCGGTGTTGACCGCAACCTGCAACCGCAGCGCGACCGCATTACCGAGATGCAGCTGAAGGAACAGGCCGCGCGCCTGAACCAGGAGCAGTTCGCCGAAGCCCTGGCCGCCACCGGCGCCGACGAGACGCAGCTGGCGCAAAAGCTCGATCCGGACCTGAAAGCCCCCTACCTGCAGGGCGAGGTGACGCGCCTGACGAATGCGATTGCGGCGCTCGGCGCGGTGAACCTGGCCGCGGTCGAGGAACTGGCGACGGCTTCCGAACGCAAGCGCTTCCTCGACGCGCAGAACGCGGACCTGAACGAGGCAATCGCCACGCTGGAAGACGCGATCCGCCGCATCGACAAGGAAACGCGCGAGCTGCTGCAGGACACCTTCGAGCGCGTCAATACGCACTTTTCGGAATTGTTCCCGATCCTGTTCGGCGGCGGCAATGCCAGGCTCGTCATGACGGGCGACGAGATCCTGGACGCCGGCGTGCAGGTGATGGCCCAGCCGCCGGGCAAGAAGAACGCCACCATCCATTTGCTGTCGGGCGGCGAGAAGGCCTTGACGGCGACCGCGCTCGTGTTTTCGATGTTCCGCCTGAACCCGGCGCCGTTCTGCCTGCTGGACGAGGTCGACGCGCCGCTCGACGACGCCAATACCGAGCGCTTTTGCCGCATGGTCAAGCGCATGTCCGAACATACCCAATTCCTTTTCATTTCGCACAATAAGATTGCGATGGAAATGGCCAATCAACTGATCGGTGTGACGATGCAGGAGCAGGGCGTATCGCGCATCGTGGCGGTGGACATGGAGTCCGCCACCCATTTCGCACAAGAGGCACAAGCAGCATGACAGACCTTCAAATGAGCCTGATCGCGGCGGGCGGCGTATTCGTCGTCGGCGTCATCTCCTATAACAAGTGGCAGGAACACAAGGCGCGAAAGAGCGTCGAGCGCGCCTTCGCCTCCGACCACGACGACGTCCTGATGCGCCCGGACGGCACGCCGGTCGAGCGCAGCGAACCGGTGCTCGACATCGGCGCGACGCCGCCGATGGGGCCGGTCGAACCGGGCTTCGGCACGGGTGCACCCGCCGCGGATGAGCCCGCCGCCGGTGCGCCCGCCGGCACGCATTCCGCCGGCGCAGCTTCCTCCTCCGGCGCATCCGATGCGCCGGCTTCCCTGGCCCCGGCCGGGCCGCTGCAGGACGCTCCTGCGCCCGCCGAACTGGCCGAGAGCCTGGTCGACCCGCTGATCGACTGCATGATCCCGCTGGCCCTCGATGGCGCGGCGCGCGGCGACAAGATCCTGCCGGCGCTGCAACAGCTGCGCCGCATCGGCAACAAGCCGATCCATTACATCGGTCTGGCCGTGAGCGGCGACTGGGAGCCGATCGTGCATGGCGGCGTGTACACCAAGCTGCAGGCGGGCGTGCAGATGGCCACCCGTACCACGGCGCTGAACGAACTCGAATACTCGGAGCTGGTCACGCGCCTGCGTGCGGTGGCCGACGAGATCGGCGCCGAGCCGGAAGTGCCGGACATGATCGAGGTGATGAGCGAAGCGCGCACCCTGCACAAGTTCGTCGCCGGCCACGACGCCCAGCTGGGTGTGAACCTGAAATCGAACGGCCCGCCGTGGGCGATGTCCACGCTGATCGGCGCGCTCGAGAAAGCCGGTTTCGACGTGCGCCCGGATGGCCGCTTCGCCATGCCTGACGGCGCCGGCGGCGTGCTGTTTACGCTCTCGACCAACGTCACGCTCGGCGCAGACACCACCGACCGCCTGACGCTGCTGCTCGATGTGCCTTGCGTGGCTCCCGCACGTGACGGCTTTGGCGCCATGGTGACTGCTGCGCGCGACCTGGTGCTGCGCCTGGATGGGAGCATGGTGGACGATTTCGAGCAGCCGCTGCTCGATTCGACCCTGGATGAAATCGCCGGCCAGGTGAAGGAGTTCTATACCGAAATGGACGCGGCCGATATTCCCGCCGGCTCGACCCGCGCACTGCGCCTGTTCAGCTGAGGAGGTGTCGATGAGGGAGCAAGCAGAACACGTGGCGCGCATGGCGGCGCTGGTCGAGGAACTGAACCGCCACATCTACAACTACCACGTGCTCGACGCGCCATTGATTCCCGACGCCGAGTACGACCGCATGTTCCGCGAACTGCAGGAACTCGAGACCGCGCACCCGGAAGCGGTGTCGCCCGACACCCCGACCTCGCGCGTGGGCGCCGCGCCCATCCCCGAGTTCAAGCAGGTGACCCATGCGGTGCCGATGCTGTCGTTGAACAACGGCTTTGCCGATGAGGACGTCGACAACTTCGACCGCCGCGTGCGCGATGGCCTCGACAACGGCGAAGTCGCCTATGCGGCCGAACTGAAATTCGACGGCCTGGCGATGAGCCTGCGCTACGAGAACGGTGTCTTCGTGCAGGCCGCCACCCGCGGCGACGGCTACACGGGCGAGGACGTGACGGCGAACATCCGCACCGTGCGCGTGATTCCGCTGCGTTTGCACGGCGACGACATCCCGGCGGTGCTGGAGGTGCGCGGCGAAGTCCTCATGTTCAAGGAAGACTTCGCGCGCCTGAATGGGCGCCAGCGCGATGCCGGCCAGAAGGAATTCGCCAACCCGAGGAACGCCGCCGCCGGCAGCCTGCGTCAGCTCGACGCGCGCATCACGGCCCAGCGCAAGCTGCGCTTCTTCGCCTACGGGATTGGCCTGCTGGAAGGGGCCAGCATGCCGGAGTCCCATTCGGCAGTGCTCGACTGGTTCGACCGTCTGGGCTTGCCGGTGTCGAAAGAGCGTGCTGTCGTCACGGGCCGCGAGGGCCTCCTCGGCTACTACCGGGATATCGGCGCACGCCGCGCGGCGCTGCCTTACGAAATCGACGGTGTCGTCTACAAGGTCGACCGCCTGCCGGACCAGCGCGCGCTCGGCTTCGTGTCGCGCGCGCCGCGTTTTGCGCTTGCCCATAAATTCCCGGCCGAGGAAGCGCTGACGGTCGTCTCCGCGATCGACGTCCAGGTGGGCCGCACCGGCGCGATCACACCGGTGGCGCGCCTGGTGCCGGTGTCGGTCGGCGGCGTGACCGTCACCAACGCGACGTTGCACAACGAGATTGAAGTGCGCCGCAAAGACGTGCGCGTGGGCGACACGGTGGTCGTGCGCCGCGCCGGCGACGTCATTCCCGAGGTGCTCTCGGTCGTGCTCGAGCGCCGGCCGACGCCGGAACCGATGGTCTACACGCTGCCGAACGTCTGCCCGGTGTGCGGCTCGCACGTGGTGCGCGAAGAGGGCGAAGCCATCGCACGCTGTTCGGGGGGCCTCTCTTGCGCGGCCCAGCGCAAGGAAGCGATCCGCCACTTCGCCGGCCGCCGCATGATGGACATCGAGGGCCTGGGCGACCGCTACATCGACAGCCTGGTCGAGTGCAGCCTGATCCACGGCGTGGCCGACCTGTATAAACTGAACCTGGATGACTTGCTGGCCATGAAGCGCCTGGCCGACGAGCGCGACGGCAGCACGCCCGATACGGTCCGGCAGGGCAAGGTGCCGACCAAGTGGGCCGACAACCTGTTGAACGCGATCGCCGCCAGCCGCCAGCCGCCACTCGAGCGCCTGCTGTTCGCGCTCGGCATCCGCCACGTCGGCGAGTCGACCGCCAAGACCCTTGCCGACTGGCTGGGCAGCCTGGCGCTGGTGCGCCGCGCACCCGCCGCGCTCTTGCGCGTGCTGCCGGACATCGGCGGCACGGTGGCCGAATCGATCGCCGACTTCTTTCTCGAGCCGAAGAATCAGGCCGCGCTCGATGCGCTGCTGGAAACGGGCGTGTCGCCGCAGGGAGAACATCCGCCGAAAGCCGCGCTGCGCGAACGCCTCGACGAAGTGGCGCTGCTGGCCGCGCTCGACATCCCGAAGCTGACCGAGCCGCGCGCGCGCCAGCTGCTGGCCGGGCGCACGCTCGAAGACCTGGCGCACCTGCGTGTGTTCGGCGTGTTCGGCTTGCCCGAGTCCGTCGTCGCCGCCCTCGACGCCTGGATGGCCGTGCCCGCGAACCGCGAGACGGTAACGGCCCTGGCGAACCTGCGGCGCGAATTATTCGAGCAGTTGCCCCAGGAAGCGCAAGAGCAGGGGGGCGCGCTGAGTGGGCAGACCTTTGTCCTGACCGGCACGCTGCCGACCATGTCGCGCGACGACGCCGGTGTCCTGATCGAGGCGGCCGGGGGCAAGGTGTCCGGTTCGGTATCGAAGAAAACGGCGTATGTCGTGGCCGGCGCGGAGGCAGGCAGCAAGCTGGCCAAAGCCGAGTCGCTCGGCGTGACGGTGCTCGACGAAGCAGGGCTGCTGGCCTTGCTGGCCGCGGCGGCGCCGCAATGACATATACTGAACACCAGGGAACACACCATGCATAACATTCGCAAAGCCGTTTTTCCGGTCGCAGGCCTGGGCAGCCGCTTCCTTCCCGCCACCAAGGCGCAGCCGAAGGAGATGCTGCCAATCGTCGACAAGCCGCTGATCCAGTACGCGGTCGAGGAGGCGGTCGCCGCCGGCATCACCGAGATGATCTTCATCACCGGCCGCAACAAGCGCGCGATCGAGGACCATTTCGACACGGCCTACGAACTCGAGGCCGAGTTGGAAGCGGCCAACAAGCAGGCCTTGCTCGAGCTGGTGCGCGGCGTCATCCCGAAGAACGTCACCTGCATCTACATCCGCCAGTCGGCGCCGCTGGGCCTGGGCCACGCCGTGCTGTGCGCCCGCCCGGTGGTCGGCAACGAGCCGTTCGCGGTGCTGCTGGCCGACGATTTCATGGACACCGCGCCCGGCGCCGCGCCGGTGCTGGCCCAGATGGCCGAAGTCTTCAGCTACGAAAAATGCAGCGTGCTGGCGGTGCAGGAAGTCGCGCGCGAGAATACGCGCCAGTACGGTATCGTCAAGGCCGAGCCTTACCGCGACAAGCTGGAACTGGTGTCGAACATCGTCGAAAAACCGCTGCCCGATGAGGCCCCGTCGACATCGGCCGTGGTCGGCCGCTACATCCTGACCGGTGCTATTTTTCACCACCTGGAGAACCTCGGCGCCGGTACTGGCGGCGAGATTCAGCTCACCGACGGCATCGCCGCCCTGATGCAGGCCGAGCGCGTACTGGCCTACCGCTATGCCGGACAGCGGTATGATTGCGGTTCGAAACTGGGCTACCTGCAGGCGACCGCCGCGATGGGGCTGAAGCACCCTGAAACGGCCGCTGGCTTCGGCGCCTTCCTGGCGCAGCTGGCAAAGGAGAACGGATATGGCGGTACGTGAAATTTTGAAGATGGGCGACTCGCGCCTGTTGCGCGTGGCCGAGCCTGTGCGCGCATTCGGCACGCCGGAGATCGATGCCCTGGTGAAGGACATGTTCGACACCATGCACGCAGCCAATGGCGCAGGCCTGGCCGCGCCCCAGATCGGCGTCAACCTGCAGCTGGTGATCTTCGGCTTTCAGCGCAACGCGCGCTATCCCGATGCACCCCAGGTGCCGGAAACGGTGCTGCTCAATCCTGTCCTCACACCCTTGTCGGACGAGATCGAGGAGGCCTTCGAGGGTTGCCTGTCGGTGCCGGGCCTGCGCGGCAGCGTGCCGCGCTTTGTACGCCTGCGCTACGAAGGCGTCGACCCGCATGGCAAACCGATCCGGGTTGACGCCGACGGCTTCCATGCGCGCGTGGTCCAGCACGAGGTCGACCATTTGCTCGGCATCCTGTACCCGATGCGCATTACCGACTTTTCGCGCTTTGGTTTTACGGACGTGATGTTTCCCGGCCTCGATCCCGCAGCCGACGATTGAACGATCAACCGCCCTTCGGATACGGACTCTTGCCGCCCTCGGCAATGAAACGGTCGATCCGGCTGCCGAGCACCGGCAGCGGCACCGACCCCAGCTGCAGCACGGTGTCGTGGAAGGCGCGGATGTCGAACCTGGCGCCGAGCGCCTTCTCGGCCTTCGCCCGCGCTTCCATGATCGCCATCTGGCCCAGGTAGTAGGACAGCGCCTGGCCCGGCCAGGAAATGTAGCGGTCCACTTCGGTCGTCACTTCGTGTTCGGACAGCGCCGTGTTCTCGCGCAGGTAGGCTTGCGCCTGTTCGCGGGTCCAGCCCCTGGCGTGGATGCCGGTGTCGACCACCAGGCGCGATGCGCGCCAGGCCTGGTAGCTGAGCATGCCGAATACTTCGTACGGGGTCTCGTAGATGCCCATTTCCGTGCCGAGGCGTTCGGTGTAGAGCGCCCAGCCTTCTCCAAAGGCCGAAATGTAGGCGCGGCGAAACGGCGGCACGCCTTTCTGCTCGAGCGCGATCGGCATCTGGAAGGCGTGGCCCGGGGCCGACTCGTGCAGGGTCAGTGCCGGCAGGCTGTAGAGCGCGCGCGCCGGCAAATTATAGGTGTTGACCAGGTAGACGCCGGGCCCGCCGCGGCCGGCCGTGTAGTAGGGCGCCTGGTCGGCCGGCACCGGGCGGATCGCGAAGCGCTGGCGCGGCAGGTAGCCGAAATACTGGCCGGCTTTGGCGTCGAATTTCTTCGAGATCCAGGCCGCGCGCATCAGGAGTTCGTCGGCCGTCTTCGCGTAGAACTGCGGGTCGCTGCGCAAGAACTTTAGGAAGGCGGGCAGGTCGCCCTGGAAGCCGGATTCAGAGATCGTCTGCAGCATCTCGGCGCGGATCTTCGCCATTTCGGCCAGGCCGATGCGGTGAATCTCGTCGGCGCTCAATGTGGTCGTCGTGAATTCGACGATCTTCGACTGGTAGTAGGCCTTGCCGTCGGGCAGGCTCTCGGCGGAGAGCGCCGTGCGCGCGCCGGGTATGTACTGTTCACGCATGAAGGCCAGCACCGCCGCATGCGCCGGCTGCACGTGCGCGCGAATCGCCACGACCGCCTGTGCGCGCAAGGCGGCCTGTTCGGAGGCGGGAATCGCGGCCGGCATGCTCTTGAACGGCGTGTAGAACACAGTGTCTTCCGGCTTTGCCTCGACCACCGAGGCGAGTGCGGCATCGCGTCCTTGAAGCGTGACGCGCGGCGGCGTGAAGCCGCGCGCCAGACCCGCGCGCAAGTTCCCAAGCTGCTCGCTGAAGTAACGCGGCAGCTTTCCAAGGCGAGCCAGATAGTGTCGGTAATCCTCGCGTGTGGCAAAGGGCTGGCGCGCGCCATAGGTCACGTCGGTCCAGAAGGCGCTGTCGGCGTTGACGGGGGCTTCGTACTCGCGAAAGCGCAGTGCTTCGACAAAGGCTGCGATCTGGGCGCGGTAGACCTGGTAATTCAGCTGTTCCGGCGCCGTGAGTGCGGCCGGATCGATCGTCCCGAGCTGGCGCAGCACACCTTGCCAGTGCTGCAAACGGGCGGCCTGCGAGGCGGCATCGACGCGTTCGAAATCAGGGTCGACCCCGCCGCGTTCGGATTCGTCGACCGCAAGCCCTCCCTTGATACGCCATTCCCATTCGGCGCGGTGAATCGCGGTGAAGCGCGCATCCGCCGACAAGGAGGCGGTGCGCGCAGGCGCAGCGGCGCCAGGTCCGGTGGCGGCCTGCGCCTGTCCAGCTACCAGGATTGAAGCCGCGCACAGGGCGCCTGCCACCGTCAGTGTCATCATTTCTCCGCCTTCCTATTGAATTTGCTGTTGGACATTATGTCGCAGGTGAAGCAAGTGCGTAGGACTTCATGCCGTCATCATGGAATTTTGTAAAAATTATATGTCCTGCCTATATAATTGCCCTTCAGCCGGCCAAACGGCGAGCGAACACAAAACAAACGACAGCCCAATCGCGCATGGATCACATCTCAGGGCAGCGGCCCCGGTCGCCTGGCGAGGACGACATGACCAGCAAGGCAGGCGCTGCCGCGTTGGTACTTCCCTGGCTGAGCTTGTGCGAGCAGCTGACACCCCTGGTTGGCGAGAGCGGCTTCTGTGCCCTGTTCGGACGCGCACTACGCCTGTCGACCCCGCGCTTCGAGCGCCTGTCCGCCTGCGACAGTTCCCGGCCGGTAGCCGGTCTGTTCACGTCCCTGACCAGAATCCTGAACGAGATGGGACCCGAGCATGCGGACGCCGCGAATCGTGCCTTGCTCGAGACATTCACCACACTGCTGGGCACCTTGATCGGCGACGCGTTAACGAAACAGCTGTTACACGTCGCACAGGTCAGCGGGGATGGGCAGACGCATGGACAGGAGCAGAGGTAAATGAACGATAAAGTAGCCCTTCGGCTGTTGCAAACCGGTGTGCCGGGACTGGACACGCTGCTCGGCGGCGGACTGCCCGAGTTCTCGTTCAATCTCGTCGCCGGCCCGCCCGGCAGCGGCAAGACCACGCTGGCGCACCAGATCATGTTCGCCGTCGCCACCGCCGAGCGGCGCGCGCTGTTCTTCACTGTGCTGGGCGAGCCGCCCCTGAAGATGCTGCGATACCAGCAGCAGTTCTCGTTCTTCGACATGAACAAGGTCGGTCCGGCGATCCGTTATGTCAACCTGAGCGACAGCCTGCGCGCCGGGGACCTCAGCGGCGTGCTCGAACGCATCATGGTCGAGGTCGAAGCATTTTCGCCCGCGCTGGTGTTCGTCGACTCGTTCCGCTCGGTGGTGCAGACCGCCAGGTCCGGCAATGAGGGCGTGGCGGACCTCGAGTTCTTCATCCAGGAACTCGGCACACGCATGACGAGCTGGCAGGCGACAAGCTTCCTTATTGGCGAATATGCCAGTTCCGATCCGGAAGCCAATCCGATCACGACGGTGGCCGACGGCGTGATCTCGCTGGCCCAGGTGCAGCAGCACAGCACCGTTGTGCGCAAGATGCGCATCGTGAAGATGCGCGGCCGCGCCCACCTGGCCGGTTCGCATAACTTCAGCATGACCGACGACGGCCTGCGTATCTACCCGCGCATCCTGCCGCCGCTGGCGGACGATCGTGTTCCCGGCGTTCCAGTCGACCGCAACCCGCGCCGCATCTCGACCGGCGTTCCCGGTCTCGACGCGTTGCTGTACGGCGGCATGCCACAAGGGCACACGATGCTGCTGTCCGGTCCCACCGGATCGGGCAAGACAATCATTGCCACGCGTTTCCTGCAAGAAGGCGTACGCCAGGGGGAGAAGGGCGTGGCCATGTATTTCGAAAAGGGCACGCCGCGCCTGCGCAACGCCGAGCTGGCCGAGCTCGTACAGGATGGCGACGTTTCCGTCGTCGAGAGCCGTCTGCTCGACCTGACGGTGGACGAACTCATCGATGAACTGGTGCGCACGATCGAGCGCACCAGCGCCAAGCGGCTGGTCATCGATTCCTTGTCGGAGTTCGACCTGTACATGGCGCCCGAGTACCACGCCGACTTGCGCCTCGCAGTGTTTCGCCTGCTGTCGGAAGTGGCCAAGCTGGGCGTCAGCGCAATGGTGACGATCGGACTGAACGATGCGTTCGGCGAGCTGCGCTTCGGCGAGTCGAATATCCCGTTCCTGACCGACGGCATCGTTAGCCTGCGCTATGCCGAGGTGGACGGGAGACTGCAAAAATTCATGTCCGTGGTCAAGGTGCGCGGCTGCGCCCACAGTAACGACGTGCGCCTCTACCGGATCACCGACGCAGGCCTGGAGGTGGACGAACTTCCGACCGAAGTCCTCGGTGTCTTTGGTGGTGGCGCAGCGCGAAGCGTAGCGCCTGCTTGAGGAGAACAGGGAATGGTTCACGAAAACGAAAACAGCTCGATGCAACGTTCCCCTGATCCGGCAGACGGGCAAGTCCAGCCGGACGCTTATACTGGCGCGCTGCTGCGCCATGTACACAGCCTGGAAGACGAAGTCGCGCGCCTGCGCGCAGCCCTGAAAGACAAGGACGAGCTGGAGATGAGCGCGGCGCGCCTGCGCGAAGCGAACGAGCATCTGGTTATCGCCGCGATCAGCGCCCAGGGCCTGCGCGACGACGCTGAAGATACAAACCGGCGCCAGAACGAATTCCTTGCCATGCTGGCGCACGAGCTGCGCAATCCCCTGGTGCCGATCAGCATGTCGTCGATGCTGCTGGAACGCTCGGTGAACGGGACCCCGCAGCTGCTCAATTTCACCAAGGTTATCCGGCGCCAGGTCGACCACATGGCCAGCCTGCTCGACGACCTGCTGGACGCGGCCCGCATCAGCAGCGGCAAGATCACCCTGAACCCGGAGCCGCTGTCGCTCTCCGGCACAATCGACCAGGCCCTGGAAACGGTGTTGCCGCGCATCAGCGAACGGGGTCAGCAGTTCGTGCTCGCGCTGCCGCCGCAGGCGATCGGCGTGCGCGGCGACCGCGTGCGCCTGACCCAGGTGTTCACTAACCTGATCGGCAATGCATCGAAGTATACGGGCGACGGCGGACGCATCGCATTGACGGTCGCACTCGACGGCGGCGAGATCGTTGCCACGATCAGCGACAACGGCACCGGCATCGCGCCAGACGTGTTGCCGCATATTTTCGACCTGTTCACCCAGGGACCGCGTTCGCTGGCGCGCTCGGAGGGCGGGCTCGGTATCGGCCTGAACGTGGTGCGCAACCTGGTCACCATGCATGGCGGCACGATCACGGCGGAAAGTCCGGGCATCGGCCATGGCAGCCGTTTCATCCTGCGCTTGCGGTCCTGCGCGCTGCCCGACGCGGCGGCGCCGCAGTGTGATGACCATCCCGCCGCCGCCAGCTCCTGCCGCGTCCTGATCATCGAGGACAACCTCGATGCCTGCGAAACCCTGAAGGCCTTCCTCGACATGGAAGGCCACGAGGTCAGCATGGTGCACGACGGCCCGGCCGGTCTGGCCGCGCTGCTGGCAGGGAATTGCGATGTCGTCATCTGCGACATCGGCTTGCCCGGCATGGACGGGCTGGAAGTGATGAGGCGCCTGCGCGCCTCGAACGAGGGCGCGCATCCGGTGACCATCGGCCTGTCGGGCTATGGCCAGGCCGAGGACCGCGCACGGGCGGCAGCGGCCGGGTTCGACCATTACCTGGTCAAGCCCGTCAATCCCGATACCCTGCTGGCGCTGGTCGCGGCACGCAGCTAATTTTGCTCGCGTGCCGCCACTCGGCGCGCGTCATCTCCCAAGTCGCGTGCGGCCTCTCGTACCATGTTTCCAGGCCGCGGTAGTGCATCCCGAGGCGCTCCATCACGCGCGCCGAACCGGTGTTCCCGGGCAGGCACACTGCCACCAGCGTCGGTGCGTCCAGCGACTCGAAGGCGAAGGCGGCCATTGCCTGCGCCGCTTCCGACGCCAGGCCCTGGCCCCAGCGCTGTGGCACCAGGCGCCAGCCGATTTCGTGCGGGTTAGCGGGGTCGCGGCCGAGGTACTGGATGCAGCCGGCGCCGACCAGCTCGCCTGTGCCGCGTTCGATGAAGGCCCACCACGAGAAGCCGAATTGTTCCCAGCGGCCCTTGACCACGTCGATCATCCTGCGCGTCACCTCCGGCGTTTCCGGTTCGCCGCTGATGAAGCGCATCACTTCAGGCAGGCGGTTCATGGCGTGCAAGCCGTCGAAGTGGTGGTCGTCCATCGGTTCGAGACGCAGGCGGGGGGTAGTGAGTGTCGTCATGGTTTTTCGATGTCGGGTTCGCCAACAAAAAAGGGCCGGCGAACCGGCCCTTCATTCAAACGCGCTTACTGGTGCGCGTGATGCGTCGCCGTCAGGCGCCGCATCAGCGGCAGCACGGCCAGCGCGATCAGGGTGCAGACCACCGCGGCAATGCCCAGCTTGTTGAACAGGCTGGTATAGATCGGCAGCGTCTGCAGCGGGTCGGTCATGCCTTGCGGGACGCTGGCGTAGTTCGCCACCACGCCGCCCAGGTATTGGGAAATACCGGTGGCGACAAAATAGGCGCCCATCATGAAGCCGCCCATGCGTGCCGGCACATATCGCGCCACCATCGCCAGGCCGAGACCGGAAACGAGCAGCTCGCCCAGCGAATACAGGCCGTAGCCGGCGATCATGATCCACGACGACGTCATGCCGCCCTCCGCGAACGCCCCGGCAAAACCGTAGGTGAAGAAGCCGGCGGCCACCACCGCGAAGCCAAGCGCGAACTTGCCGGCGATCGACAGGTCGTTGCCGCTACGGCCGGCGCGGGTATACATCCAGGCCAGGACCGGGGACAGTACCATGATCCAGATCGCGTTCAGGGCCTGGAACTGTGCCGGCGACCAGGTCCACAGGTGGTTGCCCAGCACGGTGAATTCGAGGTCGACGTTGCGCAGGGCGAACAGCGACAGCGAGGTCGACATTTGCTGGTAGAAGATGAAGAAGAAGACGGTCTGCAGCGTCAGCACGAGGGCCGCGATCAGGCCGGCGCGTTCGCTCGGCTCGCTCTTCCTGATCAGGTGCACGAAGATGCCCAGCACCACGACACCGGCCAGGTAGACGAATATGCGCGCCAGGCTCTGGTACTGCAGGATCACGGCCGACAGGCCGACCGCGACCACGCCGCCCGCCAGCACCATGGCCAGCTTGCCCATGTCGAGCGGCTTTTCGTCCGGGGTCGAACCGACATGGCGGATCGTGGCGCGCATCAGCATCAGCGTCATAAGGCCGATCATCAGGCCGACGCTGCACACGGCGTAGGCCACGTGCCATCCCAGCTCGTTGCCGTAGGTGGCGTTGACATGGTCCTTGATCCAGGGCGTGGCCAGCATCGAGAAGGTCGAACCGACGTTCACCGCCATGTAGTACATGGTGAATGCGCTGTCGATTTTCGAGTCGTCGCCTTCATAGATCTTGCGCACCAGGTTGGCGGTATTTGGCTTGAACAGGCCGTTGCCGACCACGATCACGCCCAGCGCCGAGAACAGGTGCCAGGTGTTGGTCGACGGTATTGCCATCAGCGCATAGCCGAGCGAGAGGATGATCGCGCCCAGGACCATGCAGCGGCGGGTGCCCAGCACCTGGTCGCCGATCCAGCCGCCGATGGCCGGGGCGACGTAGATCAGGGCCGCTGCGGCGCCCCAGACGAGGTTGGCGCGGCTGTCGTCGAAGCCCATGCGCTGCACCATGAAGTACACGATCAGCGCCTGCATGCCGTAATAGCCGAAGCGCTCCCACAACTCGATCATCCACACTGTCACGAACGAGCGGGTCTGGCTGGTCGGAAGGATTTCCGTTTTCAATTTGTCTCCTTGTTGGATGATTCTTCACCGCCAGCTCATGACCAGCGACAAGCCGTTGCATGCTACGCCAGGCCAACGGAAGATGCAATCCTGAAAGGGAGTGGGGTGGGGTGTGCCAGGCTTCGACACCTAGGCCGGCTTAAGTCCGACCACAGGCTGGGTCTCGAACCGTTCGCCGAAGCCGGCGATCATCGGCTTGCCCTGGGTAATCGCAGCCCGTACCGACGGCAATGCAAGCGAGGCCTTGTGGCTGGCGGCGCTGTCCCAGGCTTCGGTGATCCAGATCGCGTCCGCATCCCCGACGTCCTTCGCGATTACCTCAGAACTGCTCGTCCGCCCGCAAATACCGCCACTGCCCGACCGGCAAATCCCCGAGCTTGACCTTCCCGATGCGCACCCGCTTCAGGCCAATTACCTTCAGGCCCACCATGTCGCACATGCGGCGGATCTGGCGCTTCTTGCCTTCCCGCAGGGTAAAGCTGAGCTGGTCGTCGTTCTGCCAGCGTACCTTGGCCGGCAACAGGGGCTTGCCGTCCATCCAGAGACCGAAACACAACTTTTTGAGGTCGCTCTCGGGCAGCTTGCCCTCTTTCGTGTATTCCACCCGCACCAGGTATTCCTTGTCGATCGATGTGGTCTCGCCGATGAGCGTCTTGGCAACGCGGCCGTCCTGGGTCAGCACCAAGAGGCCCACCGAATCGATGTCGAGACGCCCGGCAGGCACCAGCGAACGCAGCTGCGTTGGATGGAACTGTTCCGGCGCCGGATCGTCAGGCCAGCGATTCTCGGGCTTGATCAGAGCCACGGCCGGCGTGTAGCCGTCTTCGGCCTGGCCGGACACGTAGCCCATCGGCTTGTTGATGAGGATGGTGACGCGTTTGCTTTGCTCGGCCGCGGCCTGGCGTTCGACGGTGATGTGCTGGTCGGGGAGCACCTTGCTGCCGAGCTCCGAGACGACCTTGCCGTCAACCCGCACCCAGCCACGCGCGATCCATTCATCGGCTTCACGGCGCGAGCACAGGCCCAGTTCGGACATTCGTTTGGAGAGGCGGAGCGGTTCGGTCATGGAGGAAGCAATTGATTAAGTGAGATGGGCTGTATCAGATCGTCTGATTCAGATCGCCAGCGCGTCGAGCAGCTCGGTTTCCAGCTGCACCAGCACGCGCGGGTTGTTCAAATTCGGGCCGTCGACGAGGAACACGTCCTCGACGCGCTCGCCGAGCGTCATGATTTTCGCGGTGTGCACGTTGATGCGGTAGCGCGTGAGCACGTTCGCGATCGTGTACAGCAAACCGGTGCGGTCGTTCGCCGCGATCGAGAGCAGGTACTGGCCGCGCTCGTCCGGGCGCAGTTCCACGCTCGGGGCGACCGGGAAGTGGCGCGACAGGCGCGACAAACGCCCGCGCGTGGGCGGCGGCAGCGGAGCGTTCGATACCAACAGCTGGCACAGCTCGTGCTCGATCAGGCTGATGATGTCGCGGTAGTTCTGCGCGAAGTTTTCCTCGGTGACGAGGAAGGTGTCGAGCGCATAGCCGTCGCGCGTGGTGTGGATCTTGGCATCGAGGATGCTGAAATTCTTGCGGTCGAAATAGCTGCAGATGCGCGCGAACAGGTCGGGCTGGTCCTTCACGTACACCGCCACCTGCAAGCCTTCGCCGACCGGCGCCAGGCGGCTTTTCACGACCGGGCGCGCGCTGTTTAACTTGTCGTGCAGGCTGCGCGTCTGCCAGGCGATGTCGGAGGCATCGTGGCGCAGGAAGTAGACCACGTCTAACTGGTTCCAAAGTGCCTCGTGGGCGTCGGCGGGCAGGCCGAACAGGCGCAGCGTGGCGATCGCCTCCTGCTGGCGCATCCGCAGTTCGCGGTCGGCCGAATGCGGCTCGCCACCGAGCACGCGCAGGGTGATGCGGTACAGATCTTCCAGCAGCTTCGCCTTCCAGGCATTCCACACCTTGGGGCTGGTGCCGCGGATGTCGGCCACCGTCAGCAAATACAGGGCGGTGAGGTGGCGCTCGTCCTTCACCACGGCGGCAAAGGCCTGGACCACGTCGGGGTCCGACAGGTCCTGTTTTTGCGCGACCTGCGACATCGTCAGGTGCTGCTCGACCAGGAACACCACCAGCTCGGTGTCTGTCTCCGACATACCGTGATCCGTGCAGAATTCGAAGGCATCGACGCCTCCGAGTTCGGAGTGATCGCCCCCGCGTCCCTTGGCGATGTCGTGGAACAGGGCGGCCACGTACAGCAGCCAGCGGTCGCGGAAGTTGGCGACCAGGCCGCTGCAGAACGGGTATTCGTGCGCGTGCTCGGCCATCGTGAAGCGGCGCAGGTTACGCACTACCATCATGATGTGCTGGTCGACGGTGTACACGTGGAACAGGTCGTGCTGCATCTGGCCGACGATATTGCGGAAGTTCGGCAGGTAGCGTCCCAGCACGCCGAAGTCGTTCATGCGCCGCAGCGCGTGCACCAGGCCGACCGGGGCCTTCAGGATGCGCAGGAAGTTGGCGCGGTTGCCCGGGTCGGCGCGATACGCGTCGTCGATCAGGTTGCGCGCATGCCAGAGTGCGCGCGTGGTGCGCGCCGTCATGCCCTTGATCTCGGGGCGCTCGGTCATGGCGACGAAAATGGCGAGAATGGCGGAGGGCGTCGTTTCGAAGGTGTCGTCGTGCGCGATGTCGATCAGGCCGTCGACCTTGTTGAAGCAGGCATTGATCGGCAGCGGCAGCTTTGGCGTCGGGAACAGGCGCGCTTCGATATTTTGCAGCAGGATCGTGTTCAACTGGGTGACCGTTTTCGCCGCCCAGTAGTAGCGCTGCATCAGGTATTCGCTGGCGCGGCGCGCACCGGGACCGGGCGGATCCGACACCAGTCCGAACGATTCGGCGATCGCCGTCTGCACGTCGAACAGCAGGCGGTCTTCGCGCCGGCCGGTCTGCAGGTGCAGGCGCACGCGGATGTCCTTGAAGGCGCGCTCCTTTTCCATCAGCTGGCGCGCTTCGTCTTGCGTGATCAACTCGCGCGTGGCGAGCTGGCCCCAGGAATTGGCAAGATCGGCCGCTTTCGCCACCCACAGGATCACCTGCAGGTCGCGCAGCGCGCCCGGGCTTTCCTTGCAGTTGGGCTCGAGCGCGAAGGCGGTGTACTCATACTTGGCGTGGCGCAGGCGCATCTCGGCCGTCTTGGCCTGGAAGAAGGCTTGCGGGTCGAGTGCATCCTGATAGCGTTCCTGCAGCTGCTCGAACAGTGCCGCGTCGCCCGTGACCAGCCGCGCCTCCAACAGGCTCGTTTGCACCGTGATATCGGCGCTTGACTCGAGCAGGCACTCGTCGACCGTGCGGATGCTATGTCCGATCTCCAGGCCCAGGTCCCACAGCAGCTGCACCAGGCCCTCGAGCTTGGCCTGGGTGATCGCATCGGGACGGGCGCCCAGCAGGATCAGGAAGTCGACATCGGAATGCGGGAACAGCTCGCCGCGGCCGTAGCCGCCCACGCCGACCAGCGCCGTATTGGCGGGCAGGCGCGCCGCCACCCAGGCATCGGCGAGTATGTCGTCGACGCACTGGCGCAGCCCGCGTAACAGTTTTTCCGGTTTGCCGTCCTCGCGGAAGGCCGCGAACAGGACTTGGCGCTCGGCCTTGAGCCGGCTTTTCAGCTCGGGCCGGGCTTCGTTGAGGGCGGCGGCGGACATCGTTCGCTCTCAGGCCGGGACGGCGTCTTGCTTGAGCACGATGCCTGGGGGCGGCGGGGTGCCGTTTGACGTCGTCAGCACTTCGTAGCCGGTCTCGGTCACCAGGATCATGTGTTCCCATTGCGCGGACATGCTGCGGTCGCGGGTCTTGATGGTCCAGCCGTCCGGCATTTCCTTGATCTCGCGGCGGCCGGCGTTGATCATCGGCTCGATCGTGAAGATCATGCCCGGCTCGAGTTTGTCGAGCGTGCCCGGTTTGCCGTAGTGAAGGACCTGCGGCTCTTCGTGGAACACGCGGCCGATGCCGTGGCCGCAGAATTCGCGCACCACGCTATAGCCGTTCTTCTCGGCGTGTTGCTGGATGGCATGACCGATGTCGCCCAGATAGCCGCCTGGTTTGACTTTCGAGATGCCCAGCCACATGCATTCATAGGTCACTTCCGACAGGCGGCGTGCCAGGATCGACGGCTCGCCGATCAGGAACATGCGGCTGTTGTCGCCATGGAAGCCGTCCTTCGTGATGATGGTGACATCGATGTTCAGGGCGTCACCGCTTTTCAGGACCTTGTCGCCCGGGATGCCGTGGCAGATGACGTCGTTGATCGAGGTGCACACCGCCTTCGGGAAGGGCGGGTAGCCAGGCGGCGCATAGTTCAGCGGTGCCGGCACCGTGCCTTGCACGTCCGTCATGTAGGCGTGGCACAGGCGGTCGAGTTCGCCGGTGGTGACGCCCACCTTCACAAAAGGCGTGATGTAGTCGAGCACTTCCGCGCCGAGGCGTCCGGCAAGGCGCATGCCTTCGATTTCTTCAGGGGTCTTGATGGAGATGGACATAAGGGTCAGTATCGGTTCGATGTTGGGCTGGCGCGGCAGGAAGGCGGCGTTGCCATGATCATCTCATTATAAGGGATAGCCACGGCCCCTGCCGAGAGCCTGGCCGGGGGGGCGATATCGCCGCCAATGGCCGCGCCCGCATCGTTCCCCTTGAAAAAACGGTCGAATCCCGCTAGAATCTCGGGTTGCTTGGGCTCTGGTCCGGCAATGTTGCTCAGTTGTTCATTTAAGTAGCCTATTTTATTTATTCAAATCCGCGAAGTCGGCCGCCAAGGGTGCCCCAAAGGGTGACTGGCCGATGTTCAAGAATTTAACCCTGGAGAATTACATGTCCGTTACTATGCGCGAAATGCTGGAAGCCGGTATTCACTTCGGCCACCAGACCCGTTTCTGGAATCCAAAGATGGCACCGTTCATCTTCGGTCATCGCAACAAGATCCACATCATCAACCTGGAAAAGACCATGGCGATGTATCAGGATGCGATGAAGACCATCAAGCAGATCTCGGCCAACCGCGGCACCATCCTGATGGTCGGCACCAAGCGCCAGGCGCGTGACCTCATCGCCGCTGAAGCCCAGCGCGCTGGTGTTCCTTACGTCGACCAGCGTTGGCTCGGCGGCATGCTGACCAACTTCAAGACCATCAAGACCTCGATCAAGCGCCTGAAGGACATGGAAGCCCAGATCGAAGACGGTTCGGTCGAGAAGCTGTCGAAAAAAGAAGGCCTGATGTTTGAACGCGAAATGATCAAGCTGCAAAAATCGATCGGCGGCATCAAGGACATGGGCGGCGTTCCTGACGCAATCTTCGTCGTCGACGTCGGCTACCACAAGGGTGCCATCACCGAAGCCGGCAAGCTGGGCATCCCGGTCATCGGCATCGTCGATACCAACCACTCGCCAGAAGGCGTCACCCACGTGATCCCTGGTAACGATGACTCGTCGAAAGCCATCGCCCTGTACGCACGCGGCGTGGCCGATGCGATCCTGGAAGGCCGTGCCAACGCCACCAACGAAGTTGCCGAGATGGTCAAGGCAGCCGGCGGCGACGAATTCGTCGAAGTCTCCGAGCAGGCATAAATTGCAGGCGGGCCTGAGCGCCTGCCATTGCACAGAAGGGGTGCCGAGCCGTGGCTGAGCACCCCTTTTTTTAAGTACAAGATTCAGTATTACATCTCGTGCAAATGCCCTGGCGTTTGTACCAATGAACACATTTAGGAGAAAAACATGGCAGCGATTACTGCAGCGATGGTTGGTGAACTGCGCGCGAAGACCGATGCGCCGATGATGGAATGCAAGAAAGCCCTGACCGAAGCCGAAGGCGACATGGGCCGTGCCGAAGAGATCCTGCGCGTCAAGCTGGGCGGCAAGGCATCGAAGGCGTCCGCGCGTGTCACCGCTGAAGGCGTGGTTGCAAGCTTCATCTCCGGCAACATCGGCGCGCTGGTCGAAATCAACAGCGAAACCGACTTCGTCGCCAAGAACGACGACTTCCTGGCCATGGCCAACCTGGCAGCCAAGCTGGTCGCCGAGCAGAATCCTGCCGACGTCGCCGCCCTGTCCGAGCTCGACGTCGGTGGTCAGACCTTCGACGCGCTGCGTTCGGCGCTGATCGGTAAAATCGGTGAAAATATGACCGTGCGCCGCTTCCAGCGTTTCGAGACCACCGGCAAGCTCGCTTCCTACCTGCACGGCACCCGTATCGGCGTCATGGTCGACTACGAAGGTGCTGACGAGCAAGTTGGTAAAGATGTCGCGATGCACATCGCCGCCATGAAGCCGGTCGCCCTGTCGTCGGACGGCGTGCCAGCTGAACTGATCGAGAAAGAGCGTTCGGTTGCCCAGCTGAAGGCCCAGGAAGATGCGGACGCAGCTGTTGCCGCAGGCAAGCCTGCCCAGTCGCCGGAAATCCTGGCCAAGCGCCTTGAAGGTTCGGTCCAGAAGTATCTGAAAGAAGTGTCGCTGCTGAACCAGATGTTCGTGAAGAACGACAAGCAGTCGATCGAGCAAATGCTGAAAGCCGCCAGCACCACGGTGAAGGGCTTCACGATGTACGTCGTGGGCGAGGGCATCGAGAAGAAGGTCGACGACTTCGCAGCAGAAGTCGCAGCACAGATGGCTGCTAACAAGCAGTAATGTGAAAGCGGGCCGAGAGGCCCGTTTTTTTGCCCGCACGGCTTGGCGCCCGGGGCAGGGTACACGCCACAACGCGTCCGAGCGTGCGCGCCAGTTTCGCCGCCATCTGTACATTTGCAGATGAGGCTCCAGGCCATGAGCCTGCGGCCGGAATCGAATTCGAATCAAACACATAGGAGAGCGCTTCATCATGACAAAACCAGCCTACCAACGAGTCCTGCTTAAACTGTCTGGCGAAGCACTGATGGGCGACGATCAATTCGGCATCAACCGCGTCACCATCGACCGCATGGTCGCCGACATCGCCGAAGTGTCCAAGCTGGGCGTCGAGCTGGCGGTCGTGATTGGCGGCGGCAACATCTTCCGCGGCGTCGCGCCGGGTGCGCAGGGCATGGACCGCGCCACCGCCGACTACATGGGCATGCTGGCCACGGTCATGAACGCACTGGCCCTGGCGGATGCGATGCGCCATGTCGGCATCACCGCGCGCGTGATGTCGGCCATCGGCATCGACCAGGTGGTCGAGCCGTACGTACGCCCGAAAGCGCTGCAATACCTGGAAGAAGGCAAGGTCGTCGTCTTCGCCGCCGGCACCGGCAACCCGTTCTTCACCACCGACACCGCCGCTGCCCTGCGCGGCGCCGAAGTGGGTGCGCAAATCGTCCTGAAGGCCACCAAGGTCGATGGCGTCTACACTGCCGATCCGCAGAAAGATCCGAGCGCCACCCGTTACGAGACGATCTCGTTCGACGAGGCGATCTCGAAGCAGCTGCAGGTGATGGACGCCACCGCGTTCGCGCTCTGCCGTGACCAGAAACTCCCGATCAAGGTGTTTTCGATCGTCAAGCCAGGCGCCCTCAGGCGCGTGATCATGGGCGAAGACGAAGGTACACTGGTGCACGTTTAACAACACGAACTACTCAATACTGAATAACAGGAGAGCAGCATGTCCTTAGCTGACGTAAAAAAGAATGCGCAAGAGCGCATGACCAAGTCGATCGAGACCCTGCGTGCCGATCTGGCCAAGGTCCGTACCGGCCGCGCGCACACCGGCATCCTCGACCACATCATGGTCGACTACTACGGTTCGGCGACGCCACTGACCGGCGTGGCGAACGTCACCCTGATCGATGCGCGCACCATCGGCGTCCAGCCGTGGGAAAAGAAGCTGCTGAGCACCATCGAAAAGGCGATCCGCGATTCCGACCTCGGCCTGAACCCATCGTCGATGGGCGAAATGATCCGCGTGCCGACCCCGCCGCTGACCGAAGAGCGCCGTAAAGAGATGGTCAAGCTGTGCAAGTCGGAAGCCGAAGACGCGAAGATTGCCGTGCGCAATATTCGCCGCGACGCCAACGAACAGCTGAAAAAAATGGTGAAGGACAAGACGGCATCGGAAGACGACGAGCGCCGCTCCTCGGACGAAATCCAGAAGCTGACCGACAAGTTCGTCATGGACATCGACAAGCTCGTCGCCGAAAAGGAAAAAGAAGTCCTGACCGTGTAAGATGCGCTGCTCTGTACCAGAAAGTAAGCAGAAGTAACGACACGCAGTACGCGGACCATTGCCGGGCACAATCGGGCAGGGTCCGCTTATTTCCCCATTTTTACCCGCTTTCCTACCGTACGCGCCATGATGGCAAACGATTTATGATCTTTAAGAGTTCGACGACTGTAGTTCCCGATGTGCCGAAGGTTCCGCGTCATATCGCCGTCATTATGGACGGCAATGGCCGCTGGGCCACGAAGCGCTTGCTGCCGCGTGTCGCGGGGCATGTCAAAGGCGTGGAAGCGGTGCGCGGCGTGGTCGAAGCCTGCGTGCTGCGCGGGGTCGAATACCTGACCCTGTTTGCCTTCTCGTCGGAAAACTGGCGGCGTCCGGAAGAGGAAGTGTCGCTGCTGATGCGCCTGTTCGTCAGCGCGCTCGAGCGTGAAGTCTCGAAAATGCACGCGAATAACATCCGCTTGAAAGTCGTGGGCGACCTGTCGCGCTTCGACGCCAAGCTGCGCGAGATGATCGCCAACGCCGAGCGCCGCACGGCGGGCAACACGCGCCTGACGGTGTCGGTCTGCGCCAACTACGGCGGGCGCTGGGACATCATGCAGGCCACCAGCAAGATGGTCGCAAGCAACCCCGGCGTGAGCGAGTACACCGAAGACATGCTGGCGCCGCACCTGGCGATGGCGTATGCGCCGGAACCTGATTTGTTCATCCGCACCGGCGGGGAAGAGCGGATCTCGAACTTCCTGCTGTGGCAACTGGCCTATTCCGAGCTGTATTTCACCGACACCTATTGGCCGGATTTCTCGGTCGAGTCGCTGGACGCGGCGATCGCGTCTTACCAACACCGGGAGCGTCGTTTCGGACGCACCGGCGAACAAGTAGCCAATAAAACCCACCAAGCCTGATGCTCAAAACCCGGATCCTCACCGCGCTCCTGTTGCTGGCAGTGCTGCTGCCAGTGCTGTATTCGAATAACTTCACGGCGTTCGCGGTGGTGGTGACCGCGTTTTTCGGTGCCTCGGTCTGGGAAACCTTCCGCCTGTTTAATCCGAAGTCGAACAAGGCGGTCATCGTCGCCGTGTTCTGGACCGCGGCCTTTGCCTGGACCTTCTTTTTCAGCGCCAACGGCGCGGGCCAGAGCTTCTGGTTCGTCATTAGCGTGCTGGTCTGGGTCTTGCGCTTCGTGCCGAGCCTCAAGACTGGCTTGCCGCCGCTCGACAGCGTCGGCAATACCCTGCTCAGCCTGACCTATGCGGTGTCCCTGGTCGGCTGTTTCGCGGCGATCGTCGCCCTGTACGCCTACTCGCCGCTGTACCTGCTGTCGGTGCTGGTGATCGTCTGGTGCGCCGACATCTTCGCCTATTTTTCCGGTAAAGCCTTCGGCAAGCGTAAGCTGGCACCATCGATCTCCCCGGGCAAATCCTGGGAAGGCGCGATCGGCGGCGGCATTGCCGTGCTGGTACTGTCCACGCTCGCCATCGTGCTGGCCGGCGAACAGCTGGCCGGTACGTTCCCGATACGCGTCCAGGCCAGCCTCGGCTGGGCTGCGACCTTCCTCGTCCTGATCCTGATCGTCGCCGCCAGTGTCGTCGGCGACCTCTTCGAATCCCAGCTCAAGCGCCGCGCCGCCATGAAAGACAGCAGCAACCTGTTGCCGGGTCACGGCGGGGTGCTCGACCGGATCGACGCGCTGGTCCCGGTCCTGCCCCTGGCGGCACTGATCGGCGCCTGGCTGTAAGGAGTTTTAACATGCAACGCATTACCATCCTGGGCGCCACCGGCTCGATCGGCGTCTCGACCCTCGACGTGCTCGCGCGTCATCCCGCGCAATACCAGGTCTACGCGCTCTCCGCGCACAGTCGCGTCGAGGAACTGGCTGCCCAGTGCCGCCAGTTTCGCCCCCAACGCGCAGTGGTCGGCACGCCTGAAGCCGCAAGCGAACTGGCGCGCCTGCTGAACGGCCTGGCCGTCGACGTGTCGTATGGCGAAGCGGCCTTGTGCGAGATTGCTTCCAGCGCCGACACCGACACCGTGATGGCCGCCATTGTCGGCGCCGCCGGCCTGGCCCCGACCCTGGCCGCCGCGCGCGCCGGCAAGAAGATCCTGCTGGCGAACAAGGAAGCGCTCGTCATGTCCGGCCAGCTGTTCATGGACGCCGTGCGCGAGCACAAGGCGACCTTGCTGCCGATCGACAGCGAACACAATGCCATCTTCCAGTCACTGCCGGGCGACTACGCACGCACGCCGGGTGCGTCGGGCGTGGCGAAGATCCTGCTCACCGCCTCCGGTGGCCCGTTCCTGAACCGCGCCGTCGAAACGCTCGAGAACGTTACGCCGGCCGAGGCCTGCAAGCATCCGAACTGGTCGATGGGCCGCAAGATCTCGGTCGACTCGGCCACGATGATGAACAAGGGCCTGGAAGTGATCGAGGCGCACTGGCTGTTCGGTGCGGCAGCAAGCCTGATCGAGGTCGTGATCCACCCGCAAAGCGTGATCCACTCGATGGTGTCGTATGTCGACGGCTCGGTGTTGGCACAGCTGGGCAACCCCGACATGAGGACGCCCATCGCGCACGCGCTGGCCTACCCGGAGCGGATCGATTCCGGCGTGGCCCAGCTCGATCTGACCACCATGGGCGCGCTCCAATTCCATCAGCCCGATTACATGCGCTTCCCCTGCCTGGCGCTGGCTTTCGACGCCTTGCGCGCCGGCGGCACGGCCCCAGCCCTGCTGAACGCGGCCAACGAAATCGCGGTCGAAGCTTTTCTCGGCGAGCGCATCGGTTTTCGCGACATCGACCGCGTCGTGCGCCGCGTGATGGATGAAAATGAACATGGCGCCGCCCACGACATCGATGCCGTGATGGCCCAGGATGCGCGCGCCCGCGTTGCCGCCTCGACCATCGTCGCCGCCATCGCCAGGGGTTCATCATGAGCTTCCTCTACACCGCCGTCGCCTTCCTGCTGGCGCTGGGTCCGCTCATCATTTTCCACGAGCTCGGCCACTACTGGGTGGCACGCGCGTGCGGCGTAAAAGTGCTGCGCTTCTCGGTCGGCATGGGCAAGGTCGTGTGGTCGCGCCGCTTCGGCCGTGACCAGACCGAATGGGCCATCTCGGCGCTGCCGCTGGGTGGCTATGTACAGTTTCTCGACAGCCGCGATCCCGAGACGGCGCCGAAAGATGAAAAAGACCGTGGGCGCGATTTCGTGCGCCAGAGCGTCTGGAAACGCATCGCCATCGTGGCGGCCGGGCCGATCGCCAACTTCCTGCTGGCCATCGCGCTGTTCGCGGCACTGTTCATGCATGGCCTTGAAGAACCCGGAACCAAACTGCGCCCGATGGCATCGAACACGCCCGCGTATGCCGCCGGCCTGCGCGGCGGCGACAGCATCGTCGCCGTGAACGGCGAACCGGTGGCCGGCTGGTCCGACCTGCGCTGGCAGGTCACGCACATGGCGGTCGACAAGGTCGATGCCAGGTTCGAGGTGCGCGCCGCCAACGGCAGCCAGTACGCGGCCACGATTCCGGCCAGCGCGATGAAGGAGCCAGGTCCCGAGAGCGATGCGATGGCCGCGCTTGGCCTGGATGTCTGGATCGGCATGCCACTGGTCGAGAATGCGGTCGATGGCGGGGCCGGCGCACGCGCGGGCTTGCGCAAGGGCGATACTGTGCTGGGCGCCGACGGCAAGCCGTTCGCGCATGCCGCCGACTTCGTGCAGGCGGTGCGCGCCGCACCGGGACGCACGCTGCAGCTGCAGGTGCGGCGCGGCGAACAGACGCTCACGCTGCCGCTCACGCCCGCCAGGGACGCAAAAGGGCAGGGCCTGGCAAGCGTGCAGCTGGCGCCGGCGATCGAGCGCGTGACGGTGCAATCCGGCCCGGTCGACGCGCTCGTGAAAGGCGCGCGCCGTACCTGGGAGATGACGCTGCTGACCTTCAAGATGATCGGCAAGATCGTCACGGGCCAGGCTTCGCTGAAGAATATCACCGGTCCGATCGCGATCGCGGACTACGCCGGACAGACCGCACGCATGGGACTGGCGACCTTTTTAGGCTTCATCGCGGTCGTCAGCGTGAGCCTTGGCGTAATGAATCTGTTACCAATACCAGTGCTCGATGGTGGCCATTTGCTGTATTATTCGCTGGAAGTTTTGACCGGGCGCCCCCTGCCCGAGCGAGTCCACGCACTCGCACAGCGCGCCGGGGTGGCCCTGCTGTTCATGCTGATGGCGCTCGCCATCTTCAATGACCTGTCGCAGCGGCTCTAGCGAATCGACCGACAGCGCGCCACCGGTAAACAAGAATATGTATGTTGTCCAATGACTGACCATTGATTAGCCAATGAAATCACAACCAGATCGTATTGCCCTGCCGTTCATTCGCCGCAGCCTGATCGGCGCGGCCGTGCTGGCCCTGTGCGCTTCTCCTGCGCTCGCCGTCACTCCGTTCGTCGTCAAGGACATCCGCATCGAAGGCATCCAGCGTACCGAAGCCGGGACCGTGTTCAGCTACCTGCCGGTGCGCGTGGGCGAGACCTTCGACGACGACAAAAGTGTCGCCGCGATCAAGGCCCTGTACGCGACCGGCTTCTTCAAGGACATCCGCCTCGAGGAAGAAAAGGGCGTGCTGGTGGTGCTGGTCGAAGAGCGTCCGGCCATTAACACGGTCGACTTCACCGGCACCAAGGAATTCGAGAAGGACATGCTGGTCAAGGCGCTGAAAGACATCGGCGTCGGCGAAGCCAAGATCTACGACAAGGCCGCGGTCGACCGCGCCGAGCAGGAACTCAAGCGCCAGTATCTGTCGCATGGCCTGTACGGCGTGAAGATCACGACCACCATCACCCCGATCGAGCGCAACCGCGTGAACGTCATGTTCAACGTGGACGAAGGCGAGATGGCGCGCATCCGCCAGATCAACATCGTCGGCAACAAGGCCTTCTCGGACAAGGAACTGCGCGAGGTACTGCAGCTGTCCACCTCCGGCTGGCTGACCTGGTACTCGAAAGCCGACCAGTACTCGAAGACCAAGCTGACCGGCGACCTGGAAGCGATCAAGTCCTTCTACCTGGACCGCGGCTACCTGGAAGCGACGGTCGAATCGACCCAGGTGTCGATCACGCCGGACAAGAAGGACATCTACCTGACGGTCAACATCACCGAGGGCGAGAAGTACACCGTCTCGAGCGTCAAGCTCGAGGGCGAGACTTTTGGCCGCGAGGAAGAGCTGCGCCAGCTGATCGTCCTGCAACCGGGCAAGGCGTATTCGGGCGCGCTGCAGGAAGCCTCGAGCAAGCGCATCGCCGCGCGCCTGGGCACCTTCGGCTATGCGTTCGCGAACGTGAGCGCCGACCCGCAGATCAACCGCGAGAAGCGCGAAGTGGCCTTCACCTTCGTCGTCGATCCGGGCAAGCGCGCCTACGTGCGCCACCTGAACATCGCCGGCAATACCGTCACCCGCGACGAAGTGATCCGGCGCGAATTCCGCCAGTTCGAAAGCAGCTGGTACGACGGTGACAAGGTCAAGCTCTCGCGCGACCGCGTCGACCGTCTCGGCTACTTCAAGGAAGTGAAGGTCGATACGCCGGAGTCGCCGGGCACCAGCGACCAGGTCGATATCAACCTGACGGTCGAGGAAAAGCCGACCGGTAACTTCATGGTCGGCGGCTCGTTCTCGCAGGCCGAGAAATTCACCTTCACGGCCTCGGTCCAGCAGGCCAACTTCGCCGGCAGCGGCCAGACCGTCGGCATCGACCTGAACACCTCGAAGTACAGCCGCACCATCGCGCTGTCGAACACGAATCCGTATTTCACCGACGACGGCGTCTCGCGCGCCTTCCAGGTCTACCTGCGCACGACCCGTCCACCGCTGGAAAACATCGGTTCGTACACCGTGCGCCAGACCGGCGGCAACATGACTTTCGGCGTGCCGTTCTCCGAGACCGATACCGTCTACTTCGGCGCCGGCCTGGAACGCACCACGCTGCAGACCGACAGTACTTCGCCGGCTCTGTACCGCAATTTCGTGGCCCAGAACGGCGGCCCGAGCAATGCAGCCGATCCGTCGACCTTCGGTATCGGCACCGGCAAGAGCATCTCGATCCCGCTGACCGTGGCCTGGGGCCGCGACAGCCGCGACAGCGCGCTCACGCCGAGCATCGGCCGCTACCAGCGCGCCAACTTCGAGATCGACGCGATCGGCGACGCGAAATACTACCGCGTCGTCTACGAGCAGCAGTGGTACCGTCCCGTGACGTCCTGGATGACCCTGGCCCTGCGCGGCGAACTCGATTACGGCAAGGGCATCGGCAGCAGCGCGTATCCGGTGTTTAAAAACTTCTACGCCGGCGGCATCGGTTCGGTGCGCGGCTACGAGAGCTCGACACTGGGCGTGGTCGACCCGACCTACGGCGACGCCATCGGCGGCTCCAAGCGCGTCATCGGCAGCGCCGAGTTGCAGTTCCCGTTCCCGGGCAATTCCAAGGACCGCAGCCTGCGCTGGTTCACCTTTATCGATGGCGGCCAGGTGTACCAGGAGAAGTCGAAGATCCTGCTGGGCGAGCTGCGTTACTCGGGCGGTATCGGCCTGTCCTGGATTTCACCGGTCGGTCCGCTTCGCTTGAGTTATGCTAAGCCCCTGAACGCCAAACCGGGCGACCAGCAAGAGCGCTTCCAGTTCCAGATGGGCACGGGCTTCTGACCCGCGCCCCTCGGCTTTTACCTTTTCATCGCGGAGAACAATGTTGAAAAATCCGATAGCCTCGCTGCCACGACTGATGGTGCTGGCAGCCCTGTGCGCCTGCGCGCCGCTGGCCGGGGCGCAGTCGGCGCCGAGCCGCATTGGCTTCGTGGTCACCGAGCGCCTGATGACCGAATCGAAAATGGCCAAGGCGGCCGACGCCAAGATCCAGGCCGAATTTTCGAAGCGCCAGAAGACGACCGAGGAAATGCTGGCCAAGTTCAAGCAGATGAGCGAGAAGTTCGACACCGACGCGCCGCGCCTGACCGACATCGAGCGCACCCGCCGTGCGCGCGAACTGTTCGACATGGAAAAAGACGTGCAGCGCATGCAGCGCGAGTTCACCGAAGACCTCATGCAGCGCAAGAGCGAAGAGCGCGCCGCGATCGCCACCAAGGCCTACAAGCTGATCGAGCAGATCGCCGAGCAGGAAAAGCTCGACGCCGTGCTGCAGGAAGCCGCATGGTCGAGCCCGCGCATCGACATCACCGACAGGATCCTGAAACTGCTGGACAAGTAACTTGGAACATCGCGAACACTCCCAGCCGGGCGTACGCCTCGGCGACCTGGTCGAGCGTTTCGGCGGCCAGCTGACGGGCGATCCCGGCCTCACCGTTGCGTCTATTGCGCCGCTCGACAGCGCCGGTCCCACCCAGATCAGCTTCCTCTCCAACAGCAAGCTGCGCGCGCTGGCAGCGCAAAGCGAAGCCGCGGCCCTGATCCTCTCGCCGCTGGACGACCCGTCGGTCGCCGCCACCTATACGGGCGCGCGCATCGTCACCACCAACCCCTACGCCTGGTTTGCCCGCGCCGCGCAGTATTTCGTGTCGCTGGAAGAAGCCGCACCCGCCCCGGGCATCCACCCGAGCGCGGTCGTCGATCCGTCGGCGCAGATCGATGCGTCGGCCCATATCGGGCCCCATGTGACGGTCGAAGCGGGCGTCATTGTCAAAGCCGGCGCCGTCATCGATCACGGCTGCTTCATCGGCAGACAGGCCGTGGTCGGCGAGGGCACGCACTTCTTTGCGAACGTCACCTTCCACCGCGCATGCGTCATCGGCGCGCGCGGCATCGTCCACTCGGGCGCGGTGATCGGCGGCGACGGCTTCGGCTTTGCCAATGATGCGGGGGTGTACATCAAGATTCCCCAGACCGGCCGCGTGGTGATCGGCGACGACGTCGACATCGGCTCGAACACGTCGATCGACCGCGGCGCGCTGGCCGACACGGTCATCGAAGACGGCGTCAAGCTGGACAACCAGATCCAGATCGGCCACAACTGCCACATCGGCAAGCATACGGCGATGGCCGGCTGCGTCGGCGTTGCCGGCAGCGCGAAGATCGGCAGCCGCTGCACCTTCGGCGGCGCCGCGATGGTGCTCGGGCACCTCGAGATCGCCGACAACGTGCACATCTCGTCGGGCAGCATGGTCTCGCGCTCGGTGCTGGAACCGGGCCAGTACACGGGCTTTTATCCGCTCGCGAAAAACGCGGAATGGGAGAAGTCGGCGGCGATCGTGCGCAACCTGAATACGATGCGCGACAAGATCCGCGCCTTAGAGAAAACAATGAAAGCGATCACAGAACCAAAATGACCACCAACACCGAAAAACGCACCCTCAACATCAACGAAATCAAGGAATACCTGCCGCACCGCTATCCGCTGCTGCTGGTCGATCGCGTGCTCGACGTCGAAGTGGGCAAGCGCATCACCGCCATCAAGAACGTGACCGTCAACGAAGAGTTCTTCAACGGCCACTTCCCGCACAAGCCGGTCATGCCGGGCGTCCTGATGATCGAGGCGATGGCGCAAACTGCTGCCATCCTGTCGTTCATGACGATGGACGTGAAGCCGGACGAGAACTCGGTCGTGTATTTCGTGGGCATCGACAACGCGCGCTTCAAACGTCCGGTCGAGCCGGGAGACCAGCTGGTCATGGACGTCGAGATCGTGCGCGTCTCGCGCGGCATCTGGAAGTACAAGGCGACCGCCAGCGTCGACGGCAAGATCGCCGTCGAGGGCGACCTGATGTGCACGATCCGCGCCAACGAGAGCGCAGCGGGGCAGTAATGAGCAAGATTCATTCGACCGCGATCGTCGATCCGAAGGCTGAACTCGACAGCTCGGTCGAAGTCGGCCCGTATTCGATCGTCGGCGCGCACGTGCGCATCGATGCCGGCACCGTGGTCGGTCCGCACGTTGTCATCGACGGCCATACGACGATCGGCAAGGACAACAAGTTCTTCCAGTTCTGCTCCATCGGCGCGCCGCCCCAGGACAAGAAGTGGAAGGGCGAGCCGACCCGCCTGCAAATCGGCGACGGCAACACGGTGCGCGAGTTCGTCACCTTCAACCTGGGCACCGCACAGGATGAAGGCGTGACGCGCCTGGGCGACGACAACTGGATTTCGGCCTACGTGCACCTGGCGCACGATTGCCAGGTCGGCAGCCACACGATCTTCTCGAACAACGCGCAGTTGGCAGGCCACGTGCATGTGGGCGACCATGCGATCCTGTCCGGCTACGCCGGTGTGCACCAGTTCTGCAAGATCGGCGCGCACGCCTTTATCGGCATGTACACCAGCCTGACGCAGGATGTGCCGCCGTTCGTGCTGGTGTCGGGTAATCCGGCCGGCGCACGCGGCGTGAACATCGAGGGCCTCAAGCGCCGCGGCTTCACGCGCGCGCAAATCGACGGCATCCGCGCCGCCTACAAGCACATTTATCGCTCGAACCTGACGCTGGAAGAAGCCAAGGCCGCCCTGGCGCGCGAAGAAGAAGCGATGCCGGAAGCGGCACTCGACATCCGCGCCATGCGCGACTTCCTGGGCGCCGCCACCCGTGGCATCGTCCGCTGATATTTCCCTGGCCCTGGTCGCCGGCGAGGTGTCCGGCGACATGCTCGCCGCACGGCTGCTGGCCGGGCTGCGCCCCCATCTCCCTGACGCGCGTTTCCACGGCATCGGCGGTCCGCGCATGATGGAGCAGGGTTTCGTGTCGGACGTCCCGATCGAGACCCTGACCGTACGCGGCATCTTCGAGATCATCCCGCGCTACCGCGAGATCAAGGGTATCCAGAACCGCCTGCGCGACCGTTTGCTGGAAGAACGCCCGGCCGCCTTCATCGGCGCCGACTATCCGGGCTTTAACCTCGGGCTGGAAGAACAGCTGAGGGCAAGCGGGATCCCGACCGTGCACTTTATCGGCCCGCAGATCTGGGCCTGGCGCGGCGGGCGCATCAAGAAGATCCAGCGCGCGGTGTCGCACATGCTGGTGATTTTCCCGTTCGAAGAGCAGATCTACAAGAATGCCGGCGTGCCGGTGACGTATATCGGCCATCCGCTGGCGGAAACGATCCCGCTGGTGCCGGACGTGGCGGCGGCACGCGCCGCGCTGGGCATTGCGCCGGGTGCGCGCGTCGTCACCGTCATGCCGGGCAGCCGCATGGGCGAACTGAAATACCTGGCCGAGCCCTTCGTACGCGCGGCAGGCCTGCTTGCCGCACGCGATCCGGGCTTGATCTTCGTGGTGCCGGTGGCGGGAGAGAAGCAGCGCGCCTACTTCAACGAGATCGTGGCGCAGGCGGGACTGGGCGGCATCGATGTGACACTGGTCGACGATTCGCACACCGCCATTGCGGCCGCCGACGCCGTGCTGGTAGCATCGGGCACGGCGACGCTGGAGGTGGCGCTGTTCAAGAAGCCGATGGTGATCGCCTACAAGGTCATGCGCGCATCCTGGGAAATCATGCGCCACATGGGCTACCAGCCCTGGATTGGTTTGCCGAACATCCTGGCGCGCGAATTCCTGGTGCCGGAACTGCTGCAGCACGCGGTGACGCCCGAGGCGCTGGCTGATGCCGTCTGGCAGCAGTTGAACGATACGCCCCTGCGCGATAAGCTGGCGGCACGCTTCACCGACATGCACCACAGCCTCCTGCGCAACAGTGCCCAGGAGAGTGCGCAGGCCGTCCTGCGGGTCATCGGTCAATAACGAGTAAAGCACCATGAGCAAAAAACGCGTCAATTTCTATCCCGGCCTGCCGCCGCGGCTGCGCCCGTTTACCGACCTCGACATCGTCTGCGGCGTCGATGAGGCGGGCCGCGGCCCGCTGGCCGGGCCGGTGTACGCCGCGGCCGTCATCCTCGACCCGAAACGCCCGATCGAGGGTTTGCGCGACTCGAAAAAGCTGAGCGAAGCACGGCGCGACGAGCTGGCGCCGCAGATTCGCGAATACGCGCTGGCCTGGGCTATTTGCCAAGCCTCGTGCGAGGAAATCGACTCCCTCAACATCCTGCACGCCACCATGCTGGCGATGCGGCGCGCGGTCGAAGCCTTGCACATGATCCCGACGCTCGCCCTGATCGACGGCAACCGCTGCCCGCCGATGGACATTCGCGCCCACGCCGTCATCGAGGGCGACGACAAGTGCCATGCGATCTCGGCCGCCTCGATCCTGGCCAAGACCGCACGCGACGCGGAACTGGTGCGCCTGCACGTGCAGTACCCGCAGTACTGCTTCGACCAGCACAAGGGCTATTCGACCGCGCTGCACCTGGAGCGCCTGCGCCTGCACGGCCCTTCGCCGGTGCACCGCCGCTCGTTCGCGCCGGTGCGCAATCTGCTGCAGGTCGACCTGTTCGCCGCCCCCATGCCCGACGACGCCTTCGGCGAGGTACTGCCCGCATGAAGTCGGTCACCTCGCGCGACAATTCCTTCTACAAGGAACTCAAGGCGCTGGCCGCCAGCTCGCAGGCGCGGCGCCGTGCCGGGCGCACGCTGCTCGACGGCGTGCATTTGTGCCAGTCCTGGTTGGCGCTGCGCGGCGCGCCAGGCCACTGCGTGGTGTCCGAAGGCGCCTTGCACAACCCCGAGGTCATCGAGATCGTCGCGCGTTGCGAAAGCCTGCACGCCCATGTGACGGCCTTGCCGGATGCGTTGTTCGGCGCCGTCAGCCAGGTCGAACACGGCGTCAACCTGCTGTTCCTGGTCGACACGCCATCGCCCGTGCAGCCGCAGGGCTTGAGCGTGTCAAGCGTGCTGCTCGACGGTGTGCAGGACCCGGGCAATGTCGGTTCGATCCTGCGCAGCGCCGGTGCGGCCGGCATCACCCAGGTGTTTTGCAGCGCCGGCACGGCCTTCTGCTGGTCGCCGAAGGTGCTGCGTGCGGCGATGGGCGCGCACTTCGTGCTCGAGATCTTCGAGAACGTCGATTTGAAGGCCCTGATCGACAACTCCCGTATGTCGGTGCTGGCGATGAGCGGCTATGCCGATCAAAAGCTGTATGAGGTCGACCTGCGCGGCCCGGTCGCCTGGCTGCTGGGCCATGAAGGGCAGGGCGTGGCGGCCGAACTGATGGAGCGCGCCACGCACCAGGTGGTGATCCCGCATGCGGGCCAGGTCGAGTCGCTGAACGTGGCCGCGGCGGCGGCCATCTGCTTCTTCGAGCAGTTGCGCCAGCGAGGGTGATGGACGGCATTGCCGCCGGTAGGGTAAGCTCCGGCTAATCATTCGTGGAGCAGAGATGGACATCGCGCATTTGCATTTCCTGGTAGCCGAAGCCGATAGCGCCCAGCGTGCCGCAACCGTCGAGATGCTGGGGCGCCTCGGCGCCAGCCGCGTCACCGACGTGCCCGACGGGCATATGGCGCTGCGCACCTTCCAGGCCAGCTTCACGCCGCGCGTACATATCGCCGTCATCGACCTCGCGCTGCCCGGCATGGACGGTCTGGAACTGATCCGCAACCTGGCCACACTCGATTCCGGCATCAGCCTGATCGTCACCGGCGCCCAGCCGCCGAACCTGCTGTTCTCGGTCGAGACGCTGGCCCAGGTCTACGGCATCGACCTGCTCGGATCGGTGGCCAAGCCCGTCACCGCCGCCAAGCTCAAACCCCTGATCGACAACTACGCGCCGGCCCCCAGCCCGCCGACGGTCGACAACGCGCCGCGCTTCGAATTCGCCGAGATCGGCAACGGCCTGCAAAAGCGCCAGTTCGAACCCTTCTTCCAGCCGAAGATCGAGCTGGCCACAGGCCAGGTGAAGGGCCTGGAGGCCTTCGCACGCTGGAACCATCCGGAGTATGGCCTGCTGGGTCCGTCCGCCTTCATCGACGCCCTGGTGCAGAACAACCGCATCGATTTCCTCGACTGGAGCATGATCGAGCTGTCGGTCGAGCGCTGTCGCTGGCTGCACGACCAGGGCACGCCGATCTCGATCTCGATCAACCTGGCCCCCGAGACGCTGGCGCATCCGGCGTTCATCCGCCAGATTACGGCCTGCCTGGGACGGCACGCGGTCCTGCCCGACTACATCACCTTCGAGATGCCCGAGTCATCGGTGCTGAACACCGACCCCAACTTCATCGAGCGCCTGGTGCGCCTGCGGATGATGGGTTTTGGCCTGGCGATCGACGATTACGGCACCGGACGCTCGAACCTGCAACTGCTGGCGCGCATCCCGTTCTCGGAGCTGAAGATCGACCGCAGTTTCGTCGACGGCGCCTCGAAGCGGCGCCCGCTCGGCACCGTGCTGCGCTCCTGCCTGACGCTCGCGCACAGCCTGGACCGGATGTCGGTGGCGGTCGGCGTCGAGACGCGCCAGGATTGGGATTTCCTGCAAGGCCTGGGCTGCACCTATGCGCAGGGTTACCACATCGCCAATCCGATGGAAGCCAGTGCCTTCCCAGGCTGGCTGGAAGACTGGCGCCACTTCTTCTAACTTAGGGGCCTCGATCAAGCTACTGCGCGTCGTATTTTTTCCCTGCGATGCTCGCTGTACATGCGTACAGCTGCGCTTCTCGGACAAAACTACTTCCGCTCGCTACGGTTTCTCGAGCCCCCGTTACGCCGCGTGTCTGCAGGCAGTCTTACTTCTTTAAACCTACTTTTTTGGGGGGGGTAATGAGTCTTCAATTGCGCTGCCGTTGCGGCAAGCTGCAGGGGGAAGTGGACGCACGGCGCGTCGCGGCGCGCGCGGTTTGTTATTGCAAGGACTGCCAGGCGTTTGCGCGCTTCCTGAAAGCCGAGGACAGGGTGCTCGACGCGTCGGGCGGCACCGAGGTGGAAGCGACGCTGCCGGGCGCGGTGCGCTTCACCGCAGGCCTCGAACACCTGGCCTGCATGTCGCTCGGCCCGAAAGGACTCTACCGCTGGTATGCGGCGTGTTGCAATACGCCGGTTGGAACGACCCCGCGCAATTCCCGGATGTCCTACCTGGGCCTGGTGCGCACCTGCCTCGATGCGCCGGCCGAGGAGCTCGACCGACAGCTCGGGCGCTCGCACATTACCGCGAACCGTGGATCGGCCTGCGGGCCGACGACGGCGAGGCCTGTGGCGACGGTGCTTGCCGTGGCCGCGATCGGCGCCATGCTGGTCAGGGCGCGCATCGGTGGCGGCTACCGCGACAACCCCTTCTTTGATGCCTCCGGCGCACCGGTGCGACCGCCGCGCGTCCTGACGCTGGAAGAGCGTTCGGCGCTGGCACGCTGAATAATCCGGGTATGTGGGCAGGTGGAATTAAAAATTGCTAGTATATAGCAATAAATTATTCCAATTATCTTTTATTAATTACTACAATTTGGAATATAGTTGTTCGCACAACGCGTATAACTATTTCTGGAGAGTAGAACATGCCCTTGCTGAACCGTCGTCATTTGGCCATGCTCCTCGCCGCGCTGTCGGCCCAGGTAGCTGCCCAGCAGTCCGCGCCGGACGGTCCCATCGCCCAGGTAGAGGTGAAAGGTTCGGCCAGCTACGATCCGCGCAGGGACGACACCGCCGCGCGCATCGTCGTTGGACGCGAGGAAATCGCGCGTTACGGCGACACCCAGCTGGCCGACGTCTTCAAGCGCATTCCTGGCGTCGCGATCACCAGCGGATCGGGCCGCAGCATCGAGGTCCTGATGCGCGGCCTGGGCGGCGGCTACACCCAGATTCTGGTGAATGGCGAGCGCACTCCCGCGGGCTTTGCGCTCGAGAGCCTGGCGCCCGAGCAGATCGAGCGCATCGAAGTGCTGCGCGTGGCGACCGCCGAGTTCTCCACCGAGGCGGTGGCCGGCACCATCAACATTGTGCTGCGCAAAGCGGCGCGCAAGCGCCAGCGCGAGGCCAAGCTGGGCTACCTGGCGTCAAGCGCCTTTTGGGGGCCGACTTTCAACCTCGAGGCCGGCGACCGGGGCGAAGCGTCTTCGTGGGCGGTCACGGCCAGCGGCAACCATGACAGCATGTCGCGCGAGTCGAGCGGGCTCGAGGAGAACCGGCGCCCGGATGGTGTCCTCGACCTGCGCCGCATCACGACCCTGGCAGAACAGGGCCGCGTGAACCGGCTCAACCTCGGCCCGCGCTTCAACTGGACCCTGGCGAACGGCGACACCGTCGCCTGGGAAACCCTGGGCACCGGCAGCAGCTTTCGCAACGACGACCATATCAGGGTAGCGACCCCGATCGGCCGGGCGCCGCGGGTGCCCGACCTGCTCATCTTCGGCGAGTTCGACGACGGCTTGCTCAAGTCGGACCTGCGCTGGCAGCGCAAGACGGCGTCCGGCAGCCAGCTCGACGCGAAATTCGGGGCCGAATGGTCATCGCGCAAGTCCTACGTGGACCGATTCGGTGTCGATGCCGATGGCAGGCCGGAGACGGACGGCAGCATGCTCGCCGATACCCACGCCAGGGGCGTCAACTCGACCGGCAAGGCGACTCGCACCATCGACGGCGGCCATCTGCTGGCGCTGGGGCGAACTTGGGCGTCGACTACAAGGCGGGCGCGCTGACGACGGGCGCCAGCCTGGCGCACCGCCGTGGCCGCCCGGTGCGGGTCACTGTGAACCGCGGGTTCGACAGGTCTTCGCGCAGCGATCTGGACGCCTATGCGCTGTGGGCGTTCAATCCGGCGCTCCAGTTGCGGGTGGCGGCGTCGAACCTGCTGGAGCAGGACGACGAATTCGGACCGAGCTACTCGGACCCGGTCAGCGGGGTCGAGACGCGCACCTGGCGGTACCCGCGCGGGGTGTCGCTGCGCACCACGCTGGAAATGACGTTCTGAACGATCAGGATGGCATTGCACCCGCCAGGTCGACGATCCGGTAGCTTGCCTGGCCCTCGGCCGCGTCGACAGTGACGAATTCGACGGCGCGTGCCGGGCCCGCGCCAAGGCGATACAGGGTGCCGCTTCCCGATGGAACGAGCGCGCCTCAGAGGCTGATGACCAGTCCCGGCCGGAAGCCTTCCTGCTCGCCCTTGCTCAGGTAGCCCAGCGGATTGGCGACGACGCGGCACGACCAGGGGCGTCCGTTCTCGACGCCTGTGGCCACGTAATCGTTCAGGCAGTGCAGGTGGCCGTGCATCCAGAGACCGGCCAGGGGTAACAGCGCGTCGAGCGAATTGCAAAAGCCGGCCGTGCCGGGCGTGACGCCATAGCGCGGGTCGGCGCTTTTCAAGCTGGGCGCGAAGTGGGTGACGGCGACCGTGACCCCGTCGAACGGCTCGGCCAGTGCCGCGCGCAGCCAGGCCTGACAGTCGAGCGCCATCGCGCGCCAGCCGTCGGCCAGCACCGGTTCGCCATGTCGCAAGGTCGTGTTCTTGCTGAGGTAATAGTTGGCGGCGCGGATCGCCTTGTCGCGCAGCTGCAGCTGCTTCGTCAGTTCGTGCCCGCTTGCCAGGGCGTCGAAATCGGACCACAGCGTGGTGCCGACAAAACGTACGTGATCAATGACGACCGTCTCCCGGTCGAGCCAGACAATCCCCAGGCGCGCGCAGGTGGCGCGCAGCCGTTCATAGGTGACGTTGAAGTCCAGGCCGTCGAATTCGTGGTTCCCGGGGATGAACAGGACCTGTGCCTTCGTCACGCCGAGCGCGGGCGCGAAGCGTTCGAGGCCGAAGTCGGTACCGGTCAGGCGCGAGCCGGGTTGATAGGAACCGATGTCGCCGGCCAGGACGACGACGTCGATGCCGGGGGCGATCTCGGGCTGAAAAGCCGGATAGCGTTCGAGGTGGAGGTCGGAAAACAGCTGTATGCGCATGGCGGCAGTATAGCCAGATTGGCCGGCCCGTGCCGCCTGCGGGGAAGGGTGGGGACTGACCCGGCTCTGACCCGCCGCGCGGGGTGCGTCATCCTACTGCGTGCGCAAGCGCACAGAATCCTTGTGCGCCCAGGGCTAGGGTGCATTATCCGTTAGCGAGGGGGCAGCATGAGCAGCGATTCCGACAATCTACGTATCAAGCCGGCATCGATGCCTGCCGGCGGCTGGGGCTCGGTGGGGGAGGTCGCCCACATCTTGTTCGAGCAGCGCGCGGCGCTCAAAGACAGCGGGCTGCTCCTGAAGCAGAACAAGTCGGACGGCTTTGCCTGCGTCAGCTGCGCCTGGGCCAAACCGGCCAACCCGCACCCTTTCGAGTTCTGCGAAAGCGGCGCCAAGGCGACGGCCTGGGAAACGACCAGCAAGACGATCGGCGCCGATTTTTTCGAGCGCTACACGGTGACGCAACTCGAAGCCTGGAGCGACCATCAGTTGGAAGACCAGGGCCGCTTGACCACGCCGCTGCGCTGGGATGCGGCCAGCGACAAGTACCGGGCGCTTTCCTGGGACACGGCGTTTGCAGAGATCGGCGCGGCCTTGCGCGGGGCAAAGCGGGAACAAGTGGTGTTCTACAGTTCGGGACGGGCGTCGCTCGAAACCTCCTACATGTATGGCCTGCTGGCGCGCATGTACGGTAACAACAACCTGCCCGACAGCTCCAACATGTGCCACGAGAGCACCTCGGTAGCGCTGCAAAAGACGATCGGCGACGGCGTCGGCACGGTGGTACTTGGCGACTTCGAGCAGACCGACTGCATCTTTTTCTTTGGCCAGAACGTGGGCGTGAACAGCCCGCGCATGCTGCACCAGTTGCAGGCCGCGCGCAAGCGCGGCGTGCCGATCATCACCTTCAATCCCTTGCGCGAGCGCGGGCTGGTCAGTTTCACCAATCCCCAGTCGCCCGGCGAAATGCTGACCGGGCAGGAGACGGCCATCAGCACCCAGTACCACCAGGTCAGGCCCGGCGGCGACACGGCCGCGCTGATGGGCCTGTGCAAGGCGATCCTGGCGCTCGACGATGCGGCGCTCGACGGCGGCGCCGCGCGCGTGCTCGATACTGCTTTCCTGGCCGGGCACACGCATGGCCTGGACGACTTCCTGGCGTCGGTACGCACTTGCGGCTGGCCCGATATTGAACGCGAATCGGGTTTGAAACGCGCATCGCTTGAAAGCGCGGCATGGGTGTATGCGCGTGCGAAAGCCGTCATGGCCGTCTACGGCATGGGACTGACCCAGCACCGCAATGGCGTGCAGAACGTGGCAATGATCGTCAATCTGCTGCTCCTGCGCGGGAATATCGGCAAACCCGGCGCCGGCGTGTGTCCCGTGCGCGGCCACTCGAACGTGCAGGGCCAGCGCACGGTCGGTATCACGGAAAAGCCGGAGCTGGCGCCGCTGGATAAACTGAAGGAGCAATACGGGTTCGAGCCGCCGCGCACAAAAGGCATGAACACGGTCGAGGCTTGCGAAGCGATCCTGGCGCGCGAGGTGCCGGCCTTCATCGCTCTGGGCGGGAATTTCCTGCGCGCCGTGCCCGAGACGGCGCTGATGGAAGCGGCCTGGCGTGAACTGCCATTGACGGTCCAGATTTCGACCAAGCTCAATCGCAACCACATCATCCATGGCAAGGCCTCCTATATCCTGCCCTGCCTGGGGCGCATCGAGGTCGACCGCCAGCTGGGGGGCGAGCAGGCCGTCACGGTCGAGGACAGCACCGCCTGCATCCACGGCTCGCGCGGGATGGCCGAACCGGCGTCGCACGACTTGCGCTCGGAACCGGCGATCGTGGCCGGCCTCGCGCGCGCCACGCTGAACCCCAATCCCCGTGTCGATTGGGACGCCTGGGTGGCCGATTACGGCACCATCCGCGCGGCGATCGAAGAAACCTATCCGGACATCTTCCAAGACTTCAATGCGCGCATGTGGACGCCGGGCGGCTTTCGCAAACCGGTCGGCGCCGCTGAGCGGCAGTGGAAGACCGACAGCGGCAAGGCCAATTTCACGGTGCCGGAGGGCTTGCCGGGCGACCCGGACACGAAAGCCGGCTTGGGGACGATGCGCCTGTTCACGGTGCGCAGCGACGGCCAGTTCAATACCACGATCTACAGTTTCGACGACCGGTTTCGCGGCGTCTACGGCAGCCGCAGGGTTGTGTTCATGGGGCGCGCCGACATGGCCAAACGCGCACTGGCGCAGGGCGACCTGGTCACGCTGCGCTGTGCCAGCGACGACGGCGTCGAACGCAAGGTGGCAGGCCTGGCCGTCGTCCCCTACGATATTCCGGAAGGGACCATTGCCGGCTACTTCCCCGAATGTAATCCCCTGATTCCGCTCTGGCACCATGCGAAGGAGAGCAAGGTGCCGGCCGCGAAAGCGATCGACGTGCTGGTCGAGAAGGGGAGCACGCCATGAAAGCGGCCGAACCCTTCCTTGCAATGGGGGGCCATGAGGTTCCCGAGGGCACGCGCCGGCTCGCTGCGATCCGCTGCGCGGGCGAGGCGGCCGACGAGGGCAGCGAACTGGTGGCCGACGAGGTGCCGGTGGCACTCAGCTACAACGGCGTCACGCACGCCGTCATGCTCGCGTCGCCGCTCGACCTGGAAGACTTCGCGCTCGGTTTTACCTTGGGCGAGCGCATCGTGCGCAAGGCGCGCGACGTCTACGACATCGAGGTCGAACACACGCCGCGGGGGATCGCGATTGCGCTGCGCATCGCTTCAGGCGCGCTGGCGCGCCTGAAGGTCACGCGCAGTGCGCGCCTCGGAAAAACCGGCTGCGGCCTGTGCGGTGTCGACAGCCTGGAGTACTTCGAGCAGGACGCCTGCCTGCCGGACCCGTGTGCGCCGCAGCCAGCTTGCAGCACGCAACGTATCGAAGCGGCGGCCTTGCACCGCGCGATGGTCGAGCTGGCGGCGCGCCAGCAGCTGCACGGGGCAACCGGCGCGGCGCATGCCGCCGGCTGGGCCGGGCTTGACGGCGCCTTGCTGTGCATGCGCGAGGACGTGGGGCGCCACAATGCGCTCGACAAGCTGGTCGGAGCACTGGCGCGTTCTGGCACGGCGCCGGACGGGGGCTTCGCGGTGGTGACCAGCCGCGCCAGCTTCGAGATGGTGCAGAAGGCGGCGCGCGCCGGCTTCGGCTTGCTCGCTGCGATTTCCGCGCCAACGGCGCTGGCGGTGCGGATGGCCGAGGGTGCGGGCCTGACGCTGGCCGGCTTCGTGCGCGGCGGCCGTCATGTCGTCTACAGCCATCCGCAGCGCCTGCTGGCCTAATCCTGGTCCTCGTCGTGCAGTTTGCCCAGCACCGACAGCGCCGCTTCGTCCAGCCCGGCGACGACGAAAGGATCGCCGGTTGCGTATTGCCCGGCATCGACCAGCATGCGCAGCTTGGCCAGGCGGTCGCCCAGGGCTAGTGCCAGTGCCAGCGCGGGGGCGTCAACCTGGCCGGCGCTGCCGATCGCTTCCACCACCGCGTCCGGGAATTCCCACAGCGCGGCGATGCGCGCCGACAGGATGCGCGCCTGCTCGAACAAGGTGGCGATGAAGGGATCGGACCAGGGCAGGGCCTCGTCACAGCAAGCCTGGTCGACCAGGCGCAAGGCCACCACCAGTCCCACGTTCTCCATCAGTCCGGCGAGATAGGCGTCAAAGGCGTTCGCATGCAGGCCAGCGGCGAGCAGGCTGGCGCCGAGCGCGGTTTTTTCGGACTGGCGCCAGATAATCGGCCCGACCCGTTTCACAAGGCGCCCGCTGTGCATGCTGACGATCGGACGAAACGCCACGCGCGCCAGCAGCATGCGCATGCCGTTCTGCCCGAGCAGCATGATGGCGCTTTGCATGTTGTTGATCGGCGGGCCGCTGTGATAGCGCGGCAGGTAGGCCGGCCGGTTTGCCTCGCGGTAGACTTCGACCACCAGCACCGGGTCGCGGCCCAGCTGGCGCGACAGTTCGGCGGCGTTCATGTCGTCGCCCTGCAAGGTGCGCATCAGCTGCGGGATGATTTCCGGCACGCGCGGGACCAGGGCAGCGCCGGCAACCGGCGACTGCACCATGCGCGCCAGTTCATCGAGGATGCCCACCTCGGCCTGCGGTGTGGCGTGCGGCGGGCACCCCTGCGCCAGCCAGCGGTACCAGACCGCGTCGACCTCGGCGCTCGTGGCCGGCGCCGCGTCGTGCGCTTGCGCGGGCGCCGCCGCGGCCACAGCGTGCGCCTTGGCCGTATTCTCGCCGCCTGTCAGTTTGTTCAGCCAACCCATGTGCCGCTGCCCGTAGTAATGCGTATGCCGCCGATTCTACATGAGGCGCCGCTTGCGGGCAGGTGGGATCGGTGCGGCAGCACTTCCGGCACGGCGCGGACAGCGAGCCTTGCCTCCCCGGTGGATAGTCAGCCGCGGGCATCCGTGCGACAATCGCGCGCATGATGACCCTCGACGATTACCAGGCGCTGTTTCGCGCCTCGCCCTATCCCTATCTCGTGATGTCGCCTGACCTGACCATCGTCGGGGCCAGCGGCGCCTACCTGCGTTCGGTCGGGCGCTCCGAGGAAGAGATCGTCGGACGGTATGTATTCGACGCCTTCCCGGCCGACCCCGACGATCCGGATGCGACCGACGTCAGCGAGGTGAAGGCCTCGCTGCTGCGCGCGCTGGCCAAGGGCGAGCCCGATACGACCGCCTTTGTGCGCTATTCGGTTCCGGTCGCGACGCCTGACGGGACCCGGTTCGAGGAACGCTACTGGAGCACCGTCCACACGCCGGTGCTGGACCAGGACGGCAAGCCGGTCCTGGTATTCCAGAACCCGGTCGACGTCACCGAACTGTACCGCTTCGACCAGCAGTCGGAAGTGGCCACGCTGCAGCTCACGCGGCCGGGCGAAAGCAATGCCGAGAACTTCAACCGCGCCCAGATGCACGAGGCGCTCTCGCGCATCCTGAACAACGAGCGCGAACACCTGCGCAGCCTGTTCAACCAGGCGCCGGGTTTCGTCGCGGTGCTGATGGGGCCGAAGCACGTGTTCGAAATGGTCAACGAAGCGTATTACCAGCTGGTTGGGCACCGCGAGCTGGTCGGTAAAGCGCTATGGGACGCGCTGCCCGAGGTGGCCGGCCAGGGTTTCGAGGAATTCCTCGACCAGGTCTACCGCACCGGCGTGCCCTGGTCCACGCGCGCCATGCCTTTCGAAGTCCAATACGAGCGCGGCGGGCCGCTGGTGCAACGCCACATCGATCTGGTGTACCAGCCCTACAAGGACCAGTACGGCACCACGATCGGCATTTTCGCGCAGGGCTACGACGTCACCGATTCGGTCGAAGCACAAGCGGCCAAGCGCGAAAGCGACGAACGCCTGCGCGACGGCATGGATGCGGCCAAGATGGTGGTCTGGGACTGGAACCTCGACAGCGGCGAACTGGCCTACTCGGAAAACATCGACCGCGTGCTCGGTTTTTCGCCACGCAGGATGGGTCTTGTTGGCGAGCACATCCACCCGGACGACCGCGACAAGATCGCCGACGCGCACCGCGATGCACTGGGCGGCGCCGGGGCCTACCAGGAAGTGGTGCGCTTCATTCGCCCTGACAACGGCCGCCAGGTCTGGCTGGATAGCCGCGGCAAGGTCCAGTTCGACGCCGACGGCCAGCCGGTCCGCATGCGCGGGGTGACGGTCGACGTGACCGAGCGCTACCAGGCCGAATTCGAACTGCGCGAATCGAACCGTAAGAAGGACGAGTTCCTCGCCATGCTGGCGCACGAACTGCGTAATCCTCTCGCGCCGATTGCCACCGCCGCCGAGATGTTGCGCCTGACCGCCCCTGCCGATGCGCGCACGAAGAAGGCCAGTGAAGTCATCAGCCGCCAGGTCAGGCACATGACGGCGCTGGTGGACGACCTGCTCGACGTTTCTCGCGTCACGCGCGGGCTGGTCGAACTGGACAAGGAACTGGTCGATATCAAGGCCGCGGTGGCGAACGCCGTCGAGCAGGCCCGGCCCCTGATCGAGGTCCGCCACCACGCGCTCACGGTGCGCACGGACGCTTCGCAAGCGACCGTGCTGGGCGACCGCACGCGCCTGGTGCAGGTGATCGCCAACCTCCTGAACAACGCGGCGAAATACACGCCGCAGGGCGGCGAGATCACGCTCGCGGTGCACGCCGAGGCCGAATGGGTCGACATCAGCGTCATCGACAACGGCATCGGTATCGACGCGCGCCTGCTGCCGCATATCTTCGAGCTGTTCACCCAGGCCGAGCGTACGCCGGACCGCGCGCAAGGGGGCCTGGGCATCGGCCTGGCGCTGGTCAAGACGATGGTGGCGCTGCATGGCGGCCAGGTGACGGCCGACAGCGCCGGTCCCGGCACGGGCAGCACCTTCACGATTCGCCTGCCGGCGGTGGCGCGGGGCGTGAAGGATCAGTTTGAAGGCGCGGCGCGCGAGGGTGTGCCCAGTACGGCGCCGGTACGGATCATGATCGTCGACGACAATATCGACGCTGCCGAGTCGCTCGCGGTGCTGCTCGAGGCGCAAGGCCATCGCGTACGCGTGGAGTCGCACCCGGTGCAGGCGCTGGCGGCAGCACGCCGGGACCCGCCCCAGGTCTTCATCCTCGACATCGGCCTGCCCGAGATGGACGGCTACGAACTCGCGCGCCGCCTGCGCGCCGACCCGGCCACCGCCAGCGCGCTGTTCGTCGCGCTCACCGGCTACGGCCAGGCGCACGACCGCATCCTGTCGAAATCGAGCGGCTTCGAGCATCACTTCGTCAAGCCGATGGATACGGACAAGCTGGGGCAGGTGCTGGCGATGGTGCGTGGCCGGGCAGGGTAAGGTGGACAGTGGATGAAACAAACGAATACCGCTTGGCTCGCAGGTGCGGTTTTCAACCAGCGTATCGGGGCCTTGAGAAACCGTAGCGAGCGCAAGGAGCTATGGCAGAGGCGCGGAGCTGTACGACTGTACAGCGAGCACCGCAGGACGAAGCTCGAACGCGCAGCAGGTTTATCAAGGTCCCCTCAGTATTCGCGGCGGTCCGGCTTGATCTCCTGCAACACCGTGGTCGCAATCTCCTCGATTGACTTGGTGGTCGAGGACAGCCAGCGGATCCCTTCGCGCTTCATCATCATTTCCGCCTCGTTCACCTCGTAGCGGCAGTTTTCGATCGAGGCGTATTTGCTGCCGGCGCGGCGCTCTTCGCGGATCTGGGTCAGGCGCTCCGGCGAAATCGTCAGGCCGAACAGTTTATGTTTGAACGGCGGCAGCGAGGAGGGCAGCTTGCCGCGCTCGAAGTCGTCGGGAATGAGCGGATAGTTGGCCGCCTTGATCCCGTACTGCATCGCGAGATACAGGCTGGTCGGGGTTTTCCCCGAGCGCGAGACGCCCACCAGAATCACATCGGCCTCGGCCAGGTTCTTGTGCGACTGGCCGTCGTCGTGCGCGAGCGAGAAGTTGATCGCCTCGATGCGGTTCTTGTATTCCTCGGAGTCGACCACGTTGTGGATGCGGCCGATCGTGTGCGTCGATTTCACGCCGAGTTCCATTTCGAGCGGCGCGACGAAGGTCTGGAACAGATCCATGTGCATGCCGTTCGAGCCGCGGATGATGCCCGACAGGTCGTGCTTGACCAGCGTCGAGAAGACGATCGGTCGCTGATTGTCGGCGGCGTAGTGTTCGTTGATGCGGCGCGCCGCGTCTTTCGCCTTGTCGAGCGTGTCGATGAAGGGAATGCGGATCTGGCGGAAGCGCATCTCGAACTGGCTCATCACCGCGTGGCCGAAGGTCTCGGCGGTAATGCCGGTTCCGTCGGAGACGAAGAACACCGTGCGGGTGGACGGGGGGAGCGGAGGGCGGCCTTCAACTGTCATGGTATTTTTTTAACAAATGTTGTCAGGTTTCGGAGTGTTGTGCGATGTGATTCTGGGGCACACGCGGTAGAATGCTCGGCAACGGTTTTTTGCATTGTGCTGCACGGCGACCAGAATAACAAGAAAACACCAGCGGCCGCGCCACCAGATTTCTATCTCAAGTAAGGTGCTTTACCATGACTAACCTGTCTAATGCAGCATTGAAAGACCCCGAACAAGGCGTGAGCGTGTACGTCGCCCCGTTCGAGAACCTGCGTATGACCGATGTCGAATCGGTCGGCGGCAAGAACGCCTCGCTCGGCGAGATGATCAGCCAGCTCGCCGAAGCCGGCGTGCGTGTGCCGACCGGCTTCGCCACCACGGCCCAGGCTTTCCGCGACTTCCTCGAGCATTCGATCGACGGCGGCGCTCCGCTAGCCGAGCGCATTGCCACCCGCCTGGAAGGCCTCGACACCGACGACGTGCGTTCGCTCGCCGCCGCTGGTCTTGAAATCCGCCAGTGGATCATCGACACCCCGTTCCAGCCGCGCCTGGAAGAAGAGATCCGCAGCTATTACGAACGCCTGGTGGCCGATTCAGTCGCCGAGATGTCCTTCGCCGTGCGCTCGTCGGCCACCGCCGAAGACTTGCCGGACGCGTCCTTCGCTGGCCAGCAGGAGACTTTCCTGAACGTGGTCGGCATCGACAATGTGCTGGAAGCGATGAAGCACGTCTTCGCCTCGCTCTACAACGACCGCGCGATTTCGTACCGCGTCCATAAAGGTTTCACCCACGCCGAAGTGGCCCTGTCGGCCGGCGTGCAGCGCATGGTGCGCTCGGACCTGGGCGCCGCCGGCGTCATGTTCACGCTCGATACCGAATCGGGCTTCAAGGACGTTGTCTTCATCACCTCGAGCTACGGCCTGGGCGAGACCGTGGTGCAGGGCGCGGTCAATCCGGACGAGTTCTACGTCCACAAGCCGATGCTCGAGCAGGGTAAGTCGCCCGTCATCCGCCGCAACATCGGCTCGAAGCTGATCAAGATGGAGTTCACCAGCGAAACCAAGGCCGGCCGTTCCGTAAAAACCGTGGACGTGCCGATCGAACTGCGCAACCGCTATTCGCTGACCGACGCGGAAGTCGTGGAACTGGCGAAATACGCCGTCATCATTGAGAACCACTACGGCCGTCCGATGGACATCGAGTGGGGCAAGGATGGCCGCGACGGCAAACTGTTCATCCTGCAGGCGCGTCCGGAGACCGTCAAATCCCAGCAAAAAGCGACCGACGCCCAGCAGCGTTTCTCGTTGAAGGGCACCGGCACCGTGCTGACCCACGGCCGCGCGATCGGCCAGAAGATCGGCGCCGGTCCAGTGCGCGTGATTACCGACCCGGCCGACATGGAACGCGTCCAGCCGGGCGACGTGCTGGTGGCCGACATGACCGACCCGAACTGGGAACCGGTCATGAAGCGCGCTTCCGCCATCGTCACGAACCGCGGTGGCCGCACCTGCCACGCGGCGATCATCGCGCGCGAGCTCGGTGTGCCGGCTGTTGTCGGCTGCGGCGACGCGACCGACATCCTGAAGGACGGCACCTTTGTCACGGTCTCGTGCGCCGAAGGCGACGAAGGCAAGATCTACGACGGCCTGCTGGAAACCGAGATCACCGAAGTCTCGCGTGGCGAACTGCCACCGATCAAGACCAAGATCATGCTCAACGTCGGCAACCCGCAGCTCGCCTTCGACTTCCAGTCGGTGCCGAACAACGGCGTCGGCCTCGCGCGCCTCGAGTTCATCATCAACAACAACATCGGCGTGCACCCGAAGGCGATCCTCGAGTACCCGAACATCGACGCCGACCTGAAGAAAGCGGTCGAATCGGTCGCGCGCGGCCACGCATCGCCAAAGGCTTTCTATGTCGACAAACTGGCCGAAGGCGTGGCGACGATCGCCGCGGCGTTCTGGCCAAAACCGGTCATCGTGCGCCTGTCCGATTTTAAATCGAACGAGTACAAGAAGCTGATCGGCGGTTCGCGCTACGAGCCGGACGAAGAGAACCCGATGCTGGGCTTCCGCGGCGCCGCACGCTACCTGGCCGAAGACTTCGCCGAGGCCTTCGAGATGGAATGCATCGCCATGAAACGCGTGCGCGAAGAGATGGGCCTGACCAACGTCGAGCTGATGATCCCCTTCGTGCGCACCCTGGGCCAGGCCGAAAAGGTCATTGGCCTGCTCGCCAAATATGGCCTGAAGCGTGGCGAAAACGGCCTGCGCGTCATCATGATGTGCGAAGTGCCGTCGAATGCGATCCTGGCCGAGCGTTTCCTCGAGTTCTTCGACGGCTTCTCGATCGGCTCGAACGACCTGACCCAGCTGACCCTCGGCCTGGACCGCGACTCGGGCATGCCGCTGCTGGCAGCGGACTTCGACGAGAGCGACCCGGCGGTGAAAGCCATGCTGTCGCTGGCGATCAAGGCTTGCCTGGCACAGGGCAAGTACATCGGCATCTGCGGCCAGGGTCCTTCTGACAATCCGTTATTTGCTCAGTGGCTGGTGGAGCAGGGCATCGAGTCGATGTCGCTGAACCCGGATTCGGTCATCGAGACCTGGCAGAAGCTGGCGGCGATGTAATCGGCGAAGCCGGTACCGCGCCCATCAGGGCATCGAAAAAACCCTCCTGCCTTGCGGCAGCGAGGGTTTTTTTATTTCCGGTGCGGCGCACGGGATTCTTGTACGGGCATTACGATGCCAATGGTCATAGCTCAAAGGCAACAAATAACTTGACTCGGCGCGGGAACGGGTTACACTTTTGGAAACCCTCGTCACCCTGCGCTGGCGCGGGTTTTTTGACATTGACTGGAGAAATTCATGCGCCATGCGCTGTTCATGCTTGCTTTCGGGATGCTGGTGTCAAACGCCAGCCTGGCCGCCGAGCCGTCGTTTTGTGCGTCTGTCTGCGACAGCGAACGGCGTGCCTGCAGGGCCGACGTCCAGCAACTGGCCGCCGAGGATGGCGATGGCCTGCTCGTGATGCAGGAGCGCAATCAGCTGGCACGCACTGCCGCGAAAACGCATACCCCGTCGGCGGCCACGCTTGCGAATGAGCGCTCGAGCGTGCAGGCGCGCCGCATCGGGCGCAACGCCAACTGCGAAGACACCTACCGGCGCTGCACGCGCTCCTGCCAGGCACCGGCGAGCGCGTCCCCAGTGCTCACCCCGCGCAAGAACGGATGAGTCCACGCCGCGTTCCCGAATCTGATGGAAGGAGACAGCAATGTCGGACTGGATGAACTGGCTGGTGGGGGCGGGGATCCTGGTGATCGCCGAACTGTTCACCGGCACCTTTTACTTGCTGATGATCGCCATCGGCCTGGCTTTCGGCGGCATTGCTGCGCTGCTGGGCGTGAGCGGGCCGATCCAGACCTTGACTGCCGCCGCCGTCGGCCTGGGCGCGACCGCGATCCTGCACCGCAGCCGCTTCGGCCGGCCAGCCAAGACGAATCCGACACGCGACCAGAACGTCAATCTCGACATCGGGGCACGCGTCGCCGTCCCCAGCTGGCACGAGGGCCGCGCACGCGTGATGTACCGGGGCGCGCTGTGGGATGTGGAACTTGGTCCGGGCGCGCTGCCGGAAGCGGGCGACTACCGCATCGTCGAAGTGCAGGGCAGTCGGCTGATCGTGGCGAACGCCTGAGAATAAGGCCGGCTGCATCAAAAAAATGCCAACTCTGAGCTTGGCATTTTGCTTTTAATACCCTGACTGCAGCCTCAGTTCCAGCCGCCCGCGTTCGCGCGGTAGTCGTCAAGGGCAACTGCGTTCGCCTGCGCCTGGATTACCTGCTCGGCGCGCCCGCGCGCGGCCTGGGTCAGCAGCTGCGCAACTGTGTTCAATACCTGTTTCATGTCCATCTCCTGAAAATGCCGACTGGTTCGCCGATACCCTGGTTATAGGGGCGACCCGGCGGTTTTTCCAATTCTCATTGGCAATATCAGGTATGGGATGGGTGAATAGCTTATTCGACATGCCGCGCCAGCCAGGCCGCCACGCCGCCCAACGAGCGGAAGTCGGCGACCGAGCGCGTGGCAATCTGAGGGTGGCGGGCCTGCAGCATGCGCGACAGGCCGACGCCTGGACCGAGCTCGAGCGCCACAGTGATGCCGGCTTCCACCAGCGCATCCATGCAGTCGCGCCACAGGATCGGTTCGGCGACCTGGCGCGACAGGTGCTCGATCGCCTTGCCGCGCCCGCTGATGGGTTCGCCCGAGATTCCGGACAACACCGGAACACGTGGATCGGTCACGAGCCGCCCGCGTAGTTCAGCCGCGAGCGGCGCGACGGCGCCGCCCATGAAGGGCGTGTGCGAGGCGACTTCGACGGGCAGCAACCCGGCGCGTGCCCCTAGCGCGGCGAGCGCGCGCGTCAGGCCGTCGGCACCGTCGGCGCTGCCACCCACGATCACACTGTCTTCGCCGGTCACGATCGCGATATGGAAATCGTGCCCGCGCAGCAGCGCTTCTACGGCGGCGACGGCAAGGCCGGACACGGAGAGCAATGCCTGGCGCGGTGTCGTGCGCAGGCAGGCATCCATCAGGTCGGCACGCATGCGCGCCAGCGCTACGGCCTCGGCGGGCAGCAGCGCGCCCGCGACCGCGTAGGCGGCGACTTCGCCGATGCTGTAGCCGGCAACGAGTGCCGGCGCGGGCAGGGCGGTTTCAAGCGCCTTCCAGTTCGCCAGCGTGGCCGCTACGACCAACGGCTGGGCGTAGCGGTTCGAAAACAGCAGCGCATCGTCTGCCAGCACGTCGTCAAGCGGCGCGTCGAACCCGGCGCGCGCGATCATTGTATCGAGCAGCGCGCCGGCTCCGGGATCGGTGCGCGCCATGTCGAACATGGCGCGCCCTTGAGCGCCCTGGCCGGGGCAGAGCAGGGCAAGGCGGCCCGTCATCGCCAGGCGGTGCCGCCGGTGGCCGCGTCGACCAGGCAAGCGCAAGCGAGCAAGTCCGCGGCGCCTCCCGGAGAGAGCCGCTCGGCCACGAACACGGTGTGGCAGCGCTGCGCACGTGCTTCCCAGTCCGGCGCCGCCGTGCCGCCCGCGGCCAGGAAGTCGAGCGCGTGCTGCCGTACCGTCGCTGCGCCCGCGCTGCCGCCGCGGTGGTAGACATTGGTGTCGCTGATGTGCGCCATCAGCGCAAAGAGCGCGTCGATGCGCGCGCGGCGCATGCCGCGTCCCGCCCCAAGGGCCTGGCGCAATACGGGAAGCGCGATGTCGAACACCGCGGGCATGCCGAGCGCCGCTTCCTGGCGCGCGCCGCCCACCGCGTAGCGCGCCGCGACCTGGGTTCCGTGCGAATCGGCCGTCGTCAGGCGCGCATGGGCGCCAAGAGCGGGACCCCAGCGCGACACCAGCACGGCGCGCAGGGTGGCCGCGCAGGCGCCTGCGCCCATGGCATGGCAGGCGCCGAGCGAGGCGCACAGCAGCCCCAGGCCAAAAATCGCGCCGCGGTGGGTATTCACGCCGCCTGTGGCGCGCAGCATCTGCCCTTCGGCCTCCACCCCGAGCGCGGCCAGTTGCGAGAAGGGCGCGCCCTGCAAGCCGGCCAGAGTGATCCGCGCAAAATAGTGGCGCAGGGCGAACAGGCTGCGCATGAAGGTGTCCGCCGTCATGTCCTGGTGGCTGCCGTTGTCGACGGGGGATACCAGGCCCGGCTTCGGGTACAGCGTCAATTCCGCATACAGGCTGCGCACGGCGAGCCTGGCGATGCGCGCGCAAAACCGGCGGTCGTGCCCGCGCGGCAGTGGGGGATGGGTTTGCTTGCCCTTGGCGGGAGCGGTTCCGGGGAGGGTGCCCCGCCAGACGTGGCGCGTATGGGGCGCGAGCTGCGCGTCGGGCGCGCTGTCGATCAGCTCGTGCATGGCGCGTCCTCGCTGGAGGCTGCAAGCAAGGCGTCGATTGTCACGAGCGAGACGCCGTGCAGCGATTTTGCCAGCACGCGCGCCTGGCCGTGGGGGCAGGCCGCCAGCTCCTTCCATGCCACGGCGTACCCACCGGCGAAGGCGAGCTCGCCGTCCAGCGGCAGTGCCTGCGTGTGGCGCGCCAGCAGTGCCAGCGCGCGCTGGTACTCGGCCGGCGTGGCCGGATGCAGCAGCAGGTCGATGTCGGAAGTGGCGCTGACGTAAGGCTGTCCCGTCAGTGCCTGGAAGGCCAGTGAGCCATAGACGCGTAGTGCCAGGCCCGCGCGGCCCGCCTCGTCGTCGAGCGATGCCAGTGCCGTGCGCCAGGGGCCTGGGGCCGTCGGAATGGCGTGGCCCAGCCTCATCGGGGCGTGCGTGCGCACGATATCGGCGGCATCGGCGTGGACGCCGATGCGCGGCTTGCTGCCATCAGGGCGCGGCGGCAGCGCGATGCCGAGCGCCACCTGGCCAGCTTCGAGACTGGCTGGCCTGCGCGTGACGACCGCCGGCCAGCCCGCGGCGCCCCAGCAGGCAATGGCCGCGCGCGAAGCGGGCGGCGCCGCTGCACAGGCGCGTTCCCAGCCGCGCGCCGACAGCCAGACCAGCTCATGTCGGGAGAACATGTGCCCCCGAACTGACCGCCTGCGCGACCGGCTGCGCCAGTTTGCGTCCGCCGCGCTCGAATCCGAGCGCGCGCCGGCGGTCGACCGGGTCGGCGTCGCGAATCGCCGCCACCAGTCTGGCGGCGAAATCGTCTTCCCAGATCGCCTGCAGGCCACCCATGCGCAGGTAGTTGCCGGCACCGGGGGCGAAGACCGGATCGACCTTGGCCAGTTCGGTCAACCTTTCTTCCGGCACCTTGGTGATGCGCGCCATCGCGGGCAGGCCCATCACGCGGATGGTCGCGTCGGGCAGGGCGAAGCAGGCATCCGCCATCAGGCCGCTCGTAATAAAACCGCCGGACAAGGCCTGGTCGTACACCAGGCCGATGACCTTGTGGCCCTGGCGGCGCGCGAAGTCGATGCATTTGCCGAGATGGGCCATGTAGCTGTTAATGCCCAGCATTTCGTCGCGGTGGCGCAGGCGCTGGCCCTGGGTGTCGACCAGGATCAGGATGGTCCGTCCGGGATGTTCGCGGACGGTGGCGAGCACGGCGGTTGCCTGGGCAAGTGCGATTTCGATGCCGATCGGCGCATGGCCGGTCGTGCCGAGGACCGCAACCGTTTCGCCTTCGACGGTCCCGGTGCCAAGGAGCAATTGCTCGTGCTCGTGAACGGTGTGCCCTTGCGGGAAAAGCCGGGAGGCCAATGATTGCCAGTCCATCAATTGGCTCCTTTGCGGTAGGGCTGCGCGAGGTCGGTAAATTCACCGGCGTCGAGCATGGGAATCATGGCGGCGTCGGGGATGCCCAGCGCTTCCCAGATCCGCAGGGGCTCGGCTGCAGCGCCAAAGTCGCGCAGGCGGGTGGACAGCATCAGGTGTTCGGCCTGCAGGTCGGCCAGCGTGAGCGCGGCGTGCCCCTGTGCGGCGGCGATCGCGTCCAGCGCCGCAAGGCGGAAGGCGTCGACCCTGTCGGCGACGAGCACCTGGCAGTCGCCCAGCAGGTAGCGGTGCTTGCCGCCGGTGGTGCGCCAGACCAGCGCACGGTCGCGCGAATCGAATTCCTCGACGCCATGCGCGGTCTCGATCACTTCCGGTCCCGACATCGCGAGCCGGCCTTCTTCCGACATGACGATGGCATTCGCGCAACGCGCGGCGATACCCATGCCGCCAAAGCAGCCGTTCGAGCCGCCGATCAGGACCACCACCGGAATGCCGGCCGCGCGCACGCCGAGGATCGCGCGCATGACTTCCGATACCGCGATCAGGCCGGCATTGGCTTCATGCAGCCGCACCCCGCCCGATTCGAGCAGCAGCAGCACCGCGTGCGCGTTTTCAAGCACCGCGCGCTCGAGCATGCCGACCAGCTTGGCGCCGTGCACCTCGCCGACCGCGCCGCCCATGAAGCCGCCTTCCTGGGCCGCGCCGAACACCGACTTGCCACCCAGCTGCGCGCGGCCGACGATCACGCCGTCGTCGAAGGACACCGGCGCGTCGAGCTGGGCCAGGTGCGGGCTGACGACCCGCGCCGCCGGCGGCAGGAATTCTTCAAAACTGCCCGGATCGAACAGGCGCGCAATGCGTTCGCGGGCGTTGCATTCGAGGTAGCTGCTCATGGCAGGCCCCCGGTCATGGTCTCGGCCGCCTGGTCCAGGCGCAGGCTGACCACGGCCGGGGTTGCGCCCATGTCGTTGATGCAGATGCGCGTGTCCTGTAACTGCCAGCGCTCGTGGAAGTCGGTCATGACTGCCTGCCAGGTGGCACCGAAACCATTGGCGGCGGTGCGGATCTCGATCTCGCAGGCGCCGTTCAATGGCAGCGGTTCGATCAGCACTTCGAGGTTGCCGGAACTGACGACGCCAACCAGTTGGGGCGTCGCAGACAAGGGGCGGCGTCCGTTTTCAAACCGAAAATTGAGGGTTTCCATAGTGGGTTCTCACTGCGTCCTTACCAGTTGCGAAAGCGTTTCGGCGGGTCGTACAGGCCGCCCGACGCCCGCACGAGGTCCTTCATGTTCTTGGCCGCCAGCAGGTCGCGCGTGGCGCGGCGCTTGTCGATGCCGAGGTCTTCGGGCCGCTGGACGATGCCGCGGTCGCGCAGGTTTTCCACCATGCGCTTGTCGCGCCCCATGCCGACCGGCGTGTACCCGGCCACGGCGCGGATCGCCTGTTCGCGTTCCTCGTCAGTGCGGCACAGCAGCAGGTTGGCGATGCCTTCCTCGGTCAGAATGTGAGTCACGTCGTCGCCGTAGATCATTACCGGCGGAATCGCCATGCCGGTCTGTTCGCCCAGTTGCCAGGCATCGAGTGTCTCGACAAAGGCGGGCGCCATGTGTTCGCGGAAGGTTTCCACCATCTGCACCACCAGCTTCTGGCCGCGCGGAATCGTGGCGCGGCCTTCGCGTGCCTGGCGGCCCGCTTTCAGCCAGGCGGGACTCGCATGACGCCGGCCGCGTGCGTCGCTGCCCATGTTCGGTGCGCCGCCGAAGCCGGAGATGCGTCCCAGCGTTGCGGTCGAGGAATTGCCTTGCAAATCGATCTGCAGCGTCGAGCCGATGAACATGTCGCAGGCGTAATGGCCGGCGGCCTGGCAGAAGGCGCGGTTGCTCCGCATCGAGCCGTCGGGGCCGACAAAAAACACGTCGGGACGGGCGCGGATGTAGTTCTCCATGCCCAGCTCCGAGCCGAACGAGTGCACCGATTCGACGAAGCCGGCCTCGATCGCGGGAATCAGGGCCGGATGGGGATTCAAGGCCCAATGGGTGGCGATCCTGCCCTTCAGGCCGAGTTCGAGCCCGTAGGTCGGCAGCAGCAGTTCGATCGCCGCGGTGTCGAAGCCGATGCCGTGGTTCAGGCGCTGGACTTCGTATTCGGCATAGATGCCCTTGATTGCCATCATCGCCATCAAGACCTGGATTTCCGATATCTGCGCCGGGTCGCGCGTGAACAATGGCTCGATGTAATAGGGTTGCGGCGACTGCACCACGAAGCCGACCCAGTCGGCCGGGATGTCGACCCGTGGCAGGGTATCGACGATCTGGTTGACCTGGGCGATCACGATGCCGCCCTTGAAGGCGGTGGCTTCGGCGATCGCCGGGGTGTCCTCGGTGTTCGGCCCGGTGTACAGGTTGCCGTGGCGGTCCGCGGCTTCGGCCGCCACCAGCGCGATGCGCGGCGTCAGGTCGACGAAATAGCGGCCGAACAGCTCGAGGTAGGTGTGGATCGCGCCAATATTGAGCTTGCCGGCACCGGCCAGGCGTGCCAGGCGCGCCGCCTGCGGGCCGGAGAACGAAAAGTCGAGGCGCGACCCGATGCCGTTCTCGAACACATCGAGGTGTTCAGGCAGGGACAGCACCGACAGCAGCAGGTGCAGGTCGTGGACGCGTGCCGGGTCGAGTCTGGCCAGCGACTTGGCGAGAAAATCGGCCTGTTTCTGGTTGTTTCCTTCGAGGCAGACCCGGTCGCCCGGTTCGATCACCTGATGCAGCAGTTCGGCGATGTGCTCGTGCCCCAGGATCTTGCCCGCCAGCCGGTTTCCCAGCGCCTCCTGTGCCCGTGCGAGGCGCGCGGCGCGGTTTTCCCCCTGGCGGTTCCAGTTGCGCGCGGCGCCGGGACGACCCATTGTCATGTTCTCCATGATCGTTACTTTACAGGACGATGAACAGGAACCAGACCACGACTGGCGCCACCAGGGTGACGATGCCGCCGTAGATCATCAGCTGGCGCAGGAACTTGTCGCGGTCCACGCCCTGGACATTGGCCAGCACCAGCGCGCCGTTGGTCGAGAACGGGCTGACGTCGACGATGGTCGAGGAAACCGCCATGGCCGCGATGAAGCCGATCGGGTCGACCCCGGTGCCCGATTGCAGGAAGGGAACGGCAAGCGGGATCAAGGAGCCGAGCACGGCAGTCGAGGAGGCGAAGGCCGATACCACAGCGCCGACAAAGCACAGCAGCAGGGCGGCGACGAGAGGCGAGGTGAGTGTGGCAACGCTGTCGCCGACAAACGTGATCGTGCCCATTTTTTGCATCACGCCGACATAGGTGCTGACCCCGACGATGAGCATGATTTCCGGCCACGAGACCTGGGTGATGGCGCGTTTCTGCACGTTCGGCGCGAGGATCGACAGGATCAGGCCGATTGTGATGGCGACAAAGCCGATGTCGAGCTTGTAGACCAGGGTCAGCACGGCGAGCGCGATCAGGCCGGTGACGGTGACGATCTGCTGCATGGTGGCGCCCGCATGGTCGGCGCCCGGCTGGAGCGCCGCAGCGGCGCTTGCGCCGGCTGTGCCTGTTGCCGGGCTGGCATTGAGCGCATCGGGCGAGCGCTTCATGGTCAGGCGCTCCTCGGTCATTGCCTCGCCTTCGGCCTCGTCGAAAATTTGCGGGCCCGACGCCGGCATTGCCACCTGCGTATTGAACGGTGTGGTTTCGACGCCGCTCGGCGACGGCCCGCCCTGGCGCTGGCGCATCAGGGCCAGGCCGCCGAACATGATGAACAGCAGCAGGGCGACGGCGAAGTTGACGCCCAGGCTGACAAAAGCGGTGGTGAGCTCCGACAACGGCAGGCCCGCCTTTTGCACGATCTTGTTGGTGATGCCGCCGTAGATGCTGATCGGCGAGAAGCCGCCACCCTGGGCGCCGTGGACCACCATCAGGCCCATCATCAGCGGGTTGATGCCGTACTTGGCGGCAAAGCCGAGTGCGATCGGCGCGATGATGGCGACAGCCGCCGGGCTGACGGCGCCGACCGCCGTCAGCAGCGCGGTAATGAAGAACATGACCCAGGGAATGGCCGCAACCTGCCCGCGCACTGCCTTCAAGGCCAGGCGCACCAGCCAGTCGATGGTGCCGTTGTTTTGCGCCTGCGCGAACAGGTAGGTGATGCCGACCAGGGTAAGGAAGAGCTCGGCAGGGAACCCGCCCATGATCGCCTTCGTTTCCATGCCGGCGACCAGGGTGCCGACGAGGAAGGCGCCGACAAAGGCGATCACGCCCATGTTGATGGGCAGGACGGTGGCGAGCACGAACATCGCAACCAGGACGTAAATCGACATCATGTGAGAGGACATGCGTTTCGCCTTGAACGGGGGGACTCGGTGACGCGTCATGCGCGCCGGTTTTGTGGTCCTGACAATACAAGGCTAAGGTAGCGCCGAATCTCTCCGCGAACAATTAGCGCGGGCGGCTGAACGTTTACGCTGGGCGGAAACGTCAGGCGGCGAGGCCGGCGCCGGCGACGATTTTGCTGTGGCGCAGCATGCGGCAGGACGCCGCCAGGGCCAGCAGGTTCGGATCGCGCTCGCGCACCCGCAGGAAACTGACTCCGATGGTTTGCTGCATGCGGTACTCGGGTTTCAGGGGAATCAGCTGGAGTTTGCCGCCGAAGACGTCCCGCACGCGTCCCGGCAAAAGCGTGTAGCCCAGGCCCGCGCTGACCAGGTTCATCAGCGAGAAGATGTCGCTCACCCGCATGACTACCGCAGGCGCGAAGCCCGCGACCCGAAACGCCTCGACGAAGCCGTGGTAGGTGGCGAAGCCTTCGGACAGGCTGACGTATTTTTCTCCGGCGCAGGCGCGCAGATCGATCGCCGTCTCGTTGGCGTAGGGCGAGCCGCTGGGCGCGGCGAAATAGATCTCGTCATCGAAAAGCGCGATCGATTCGATCTCGGGGTCAAGCTCGGGCACGGCCATCAGGGCGGCGTCGATCAGGTTGTGCCTGAGCTTGTGGAGCAGGTCGGCGTTCGAGCCGAGCACCAGTTCGGTCTGCAGTTCGGGCCGGCGCAGCTTGATGTCGAAGAGGATGTCGGGCGCCGTGCTGTTGGTGAGCGAATACAGCGAGCCGATCTTCAGGTGGCTCGCTGCGTAGCCGGCCACCTTGCGCGTGGCGGCGATGCCGTCGCCCATTGACTTGATGACCTCGCGGCTAACCTCGGCCAACACGCGCGCTGCGTCAAGCGGGATCAGGTTGCGGCCCTTGTGGCCGAACAGCTGGCAGGCCAGGCCTTCTTCCAGCGAATGCAGGGCGCGGTGCACGCTGACGACGCTGATGCCGAGCAGTTCCGCCGCGCTGTTCAGGCTACCGCCTTCCATGAAAGCGATCAGCACCTCGAGCTTGCGGAACGTGATCTCTTCGCTCATCTGGCTGCGCATTGTGAACCTCGGGAAGGTGAATGATGGGTGAATCCTGGCGATTATGCGTAGCGGCTAACGGTGCACGATTGATCTGCATCGGCTGTGCCGGGCATGCGGGAAAAAAACGCCATGGTGAATGGATTGACTCTACGCCAAAACGCGCTAGACTCGCGATATTAATTGTTCAAAATAAAAATTATTAAAAGCCCATGGAATTTTCGTTCGAAATCGTTGCGCTGGTTATCTTCATCATTGCGATGGTGTTCGTCTTCAAGACGATCAATGTCGTACCGCAGCAGCACGCCTGGGTCGTCGAGCGTCTCGGCAAATACCATGCGACACTCGCGCCCGGACTGAACATCGTGATTCCCTTTATCGACCGCATCGCCTATAAACACGTCCTGAAGGAAATCCCGCTCGACGTGCCGCCGCAGGTCTGCATCACCAGGGATAATACCCAGCTGCAGGTCGACGGCATCCTGTATTACCAGGTGACCGACGCCATGCGCGCGTCCTACGGCGCCTCGAACTATGTCCAGGCCATCACCCAGCTGGCGCAAACCACGCTGCGTTCGGTGATCGGCAAGATGGAACTGGACAAGACATTCGAAGAGCGCGACCACATCAACACCACGATCGTGAATGCAATCGACGAGTCGGCCGCGAACTGGGGGGTAAAAGTACTGCGCTACGAGATCAAGGACCTGACGCCGCCGGCCGAGATCCTGCACTCGATGCAGCGCCAGATCACCGCCGAGCGCGAAAAGCGCGCGCTGATCGCCGCCTCCGAAGGCCGGCGCCAGGAACAGATCAACATCGCCAGCGGTGAACGGGAAGCCTCGATCGCGCGCTCCGAGGGCGAGCGCCAGGCCTCGATCAACCGCGCGCAGGGCGAGGCCAGCGCGATCGTCGCCCTGGCTGAAGCAAGCGCCACGGCGCTGCGCCAGGTGGGCGCGGCCATTCGCGAGCCGGGCGGCGAGGATGCGATGAATTTACGGGTGGCCGAGCATTATGTGGATGCCTTCAGCAAGCTGGCGAAGACCAACAATTCGATCATCGTGCCGGCGAATTTGGGCGAGATGAGCGGGCTCATTGCCAGCGCGCTGCAGATCGTCAAGACGCAGAAATAGGGCGGGGAGTGGTCGAGGGAAGCGGGCAGCGCGAAGCAGAGGAGAAACAGCGCGCGCGCAACGTCCTTTGGACGCTGCTGGTCGTGATTTTCGTGGCGGGCCTGAGCGAAGAGCGCACACCCGGGCCCTGGCTGCTGTTCGTGTCCACGGTGCTGTTCGCCGTCCTGCAGAATTTCCTGCCGTTTTACTGGTACCGGCTCGACAGCGACCTGCGCGCCTACCGGCGTTCACGCTGGATGAACGCGGGCATCGTCTTCCTGGCGCCGGTTGCCATTCCTGTCTATCTGTTGCGCAGCCGCGAGCGCGGCCGGCGTCTGCGCGCCTTGTTGTGCTGCCTTGGGTATGCGTTTCTGCTGATGTTGGCGGCGGGCCTGGGAATGTTCGCAGGAACAATCACGCAGGCCGCTTGAGTCCATCAGAAGTCGATCGACCCCGACACCGTCACCGTGCGCGGTCCACCCGCCACCAGGTAGCCGAAGTTCGGATACCCGCCGCTTGATGCCCAGTAGTTCTTGTCGGCGACGTTGTCGATGCGCGCACGCAGGGTGAAGTCGCGCTCCATCAGACGCGTCATCCAGGTCGCGCCGATGTCGAGGCGGTTCCATGAGGGCAGCTTTTGCAGGTTGGTCGCGTCGGCAAACTGCGTGCCGGTGTGGACGGCACGCGCATTCAGGGACAGGCCCGACACGGCCGGCACATCCCAGTCGGCGCCAAGGTTGAACTGGATTTCCGGCACGCCGATCGCTTCGCGGCCATCGGTGAGACCATCGACCTTGCGGCGCTGCTGGCTGTCGAGCAGGGTGGCGCCGCCCAGCAGGCGCAGGCCGCGCGCCGGCATGCCGAATACCGACAGTTCGAGCCCGCGGTTGCGCTGCTCGCCGAACAAACCGAAAGTATTGTTCGCCACATAGGCCAGCGGCTGCGCGGTGGTGAACAGGGCGGCGCTGGCGCCGAACTTGCCGGCATCGACCTTCACGCCGATTTCCTTCTGGCGCGAGGTGTAGGGAGCGAATACGGCGCCCTGGTTCGTCAGCGGCGGACCGAAGCCGCCGTTGCTGGCGACCGTGCCCTTTTGCAGCGCTTCGATATAGTTCGCGTACAGCGACAGACCCGGCACCGGCTTGTAAACCAGACCGGCGACTGGCGTGTTGGCGCTCGCGTCGTAGTCGGGCAGCACGGAACCGCTGCCATAGTTGTAGCCCGCGTCGCGAATGCGCTGGTGGCGCAGGCCGAGCGTGAGCAGCACCTTGTCGTCGGCAAAGGACATCGTATCGGCGACGGCCGCGCTGGTCAGGATGCTGCGCTGGGTCCGCACCGGATTGGCCAGGTTGCCACCGGTGAAGAAGGCATTTGATGGCGCAGCGCTAGCGACCGGACGATAGATGTTGGTCGCAAAACCCGCGAAGTCGCTCAACGCATAGGAATTCAAGGACTCGATGTAAAAACCCGACACCGTGGCCGACAGGCCATGCTTGACGGTGCCGGTGCGCAACTGGCCGCGCGCGCCGAGTTCGCCGGTACGCACGCGGTCGACGCGCACGTTGTCGAAACGCGTCATGGTTGCGCTGCCGTCAAGGCCGGTGACGGTGGCGGACGACAGGATGTTCGATTCGTTGCCCTTGCGTGCGCCGAGCGCTGCCCAGGCCACCGCGCCATGCGGCAGGTCGACCTCTGCGCGCAGGGTGCCGAAGACGTCGCGCTCTTTCGACACGGTCCAGGGCTGGGCCCAGTTGCTGTCGGCGTCGGGCGCTTCGATGATCGGCAGGCCGGCGGCGATCGTCACGCTCGGACGGGCAATTCGCAGCGCGTGGTTCTGGTAGCCCGCATCGGCTGAAACGCGGTAGCCGCGCCCCCGGTAATCCGCACCGATCGAGAACACACTCAGCTCGCGCTCTTCGCCCTCGATCGCGGTCTCGCCCTCGCGCCGCACGGCATTGATGCGCAAACCGGCGCGGTTCTCGGGGCCGAAACGGCGCGCAAGGTCAGCGGCGCCGTAGGCCTGGCCCCCGGTTTCAACGCCCAGCGTGACCTGGTTCAAGGGCTTGTTCGGTGCGCGCTTGGGCAGCAGGTTGATCATGCCGCCGACCCCGCCGCCGCCCGGCGCCGCGCCGTTCACGAAGCTGTTCGCGCCGCGGAAGACTTCGACGCGTTCGAGCAACTCCGAAGCGACGAATTGGCGCGGCAGCAGGCCGTACAGGCCGTTATAGGCCAGGTCGTCGGAATTGACCGCGAAGCCGCGGATCACGTACAGCTCCTGGTAATTGCCGAACCCGCGCGCAACGCGCACCGACGGATCGTTCTGCACCACGTCGGCAACGCTCTTGGCCTGCTGGTCCTGGATCAGCGCGTGGGTGAAGTTGGTGGTGTTGAAGGGCGTGTCCATCATGTCGACATTGCCCAAGAGGCCAATGCGGCCGCCGCGCGCGACCTGGCCCCCGGCGTAATCGCTCGGCAAGCCCTGGGCCGAGGCGTCGGCCGATGCCGTCACGACCACGGTCTGCATCGGCTGGCCGGTGGTGTCTGGCGCAGTGGTCTGGGCCGCGGCATGGCCGGCGGCCAGCAGGAAGGCACCGAAGGCGAGGGGAGTGAGCGTGAAGCGGGGCTGGTTCATGGTGGACAATGGCTGTTAGATGAGAATAAGTATCATTATTATGCGCGCAAAGCTTGCGACTGTAAATGAGAACCATTATTATCTGGACTCATCATCGAATCCGAATCCCATGTCATCGCACTCCCTACGCCGTTGGTCTTGGATCCACAAATGGAGCAGCCTGGTCTGCACCGTCTTCATGCTCCTGCTGTGCCTGACGGGCCTGCCGCTGATCTATCACCACGAAATCGGCCACCTGCTGGGCAACGATGTCGAGGCGCCCGCGCTCGCGCCGGGCGCCGGACGCGCGAATCTCGACGACGTGATTGCCGCCGGCCGCGCCCTGTATCCGAACAAGATCATGATGTACATGTCGCAGGAGGCAGACGAACCGGCGATCTGGAACGTCACCCTGGGCGATTCACCGACCGACGAACACTACAAGCCGATCGCGGTCGATGCGCGCACCGCGAAAGTGATTACGGAGCCGGCGTTCGAGGGCGGCGCCTTCATGTCGACCATGTTCCGCCTGCACGTCGACCTGTTCGCAGGGCTGCCGGGTAAACTTTTCCTCGGCTTCATGGGCCTGCTGCTGATCGTGGCGATCATCAGCGGGGTGGTGCTGTACGCGCCCTTCATGCGCAAGCTCGAATTCGGCACCGTGCGCCATGGCCGCACCGCACGCCTGAAATGGCTGGATCTGCACAATGTACTGGGCATCGTCACGCTGGTCTGGGCGCTGGTGGTCGGCGCGACCGGCATGGTCAATACCTGGGCCGACGTGCTGCTCAAGTACTGGCAGGCGACCGAGATCGCCGACATGCTCGAGCCGTATAAAGGTGCGGCGGCGCCGGTCAGGCTGGCCTCGATGGAGGCGGCCGTCAACACCGCGCAAGCCGCGGCCCCCGGCATGCAGGTCGCCTTCGTCGCCTTCCCGGGCACGCCCTTCGCGAGTCCCCATCACTTCGGCGTCTACATGCGCGGGGACGAGGCCTTCTCTTCGCGCCTGTACAAGCCGGTGTTGATCGACGCCCAGACCGGCGCGATCACCGACCAGCGCGACCTGCCCTGGTACCTGACGGCCTTGCTCATCTCGCAGCCGCTGCACTTCGGCGACTACGGCGGCGCCTGGATGCAGTTCCTGTGGGCGCTGCTCGATGTGGCGACCATCATCGTGCTCGGCAGCGGCTTGTACTTGTGGGTGCAACGCGGCCGCGCGGTGAAGCGACACGCGCTGGCTGTCGCGCAAGGGGAGAATCTGGTGCCGCCGGCCCTGGTGCGTTCGGGAACGGGTCAATGAAGCGCCGCTTCACGCACCTGTGGGCAATGCCGGTCCTGCTCGGCGTGCTGACCACGATCGGCCTCATCAGCGCACTGCTGGGCGACGGGATCTGGGACATCGTGTCCGCTTTCACGCTCGGCGCGCCGGTTGCGATCGGCGCCTGGCATACCCTGCGCGGCTGCTTCCATTAAGTCTTGCTGAAGCCTTCCTTACCTTGCCGAAGTCTTAAGCATCGCCAAAGTATTGCCCCGTATAAAGTGGACACCAACCATCACATCGGGAGACTGCAATGAAGGGCTTCATCCGCGCCAACAAGGGTTTTATATTGTTCATGTTGCTGTTCGGCGTGTTCCGAACGGCGGTCGCGGACTGGAACCCGATTCCCTCGGCTTCGATGCGGCCCAACCTCCTCGAAGGCGATGTCGTCTTCGTCAACCGCCTCGCATTCAACGTCAAGGTGCCGCTGACCGACCACGTCATCACGCACACGGGCGAACCGCAGCGCGGCGACGTCGTCACCTTCAGTTCCCCCGTCGATGGGACGCGCCTGATCAAGCGTTTGGTCGCAGTGCCGGGCAACGTGGTCGAGCTGCGCAACGAGCTGTTGATCATCAATGGTCAGCAGGCACGGTACGACGAAGTCCAGCAGGTGATGGAGCCGGCGGGCCAGGGCCAGGTTGCGGCGCTGCGCCTTTCCGAACATGTCGACGGGCATGCGCGCCGCGTCCAGTTCATCCCGCAAGCGCAGTCGCCCGCCCGCAATTTCGGACCGGTGACGGTGCCGCCCGGCCAGTACATGATGCTCGGGGATAACCGCGACAACAGCGCCGATTCGCGCTACATCGGCTTCGTGCCGCGCGCGCTCCTGATCGGCCGCGCCGAGCGGGTGCTGGTGTCGGCGGATATGCTCGGTCACTACGCGCCGCGCTTCGATCGCTTCGGCATGTCGCTGCGCGACTAGCACCAAGCGATCGAGACGCGTCAGTGACGCTCAGCGCTGTGCCATCTTCGAAGAGATAACGATCACCTGGGCCAGGCGCGGATCGGGTACATAACTCATCACCATGTCGTCGCCCCAGGGACCGCGGTTAAATTCCATGGTCACATTGCCGTCACTGGACGCGAATTTATATGGCGCTACCGCAAGCAGCCGCATTGGCTTTTGCTTGTCGATGGTCGCGTTGATGTGGCGCGACCCGGTGTCCACTTTCAGGCGCCAGCCGTTCGACATTGCATAGGCTCCGGTAACCACCTCGGCCTCGTCGTCCTGGATCAGGACCGGCTTCGCCGGGGCCGTCACCTGCACGGTCGACATCGCTTCCGTGCCGGTTCTTGGATAGGGTAGATCCTGGGCACCTGCGCCGGCAGTGAGCGCAAGCAGGGATGCTGGAATCAGGATGGATAAAAGACGCATGATCGTTCCTTCACAAGGCATTGAAAAGTCTGCACCGGCGGCGCTCAGCGCTGCGCCATCTTCGACGAAATGACGACGACCTGTGCCAGGCGCGGGTCCGGTACATAGCGCATCGACATCTCGTCGCCCGCCTCGCCGCGATTGAATTCCATGGTCACGTTGCCGTCGCTGGATACAAATTTATCCGGCGCGACATGGAGAAGCCGCAACGGCGGCTGGCCGTCGATGGTGGCGTCGATGAAACGCGCCGAGGGCCGCACCTTGAGTTGCCAGCCATTCGACATCGCGTAGTAGCCCGCGATCTGCCGGGCATGGTCGTCCCGGAGCCAGACCGACCGCTGCGCCGTCACCTGTACGGTCGAGAGCGGTTCAGCCTGCGGATAGGGCAGGGCCTGGGCGAGCGCGCCGGAAGCAAGCACGAAGAGGGATGCGGGAAGCAGGGAAGACAGGGGTCGCATGATCGTTCCTTCACGAAGCACTGGTCAGTTTTCGGGACAGGCGCCGCGCGGGTCAGCGGGGTGTCGCGAAGTCGGCTTGCCGCAATGCGGGTAAAACGCTTACCCATTGCGGATAACTCAGTGTAGGACAGCGCTGACCAAGCACAAGGGATGTTTGCGGAAGGGCGAGCTCAGGCATGGGCCGTGGAAACTCGGTACAATCGCCGCCTCGCGCGCCGCCTGTTACGGCGCGCCATGTTTTGAAAGCTCCTGATGTACAGAACCCTCACCGTCGTCCTGGCCTGCCTCGGCATGGCCGGCGCCCTTGCAATCGATACCTACCTGCCCTCGATGCCCGCCATCGGACGCGAATTCGGCGTCGGCCCGGTGGCCGTGCAGCAAACCCTGTCGGTCTTCCTGTTTACCTTCGCCTTCATGATGCTGTTCTACGGCACGCTGTCCGATTCCTTCGGCCGGCGCCGCGTGATCCTTGTCTCGCTGGTGCTGTACACGATCGGCTCGGTCGGCGCGGCCTTTGCCCCGACCTTTGGCTGGTTGCTGGCCTTCCGTGCGCTGCAGGGGCTGTCGGCGGGCGCCGGTTCGGTGGTCGGCCAGGCCATCGTGCAGGACCGGCTCAAGGGCGCCGAAGCGCAAAAGATGATGTCGAACATGATGATGGTGTTCGGCCTGGCGCCGGCCATCGCACCGATCCTGGGCGGCTGGCTGCATGTGCACTTCGGCTGGCGCTCGACCTTCCTGTTCCTGGCGCTGTTCGGCGCACTGCTGATCGTGCTGACGCTGCGCCTGCTGCCGGAAAGCCTGCCGCCCGAAAAGCGCCACGCCTTTCATTTCGGCAGCATCGCGCGCAACTACCTGAAGGTGCTGGGGCACCCGCAATTCCTGCTCCTGTCACTGGCGGTCGGCTTCGCCTTCGGCGGCCTGTCGCTGTACATCGGCTCGGCGGCGAACTTCGTGATGGTGATCCTCGGCCTGGCGGAGACGGCCTTCGCCTGGATGTTCATCCCGCTGATCGGCGGCATGGTGCTCGGGTCGGCCTGGGGCGGCAAGCGCGCGGCGGGCATGGCGCCTGGCCGCATGAAGTGGATCGGCTTCGGCACGATGGCGCTTGCTGCCGTGCTCAACATCGGCTACAACGCGTTCTTCCCGGCGGCGATTCCATGGGCGGTACTGCCGCTGGCGATGTATACCTTCGGCCTCGCGGTGGCGATGCCGGCAATCCAGATGAGCGCGCTGGGGCTGTTTCCGGACAACCGAGGGCTGGCCTCGTCGATGCTCGGGTTTATCCAGATGATGTCGTTTGCGCTGGTGTCGGGGCTGGTGGCGCCGATGCTGTTCGATAGCGCGTTCAAGCTGGCGTGCGGGGTCGGCGTGGGGCTGCTGCTGAGCTTTGCGGCGTGGCGGGCGAGCAAGCTGGCGTAGGGGGGGAGTCCCGACTCCACGCGCTTGACGTGCATGTGCATGCCGCGCCGATGTTCACACCGGCGCGGTCGCAATCAGCGCTTGTTCGTCTTCATCGCCGCCTGCACCTCGCGCTTGGCATCCCGGTCCTTCTCGGTCGCGCGCTTGTCGTGCTGCTTCTTGCCCTTGGCGAGGCCCACTTCGCACTTCACGCGCCCGCCCTTGAAGTGGAGGTTGAGCGGCACGAGCGTATAGCCCGAGCGCTCGACCTTGCCGCGCAGCTTGTCGATTTCGGCGCGATGCAACAGTAACTTGCGCGTGCGCAGGGCTTCAGGGTGACTGAACGAGGAGGCGGTGGAGAGCGCACTGACGTGGCAACCGAACAGGAACAGCTCGTCGCCACGCACGACGACGTAGGCTTCCTTGATGTTGACGCGTCCGTCGCGAATGGCTTTGACTTCCCAGCCCTCGAGCACAATCCCCGCTTCGTAGCGGTCCTCGATGAAGTAATCAAAAAATGCTTTTTTATTGTCAGCGATGCTCATGAAATAGCGAAAATCCCCGGGTCGGTTAAACTATAGCTGTCGCGCCCGGGAAGGGCGCAGATTGCAACTTGTCCAACATCATAACAAACGGTTGACCAATGGAAGTAGTGCACAAATCAGTTTTCTTGGGCTATAGCGCCGAACAGATGTTCGATCTGGTGGCGAAAGTGGAAGATTATCCGAAGTTCCTCCCCTGGTGCGGCGGCGTCAAAGTGATCGAGCGCGGCGAGGACAAGCTGATGGCTAGCCTGGCCATCAATTTCCATGGCGTGAAGCAAAGCTTTACCACCTCGAACCACAACATGCGCCCGACGCAGATGAAGATGCACCTGGTCGACGGTCCGTTCAAAGTGTTGGAAGGCACCTGGAACTTCAAGGCACTGCGCGCCGATGCCTGCAAGATCGATTTCGACATGCATTACGAATTCTCCAGCATTATCCTCGAACAGCTGGTCGGACCGGTGTTCGGCATGATCGCCAACAGCATGGTCGATTCCTTCTGCAAGCGCGCCGAGACGGTGTATGGCTGAGAAGCTGGAGGTCGTCGTCTGTTATGCGACGCCAATGCAGGAATTTCTGTTTCCCCTCGCGGTCGCGCCAGGCACGACGGTCGGCCAGGCGATTGAAGCGAGTGGTGTCCTCGCCGCCTTCCCGGAGATCAACCTGGTGACCCAGCCGGTCGGCATCTTTGCCAAAAAGAAGACGCTCGACACGGTCTTGCGCGCGCGCGACCGCATCGAGCTCTACCGCCCGCTGGTGGCCGATCCCAAGGATTCGCGCCGCAAACGCGCCGCCAAAAAAGACGCCTCCGCGTCCAGGCCGGCCACCTGAGACACCATCTGTCGTTACAGCGTTCTTACTGAAACTGTACTGCAGGGCATTCTTTGCTAACATGGGCTCGCTGCCATCCGCCATGCCCCGATGCCCATTGCCCTGATTCTCCTGTTGGTCACGACCGCTTTGTCGGTGGTCATGCTGTTCGTGCTGACCTCGCTTATCGACAGCAAGGTGGCCGGCGTGCGCGAATGGGCGCAGGCGAACGGCATCGCGGTCCTGGGCCTGTTGCTGTTCGCTGCGCGCGGCGTCGTGCCCGACGTCCTGTCGATCGAGGTGGCGAACGGCCTGCTGCTGGTCACGATTGCGCTGATGTACCTGGGCTTTCGGCGCCACCTGTCCCTGCCCGTGTCGACGCTGCCGCTGGTTCTGGGTGGCGTGCTGGCCCTCGGCGGCGTCGCCGTCTTTCACTACCTCATCGACTCGGTCCCGCTGCGCATTGTGAGCGTGTCGATCTATCACGCCGCGGTATGTTTCGGCATCGCCGCCAGCATCGGGCACAGCGTCGAGCCACGCCTGCGCTACCCGTTCGGCTTCACCTGTGCGGCCGCCTTCGTGCTGGGCGCGGCCCATGCCTTCCGCGGCGCTTTTTATGCGGTGCAAAGCTGGGCGCCTTCCGCATCCGACGATGCCGCGGCCTGGAACCTGGCCTTCGTGGCCCTCGGCACGCTCGCGCTGCCGGCGGTGACGCTGGGTGCGGTGATGATGGCCAATGCCAAGGTGCTCTTCGAGACCGCCTACGCCGCCGACCACGACCACCTCACCGGCGCCTGGTCGCGCCGGGCATTTTTCAGGTTTGCCGAGCACGAGCACGCACGTGCTGAGCGCAAGGGAGGCCCGCTGTCGCTGCTGGTGTTCGATGCCGACCATTTCAAGCGCATCAACGACACCCATGGCCATGCAACGGGCGACCGGGTGTTGCGCGCCATGGTGGCGCAGGCACAGGAAATCATTCGCAAGATCGATTATTGCGCCCGGACGGGAGGCGAGGAATTTGCCGTGCTGCTGCCCGACGCCAACCTCCAGACGGCGCTGGACGTCGCGGCGCGCCTGCGCACCGCGCTCGACAGTGCGCTGCACCAGGCGCCGTCGACCATTCGGATCGGCTATACGGTGAGTATCGGGGTGGCGACGCTGGCGCGGGACGAAACACTCGTCGACCTGATGGCGCGGGCCGACGCCGCGCTGTATGCCGCCAAGGCCGGCGGGCGCAATCGGGTGGTCAGTGCGCCGGTGCCGGCGCGCGTCGAGCGCACCGGCGGGCGCAGTGAGAGCAGGTTCTGAACGAGGTTCAGGCCTTGCGTGCGCGCTTCGCGCGGCGGCTCATGCCCAGGCCCGCAACGCCGGCCAGGAGCAGGGCGATCGATGCCGGTTCAGGCACATCGGTCGCGTTGGCCACATTCACGAACACGAAATTTTCGTCGTTGTAGTCGAAGTCGCCGCCATTGCGCAGGTCCTCGAATCCGACGGCGATACCGGCAGGAATCTCGCCGTCGCCACCGTACGCGGCCGAATAGATGTGATTGAAGCCGTCGGAATTGAGCGAGCGGTCGGAGTAGAACGGGCCGACATCGGCCGGGTTCAGGTTGACAAGCTTGAACACCAGGCGGTCACCGGCGCTGACGAGGCCGAAGTTCAGCATCTGTCCGTACACGGAGGTTTGATTGTTGAGGCCGCGGATTCCGGTATCGACACCATTCACCAGCAAGGCGATTTCATTCATGTAGGAAGCATCGGAGCCGGCGAAATAGGCGACCACGTCGCCGGTCGCCGCCGCACGGAATTCATACTGCACATTACTCTCGGTGCCTTCATTGGCATAAGGAATAGGCGCGGCCTGGGCCGAGGCGGCGAAGGTGAAGGCGAGGGCAGCGGCGAGAGTTGTGGTCAAGTGTTTCATGAAATTTTCCATTTGGTAAGTAATGTGGCAGAATTAGCAATTACCGTGCCAGGAAAATTTATTTAATAGAAACAACAAGTTATTTGTGGCATTAAAAATTCCAAATCTCAGCTGTAAGGAATTCCGACACTTGAAACTAGAGGCATTCGCTCATCTGTTGGGCGATGCGTTCGCTGCGCGCCGTCCGTTCGGCGTCGCTCAGGTAACGCTGCTCGCCATCCGGGCCGATGTCGGCGATGCGGATGCCCGATTCGATCAGGCGCTTGTCCTTGCGTACGCCCTCGCAATACGCGGCCTGCGCGACCGCCCTTTGTGAGGCGAGCTGCGCTTTGCGTTCCGTTTCCTCGCGCTCCTTGGCGCGCTTGCGGTAGTCGGCATCGCGCTCGGCCAGCGTCGGCGGCGCCTTCGGCTTGACGGTATCGACGGCGGCCGCGGCTTGCGGCAAGTCCTGTGCCGGCGCGGGGCGACCGGGTGCTTTCAGGACCTTCGATGGCGGCGTGCCGGGCGGTGGCGGCTGGTCCGAGTACTGGCGCGTGCCGTTCGGGCCAATCCAGACGAACTGGGCCTGTGCGGCGCCGGCACAGCAGAACAAGAGCAGGGTGGCGAGCCGGGACAAGCGGGGGCGGAGAGCTGAAGACATGGTCGAAATATTTCCTGTGGTAACTAACTTAGGGATTCTCCACGATTCACCAGGGCTGTCAATGCGGGAAAAGCGAATGGTCTTTTTTTGGCGACGTGCGACGGGGTTCGCTGCATTCTGTATAATTCGCTTTTGCGCCTATAGGAAAATGCTATGCGTTTACTTCAAAAAGCACTCACGTTCGATGATGTGCTGCTCGTCCCGGCCTACTCCAACGTTCTTCCGGCCGATACCTCCCTTCGCACCAAGCTGACCCGCAACATCACGCTCAATATCCCGCTGCTGTCGGCGGCGATGGATACCGTGACGGAAGCCCGTCTGGCGATCGCGATGGCGCAGGAGGGCGGCATCGGCATCATCCACAAGAACCTCGGTCCGAAGGACCAGGCGCGTGAAGTGGCGCGTGTAAAACGTTTCGAGGCCGGCGTGCTCCGCGACCCGATCATTGTGCCTCCAAGCATGAAAATCCGCGACGTCATCGCCCTCCAGCACCAGCACGGCTTCTCCGGCTTCCCCGTCGTTGAAGGCAAGCAGGTGGTCGGCATCATCACCAACCGCGACTTGCGTTTCGAAGAAGACCTCGACGCCGAGGCGCGCACCAAGATGACCCCGCGCGAAAAGCTGGTGTATGTGAACGAGGAAGCGAACACCGAAGAAGCCAAGCGCCTGATGAACAAGCACCGCCTCGAGCGCGTGCTGGTCGTTAACGACGAGTTCGAGCTGCGCGGCCTGATCACCGTGAAAGACATCATGAAGTCGCACGAGCACCCCTTCGCATCGAAGGATGCGCAGGGCAAGCTGCTCGTCGGGGCGGCGGTGGGCGTCAGCCAGCGCGACGAAGAGCGCATCGAGCTGCTCGTCGCCGCTGGCGTGGACGTGCTCGTGGTCGACACCGCCCACGGCCACTCGCAAGGCATTCTGGATCGCGTGAAGTGGATCAAGGACCGCTACCCGCACGTGGATGTCATTGGCGGCAACATCGCCACCGCCGCCGCCGCCCTGGCGCTGGTCGAACATGGGGCTGACGCCGTGAAAGTCGGTATCGGCCCTGGTTCCATCTGCACCACCCGTATCGTTGCCGGCGTCGGCGTGCCGCAAATCACCGCGATTTCGAACGTGGCCGAAGCACTCGCCGGCAGCGGCGTGCCCTGCATCGCCGACGGCGGCATCCGTTTCTCGGGCGACATTTCGAAGGCACTCGCAGCGGGCGCTTCGACCGTCATGATGGGCTCGATGTTTGCCGGCACCGAAGAAGCGCCGGGCGAAGTCATCCTGTACCAGGGCCGCAGCTACAAGTCCTACCGCGGCATGGGCAGCCTGGGCGCGATGGCCGAGGGCTCGGCCGACCGCTACTTCCAGGATGCGACGGCGAAAGCCGACAAGTTCGTACCGGAAGGCATCGAAGGCCGCGTCGCCTACAAAGGCAGCGTGCTTGCGATCATCTATCAACTGGTCGGCGGCGTGCGTCAGTCGATGGGTTACTGCGGCTGCGCGACCATCGACGAACTGCGCGAAAAGGCGGAATTCGTCGAGATCACCTCGGCCGGCATGCGCGAATCGCATGTCCACGACGTCCAGATCACCAAGGAAGCGCCGAACTACCGTTCGGAGTAAGTGAAAAGCGGCCGGAGACGGCCGCTTTTAGCATTTGCTTCTGTGGCTGACCTTGATCGGCCACCCGCGACCACAAAATTCTTATTTTTTGACTGCCTCAATGCACTCCAAAATCCTCATCCTCGACTTCGGCTCCCAGGTCACCCAACTCATCGCCCGCCGCGTGCGCGACGCCGGCGTCTTCTCCGAAGTCTTCCCGTATGACGTCAGTGACGACTTCGTGCGTGCCTACGGCGCCTCCGGCGTCATCCTCTCCGGCAGCCATAATTCGACCCTGGAAGGCGACTCGCCACGCGCCCCGCAAGCCGTGTTCGAACTCGGCGTCCCGGTGCTGGGCATCTGCTACGGCATGCAAACCATGGCCGCCCAGCTCGGCGGTAAAGTGGAAAACGGCAAGCTGCGCGAATTCGGCTACGCCGAAGTGCGCGCCCGCGGCCACACCAAACTGCTGAACGGCATCAACGACTTCATCACCGATGAAGGCCACGGCATGCTCAAAGTCTGGATGAGCCACGGCGACAAGGTGCTCGACATGCCGGAAGGGTTCAAGCTGATGGGCAGCACCGATTCCTGCCCCGTCGCCGCCATGGCCGACGAAGAGCGCGGTTTCTACGCGCTGCAGTTCCATCCCGAAGTCACGCACACGACGCAAGGCGAAGCCATCATCGGCCGCTTTGTGCACGACATCTGCGGCTGCAAATCCGACTGGAACATGCCGGACTACATCGGCGAAGCGGTCGAAAAAATCCGCGCGCATGTCGGCACGGATGACGTCATCCTGGGTCTCTCGGGCGGCGTCGATTCGAGCGTCGCCGCAGCCCTGATCCACCGCGCGATCGGCGACCAGCTGACCTGCGTCTTCGTCGATCATGGACTCTTGCGCAAGGACGAGGGCAAGATGGTGATGAACATGTTCGCCAAGAACCTGGGCGTCAAGGTCATCCGCATCGACGCCGAAGACCAGTTCCTCGGCCACCTGGCCGGCGTGAACGACCCGGAACAAAAGCGCAAGATCATCGGCCGCGAATTCGTCGAAGTGTTCCAGGTCGAAGCCGGCAAGCTGACGAACGCGAAATGGCTGGCGCAAGGCACGATCTACCCGGACGTGATCGAATCGGCCGGCAAGGGCAAGAAGGGCCAGACCATCAAGAGCCACCACAACGTGGGCGGCCTGCCGGAAACGCTGAACCTCCAATTGCTGGAACCGCTGCGCGAACTGTTCAAGGACGAAGTGCGCAAACTCGGCGTCGCCCTCGGCTTGCCGCACGACATGGTCTACCGCCATCCGTTCCCGGGCCCGGGCCTGGGCGTGCGCATCCTGGGTGAAGTCAAGAAGGAATTCGCCGACCTGCTGCGCGAAGCCGACGCCATCTTTATCGAAGAACTGCGCAACACCCCGTTCGAACTGCCGCCGGTGGCCGGCATCGATGCCGGCAAAGCGCCGGTGAACTGGTACGAAGCGACGAGCCAGGCGTTTGCCGTGTTCCTGCCGGTGAAGTCGGTGGGCGTGATGGGTGACGGCCGTACTTACGAGTACGTGGTCGCCCTGCGCGCGGTGCAGACGCTGGACTTCATGACGGCGCAGTGGGCGCATTTGCCGCACACGCTGCTGGGCAAGGTGTCGAACCGGATCATCAATGAAGTGCGCGGGATTAATCGCGTTGTTTATGATATTTCGGGGAAGCCGCCGGCGACGATTGAGTGGGAGTGACCGGAGTCCTCTAAGCAACTGATTTTGAAATGAAAACTGAAAGCCGTTGATCATTCCGAGTGAATGGTCAACGGCTTTCGTCATCGTTCAAGGCGTCAGCTCGTGCATGCCCGAGAGATTTTGTGCCCAGAATTATGGCTTAGGAGTCTACAATTGTCGTGGCGATCCACTGCGGTTTTATATAGCGATGCGCGCCTGGTATGCGCGCATGCGGGAGCGGCCAGCGTCAACGCCTGGCAGCGCATCGTATAAGACACCAAAGCTGCCCGATTGCCTTGACCGGCTGCCGTACGCGCCTTTCAGTCAAGGTGCGACCAAGCGCCGCACCGCTTCCACCAGGGACGCGCGCAGCGCGCTGCGTTCGCAGGAATCGAGACTGCAATAGTCGATCTGGGTCGACGCCAGGCGGTTGACGAAACCGAGCAGCTGTTCAGCCGGGATGGCGTCCGTGATGACGCCGGCCTGCTGCGCGGCGCGCACCTTCTCGCGCTTGTCGGTACGGGCCGCGAGCATGGCCTCGCTCATCTGCTTGGGGTCGCCCTGTTCGAGCTGCATCCAGTTCCACAGGCGCAGCACCTCGGGATTATCGCCATACCAGTCGAAGACGCGCCCCGCATAGCCCGCCAGGTCGTTGGCGTCGACTGGCACTTCGGACACCGCGCGCGCCACGATCGCGTCCAGCACCGCTTCGAACAAGCCATCCTTGCTGCCGAAATAGCCATAAATCGACTGCTTGTTGCAGCCTGCTGCGTCCGCGATACGGTCGACGCGCGCCCCGGCAATGCCGTAGGCGGCAAACTCCGCCGTCGCGGCCTCGAGCAGGCGGCGCCTGGTCTCTTCGGGGTTTCTCATTTTCGCTCCGGTTTGACTCAAAAATAAACCAACTAGTTGGTTGACAACCTGGGGATTGCAGCCTACAGTATATCAACCAACTAGTTAGTTGGAAAGCGGTACACGTTTAATTTGGAGAGCGGCATGAAGATTCTGGTGTTTGGAGCGAGTGGGATGGTGGGACAGGGCGCGCTGCGCGAAAGTCTGCTGGCACCCGACGTCACCGAGGTGATCGTCGTCGTGCGCCAGGCGCTGGCGCCGAACCACCCGAAACTGCGCCAGATCGTCGTCGATGACCTGCTCGACCTGAGCTTGCACCGCGCCCAGCTGAAAGACGTGAGCGGCTGTTTCTTCTGCATCGGCGCCAGCTCCGCCGGCATGTCCGCCGAGGCGTACAAGAAGTTCACGTACGGCTTGACGCTGGCGGTGGCCAACAAGCTGCTCGCCATGAATGAGCGCATGGTCTTTGTTTACGTGTCCGGCGCCGGCGCCGACAGTACGGAGCGCAACGGGCGCATGTGGGCCCGGGTGCGCGGACAGACCGAAAACGCGATCCTGCGCCTGCCGTTCGCCAACAGCTTCATCCTGCGCCCGGCCCTGATTCAGCCGCTGCACGGCGCGCGCTCGAAGACCCGTTCCTACCGCGTGCTGTACCGCATCCTCGCTCCCGTGCTGCCGCTGCTGCGCTGGATTGCGCCCGGCGCGGTGCTGAGCACGCAGTTACTGGGCGAAGCGATGCTTGGCCTATTGCGCCGCGGCGCATCGGTGCGGGTGCTCGAGTCGAGCGACATCCGCGCGCTCGTCCTGCAGAGCCCGCAGAGGTATGGAGCGCAGTGCGAAGGCGCCGGACCATGCGTCCCCTGATCGTCGCCATCCTGAGCGGCCTGTTGCTGGGTGTGTCCGTGTTCGCGGCGACCTCGGCGTCCGGCACCAGGCACGCGTCGCCCCAGTTCCGCGAGGGCCAGTTCCACAACGCCGACCCGATGCCCGAGCACAGTGCCACCGAAATGGCGCGCCTCATATGGGACTTCATGTTCAACGCACCCGAGGGCACCGTGCCCGCGGGCGCGATACCGGTTCGGGCCATGACCAGGAGTGCGCTCCTGGCCGCACCCGACAACACGCTGTACCGCCTCGGGCACTCGAGCACCCTGATCAAGCTCGGGGGCGAGTTCTACCTGCTCGACCCGGTCTTCTCGAAACGCGCCTCGCCCGTGCAATGGGCCGGCCCGGCGCGCTTCCATGAGGCGCCGATCAGCATCGAGGAACTGCCGCCGATCAAGGGGGTCTTCATCTCACACGACCACTACGATCACCTCGACCACGCCACCATCAAGGCGCTGGCGAAAAAGACGCAGTTCTTCCTCACGCCGCTCGGCGTCGGCGAGCGCCTGGTCGACTGGGGCGTGGATGCGGCGAAGGTGCAGCAGTTCGACTGGTGGGAGGGCGGCGAAATCGACGGCCTGCGCTTCGTGGCCACGCCCGCCAAACACTTCTCGGGACGCAGCCTTACCGACGGCAACGCCACCCTGTGGGCTTCGTGGGTCTTCATGCATGGCGACGTGCGCCTGTTCTACAGCGGCGACAGCGGATACTTTGGCGGCTTCAAGGAGATCGGCGCCAAGTATGGGCCGTTCGACGTGGCCATCATCGAAAACGGCGCCTACGATAAGCAGTGGCCGGACGTCCACATGCAGCCCGAGGAAACCCTGCAGGCGTTTGCGGACGTCAAGGGCGCCTGGCTGCTGCCGGTCCACAACGGGACCTTCGATCTCGGCCTGCACCGATGGCAGGCGCCGTTCGAGCGCATCGCGGCCCTGGCCGCACAGCAGCGCGTCTCGCTGACGACACCGCAGATAGGCGAAGCCGTCAGCCTCAAACAACCGCAGGCCGGACAGCCTTGGTGGCGCGGCGTAAAGTAAATCCTCAGGAGTCTGCGCATGAGACCAGGACAGCACGAAGACCGCACCGAGTCGACACATGCGGCGGCCCTTTGTCCGGAGCCACTCGACTACCAGGCGGCCGTGGCCGAATTCGACCTGCTTTGGGAAACCTGCGCCGGCTGCCGCCAACCAGGGCGAATGCGCCAGCTGTTAAAGATAATCGACGCGCTCGAAGGCGCGCCGGCCGCGCGCACCGGGTAGCTGGCGGCGTGCGCCGATTATGGCGCCACCTTGATCACGAGCAATCCCGACGGAGACCCTGTCAAAGGCTGTATTATTCCCCATCTGAGGGTCCGAACCTATACGCGAGCCTGCCATGGTACGGCGCGTGGTATCGATCAGCGGTATTGATGAGATCTCCCGCACAATCAATGGGTTGGCTCAGCCGTTGATCATCGAGTGCGAGTGATCATATTTCAGGTTGCGCGTTCCAAAGATTTTTGAAAAGCCTCGAGTTCGGGGCTTTTTTACATGGAGGCATTTCATAACCAACGCTTCCGACACAAAAACACGCTACTTCGTTGCGTGGCAGGCTATGAGGAATAGCCGCCGCGGCTGCCGGCAATTATCCTAGCCTCCGCTAGCTGCTTGACAGCCGCGCCACCCCTGACCCACAATCGCACGACCGTTCGGTTTTCCTTTTAAAAGGGTCGCCATGACAAGTTCGACCGCAGTCGCCCACCGTATCTGCCCCTTCTGCGAGGCCAGTTGCGGTCTTGAACTGGACTTGGAGCAGGGCCGCGTCGTCCGCATTCGCGGCGATAAAAACGATGTGTTCTCAAAGGGCTTCCTGTGCCCCAAGGCAATCGGCCTCAAGGACCTGCACGACGACCCCGACCGCTTGCGCCTACCCCTTATCAAGCGTGACGGCAAGTTCGTCGAAGCCAGCTGGGACGAGGCCTATGCGGAGATCGAGCGGCGCCTCCCCGCCATTATCGCGGCTGGCGGGCCGGACGCGGTGGCGACAGTGCTGGGCAACCCGGTCTCGCACAAGATGAGCCTGATGCTCTACTTCCCGCGTTTGGCCAAGGCACTGGGCACCCGCAACATGTTCTCGGCATCGAGCGTGGACCAGGTACCCAAGATGCTTTCGGTCGGTCTCATGTTCGGCAGCTGGCTGTCGGTTCCCGTCCCCGATATCGAACGTTGCGATTTTTTGCTGATCCTCGGCGCCAACCCGATGGTGTCGAACGGCAGCTTGTGGACCGTGCCTGACTTCCGCGGCAAGGCCAGGGCATTGCGCGCGCGCGGCGGCAAGATCGTCGTGGTGGACCCGCGCCGCACCGAGACCGCCGGGGTGGCCGATGCCCACCACTTCATTCGTCCCGGCGCCGATGTCTTTTTCCTGCTCGGCATGGTGCAAGCGCTATTCGAAGAAGCTCTGGTGCGGCCCGGCCGGCTGGCCGGGCACTGCAATGGGTTTGAGGAGCTTGCCGCGGCCGTTAGGGACTACGCGCCCGAACGCGTTGCCGCGCGCTGTGGCATCGATGCCTCCACCATCCGCAGCCTGGCCCGTACGCTCGCCGCCACACCGCGCGCGGCCATCTACGGCCGCATCGGCACGTGCACCCAGCAGTTCGGCACCTTGTGCTCCTGGCTGATCGATGTGATCAATGTATTGACCGGCCACCTGGACCAGGAGGGCGGCGCCATGTTTCCCAAGGCCGCGGCATTCGGCGCCAACACGCGCGGCAAGCCGGGCGTCGGTCGCGGGGTCGTCAGCGGCCGCCATCGCTCGCGCGTCTCGAGCGCGGTAGAGGTGGCGGGCGAGTTGCCGATCACCTGCCTGGCCGAAGAAATCGATACGCCCGGCCCGGGACAGATCAAGGCGCTGATCGCGATCGCCGGCAACCCGGTGCTCTCGGCTCCCAACGGCCCGCGTTTGGCCGCCGCGCTGGACAAGCTGGAGTTCATGGTCAGCCTCGACATCTACCTCAACGAAACGTCGCGCCACGCCGACGTGATCCTGCCCGGGCCGTCGCCGCTGGAGGACGCGCACTACGACGTCACCTTCACCCAGTTCTCGCACCATAATCACGCGCGCTACAGCCCGCCGGTGCTGGCCCGCCAGCCAGGTGAGCCCGATGAATGGGAGAGCCTGCTGCGCATCGCCGCGATCGCGAAAGGGCAGGGCGCCAGGGCCGACATCGAGGCGTTTGACGACGCCGCTTTGGCGCAGGAGCTGGACAAGGCGTTTGGTCCGGCCGCCGGGCTGGTCTCGGCGGCGCTGGCCCCGCAGCGCGGGCCGGAGCGTTTGCTCGACCTGGCGCTGCGCACCGGCCCTTATGGCGACGGGTTCGGCCGGGTGCCCGGCGGGCTCACGCTGGATAGAATCAGGCACGCCCCGTCCGGCATCGACCTGGGACCGATGACCCAGCGGATTCCGGAAGCCTTACGCACGCCGTCCGGCAAGATCGAACTTGCCCCGCCCATGTTGCTGGATGACTTGGCGCGTGTGGCGCTTGAGCTGGCCGCGCCCGAACCGGATCTCGTGATCGTCGGCAGGCGCCAGCTGCGCTCGAACAACAGCTGGATGCACAACCTGCCGGTGCTGGCCAAGGGCGCCTACCGCTGCACGGCGCTGGTTCATCCGATCGACGCCGCCCGGCTCGGCCTGCTTGATGGCGGCATGGCGCAGATCCGTAACGGCGCGCGGCGCATCGACGTACAGGTGGAAGTGAGCGACGAGATGATGCCTGGCGTGGTCAGCCTGCCCCATGGCTGGGGCCATGACCTGGCCGGCACCCGTCTCGGCGTGGCGGCCGAGCGGCCCGGTGTCAACCTGAACGCCCTGTTTGATGAGAACCTGCGCGACCCATTGTCGGGTAACGCAGTCCTGTCCGGCGTGGCGGTCGAGATGGCGCCGCTGGCAAGCGCCATCTCCTGAATCGACATCAGGCCCGCGCCGCAACCGCGGCCGGCTGCCTTCCCAATACAAGAAAACCGAAGGCCGTGGCCAGCACGTACATGCTGACGGAGTAGATCGCCGCCGGTACCATCAGCTGGAAGTCGCCCAGCACCGATACCGCGACAAAAATCGCCAGCGTCGAGTTATGGATGCCGATTTCGTAGCCGATCGCTATCGCATTCGGCTTGTCCAGCCCGACGAGACGCGGTACGTAGTAACCCAGTCCCAGGCTGATGGCGTTGAAGGCAATGACGGCTAATCCGATCGAGGCGAACGAGGAGCTCAAAGCGGTCCACTCCTTGGCGATGGCGATCAGTGCCAGCGCGGCCAGCACCACCATCGAAAAGCGTTTCATGGGTTTTTCCGAGCGAGCGGCGAAAGCCGGCGCACGGCTTTTCACGAACATGCCAATCACCACCGGCACCAGCACGATCGCGATCACCTCGATCACTTTTCCCGTTTGCATTGGCACAACCTGGCCAGTTCGGGCAAAGCTGTTGATCGCAAAGTTGCCGATCAGGGGCAGGCTGACGATCGATAGCACCGTATTAATGGCCGTCAGCGAAATATTCATTGCAACGTTGCCGCCGAAAAGATGGCTGTACAAGTTCGCCGATACGCCGCCCGGTGAGGCAGCGAGCAGCATCAGGCCAACGGCAAATACCGGCGACACGTCCAGCGCCACAATCAGGCCGTAACAGATCGCAGGCAGCACCAATGCCTGCAACACAAGTGCCAGCACCACCGGTTTGGGATGCCCGAGCAGCCGGCGAAAGTCGGCAAGGGTGAGCGACAGGCCCAGTCCAAACATGATCAGGGCGAGTGCGCCGATCAGCAGGGTCGGCAACAGCGTGATAAAACTGTTCATGCATGTTTCCTTATCGTTTGTATTCAGGATGGCTTACGTCAGGTAGCTCTCGTCGACGCGGTTGAGCTTGCGTATCAGCGCAGGCCAGGCGAATGCCCCACCCAGTCCCGACGTTTGGGCCCTGAGCGATTCGGCGGCGCTGCCCAGGATTTCTGGTGCAATCATTCGCAATTCGCCGCCGCCCGCCTGTGCTGCCAGCTGGATCTGGCACGCGTTTTCGAATGTGTACATCGAAAGAAAGGCGTCGGCGATGCTGGAGCCGACCGTCAGCAAGCCGTGGTTGCGCAACATGAGGAAATTGGCCATGCCCAGGTCGTCCTGCAAGCGCGGCTTTTCAGCGTCATGCAGCGCGACGCCTTCGTAGTCGTGATACGCCAGCGAGGCGAGAACGAACATCGATTGCTGGGATATCGGCAACACGCCATTGCGCTGGGCGCTGACTCCCACCCCGGCGCGGGTATGGGTATGAATCACGCATTGGGCGTTGTCACGCACGGCGTGAATGGCACTGTGGATGACGAAACCGGCGCGGTTGACCGGCAGGGGCGACTCGGAAAGCTTGTTGCCGTCCTGGTCGACCTTGATCAGGGACGATGCGGTGATCTCATCGAACATCATTCCGTAGGGGTTGATCAGGAAGTGGTGCTCAGGCCCAGGGACCCGGGCGCTGATATGCGTAAAGATCAAATCGGTCCAGCCGTACATCGCAACGAGCCGGTAACAGGCGGCCAGATCGCATCGTAGTTGCCACTCGTCGGCGCTGACCTGGTCTTTGATGGAGGGGATATTCATGACGGTTCCTTGGATGATGTGGGTTCAGGCCGGTTGTTCAGGTGGGTTGGCCCCGCGATAGAGACTGCGGCGCGGCTTTTCGAACACGCGGCGCAGCATTGGCTCGAATTCGGTGGGTGGGAGTGTTTCCGCATGCTTGTCGAATGCCGGCGCGTCATACAGGTCCCAGAATTCGACCGTGGTGCCATAGAAAGAATGGCCCGTGAATTGGTCGCGCATCTCGCGGTTCAAGCCCAGATGATGGAAGAAGTGATAGCCCTGGAATACGCTGTGGTTCTGCACCATCCAGTGATTGGCGTCGCTGACAAAAGGTTTCAAAATGGCCGCCTCCAAAATGCGGTCGGGCAGGCCTTTAGCAAAGGGCAAGAATTCCTGGCCGATCAGCTGCCAGTCTTCCCGGGTACTGTCCTTCATATCGCTGAAACTTGCGCGCAAGTTCATCGTTGTCGTCTCCTGTTTCCCGTTCTGGAACGAACCGCAGTGGTTCTCCGTCGATGGTATGACAGGTAGCGCTTTCAGGTTAAGGTTTTTTCATTCACGGGCGATTTACGCTTGGCCAAGTCGGCCGGATGTTCGCAATCTTGGCAAACGGTTTTCCGATCGCATATGGCACCGTCAGCACTAAATCGGTCGACGTGATGATGAACGGGATCGATATGAAGTGCGGCGCCGACAGCAGGATGCGTCGCTCGATCCTTTGCTTCGCGAGCAGCTGCTCAAAGACTTCCTGACTGCGTCGCTCTGCGCGGATCACGGCGTGGCCGATGCGCAGGAAGTCTCCCATCGATATGCGCTTGCCGCGGACCGGATGCTTTGCGTTGAGCAGGCTGATGAAGGAGTGGGTGAACAGGCGCTGCTGGAAGAAGTTGCGCGCCTCCCGGTCCGGGAGGTAGCCAATGGCGAGGTCAATCCCGCCGGCCTCGAGGAATACAGCGCGGGTTAAGCATGGCATTCGCGCACGCAAACGGAAACTGATGGACGCTTGCATTCGCCCCCGTCCGTGTAATGGAGTAGATCGAGGAATGCTGGCAAAAATAAACTAAGAAGACAATCGGGCCGCAAGCGGGCGATACGATCAAACCCGCTTCAACCGCCCAATAACGCTCGCCACCTTGGTCGTAATCACATCGACCGCCGGCCCATTCGCACCATGCGGCAAAATGACATCGGCGTTGCGCTTGGTCGGCTCGATGAATTGCTTGTGCATCGGCCGCACCGTTTCCAGGTACTGGTTGACGATGCTCTCGGTCGAACGGCCGCGGTCGGCGATATCCCGTTGCATGCGGCGGATGAAGCGCACATCCGGAGCGGTGTCGACAAAGATCTTCAGCGACATCATGTTGCACAAGTGCGCGTCATACAAGGCAAACAGGCCTTCGATGACGATAACCGGAGCTGGTTTGACAGGAATGGTCTTGGTCGAGCGGTTGTCGATCGTGAAGTCGTACTCCGGCATCTCGATCGCTTCGCCATTGCGCAAGGCCTGGACGTGCTGGATCAGCAGCGGCCAGTCAAAGGCCTGCGGATGGTCGTAATTCTGCCTGCGGCGCACTTCCGGGGTGAGATCGGACTGGTCGCGGTAGTAATCGTCCTGCATCACGACCGACACCATATCGGCGCCGAATGACGCCAGCACTTGCTGGGTCACCGTCGACTTGCCGCTGCCGCTGCCGCCGGCGACACCAATGATAAAGGGAGGGGAAAAAATCTCATTCATCCCCGAATGATACCGGAGCGGCAAGCGCACTGACAGGGCTGGTTGATCCGGAACGCCGCGCCCGATGGGCGCTCAGCTCACCTTGTTTTATAATCAACTCAACATTCCCTCCCGCATTGGCTCATCCACGAAAGCGAGCGACCCACCCCCATGCACTACGCCCTCGCTCCCCGGACCTTCCTCTTCAGCCACTATTTCTACACCGGCCTGCGCATCGCCACCGGCATCATTGGCCTGACCTACCTGGCCTACGTGGTCGCCGACCTCCCGACGGCGGTCGCCGTTGCCATGGGCGCCTTGTGCACCAGCCTGATGGACATGCCCAGCCCCTTGCGCCACAAGTTCAACGAGATGCTGGCAGGCGTGCTGCTGTGCTCGGTTGTGGCGCTGGTCGTCAGCCTGAGTTCGCGAGTGGAGTGGCTCCTGCTGGCGGTCATCGTGCTGGTCTCTTTCCTGGCCAGCATGATGGTGGTCTACGGCAGGAAGGCGATGCCGCTGCAATTTGCGGCCCTGTTCGTAATGATGCTGGCGAGCGAGGCGCCGGCCACGCCGCTGCAGGCGCTCCAGCACGCCGCACTGTTCTTTGCCGGCGGCGCCGGATACATGGCCTATGCCATGGTTGTCGTGTGGCGGCTGCGGCGCCGTCTCAAGCAGCAGGTGCTGGCCGAAGCGCTGTACGAACTGGCGGTCTATACCAACATCAAGGCGGGATGCTACGACCCGGCCACCAGCCTGCCGGCGCAGATGGAAAAGCTGGTGCGCGAGCAAAGCGTGCTGGCCGAACGCCAGCAAGCCTCGCGCGACCTGATCCTGCGTGGCAAGCCCGCGCCAGACGAGGCGATCCTGGTGCAGGTGCATTACGCCATGTTCGACCTGTACGAACTGGTCCTGTCGACCGACACCGACTATGGCGTGCTGCGCCAGCATTTTGCCGGCGGCACCACCTTGGCGCTGCTGGGCGACCTGATCGGGAAGGCTGCGCGCGACATCGAGGCAGTGGCGTACGCGATGACCCGTGATCAGCCGTCAACCTCCACGGTCGATTACGAGCATGCGCTGCGCGCCCTCGACGCCGTACTGCGCGAGCTGCCTTCGGGGGAGGACGAGGACTTCGATGCGCAGGCGGCGCTGCGCGCCACTGTCAACAAGATCAGCGAAGTGATCGCGATGATCGGGCAACTGCATGCTGCCAGCCAGGCGTCCCACAGCGCGCTGCCGATGATGTCCCGTTCGGACATGACGCCCTTCCTCACCCAGCAGCGCTACAGCGTCGGCATGCTGCTGGCGAACCTGCGCTGGAGTTCGCCGGTCTTTCGCTTCGCGCTGCGGGTGGCGATGGCGATTACAATCGGTCTCGTGTCGGCACGCTGGCTGCCGTATACCTCGCATGGCTACTGGACGGCGCTGACCATCGCCGTGATCCTGAAACCGAGCTTCAGCCTGACCAGCCAGCGCCGTGCCGACCGCCTGATCGGCACGCTGATCGGCTGCATGATTACCGCCGTGATCCTGCATTTTGTGCACACGCCCGCGCTGCTGATCGGTTTCATGTTCGTCGCGACCGTGGCGGCCTCGAGCTTTCTGGCGATCAAATACCGCTACACGGCGGTCGCCGCCAGCGTGCAGGCGCTGTTGCTGATTGGACTCACGGTGCCGCATGGGGGCAGCGGCATCACCGAGCGGCTGCTGGACACGCTGCTCGGGACCCTGATCGCCACCTTCTTCAGCTACGTGCTGCCGAGCTGGGAGTACCAGAACCTGCCGCGCCTGGTCGATGCGGTGTTGGAGGCCAACCGCAAGTACATCGATGCGGCCGCCGACTTGCTCTTGCGGCGTACGGACGACGACGTCCATTACCGGATCAGCCGCAAGCGTTTCATGGACAGCCTGGCGATGCTCAGCGGGGCGATCGGGCGCATGCTCGACGAACCGGCGGCGAAGCGGCGTGCGCCGGATGAACTGAACCGCTTTACCGTGCAGAATTATCTGCTGGCGGCCCACATGGCCTCGCTGCGCCTGCTGTTGCAGCGCTATGCGCAGAACCTGCCCGCGCGGGAGGTCGAGGCAGCGCTCGAGAGCATGTTTGCCGAGGTTAGGACCAGCCTGGGCGCGGCGCCTGGAGGTGGGCCAGCGCCGTCGCAAGGGCGGACGACCTGGATCGCGGAGTGGCCCGGCTGGGCGCCGCTGCAGCGACGGCTTCGGCTGCTGCAAGAGGATGCCGCGCAAGTGGCGCTGAGCAGGGCTGCCATCGGCGATGTTCTCGGCCCGAAATGAGGGCGGGAATGCGTTCGGGTTTTACAGGCTGCATGTTTTGCATAGGAGCCGGGGCTGAAACGACGGATAATGTCGGATTCATCGTTTTCAGCACCACTTCGGAATTCTCCCATGGAAATCAAAGTCAACTTCCTCGACAAACTGCGGCTCGAAGCCAAGTTCGACGACTTCACCGTCATCGCCGACCAGCCGATCCGCTACAAGGGCGACGGCTCGGCGCCCGGTCCCTTCGATTACTTCCTCGCCTCGTCGGCCCTGTGCGCGGCCTATTTCGTGAAGTTGTATTGCAATACCCGCAATATCCCGACCGAAAACATCCGCCTGTCGCAAAATAATATCGTCGACCCGGAAAATCGCTACAAGCAGATTTTCAAGATCCAGGTCGAGCTGCCGGCCGATATCTCGGACAAGGACCGCCAGGGTATCCTGCGCTCTATCGAGCGCTGCACCGTCAAGAAAGTCGTGCAGGAAGGACCAGAGTTCGTGATCGAAGAGGTCGCGAACCTGGATGCGGACGCGCAGGCGCTGCTGAGCTTGCAGGCGGATGAGGGATCGCAGACTTACATCCCCGGCAAGGACCTGCCGCTCGAGCAGACCATCGCGAATATGTCGGCCATGCTGGCAAGCTGGGGCATCAAGATCGAAATCGCTTCCTGGCGCAATATCGTCCCGAATGTGTGGTCGCTGCACATCCGCGACGCGCATTCGCCCATGTGTTTCACCAATGGCAAGGGCGCGACCAAGGAAAGTGCATTGGCATCGGCCCTGGGCGAGTATATCGAGCGCCTGAACAACAACCATTTCTATGCTGGTGCGTTCTGGGGCGAGGACATTGCCAACGCCGACTTCGTGCATTACCCGAACGAGCGCTGGTTCAAGCCTGGCAAACGCGATGCGGTCCCAGGCGACATTCTCGATGCGTACTGCCTGGGCATCTACGATCCCGACGGCGAGTTGCGCGGTTCGCACCTGATCGACACCAATTCCGGCAATGCGCAGCGCGGTATCGTTTCGCTGCCGTTCGTGCGGCATTCGGATGGCGAAGTCGTCTATTTCCCGTCCAACCTGATTGAAAACCTGTACGCCAGCAATGGCATGAGTGCGGGCAATACGCTGGCCGAGGCGCAGGTGCAATGCCTGTCCGAGATTTTCGAACGGGCGGTCAAGCGCGAAATCCTGGAGGGCGAAATGGCCTTGCCTGATGTGCCGCAGGAAGTGCTGGCGAAATACCCCGGCATACTGGCTGGGATTGAGGCCCTGGAAGAGCAGGGCTTTCCAGTGCTGGTCAAGGATGCATCGCTCGGCGGGACCTATCCGGTCATGTGCGTCACCTTGATGAATCCGCGCACCGGCGGTGTCTTTGCCTCGTTTGGCGCGCACCCGAGCTTCGAGGTGGCGCTGGAACGCAGTCTCACGGAATTGCTGCAAGGCCGCAGTTTCGAAGGCCTGAACGATCTGCCTCAGCCTACCTTTGCAAGCGAAGCCGTGACGGAACCATATAACTTTGTCGAGCACTTCATCGATTCGAGCGGTGTGGTGTCGTGGCGCTTCTTCAGCGCCAAAGCAGACGTCGATTTTGTCGAGTGGGATTTCTCAAGCCAGGGCGAAAACTCGAATGCCGAGGAAGCCGCGACCTTGCTCGCCATCCTCGAAGACATGGGCAAGGAAGTCTACACCGCGGTATATGACCAATTGGGCGCCGTCGCCTGCCGTATCCTGGTGCCGGGTTATTCGGAAATTTATCCGGTAGAAGATCTGGTCTGGGATAACACGAACAAGTCACTGCTGTTTCGCGAAGATATCCTGAACCTGCATCGCCTGGACGATGCCAGCCTGGCGGCACTGCTCGAGCGCCTGGAGAACAATGAGCTCGATGAGCACTCGGACATCGCGACCCTGATTGGGGTTGAATTCGACGAGAATACGGACTGGGGTCAGCTGACGGTACTCGAGTTGAAGCTGTTGATCAACCTCGCCTTGCAGCAGTTCGACGAGGCGCACGAGCTGGTGGGGGCCTTCCTGCAGTACAACGATAATACCGTCGAACGCCGGTTGTTCTACCAGGCCTTGAATGTGGTGCTGGAGGTAACGCTCGACGACGAACTGGAACTGGACGATTACGTCGTCAATTTCCGCCGGATGTATGGCAACCCGCGGATGGACGCGGTGCTGGGCTCGGTGGACGGCAGCGTGCGCTTCTTCGGCTTAACGCCTACGAGCATGAAACTGGAAGGTCTCGACAGGCATCACCGCCTGATCGACAGCTACAAGAAACTGCATCAGGCGCGGGGAAGGGCGGAAGCGGTATTGCGGTAACTGACGCGTCATGGCGCGATCTGCAATTCGGCGACGGCCGGCCGCGCACTCATTGCCTGGAACTGCTCGGGCGTAAACACGATGGTCCTGGTCTGGAACGCCAGGCCGATTCCCGCCGCTTCGAGACCCTCGTAGATCGACAGGAGCAAGTCCTCGCGGATGAGGACGCTTTCGTCGAAGTCCGGCACGTCGATATACGAGAATACGTCGATGTTGAACGAGCGTTCGCCGATCTTGGCCAGGTTGGCGCGCGCGCCTTCGGCAATGCGCTCGTGCTCCGAGAGCACCCCCTGGACGATGCCGATCGCTTCCCTGAGCCGCGCGGACGAGACGCCATAATCGACCGCGATGACCGGGTTGAACAGGAAGCGGTCGCGCGTCGCGAAGTTCTCGATGTGGCGCGCCGACAGGTCGCCGTTGGGAATGGTCACCACCGTGCGCTCGCCGGTGCGGATGCGGGTAGAGCGGATGCCGACGTCTTCGACCGTGCCGACGACCTCGCCAACCTTGATGAAGTCGCCCACCTGTGCTGGCCGGTCGGCAATCACGGTGACGCTGCCTACCAGGTTTTCGACCGTCTTCTGGGCGCCGAGCGCCAGGGCAATACCGCCGATGCCGAGCGCCGCAATCCCCGTGGTGACGTCGATGCCGAAGGTGTCGAGAATGCCGATCCCGGAAAACACCAGCAACAACACTTTCGCGCTACGCCGCAGTAAGGTAATCACGGAAACAACCTGGCGGCGCTGGCGCTGCTGCATGCGCACGATGGCCAGCTCGGCGACTGCATCGACCAGGCGCAGGCCGAACCAGACGAAGGCGATGACGAACAGGATGCCGGTATAACGCAGCAAGGTTTGCCGGGCCACGATAGCGACCGGAAGCCGTTCTGCCCAGTTCAGGAACAGGATGACGGCGACCAGGAGGCTCAGCGGCGGCAGGGCAGCCTCGAGGAAGCGGTAGAAGCCACTTGCCGCGGGGTCGGCCACCAGGCGGCGCACGGCGCCGATCAGCAGTGCCGACACGACCCACAAGCCGCCGAAGATGAACACCCCGAGCCCGAGCAGCAGCGCCCAGTCCTTCAAGGGTGCGCCGGCGATAACGAATTTGTCCGGTTCCAGGGCCTGGGCCGCAGCGGGCTGCCTGGTCGCCGCCGCGATCTGGCTCGCCGTCTCCTGCGAAATGCGCCATATCTGCTGGCCGGCCTCCTCGCTGCGGGCCAGCAGGACCGGCACTTTCTTGTTCTGGATCGTGATCTGGCCGACGCGTTCCTGGTCGATGGGCAGGTCGTCGTCGATCCTGCCGACAGCCTCATTCGACAAGGCGACGTAAGGTTCGAGCGAGCCGCCATCGTCCAGCAGCGCCTGGAAGCCGCGTACCTGGATCGCGGCGTTGACGCGCTGCCGGTTACTGTTGCCAGGCAGGTCGAAGAACTGGGCGGCGCGGTCGTAATCGTGTTCGGCCAGAGCCTTGATCATCCCTGAAATCATCGAGCGCGGTGTGTCCCGGCCGAGCGGGTCGGGCTCGGCGACGGCAGTGGCAGGTGTGTCCGGCTCGCCAAAGGGGGCCGCGCTTGCCGGCATGACCAGAGCGGCCATAAAAAGGAGGATTAACTTGAACGGCATAAAACGGGTACTCAAAACATGTCCTTTGACTGGGGCAGCCGTGTGGCGCGGCTACCCGGGGTGCGGAGCGACGGCCGGTAAAGCCATTGATGGCAAAGTCTAGCATTCACGCGTGAGTTACCGAGAGTAGGGCCGCAGGTCGACAGGGCGGACGTGACCTGGCGCGCGTGGTGAGGACTCCCCATCGTCATGATGCGTTGCCGCCGGGTGACGGCGGACGCAGGGCTTCAGGATGACGCTGATGTTCTGGAGGCAGGTGACTGCCGTGGTCGCTCAGCTGATCGACCACGCCGGCGCGGGCCCGCTTATTGCCCGGCGAAAAAACGCAGCATTTCCCTGCTCGCATCGGGTCCGCTCGCATCGGTGTAGCTGCCGTGCGAATTCCCGCCCGACCAGGCGTGACCGGTACCATGGATGGTCCAGTGTTCAGCGATGACGTCGCCCATCTCGTCACGATGCGTATGCCGGGTGAAACTGCGTCCGCGTGCCTCGCCGGTTTCCTCGTGCATGGCCATTTCCCGCGTTTCGCCAGGCACCTGTGCCATATGGCAGGCGATGGTTTGCTGCACCACGTCGGCACTGTTTTTCTGGTGTACCGTGCGATCCACATCGCCATGGAACACGATGACCGGGATGCTGGACTGGGGAATTGCCTGCTTCATCGAGGCCGGATCGGCGCCATCGCGCATGGTGGTCATGGCCGAGAAACCGTCCGTTGCGCTGCGATGCGCAAGGCCCGAGTGGCAGCCGACCGCCTTGAACAAGTCGGGATAGGTCCGTCCGAGAATGACTGCCATTGCCCCACCTGAGGACAGGCCCGCGACCGATACGCGCGACTCGTCGACGGCATATTCGGCGATCAGCTTGCGCGTCAGGGCCGCGATGAGCGCGGGTTCGCCTTCGTCACGCTCGTGATGCGCTTCCTCATACCAGTTCCAGCAGCGGTTCCAGTTCGCCTGCGAGGACTGTTCGGGATAGAGAACCAGGCATTGCGCTTCCTCGGCAAGTTCGTTCATGCCCGTGCCAAGCGCGAAATCAGCCGCACTCTGTCCGCAACCGTGGAGCATCACCACGAGCGGCAGCGGCGCATTCCTGTCGCCGCTCGGTATATACAGTTTATATTGTAAGGACCGCGAATCGTTGTCGAATGTCCCCGACAGGAATTCGCCTCCGGCTGGGGGTGTCTTGCGCGAGACGTCGGGGCTCTCGAGCACGCCGGCCCAAGGGTTGAAGCCAAAAAAAGGCCAGTTTCCAGTTGCTAGGTTAATCATGGTTGCCTCATCAATGGCGATTCAGGCGTCTCCGGTATGTCTTTTGGCCAGTATAGTGAAATGGTGCGGTGCAGCATGTAAGGACTTGGCGGGGCGTTTCGTAGGATAAGAAGCCGGATCGATGTGCGCCGGCATTGCGCAGGCCCGATCGATACAGTGATAAACTGCCGCCTTACCATCGAAGTTTCAGAAGCCATGACGAACAAAAAACAGCCTCCAGCGGGCAAACCAGAGGGCGCGCCTGCCGGGCGGCCAGAGAATCCATTTATCGATGCCGGGTTCTATGACCGCGTGCGCGATTACACCGAGCGCGATGCCACCTTCTCGAAAGAGTTGAAGGCGATCGCCGACCACGGCGCGGGCAAGCAAAGCACCGACGCGCGCTTCGCGCCATCGCTGGAATTGCTGCGCGGCGTGGTCAAAAAGGGCGTTTCCTTCAATGACATGCTCGAACGCATCGTAGCGGGCACCGAATCGGGCCTGTGGGAGCCGTGGCTGGCCGCTTTCGGGATCGAATTGCGGGGCGTCAGCTATGCCAAAACTGGCCCGCGCAATGCGCGCCTGGCGCTTGACATCAGCCTGGCGGCCAAGGCCAATCCGCTGTTCGCCAACGCCGGCATGCGCAACTGGCGCAGCCTGGTCGCGCAAGACTGTGCACAGCTGCAGGTCGAGAAGCCGACCGTGGAAACGCCGGCCAAGGCCCACGCCATTTTCTTCCTCGACGCGGCGGGCTGAACGATGGTACTCGAGAGTGCGGAACTGATGATCAAGGCCGGCATGGAAGCCGAATTCGAAGCCGCCGTACGCCAGGCAAGGCCGCTGTTCCAGCGTGCGCGCGGCTGTGAAGGCATGCAGCTGCAGCGCGGCATCGAGAACCCGCGCGCCTACCGTTTGCTGGTGCGCTGGGAGACGCTCGAAGACCATACCGTCCATTTCCGCGGCAGCGAGGACTTCCAGGAGTGGCGCCGCCTCGTCGGTCACTGCTTCGACGGCGCTCCGAGCGTCACCCACCTTGACATCGTGCTCGAAGGCTTTTGATCCGACCGCAACATGTGCGTCAACTACCGTCCTCCCACGCCGGAACAATTCGGCACGCTCGGCGCCTTCAGCGAGCTGCCCGCCGATTGGCGCTGGCCGGAGGAAACCTGGAAGGATTACGCCGCCCCGATCCTGCGTGCGGGGCGTGACGGCCGCCCGGCCGCTTGCCTGGCAAGCTACGGCATGGTCCCGCGCCGCAAGATCGCCCCTGACGTAAAACCGTTCGACACCATGAACGCACGCGCCGAATCGATCGGCGAACGGCGCTCCTTCGCCCAGGCCTGGCGCCGGCTGCAGCTGTGCGCCGTGCCGATGGCCTGGTATTACGAACCCTGTTACGAGAGCGGGCGCGCCGTGCGGCATGCGATCGGCATGGCTGACGAGTCGCTGTTTTTCGTGGCCGGGCTGTGGCGTGACTGGAGCGAGGAAGATGGCGCTGTGGCGTCATCGTTCACGCAGATCACCATCAACGCCGACGACCATGCCCTGATGCGCCGCATGCACAAGCCGGACGACGAGAAACGTTCGCTCGTAATCGTCCCGCGCGACGAGGTCGGCGACTGGCTTGCGTGCACCGACATCGAGTCGGCGCGCAGCTTCCTGCGGCATTATCCGGCAGCCGCCATGCGCGACTGGGCGGCGCCCGCCGCGTCACGCAAGTTGACGGAGCCGTCGCCGAACCTCGATCTGTTCTGAGCGTTCGACGCGCGTTGAACTCGTCGGCAAGCTGGCATGCGCACATTGCATCTCGCCTGCAAGCGGCCGGCACTCGGGTTACTATCCATCTTTCCCCAACACAGGACCCCACCCGCCATGACGACGTCCAGCTACCCCGACACCCGCCTCCTGATCGCCAACGAATGGCTTGATGCCACCGGCGGCAAGACGATCCCCGTGCTGAACCCGGCCACCGGCCAGCCGATCGGCAAGGTTGCGCACGCCACGATCGCCGACCTGGACCGCGCGCTTGCCGCCGCCCAGAAGGGCTTCGAGACCTGGCGCGCCGTGCCGGCAGCCGAACGTGCGGCCACGATGCGCCGCGCAGCCAATCTGCTGCGCGAACGCGCCGGCGATATCGCGCGCCTGCTGACGCAGGAGCAGGGTAAACCCTTGGCGGAAGCCAAGGGCGAGATCCTGGCCGGTGCGGACATCATCGACTGGTTCGCTGCCGAAGGCATGCGCGTGTATGGGCGCATCGTCCCGTCGCGTAATCCCGCTGCGCAGCAGCTCGTGCTCAAGGAGCCGGTCGGACCGGTGGCCGCCTTCACCCCGTGGAACTTCCCGATCAACCAGATCGTGCGTAAACTCGCCGCCGCGCTGGCCACCGGCTGCTCGTTCCTGTGCAAGGCGCCTGAAGAAACCCCGGCCTCGCCGGCGGCGCTCCTGCAGTGTTTCGTCGATGCCGGCTTGCCGCCTGGCGTGGTGGGCCTGGTGTTCGGCGACCCGGCCGAGATCTCGGGCTACCTGATTCCGCACCCGGTCATCCGCAAAGTCACCTTCACCGGTTCGACGCCGGTCGGCAAGCAGCTGGCCGCCCTGGCCGGCGCCCACATGAAGCGCGTGACGATGGAGCTGGGCGGCCATGCGCCGGTCATCATCGCCGAGGACGCGGATGTGGCACTGGCGGTCAAAGCCGCCGGCGGCGCCAAGTTCCGCAACGCCGGCCAGGTCTGCATTTCGCCGACCCGCTTCCTGGTGCACAACGCGATCAAGGAAGAATTCACGCGCGCCTTCGTGCAGCATGCGGAGCGCCTCACATTGGGCGATGGCCTGGTCGAGGGCACGACGCTGGGGCCGCTTGCCAATGCGCGCCGCGTCACCGCGCTGTCGAAAGTCGTCGAGGATGCGCAGGCCCGGGGCGCGATCCTCGCCACCGGCGGCAAGCGCATCGGCGAGACCGGCAACTTCTTCGCGCCGACCATTCTTGCCGATGTGCCGCTGGACGCGAGCGTGTTCAACGACGAGCCCTTCGGTCCGGTCGCCGCGATCCGCGGTTTCGACAGCCTGGAAGAGGCGATCCTCGAGGCCAACCGCCTGCCGTACGGCCTGGCCGGCTACGCCTTTACGCGCTCGATCAAGAATGCCCAGCTCCTGATGAACCGCATGGAAGTGGGCATGCTGTGGATTAACCAGCCGGCCACGCCGAGCGCCGAGCTGCCGTTCGGCGGCATCAAGGATTCGGGTTATGGCACCGAAGGCGGGCCGGAGGCGATGGAGGGCTATCTGAACACCAAGGCGGTGTCGATGGTCGGCGTGTAAGTTCGCGGCGGGCGCTACAGCAGAAAGCTGCGCCCGCCAGCATCGATTAATTGATCCACATTGTCGGTCTCGTCCTTGAGCCCGACGCCAGTCAGCTGGCGCCTGCGCGCCTCCCGCAACAGGTAATGCAGCTTGCTCGCTGCGTCATCGAATCCCAGCCCGGCCGGCCGGACGTTCGAGATGCAGTTGCGGCGCTCGTCGGTCAGTCCCACGCGCGGTGCCCAGGTGATGTACAGGCCCATGCTGTCGGGCGAACTGAGGCCCGGCCGCTCGCCGATCAGGACCACGACGATCTTCGCGCCCAGCAGTTCGCCGACTTCGTCGCCGACCGCCACGCGGCCCTGTTCGACGATCACCAAGGGTGCCCGCACCCATGCCTCCTCGATCAGGCGTGCACGCAAGGCCTGCAGCAAGGGGGGGGCGTGCTGCGAAATGGCCAGTGCGGACAAACCATCCGCGACGACGATGGCAAGGTCGTAGGGAGGTTCATGGACGGTACTGTTGCGCTGAGCCAGGAGCAGGGCGCGCGAGGGCAGGTCAAGCCTGCGGCCGAGATCGGGCCGCTGCAGGTAGACGTGGCGATTCTCCGCTGCGCTGTGCAGCAACAGCGGGGAGGGCGCTTGCGGCCATGCTTGGGCGAGGGAGCGCGACAAGTGCGCCGTGTCGAGTGCATGGTGCACGGCGTCGCGCGCACGCGCATGCGCCAGCTGGAAGTCGAGTTGGGCGCCCGTCAGCTGGCTGACCCCGGTATGCCCGAGCGCGATGCGCGCGGCCGTGAACTGGCGCAATGCCTGCCAGGGATCTGGTTTGACTGTCATCTCCGACATGACATCTCCTTCAAGGCAGCTGCAGCAGCGCGCGCTGGAACGGCGCCGGCAGCGCGCGGCCCAGCGTGGCCTGCGCGTCGTCCGTAAAAATGCCGAGGTCGCGCAGCCACGCATGGAATTCCGGCGCCGGCCGCAAACCAAGGGCGCGGCGTGCATACAGGGCGTCGTGGAAGGACGTTGTCTGGTAGTTCAGCATGATGTCGTCCGCACCGGGAATGCCCATCACGAAGGTGCAACCGGCCGCCCCCAGCATCGTCAGGAGCACGTCCATGTCGTCCTGGTCGGCTTCGGCGTGGTTGGTGTAGCAGACGTCGACACCCATCGGCAGGCCAAGCAGCTTGGCGCAGAAATGGTCTTCCAGGCCGGCGCGGATGATCTGCTTGCCGTCGTACAGGTATTCCGGCCCCATGAAGCCGACCACGGAATTGACCAGCAGCGGCTTGAAGGCGCGTGCCACCGCGTACGCACGCGCCTCGCAGGTCTGCTGGTCGAGGCCGTGATTGGCGTTGGCCGACAGCGCGCTGCCCTGGCCGGTCTCGAAATACATCAGGTTCTCGCCCAGCGTGCCGCGCTTGAGGGACAGGGCGGCCGTGCGGGCTTCGTGCAGCAGCGCCAGGTCGATGCCGAAGCTGGCGTTCGCCGCCTGGGTGCCGGCGATCGACTGGAACACGAGGTCGACCGGCGCGCCGCGTTCGATGGCGGCGATCGTATTCGTCACATGGGTCAGTACGCAGGACTGGGTCGGGATCGCATAGCGTTCGATGATATCGCCCAGCATCCGGACCAGCTTGATCACCTGCGGCAGGTTGTCGGTGGCCGGGTTGATGCCGATGACGGCGTCGCCGCTCCCGTACATCAGGCCATCGAACAGGCTCGCCGCAATGCCGGAGACATCGTCGGTCGGGTGGTTCGGCTGCAGGCGGGTCGACAGGGTGCCCGGCAGGCCGATGGTGCCCCGGAAGCGCGTGACGACGCGGCACTTGCGGGCGACCAGCACCAGGTCCTGGATGCGCATGATTTTCGAGACGGCGGCCGCCATCTCGGGCGTGATGCCCGCGGCGATGCGCGCAAGCTGCGCCTCGTCGGCCGCGTCGCCGAGCAGCCAGTCGCGCAGGCCGCCGACGGTCAGGTGGCGGATCGGCGCGAACGCCGCGGCGTCGTGGCTGTCGACGATCAGGCGCGTGACCTCATCGAGCTCGTAGGGCACCAGGGCCTCGTTCAGGAAGGTCGTCAAGGGCAGGTCCGCCAGTGCCATCTGCGCCGCCACGCGTTCCTCGGCGCTGCCGGCCGCGACGCCGGCCAGGTAGTCGCCGGAGCGCGCCGGCGATGCCTTGGCCAGCAGGTCGCGCAGGTCGGCGAAGGTGTAGGTCCGGGTGCCGACACGGTGGGTCATCTGGGTCATGGCTTGCTCGTTTGCCTGTGCAGGAAGTTTGCATCAGCCACGATCCTGCCACACTTCCGGTCCGCTTTATGGAGTGTTTGGTGTCGCCCACCCGTGTTTCGCGATCTGTTGGTTCCGGCACGACCATCAAGACGCCAGGACGGGCTTGAATGGCCTACCCCACAGCCTGGCACATTTGATGCATGACTGGTAGCGAGCGCATTCGGCAAGCTCATTCCCTTTCCATCCACTCGCATTGAGGAGCACGATCATGAAAACCCTGGTTATCAAGAACCTGGCAGTCACCCAGGTATCGGAACACAGCGAAAGCGGCGCTGCGCGTTCGCTATCGCACGACGAAATGAAACAGGTCCAGGGCGGCCGCGCCATCGCCGTGCTGGTCGACGGCAGGCCCGGCGGCGTGGTCGATGACTTTCAGCTGCAGATGGCCATCTTCAAGGGCGATATCGGTGTCACGGTCAAATAAGGGGATATTCCCTTGCAGGAAAGCCCACTGCGGTGGGCTTTTTTGTTGATCGCTTGTTGCGCGCCGACGTTGCCGAATGGTGACAAACCACGGCACGCCGATGTGACCTTCGATCATCGGGTGCTTATTGATTTATTGATAGAAATTTCATAATGTGGCATGCGCGACTCATCCTCGACCCGCTTCATCCGTTTTCACTTCAAGACGCGCCGCCTGGTGCTGCTGGTCGAACTTGGTCGTCACGTATCAATCGTGCATGCCGCCGAAGCGGCCGGGCTGACCCAGCCCGGCGCCTCGAAGCTGATCGGTGAGCTCGAGCACGCAGTCGGCGTGGCGCTGTTCGAACGCCTGCCGCGCGGGGTGGTGCCGACCTGGTATGGCGAGGTCCTGATCCGGCGCGCCGGCGCCGCGCTCACGCCCGCGACCTCGCTGGTGAGGTGGGCGAACACCGGGTCCGCACCGGCATCATGCTCGACCGCCTGCTCGATATGCACACGCTGGCCGGCCAGCCCCAGGTGGTGGTGCGCCCGTACCAGGACTGGCATGTGTTTCGCAAGGATCGCCCCATGTACGGCGGGGTCCACGACTGGCATACGGTGGAGGGCGCCTTCGTGCAGGTGCATGATGGCCAGGTCTACTGCTTCTACAGCGGCGGCGCCTGGGAGCGCGAAACCGACGGCATCAGCCATGTCGTGGCCGATCATCCGCTGGGGTCGTATCGCCGTCCCGAAGGCGGGCACGAGGCGCTGCTGATGCGCAGCCGGCCGGACGCGGTCATCGGTCCGGGCCATCATTCGTTCACCACCTCGCCCGACGGCAGCCAGACCTGGATCGTCTACCATGCCTGGGACGTGGACCAGACCACGCGGCGGATGTGTATCGACCGGCTCGATTGGGAGGGCGACAGGCCGGTCACCGCCGGGCCGAGCAGCGGGCCGCAGGCCGCGCCGTCGAACAGTCGCACGCCACCGGCGCGGCGCGAATAAGCATGTTACCAGCCTGTTTCACGCTGGTGGAGAACATCACACCGTTGCTTGGCCGGCGAGCGCATACCGCAGCCGCCCTCCGCCGGTGAGGTCGCGGTCTTGGTCCGCCATGTACAGGACATGGCGGATTTCATGGCGAACTATCCAAGTCCGTACACGCGGCTTGGAATTGCTTCGACATTCAGGATCCCCGCATCAAACAACTGGTTGCTAAGCGTTTGCGCTGCCGCGATGGCGGCGGACGGCTGCCACCCTAAGGAAGCGGCAACTGCGGATGGGAAGCTGCGGGCATAGCCTACGAACTCTTCGGCGGACCCCAGGTTCTGGGCTTGCGCCAGTTCGACAAGCGCGGGCGGCGCAATCAGCACGCCTTCGTCGATTCGCGTTGAAAAATCTCCCGGCGAAGCCAGGATATTATCGTCGGCACTCATTTTCATACGGTTCCCTCTACGAAGATAGTGGCAGGCTCTACGTTAACGAGCACATTTCCCAAAGAAAAGAATCAACGTAGTACCAGCTGATTTGTCCATACCCTGCTTCCGGACCCCAGTAGGATCCGGGCACGGGCAAGCGGTGCCCCCAATTATTGGTTCCCCAAGAATTACGTATTATGAACCATCCATGGCCGGATGGCTCGCGGGGATCCGGTTCGAATCCGACAACACACACGGCGTGGCCGCCGGTCACGACGGATCGTGGCTGCGGGTCGAGTACGCGACCGAATTCCAGGAGGCCGCTGACATTCCAATTGTCGTGCGTCAGGGCGTTCGGGTCGGCGAAGACCGGAACACCGATGGCGACCGGAAATTTGCTCAATGCCTGGTAGAGCTGGGCCGCATTGCCATTGTTGGTGATGGTTCCGCCCGTATGCAGATTCTGGGATGCGGCGTGTTGCGCGGACGCCGGAGGTGGACCCTGATGGACAGTCGCGGCTGCCAGCGGGACATATGGCCAGTCCGCCTCGGGACACAAGCCATGGTGTTGCAGCGCATTGAGTGCATGCACATGCATGGTCCCATCCGAATTCGCGTTCGGATCGAATTGCTTTGCTCCCCAAAAAAGAAATTGTTCAGAGGCGTCACCGATCGGTGCCGTGCCCGACTGGAGGCTGAGTAACTCTTTGCATGCCGCGAGCGCATGGGCGACACAGGTTCCACGTCTGCCCTGGTCACGCACTGGCCACCCGATGCCGCGGGCCGTGCTGTGGTGGTCGATACGGTTCAATGGGATGCCCGGGCTGGAAGATGTCTTCGGAAGAACGGTACTCGTGGTTGAGCCGAGCGGAAATCTGGCGTTCGACGGTGGTTCAGCGCCATTAGCGAATTGAATCGGTGACATGGATTGACTCAAGGCCAGGTTTCGGAAGGCGATCGGTGTCCCCCGCGCAGAAATTGCGGAAATCTTGGCCAGATTATGTCCAGGAATGACATCGGCCAAGGATGGGAAATGAAGGGTCACCGCATATAACTCTTCCGCAGATTGGACACCCGTCGGGAGCAAGGCATCATATTCCTCTTGATTAATTAATCCTTGGGAATGAATTTGCTGTAAATACGTATCCATTTTCTCTCCCCTCGACAGTCAGCGGTTGAATGCACGGTACCGACCGGATTCGGCTAAACGATTCGGTCGCTGCAGGAACACATTCAGTATAGCGCCGACGATTGGCGGAGACGCTCATGGTGATGAAGCGCGCAAGCGTGCGCGCTGTTGGGCATCGCCGTTGTACAACTTTTGCCTCGTGCAGCGCCTTCGGCCGGACAAATGGGTGACTGGAAACACCCGAAAGGGGACATCCAGCGTGGGGGGCATTTTCCCAACAATATCAAGTGCAATTTTTGCGTTTCTCGTTAGATAATGCAGTTGTGACATGAGGAGAAAGCGGATGCGCGACGCAATCATCGTTGGAGGTGGCCACAATGGCCTGGTATGCGCCTTTTACCTGGCTCGCGCAGGCTTGAAGGTGACGGTGCTGGAGGCGCGCGATGTCGTCGGCGGCGCGGCGGTGACCGAGGAATTCCACCCGGGCTTTCGCAACTCGGTCGCGGCGTATACCGTTTCGCTGCTCAACCCCAAGGTCATCCAGGACATGGACCTGGCCAGTCACGGCCTGCGCATCGTCGAGCGCCCCTTGTCGAATTTTCTTCCGCTGGACGATGGCAACTACCTGAAGATCGGCGCAGGCCGCACGGCCGCCGAAGTCGCCAAATTCTCGCAGCGCGACGCCGACCGGCTCGATGCCTACAGCGCTCACCTGGACAGCGCGGCCGACCTGCTGCGCGAGCTGGTGCTGCAGACGCCGCCGAACCTGGGGCAGGTCAGCTGGCTCACGGCCTTGCCCGAGCTGATCAAGGCCGGAAAACTCGGCAACCGCATGCGCAAGCTGTCGCTCTCGACGCAGCGCGAACTGCTCGACCTGTTCACCAAATCGGCGGGCGACTATCTCGACGGCTGGTTCGACAGCGCGCCGATCAAGGCGGTCTATGGTTTCGACAGCGTGGTGGGCAATTACGCCAGCCCGTATTCGCCTGGATCGGCCTATGTGCTGCTGCACCACGTGTTCGGCGAGGTCAACGGCAAGAAGGGCGCATGGGGGCACGCGATCGGCGGCATGGGCGCCATCACGCAGGCGATGGCGAAGGCTGTCGGCGCGCTGGGCGTGGAGATTCGTACCGGTTGCGCGGTGGAGGAGGTGCTGCTGGAGAAGGGGCGTGCGATCGGTGTCGTTACGGTGAAAGGCGAACGTGTCGATGCCAGAGTCGTCGTGTCGAACCTGAACCCGCGCCTGCTGTACACCAAGCTGGTCGACCCTGGCGCGCTCCCGGACGATTTCCTGCGCCGCATGCGGGCCTGGCGCTGCGGTTCCGGCACCTTCCGCATGAACGTGGCCTTGTCGGAATTGCCCGATTTTAACTGCCTGCCCGGCAAGGAGGTGGCTGAGCACCACGGCAGCGGCATCATTATCGCCCCCAGCCTGCAGTACATGGAGCGCGCGTATCACGACGCGCGCACCTTTGGATGGTCGCGCGAACCGATCGTCGAGGTCTTGATTCCTTCCACACTCGACCCGACGCTGGCGCCGCCCGGCCGGCACGTGGCCAGCCTGTTCTGCCAGCACGTCGCGCCCCAGCTGCCCGATGGGTCGAGTTGGGACACGCACCGGGACCGCGTGGCCGACCTGATGATCGACACCGTCGATCGCCACGCACCGAATTTCAAGCGCTCCGTGCTCGGCCGCCAGATCATGAGTCCGCTGGATCTGGAACGCACGTTTGGACTCGTCGGGGGCGATATCTTCCATGGCGCGCTGGGGCTGGACCAGCTGTTCGCGGCGCGGCCGATGCTGGGGCATGCCGATTACCGTGGACCGGTTGCTGGGCTGTATACCTGCGGGTCTGGGACGCATCCAGGTGGCGGTGTTACCGGGGCACCGGGACATAATGCTGCGCGCGAGGTGTTGCGGGACTTTGCGAGTCGAAACAAAACCGCAGCCATGGCCAGGTAGTGACCGACTACCGGTAAAACTCAAGGCAAAAACGCACCGGCCCATCGATCACGACATGATGCGCAATCCGTGGCTCGACGATCCCCGGCGTACCGGGCACGAGCAGGTGCTCTTCCATGTCCGGCTCTTCGATCACATAGCGCAAGCTGCCCTCGTGCACGACGATGCGCCCCCACACCGGCGGCGGTCGTGTGGTCGCGCTGCAATCCCGCCGGGACAGTGTCCTGAGTGAACTCCGGCGTCGTTTTGTAGTGAGAGACATCGGCAGGCAGGGTTTTCATGGCGCTCCCGTTAAATGATTTCGGTGCGGCCGAAATAACCGTACTGCAAACTGGCCGCAATCCGCCGGGCGGCCGCCATGAACTGCTCGGCCACCTCGGGCTGGAACAGCCGCCGCACGTGCGCCTCGAACAGCGTCAGCCAGCGCCGGAAATGCTCCATTTCCACCCCCTGGATCTGCATGTGTGTGCCAAACACATTGCCCTTGAATTCGCCACTGGCCAGCATGACCGAGCACTAGAAATCGACCATCCGCTCGAGATGTGGTTCCCAGTTGGTAGCGATGGCGCCGTTAAAAATCGGCGAAAGCAGGCTTTCGCGCCGGATGTCGGCATAGAAGTCGTCCACCAGCGTGGTGATCGACGCGCGGTTCAGTTCGGAGTACATGACGGATGGTTCTTTCACGGATCGAGTGCGAAGGGGGGCGGTCCATTGTGGCCGATACTGCAGAAAACAGCCAAATTACTCATCCTGCATGAAGCCACTCCAATAAACGATGCCAAGTCACATATGCCTTGCCCGCGGCTTGGCAAATTGCTATCCTCCAGGAAACTCAGCGGTGTCCGGCCGCGGACATTCACCGAGGGGATGGGATGAAACGACGCGATCTGTTAGGCGTAACAATGTCCGCAGCACTGCTGCATGGCGCCATGCCCACCGCAGCACTGGCAAGGGGCGTCACCAAGGCGGATGTCCCGGGCCGCACCCGGGCCCGCCCCGGCACGGCGCAATGGCCGGGCGCCAGAGAATGGCAAGCCTTGCGCACGCAGACAGAGGGACGCCTCCTGACCTTGACCTCGCCCTTCGCGCACGGGCAGAGCGAGGCCGTGCGCCTTGAGGCTGTGGCCGGCATCAAGAATCCGTACTACATCGGCGACAACCCGGCGCTGACCCAGACCAGCGGCTGGCAGGACGCCTGGTCTTCGCGCGTCAGCGCCCACGCGGTGGCGGCGGTTCACGCGGCCGACGTGGCCGCTGCCGTCAAGTTCGCGCGTCGCCACAATCTGCGCCTGGTGGTCAAGGGTGGCGGGCACAGCTATTTTGGCGCCTCGAATGCGCCTGACTCCCTGCTGGTGTGGACGCGCGCGATGAAGGAGGTCACGATGGTCGACGCATTTGTCGCGCAAGGCTGCCCGCAGGCGTCAAGCCAGCCGGCCGTGCATGTCGGCGCAGGCGCCATGTGGGCCGATGCGTATGCCGAAGTGACTACCCGGGGCGGGCGCTACGTGCAGGGCGGCGGCTGCACCACCGTCGGCGTTGCCGGACTGGTGCAGGGCGGCGGCTTCGGCAACTTCTCGAAGGGTTTTGGCACGGCCGCCGGCAACCTGATCGAGGCCGAAGTCGTCACCGCCGACGGCGAAGTGCGCATCGCCAACGCCTGCACCAACCCGGACCTGTTCTGGGCGCTCAAGGGCGGCGGTGGCGGCAGTTTCGGCGTGGTCACGCGCATGACCCTGCGCACCCACGCGTTGCCCGCTTTCTTTGGCGCCGTGTTCGGCGAGGTCAGCGCAAGCTCGAACGAGGCCTGGCGCGCGCTGGTGGCGCGCTTTGTCGACTTCTATGGCGCCAGCCTGTTCAACGAGCACTGGGGCGAGACGGTCACGCTGAAGGATGGCAAGACCCTGAAGCTGTCGATGGTGTTCCAGGGTCTCGACGATGCCCAGGCGCGGGCCGCGTGGGCGCCGTTCTTTGCCTGGGTAAAAGAGCGCAAGGAATACAGCTTTCCCGAGCCGACCATCATGGCGATCCCGGCACGTCACTTCTGGGACTCGAAGTTCTTCCAGAAACATGCGCCCGGGTTCATCACGGTGGACGATCGCGCGGGGGCCTCGCCCGACCATCATTACTGGACCGGTGATGGCGAACAAGCCGGCTGGTTCATCCACGGTTACCAGTCGGCCTGGCTGCCCGCCAGGCTGCTCGCCCCAGAGCGCCAGGCGCTGCTGGTCGACGCGCTGTGCGCGGCAGCCGCGCAGTGGGACGTCGCGCTGCACTTCAACAAGGCCCTGGCGGGTGCGCCGAAGTGGGCCCTGGACGCGACGCGCAATACGGCGATGAATCCGGCCGTGCTCGATGCGTTCGCGCTGGTCATCATCGCAGGCGGTGGCGGCCCTGCCTTTCCCGGCATGCCGGGGAAGGCAGTCGACGAAGCGCGGGCGCGGCAAGCGGCGACCCGCATCCGCAGCGCAATGGACGCCGTCTTGACAGCGGCGCCGAATGCCGGCGCTTATGTGTCGGAAAGCGATTATTTCCAGGCCCGCTGGCAGGACGCCTACTGGGGCAGCAATTACGCGCGCCTGGCACGCGTAAAAGGGGCAGTCGACCCGGACGGGCTCTTCGTCGTTCACCATGGCGTGGGCAGCGAGCTCTGGAGCGCGGATGGGTTCACCCGGGTGAAACGTGCAAGCGCCTGAAGCATGACGGCATGTGTGGAACAAATCTCGCGCCAGGGAGTCCCATGCATAGGGGGATGACGCCGAGGAGACAGTATGGCCGGGATTGTGCGCATCGACGATGAAGTCATCGACACCGATTACTTCATCAGGACATTGAAGCTCACCGGACAGTTCGAGGGACTTGTCGAGCAACTGGTGCGCGAGAAGCTGACCGTGCACGCTGCAAAGAAGGCGGGGCTGCCGGTCGCCCCTGAAGACATCCAGGAGCGGGCCGACCAGTTCCGTCGCATTCAGGGGCTGCACCGGGCCGCCGACATGAACCATTACCTCGATTCGCTCGGGGTCAGCCTCGACGAGTTCGAAGACTTCGTGACCGCCGGCCTGTACCACGAGAAAATGATGGCGCAGGTCTGCAGCGAGCAGGCCGTCGAACAGTATTTCAAGCTCAATTCTCCCCGCTTCGACAGCGTCCAGATCAGCCATATCGTGCTCGATTCGGAAGGCAAGGCCAAGGAGATGATGTCGGCCCTTGCCGACGATCCCGACAGTTTCGCCGAGATGGTGAGCGAACATTCGGTCGGCGAGGCGCGCGAAAACGGCGGGGTGATCGGCAAGGTGTTGCGCGGTTCCCTGAAACCGGACCTCGAGGCGCGCGTCTTCAATGCCGCCGCCGGCGACCTGCTGGGACCGTTTCGGTCAAACGACCGCACCCTCTACGAGATCTTTGCCGTCAATGCCAAGTATCCGGCCACGCTCGACGAAGAGACCGCAGTCGAGGTGCGCCGCCTGCTGCGCGAGGAATGGCTGGCGGCGCGGGCGCAGGAGCACATCATCGAAGCTGTCCCGGCGCGCTGAGGATGACGCGCAAAGCCCGGCAGCCACCGACATGGACGCATCAGCGCAACAACGGCATGCTTTCGCGGAGTTCCTGGCGTCGGTCGACATCCTCTCGAGCCTCACCGCGGACGAACTGGACGCGCTGGCCGAAGCGGTCGAGACGCGCTCGTATGCTTTTGGTGACACCATCTGCAGCGCCGGCGATGCGGCCGACGGCCTGGTCATCATCAAGTCCGGCTCGGTGCGCGTGTTTGGTGAGGAACACGGCAAGGAAATCAGCATGGGCGTGCGCAAGGCGGGCGAAGTCTTCGCCGAGATCGCCATGTTGCGTCCCTACCGGCATGAGCTGTCGGTACGCGCCGCCCTGAAAACCGAGTTGTGGTTCATTGCGCGCTCTGCGATCGAGCCGGTCCTTGCCCGCAACGCGCAAGCGCTCGACTTCATCAACAACTATGTGGCGATCAGCTCGGCAGGCGGCCTGGTGGCACGCCTGTTCGACCTGCGCGGCAAGGTCAGTAAACCAGAGCTGGAAGAGTTCGTGCGCAGCGTCGGCGTCAAGCGCGTCGGTGCCGGCAAGGAAATCCTCAAGCAAAACGCGCGCGACGACCGCCGCCTGTACGTCGTGCGCCAGGGGCAGGTGCGCGTCGTGGTGGACGATGGCGGCGACGAGTATGTGCTGGCCACGCTCGGCCCAGGAGAAATTTTCGGCGAAAAAGCTTGCCTGATGCGTCAGGAGCAGCCGGCCGCGGTAGTGGCGGCGACGGAAAGCGTCCTGCTCGTCGTCCCGGAAAAGTCGGCCCATTTCATCCTGGAGCGCAATGCCAAATTTCGCGAGGTAATCGAAGAGCGTGTGCGCTTCTTCGAGCGCGAACTGCATCGCCAGAAGCGCCTCGCCGAACGCCGCAAGCGCCCCGTCATCCTCGACCTCGCCTCGCAACCGAAGGCCGGCGAAAAAATCATCAAGCGTTTCGCCCTGGTCGAGCAGGCCGAGGAAATGGATTGCGGCGCGGCCTGCCTGGCGATGCTGTGCCGTCATTACGGCATCAACATGACCCTCGGAAAACTGCGCGAGCTGGCGAACGTCACCACGCAAGGGGCAACCTTAGATAGCCTGGCGCGCGCAGGCGAGGCGCTGGGATTCGGCGCGCGCGGGGTGCAATGCACCTTCGATGCGCTGCTCGGCTTCGAACTGCCCTTCATCGTGCATTGGGAAGGCTACCACTACGTCATTGTCTACGGCGTTTCGGCGACCCACGTATGGGTGGCCGACCCTGCCGTGGGCTTTCGCAAGATGAGCGTGGAAGAGTTCGAGCGCGGCTGGAGCGGCACCTGCCTCGTGTTCACGCCCGGCCAGCAAGTGGGGCAACTGGCCCAGTTGCACACTGCGCGCTCGCCCTGGCTGCGTTTCGTGAGCTATCTGCAGCCCTACAAGAAGATCCTGCTGCAGCTGTTCCTCGCCACCTTCGTCATCCAGATGCTCGGCATCGTGCCGCCGATGATCATCCAGAACATCCTCGACGGCGTGCTGGTGCACCAGAACCTGGGGCTGCTGCACTTGCTGATCCTCGGCCTGGTCATTTCCACCGTGTTCAGCCAGATCATGGCGACGCTGCGCGCCTACCTGTCGAACTACATGGTGCGCAACCTCGATTTTTCGATGATGGCGCAGTTTTTCAAGCACACGATGTCCTTGCCGTACTCGTTCTTCGCCAAGCGCAAGACGGGCGACATCCTGGCGCGCTTCTCCGAAAACCAGACGATCCGCGCCTTCCTCACCGAGTCGACCGTCACCACGCTGCTGAACCTCTTGATGGTGTTCATCTACTTCACCATCCTGTTCCTGTACAACGTGAAACTGACCCTGCTCTTGATCGGGTTCGTGATTCCAATCATCGTGCTCACCGTGCTGGTGAACCCGAAGATCAAGGACTACGCGCGCGAGGTGTTCAACGTCTCGACCGACGCCCAATCCTTCCTGATGGAAGCGCTGGGCGGCATCGAGACGGTCAAGGGCATGGGCAGCGAACGCCCGGTGCGCCTGAAATGGGAAAAGAAATACGTCAAGGCGCTCGAGGTGCAGTACCGCTCGCAACAGTTCAACATCCTGGTGGGTCTGGCCAGCCAGATCCTCAATTCAGCCACCACGATCGTGATCCTGTGGGCCGGCGCGACCCTGGTGCTGGCGCGCGAGCTGACGATCGGCCAGCTGATGGCCTTCAATGCGCTCATGGGCAGCGTGCTCGGACCGCTGATGGGCCTGGTCGGCCTGTGGAGCCGGATGGCGGACGCCACCGTCGCCATGGAGCGGCTGGGGGACGTGCTCGACATCGAGCCGGAGCAAAAGCCGGCCGACCTGGCCTCGCGCGTGGTGCTGCCCGACTTGCAAGGCGAGCTCAGGTTTGAACACATGTATTTCCGCTATGGCGGCGAGGACACGCCCTGGGTGCTGGAAGACATCAGCATCGACATCAAGCCCGGCGAGCTGGTGGCCATTGTCGGGCGCAGCGGGTCGGGCAAGACGACGCTGGCGAAACTGCTGGTGGGCTTCTATCCTCCCGTCGAGGGCAAGATTTTCGTCGACGGCTACGACATGAGCGTGATCGACAAGGATTATTACCGGGCCCAGGTCGGCTATGTCATGCAGAGCAATCTGCTGTTTTCCGGCACGATCGCCGAGAACATCGCCAGCGGCGACGAGAGCCCGGACCGGCGCCGCATCGAGGAAGTGGCGAAAATGGCCGATGCCCACGCGTTCATCAGCAAGATGCCGCTCGGCTACGAGCAGGTGGTGGGCGAGCGCGGTGTGGGACTGTCGGGCGGCCAGGTGCAGCGCCTGTGCATCGCGCGCGCCCTGTACATTGACCCGCGCCTGCTGGTGTTCGACGAAGCGACCTCGGCCCTCGACACCCAGTCCGAGAGCAACATCATGGCCAACATGGAGGCGATCCTGGCGGGGCGCACGGCCGTCATCATCGCGCACCGCCTGAGTACGATCATGCGGGCCGACAAAATCGTGGTGCTGTTTGAAGGAAAGATCGTGGAGCAGGGGCGCCACGACGAGTTGCTGGCGCGGCGCGGCATGTATTACGAGCTGGTGCAAAAGCAGCTGGGCTCAGGGTGACATGCGATGAAACTGTACAACCCCGGTGGCGAGCGCGGCTCGGCGATGTCGTACGCGGCATTGCTGGAAAAGATAGAGATCATGCGCTCGACCTTGCGCTGGGCGACCCGCATCGACCGGCCCGACATCGAGAAGCTGCTGCGCCAGGCAAATACCCTGCGCGACGAAGTCATGGGGCTGTCGCACAAGGAGCGCTTCGTCCAGGCGATCGACAGCGAACGGCGCGCCGATGCCCCAGCCGAGCCGGCGCCGGAGTTGCCGGCCGGCGAACGCCGCCAGGCGCTGCTCGCGCGCAGTTTCGTCTTCGAGGGCACCTTCGGCGACAACCCGAAGCTGCTCGACGCCCTGGAAATCGCCGAGAAGGCGGCGCCGACCGACCTGCCGGTGCTGGTCGATGGCGAGAGCGGCACCGGCAAGGAGCTGATGGCCAAGGTGATCCACGCCAACGGTTCGCGCGCCGACAAGCCGTATATCTCGGTCAACTGCGGCGCGATCCCCGAGAATCTGCTCGAATCGGAACTGTTCGGCCACAAGCGCGGCGCGTTCACGGGCGCGGCCAACGACCGCAAGGGCAAGTTCGAAAGCGCGCACAAGGGGACGATTTTTTTGGATGAGATCGGTGAGCTGCCCCTGCCGGGCCAGGTGAAACTGCTGCGCGTCCTCCAGTCGCACGAAATCCAGCGCGTCGGCTCCGACGAGACCATCTCGGTCGATGCACGCATCGTCGCCGCGACCAACAAGAACCTGCGCCGGCTGATCGAGCAGGGAACATTTCGCGAAGACCTGTTCTACCGCCTGAGCGTGATCCACGTGACGCTGCCGCCGCTGCGCGAACGGAAAGACGAGATACCGCTCTTGATCGCCTGGTACGGCGACGAGTCGAGCGAGGCGCTCAAGCGCCGCCCGGTGGCATTGACGCCGCGCCTGCGCGACTTCCTGCTGCGTTACGGGTATCCGGGCAACATCCGGGAGCTGCGCAACATCATGTACCGGATTTCCTGCCTGGCGGGCGAGACGGCCGACCTGTCGCATTTGCCGGAGGATATCCGGCCCGCGGTGCCGGGCGGTATCGTCGCGCCTGAAGCAACGGCGGCAGCTACCTCAATGGCCGAGGCGAAGCGGCTGGCGAGCGACGAGGCCGAACGCAGTTGCCTGGAGCGTGGCTTGCAGGAGGTCGGCGGCACGGTGGCGGAGCTGGCGCGGCGCTGGGACATGAACCGGTCGCACCTGCAGATCCTGCTCAAGAAGCATGGCCTGCATTCCAAGGATTTCCGTAACAAAGAGCATTGACGGCATCCCTTCACAGCGTCGGGTTCACGACCGTCTTATCGCCCGACAGATCGTCGACCCGCACCACGACCGCCGTGATGTTGTCGCGCCCGCCATTGGCCAGTGCCAGCGCCACCAGTTCCGCGGCCGCCATTGCGCAATCGCCACTTGCCAGCGTGGCCGCGATCGCCCCTTCCTCCACCGGCGTGCTGAGCCCGTCGCTGCAGAGGAGAAATATGTCGCCATCGCGCGCGCTCAGGCTCACCGCGTCGAAGGCGATGTTGTCGGCCGCGCCGATCGCGCGCGTGATCATGTTGGGGCTGGCCGTGGTGCTTGTCATGTCGGCGCCGCTCGCCCTCAAGGCCTCGAGCTGGCTGTGGTCGCGCGTGAGTTGCTGCAGGCGGCCCTGGCGCAGCAGGTAGATGCGGCTGTCGCCGGCCCACACGCAGGCGGCGTCAGGGCCGCAGGCGAGCAGGGCGACGACAGTACTGCCGATCACGGGGACCTGGCGCGCGCGCGCTTCCATGCGCAAGCTCGCGTTCACCTGCTGCAAGCGGCCGCGTGCGAGCTCGATGAAGTCCGTCAGCGTGTCGGGACCCGGCAGGCCGGCGAGCGCATCGACCACGGCGCCGCTGGCGAAGTCGCCGAACGCATGGCCCCCCATGCCGTCCGCCACCGCCCACAGGCCGCGCTGCGGCTGGGCGAGAAAAGCATCCTCGTTGCGGCTGCGCACCAGGCCAATGTCGGTGCGCGCGGCGGAAGTCCAATGCAAGCCACTGTCAACGCCCATCGCATCGTCCAGGTTGGTTTGCCCGTGCGCCTCAGCGCAGCAGCGCTTCGTTCACGCTGCTTTCGTCCACGATCACGTTGAGCGTGGAGCCGGCACCGGAATTGTTCACCGAGACCGTCTGGAACTGGTTGATCATTTGGTCGGCGAAATTATTAATCTGGTAGAAATTCATCACCGGATATTGGCTCGGCGATGGGGCGACGAAGGGACGGATCCAGCCGAATACCCAGGGCGCGCCCGCGCCGCGGATCTCCGACATCGCCTTGCGGTCGAGTGTCGCGCTGCTTGGCAAGTCGCTGATGGTAATGCTGGCCATGATGCATCTCCTTATGGAAATGGAGGATCCACGCTGGGAAGAGCGGGGCCGGTCTTCCCAGTGTAGATCAACTTCCGCCATCTTTGCAGGTCAGCGCCGAACGATCTTGTTCTCGCCGCGCTGGTCCACGTTGCTGTCGACGTGCACGCCGCTCAGGAAAGCCGAGCCGTTGGCGGTGGCGGTGACGACTTCCTGCATCTGCGCCAGGTTCTGCGTGGCCGTAATCGACGAGTCGAAGGTGCCGGCAAATTTAACGTCGCCAAAAGCGTAGGCGGGTGCGCCCATTTTCCAACCGCCACGCACGGCGGCCATGGTTGGACGGTCAAGCTGTTCGGTGCGGGCCAGGTCGGTGATGGTCAAGGTGTGCATGGTAATTCTCCTGAAGTGATTCGATTGCATGGATGTTGAAAGCAGGGCTTAGAAGACGGCATTGTTCTGCGCCCACAGGGCGGCGGCGACATCGATGTCCGGGCCCTTGAAGTTGGCGCCGATCACGCCATTGTTGTTGAGGACGTGGATGCCGATCTGCTGGAACTGGGCGATCTGCTGGTTGACGTTGACATTGACGTTGACGTCACGGCCGAAGGCGTTGCCGCCTGATACAGCCGACATGGCCCGGTGGTCGAGTGCGGCGCTGTGCGCCAGGTCCTGGATGACGATGGATGACATGGGTTTTCTCCTTGATGTGGGAAGCGCGCTGCGCGGCAAGCGGGCTTGCCGCGCGACGGGAACGGTTAGCCGATGATCTTGTTCTGGCCGTTCTGGTGGACGTCGCTGTTCACATGCACGCCGTGGACAAACGCCGCGCCGTTGGCGGTGGCGGTGGTCACGCTCTGCTGCTGCAGCAGGTTCTGCATGGCCGTGATCGACGAGTCCCAGGACGGCGTGTAGCTCAGGTCGCCCGCTGTGAAGCCCGGCGTGGTCATGCTCCAGCCGCCGCGCACTGCGGCCATGCTGCGGCTGTCGAGTTCTTCGGTACGGGCCAGGTCGGTGATGGTCAGGGTTTTCATGGTGATGTTCCTTGAATGTGTGAATGATTGAATTGATTGAATCGTGTCTGGACAGATCAGGACCGGCGGACGATCTTGTTTTCGCCGTGCTGGTCGACGTTGCTGTCGACATGCACGCCGCTCAGGAAAGCCGAGCCATTGGCGGTGGCGGTCACCACTTCCTGCATCTGCGCCAGGTTCTGGGTTGCAGTGATCGACGAGTCGAAGGTCGGGGCGTAGTTCACGTCGCCGAGCGAGTAGCCGGGGCCACCCATTTTCCAGCCGCCGCGTACTTGCGCCATGGCGCCGCGGTCCAGTTCTTCGGTACGGGCCAGGTCGGTGATGATCAAGCTTTTCATGGTGGTTCTCCTGAAGTGGTAAGTGGGCTAAGTGAGGCATGTGCTGTGCGCTCAATGGACATATAGCGAAACGCGTGCCAGATGCTTCGCCAGATCGATTGGGTAAGGTAACCCTTTGAATTTACACGGTTTATATCGTTGAGCGGCGTTGGTGAAAGCAGCTTGTCAACACGCGACAACACGCAGGGTGACGGGCAGGAACCAACAGGTTTCGAAGCCTGTTCGGCATGGCACAACAGGTTCTGTGGCGAAGAAATGGGGGCGTGGCTGATGCACACGTAGGGGTCATTGGGGCCAATGGTCCCAATGACGGGATCACCGGGCACTTGTGCCCACGCGGTATGGCACAGTCGCGTCGTCCGGCACGTATATCGTGAGCTACCGAAGCGCCAAGACTTTGCCAAGGGACATGAAAGAAAGGGGAGGCGCCCGCAATGGGGCAGGAACAGAAGGGAAGAACGAGGAGGGGAAGTTTTGCTCAGAATACCGCTGTCATCACACATCGCAGGCGGCCGCGCATGCGCGCAGCCGCCCACCCGCACTCACGCACGCTGCGGTAGCATCGGTGCGCGCACCACGGCGGCCCGGGCCTCCGTCACGCTGTCGCGCGCGACCGCTGCCGACAGTCCGGCCTCGGCTTCCTTGACGTTGTCGAACGCAAACGTGCCCGCGCTGACGACGACGAGGGTGACGACGAAGATGGCTTCCATGTGCTTGTGGATGTTCATGCTATTCCCCTTGAGTGGCTGGTTTCGACAAGTGCGGAGCGTTTGTTTCGCCCACGACGTCAATACAGCACGAGGCGTGCCAGCCCAGGGAAATTGGTTTAGCCAAGGAAGAACGGGCGTTCGGGACGACAGCGCACGCGAAGCGTCGGGCCAGGGACAACAGCTTGACCAGGCGATGTCGGTTGTGGCCCAACACGCGTGCCTCGCGCGTGGTCGAAAAAAAACCGTCCAGCTGTTTTCTAGACCGTTCGGCATGAAGCACACGCTGTTCAACGCGGCGGCGGCCGTGCTGCAGCCTGCGCAATCGCCCTGCGCGGGCTGAGGTCGAACAAGCGCATTCGCTGCGCGCGGGCGGCGTTGACAGTGACGGCGCCCGTACGCAAGCGCGACCCGCCCGCAATCGCCAGCATCGCCTGGCGATCGAGTTCAGTACTTTCAGGTAAATCTTTAATCACAATGGTAGCCATGAAGCCTCCTGGGAACAGGCAGCGTTAACGGAGCCCATCCCGCCACCGGGATGGAGGGACAAACTGCGGCGCGATGCGGTCAGAGTAGCACCTTGTTCTCCGCCCACAGCGCGGCGGCGACATCGATGTCCGGACCTGTGAAGCCGGCGCCGATCACGCCATTGTTGTTGAGGACCTCGATGCCGATCTGCTGGAACTGGCCGATCTGCTGGTTCACGTTGACGTTCACGTTGAAGCCGTTCCCGAAAGCGCCGCCGAAACCGCTCCCGCCGCGTAGCGCCGACATTGCGTGCGTGTCGAGCTCGCAGGAATGCGCCAGGTCGTGGATTGCAATGGATGACATGATGGAGTTCCCCTGGCTTAGCCGATGATGTTGTTCTGGCCGTCCTGGTGGACGTCGCTGTTCACATGCACGCCGTGGACAAACGCCGCGCCGTTGGCGGTGGCCGTGGTCACGCTCTGCTGCTGCAGCAGGTTCTGCGTGGCCGTCATCGACGAGTCCCAGGACGGCGCGTAGCTCAGGTCGCCGACTTTGTAGCCAGGCGTATACATGCTCCAGCCGCCACGGACAAGCCCCATGGCGTGGCTGTCGAGTTCTTCGGTACGGGCCAGGTCCTTGATGGTCAGGGTTTTCATGGTGATGCTCCTCGAGTGTGTGGATGATTCAATCGTGTTCAGGCTGCTGGGGAGTGGCGCACGATCTTGTTTTCGCCGTGCTGGTCGACCTTGCTGTCGACGTGCACGCCGCTGAGGAAGGCCGAGCCGTTCGCGGTTGCGCTCAAGACTTCCTGCATCTGCACCAGGTTCTGGGTGGCTGTGATCGACGAGTCGAATGTCGGGGCGTAGTTCACGTCGCCGTAAGCGTAGCCGGGCGATCCCATCTTGAAGCCGCCGCGCACAAACGCCATGGCGCTGCGGTCCAGTTCTTCGGTGCGGGCCAGGTCGTTGATGGTCAAAGTTTTCATGGTGATTCTCCTGAAGTGGTAAGTGGTTTAAATGAGGCATGTGGTTTGCGCTCAATGGACATATAGCGAAAGGCGTGCCAGGTGCGCCCGAACCTGCGCAGGCGGCAGGCAAGTCATTGAAAACAAACGGTTTATCCCGTTTTATTCAGAAGCCAGCGGGTGAGCTCGAAGAATGCGCGAGGGCTTGCGAAGAACGGCCGCTCCAAACAGGTTCAGGCAAGGTGTTGGGTGCGGCCCGACATGGTGTGTGCCGGGCGGGATTGAGCTGCCGCAAACGCTTGATCATCGTCCGCTTCATGCTAGTCTCACACCAGCAGCCCGACATGCAGACCACCACATCATGGACAGTTTCGCGCACGCGTTACACCAGTTGCAAAGCGGCGCCTTGCAGCATCCCGCATTCCTGGCGCAGCTTGACCGGGTGCTGGAAAGCGCGCCCGAGAGCCCCGGTCGCCTGCTCGAGCTGCTGAGCGAAGAGCATGCGCGCCGCCCACTGCCGGGCGAGCTCTACCAGGAAGTGCAGCTGCGCATCGGACGCCTGATCGCAGCGCGCCAGCGCCTGGGTGGCGACGACACGTTTGTCCAGACCAGGCCCGGCGCACACACGGTGCCGAATGCGCCGCCGTCGCTGCCACCGCGGCTCGGCGACGCACCGCCAGGCGCCGAGCCGGAGCGCATGAAAGGCGTGGGCGAAACCCTGAACGGCCGTTTCGTGCTGGAAGAATGCATCGGCTTCGGCGGCATGGGCACCGTGTACAAGGCGCTCGACCTGCGCAAACTCGAGGCCTCCGACCGCAATCCGTATATCGCCATCAAGGTGCTGAACGTCCAGTTTCGCGGCCACCCGAAGTCGCTCATTGCCCTGCAACGCGAAGCGAGGAAGGCGCAAGCCCTGGCCCATCCGAACATCGTCTCGGTCTACGATTTCGACCGCGACGGGCCGATGGTGTATCTCACCATGGAATACCTGCAGGGCAAACCGCTGAGCCAGGTGCTGCGCGCGCCGGGTTTTGGCGGCATGCCCTACGCGCAGGTGCTGCCGATTGTCGGCGGCATGGGCAATGCGCTGGCCTATGCGCACGGACGCGGTTTTGTGCATTGCGATTTCAAACCCGGCAACGTGATCGTGACCGACGCGGGCCTTGTGAAGGTCATCGATTTCGGGATCGCGCGCGTGTTCCAGAAGACCGGGGAAGATGTCGACGTCACCGTGTTCGACCCAGGCAGTCTGGGCGCACTGACGCCGGCCTATGCCAGTCCCGAAATGCTCGAGCAACGCGAACCCGATCCGCGCGACGACATCTACGCGCTGGCCTGTATCACCTACGAACTGCTCACCGGGCACCACCCGTTCAACCGCCTGTCGTCGGCGCAGGCACGCGGCACCGGCATGAAGCCGCAGCGTCCGGCCAAGCTCGGGCGGCCGCAATGGCAGGCCTTGAAATGCGCGCTGGCATTGGAACGCGAAGACCGCACGCCTGCGGTCACAAAATTTCTCGCCGACTTCGGTGCGGGCGCGCCGACGTCCCGCTCCAGCCAGTTGGCAGCATGGAGTGCGGGGATTGTCGCGCTTGGGGCGCTGACGCTCGGCGGCCGCCACTTTCTCACGCGCGAACCTGGCGTCCAGGACAGCGCGCCGCCTCAGGCCGCCGCGCAAGCGCCTGCCGAACCGGCCGCAGCCGAACCGGTGCCGCCGCCTGCGCCGCCGCCCGTCGCACCGCCCGCATCGGCCGCCGTTGCGGCTGCCCTGGCAAGGATTCCGTGCGCGGCGCTCGTTGCCGGCGTCAATGCCAATACGGTACGCGTGCAGGGCTTTGTCTCGACAGCGCTTGGCCAGGCCGGCATCAGGGAGCCGCTGCTGGCAATGCCCGGCGTAGCGACAGTGGAGCTCGATGTGCGGGAAGTCGACCCTGCCATGTGTCCGGTGGTCTCGACCTTCGCGCCCTACTGGGTCGCGCACCGCCAGGCCGGCGGGGGCGCAGCGCTGCGCCTGGCCGGCACGGCAAGCCCGGCCTTGAAGGAGGGCGATTCACTGGTGGTCGACGTGAGGACCCCGGGCGCCGCATCCTTCATGACGGTCGACGCCTATTCGCCCGACGCCAGCGTGATCCATCTGCTGCCGAACGCGCTTGCGCTGAATAACCGCGCGCCTCCAGGGCATCGCGCGACCGTCGGCAGGCCGGGCGATTGGGTGGTCGGGAAGTTGCCGCGGGCGGGCATGGTCGTCGTGCTGGTCACCACGCCCGCGCCGCTGTTCGGGACGCTGCGCCGCGAGTCCGAGCCGAGCGATCAATACCTGGCGAGCGTCGCCGCAAGTCTGGCGCAGATGCGCGCGCGCAGCAGCGCCGGCGCCATTGGGGTCGAGTTCCTGCCGGTTGCGACGCGTCCGCGCGGGCGCTAGGGGCACGCCGGTCACTTCAGGCTGCGCGCGACCCGGAAGCCGTTCTGCGATTGGCGCACGCCGGTGTCGTACCTGAAGCGCGTGGAGGTGACCATGTAGGCAGCCCCTTCGCGCCACGATCCGCCGCGGATCACCCGCACCCTGCAGTTAGGCTCGTCCCACGCCCGGCCGTCGGGCGGCGCATCCTTGAAGTTGTTGTGCCAGCAATCGGCGACCCATTCCCACACGCTGCCGCTGGTGTCGTGCACTCCATAGGGGTTCGGCGGGAAGCTTCCCGCATTGGCCGGCCTGTCGCTGCTCCAGGGTTGGCCGCACTCCTTGCAGTTGGCTTTTCCCGATGCCATTTGCTGGCCCCACCAATAGGGGCTTGCCGTGCCGCCCCTGGCGGCAAATTCCCATTCAGCCTCGGTCGGCAGGCGATAGGGCTGACCGCTGATCAGGCCGAGCCATTTCACATACTGCTGCGCATCGTCCCAGCTGACGTCACGCATCGGCGCACTCGGACTGGTGTTGGGCGCTTGCGCCACCTTCTGGCAGCCGTTGGCGGTTGCGCAGGCATTCCACTGCTGCACGGTGATCTCGAATTTTCCGATCGCAAACGGGGTGTCGATGGTGACCTGGTGCGCCGGCCGCTCGCTGGGGTCGCTGGCGTTGTTCCCCATGGTGAATGTTCCCGCGGGAAGGGCAACCAGGGCGGGGCAGGACTGGCAATCCCTGATCTCGCCGCCATGTCGCGCCGTGGACGCCGCAACGCGCGGCGCCGGCGCGGCCGGCTTGACGGGCGCGGTTTTCTGCCTGACAGGAGGAGGTGATCCCTGCGCCGCCGTGCCCTGCGCGGCAGGCGTGCCCTGCGCGGGCGGCGTGCGCAACCGCGCCATCCTGGCTTGCGCCAATGCCGCGAAGCGTCCCTTCGGATACGCCTTCAGGTAAGCCTCGTAATCGCTGGCGTGGATGCTGTCCTTGATTGAATTCCAGAACGCCAGCTCGAACTGTTCGGGACTGGCGCGCGGAACAATGCCGGGCGCTTGCATGTCGGGCGCGCGCGCTTGCGCATTACCGCAACACGCGAGTGCGAGCCCTGCCAGTATTAAGCTATCAAAGAGTTTCTGCGACATACGCGGCCCCTCTTTCGTGCTGCCTTCGACAGGATTTGACTTGCGATCTGAGTGAGAGTGTGCCAGATTTAGATGGTTCGATGCGCACATCCATACGACCTCGGCTGGAGTTTTCGATCATGCGCCACACCGCTGTTCTTTCCGTGCTACTGGTGGCAGTCCTGCATGCCGGTGCAGCCACTGGTGTCGCTGCGGCCGGGCCTGCCGCCGCGCCCGCGCCGAGTCCCGGCAGTCCCCAGGTCTATTTCATCTGGCCCTACGACGGCACCGTCATCACGGGCGGCAAGTTCTGGGTGCGGATGGGACTGCGCAACATGGGCGTCGCACCGAAAGGCACCGCGATGGCGAATACCGGCCACCATCACATCCTGATCAACACCCCCTTGCCGTCGATGACGGAACCGATCCCCAACGACCGTAACCACCTGCATTTCGGCGCGGGCGAGACCGAGGCCCGCATCGAACTGCCGCCCGGCAGCCACACCCTGCAATTGCTGCTGGGGGACTTGAACCACGTGCCGCACAAGCCGCCCGTGGTGTCGAAAAAGATCACCGTCACGGTCCGCTAGGCGACGAAAAATGGAGGCACCATGCGCACACTTTTTGCCGCCCTTGCCCTGACGGCGCTACTGACAAGCGGGACGACCGGCGCCACGAATGCGCCAGCCAATGCCTACTGCTACATCGGCTGGCCGCTCGATGGCCAGGTCATGGCGGCGGGTAAACCGTTTCGGGTCTGGTTCGGGCTGCGCCACATGGGCGTGGCGCCGAAAGACGTGGCGTTTGAAAACACGGGCCACCACCACCTGCTGATCGACACCGAGCTGCCGCCGGCGGGGCAGCCAATTCCGTCGGATCGCAACCACCTGCACTACGGCGCCGGCGAGACCGAGACGATGATCGAGCTCGCGCCCGGCAAGCACACGCTGCAGCTGTTGATGGGGGACGCAAACCACGTCCCGCATGTGCCGCCGGTCATCTCCAAAAAAATCACGATCACCGTCCGGTAGACGCCCATGGAACCGAACCCAGCATTCCCGGACGCAGCATCCGGCGCCAGCGATCCGGTCCGGGCCTATGTCGAATGGCTGGGGGCGCAAACGCCGGGGCCGGCGGTGTTTCCGCTGCACGACGAGGCCGTGCTGGGGCGCGACCGCCAGGATGCCCTCGCCTCCGATAAATACATCTGCATTCCCGAACAAACCATCAGCCGCCGCCATGCCCGAATACGGCGCCGCGGCGCCAGTTATTTCGTCGAAGACCTGCACTCGCGCAATGGCACCTTTGTCTGCGGCGAACGCCTTGCAGCCGGCGCCTGGCACCTGCTGCGCGACGGCGACGAGCTGGCGCTGGCGTCGGCGCAGCTGGTCTTCCATTCGCTGATGCTGGCTTCGAGCCCGAACGCGGCGACCGTCATCACACGCTCGGTCGACGCCACCCGCTTCGCGCCCGTGGTCGACGCCGCCAATGCCGCGCGCACCGACCTGGAAAAAACCGTGCACCGGTTGCATGCGATGGCCCAGGTCAGCATCGCGCTGGGCGCGGTTACCGACCAGGCTACCCTGATCGAAAAGATCATGAACTTTATTTTCGATCTGTTCCCGCCTGCCGAGCGCGCCTTCATCATGCTGCGCACGGACGAAAACGAACTGCCGCGGCCGGTCGCCGCGCGGCGCCGCGGCGGAGGTGTGGAAGACCCGGCGCAGGTGCGGATCTCGCGCACCATCGTCGACCAGGTGCTGGTCAGGAAGCGCGCGATCCTTTCGGTCGACACGCTGGCCGACCGCCAGTATGCGGCGCATGAGTCGATCGTCGCCCAGGCGATCCTGTCCGTGATGTGCGTGCCGCTGATCCTGGGCGACGAGGTGCTCGGCCTGATCCAGGTGGACACCTCGTCCGATCCACATGCCTTCCAGGAAGCCGACCTTGAAATCCTCAGCGGCGTGTGCGCCGAGACCGCCGTCGCCCTGAAGAACTTCCAGCTGTATTCCGACATCAAGGGCCTGCTCGATGGTTTCGTGTGCGCCTCGGTGCAGGCGATCGAAGAGCGCGACCCGGTCACGGCGGGGCACTCGTTCCGGGTGGCCGACTATGCCGAAGGTCTTGCCATGGCCATCGAACGCGCCGACGACGCCTTGCTGCGCCGCTCCGCTTTTTCGCCGGCCCAGCTGCGCGAGATCCGCTATGCGGCGCTGCTGCACGACTTCGGCAAGGTCGGCGTGCGCGAGCACGTGCTGCGCAAGGAGAAAAAACTGCACCATGCCGACATGCGCCTGCTCGAACAGCGTTTCCGTTACGCCAGGGCGTGCCTCGAACGGCATGCGTGGCGCGCCCTGGCGCAGCAACACCTGGAGGGCGAGCTTGGCATGACGCTGTTTCGCCGCGAGTGCGAGCGCATCGAGGCGCAGCTGGAAGAGGAGGGAGCGCGGCTCGACGCCTTCTTCGCCACCATCGTGCGCGCCAACGAACCGTCGATCTCGCACTCGAGCGCGCCGCCCGAGCTTGAAGCGATTCGCAGCCACGCCTGCGCGGGCTGCGAGGATGCGGGCTTTCGCCTCCTCAGCGACGATGAATTTTCAGCGCTCTCCATCGGCAAGGGCTGCCTGACACCGGACGAACGGCGCCAGATCGAGGCCCACGTGGCCGACTCCTATTCGTTCCTGATCCTGATCCCGTGGACGCGCGAACTGGCCGGCGTGCCGGCGATCGCCCACGGCCACCACGAGAAGCTCGACGGATCGGGTTATCCGATGGGCCTGAAGGGCAGCGAGATCAGCCTGCAGACCAGGATCCTGACGATCAGCGACATTTTCGACGCGCTGACCGCGCGCGACCGGCCGTACAAGGAGGCGGTGCCGGTCGAGCGCGCGCTCGACCTGATCGCGGAGGAGTGCCGCGCAGGGCACCTGGACGCGCGGCTGTTCAAGGTCTTCGTCGATTCGAAGGGATGGGAGGCACGCGCCCACGCGTGATTGACGGGCTGGCCGACAGGGTTGCATATGAACGCGCACACGAGCTTACCTTGGAACGCGGTGCTGGCCGTCACGCTGGCAGGACTCTTGTCGGCCTGCGCTGATGTCAGCATGAAGCCCTACCAGACGCCCGTCGGTCCAGCCAAGACGGCGTGGTCGAGCCAGAAGGGCTTGCCGATTGCCCCGAGCGAGATGATCGCGCCGGATTGGTGGAAGCAGTTCCGCGACCCCTATCTCGATGGCCTGGTCGACCGGGCGCTCGATTCCAACTTCGACCTGAAGGTGCTGGCCGCGCGCATTCGCGTCGCCGGTGCCGGGATCGGCGAAGCGCGCGCCGGCGCCTTGCCGACCCTCGACGCCGGGGCGGGCGCGAGTTTCGAAAAAAGCACAGGGCAGAAGTTCACCAAGCAGTTCAACCTGGGCACCCAGGTCAATTGGGAGATCGACGTCTGGGGCCGCGTGGCCAAGGGTGTCGAGGCCCAGAGCGCCGAGTTCAGCGCTACCGAGGCCGACTGGCGCGCGGGCTACCTGTCGCTGGTGTCGGATGTCTCGACGACCTATTTCCAGATCCTGCAGTTCGACGAGCAGATCAGGCAGCAGCAACAGACGCTGGCAAAAAACAAGGCGATCCTGGCGACCTACGAGGCGATGATGGGGCAGGGCCTGTTGCCGCAAACGCGGGTGCTGCAGCAGGGCGCGGAGATCAACCGGCAGAGCCGCGACCTGATCGAGCTGGGGCGCCTGCGCGCCCTGGCCGGCAATGCGCTGGCGACCCTGCTCGGCACCCCGGCCGGGGAATTCACCGTGCCCACCGGTTCGCTGCAGGGACGGGTGCAGTTGCCCACGGTGCCGGAAGGCCTCCCCTCCCAGTTGCTCAAGCGCCGGCCCGACGTCGTGGCAGCCGAATACCGGGTGCTGGTGGCCTACGACCTGGTCGGGCAGGCGAAGCTGGCCCAGCTGCCCTCGATCAGCCTGACCGGGCGCGGCGGCAGCTCGAGTTTCGCGCTCGGTTCGCTGCTCAAATCGTTCACCTTTGGCCTGCTCCCCAGCATCAATTTCCCGATCTTCGATCCAGGCGTCAAGGCGCGCCTGAAGACCAGCGAAGCGCGCACCGGGGTGGCCGAGGGCGAGTACCGGCGCGTCGTGATGGCGGCGTTCGAGGAAGTCGAGAACGCGCTGGTCAACCTCGACGCGCACCGGCGCCAGCGGGTCGAACTCCAGCAGCAGGCCGAGCGGCTCGGCATCGTCGCGGCCCAGGTCGGCGCCCAGATGCAGGAAGGCGTGGTGTCGCAGCTGGAAGTGTTCGAGGCCGAGCGCACGCTGCTGGCGTCGCAACTGGCGCTGCTGGCCAACCACCAGCAGATCCTGTCCGATACCGTGCTGCTCTATAAAGCCCTCGGCGGCGGCTGGCCGGCAGTGGACGTGCGCAATGCGGCGCGGCCCTGAAAGGAGCAGCTCATGACGGCGCCCGACGCGATGCTGGCTGCCCCCCGCGCCGCGCCGGCAGGGCGCTTGATGATCGTGCTCGTGCCCGTCTCGCACCCCAACCTCGCGCCGATCCGGATTCACGAGACCCTGTTCGCGATCGGGCGCACCGAAGCGCCGTTCGACGCCTATCCGCCAGAGCTGGCCGCCGACCTGTCGCGCCGCCACGCGCGCATCTTTTGCGAACATGGCGCCGTCTACATTGCCGAGCTCGGCAGCAAGAACGGCAGCACCGTGAATGGCGTGCCCGTCCGGCAGGGAGTCACCACGCTGCGCGACGGCGACCTGCTCGGTCTCGGCAAGACGCTGATGTACCGCGTGCAGTTCGAGCCGGCTGCGCGCGAGCCGCCGCATGCGAGGCTGGCGCGCCTGACGCTCGCTCCCGAAGAGGGCATCACGCAGTTGCAGCCGATCGTCGTCACCGAGTTTCCCTTCATGGTCAGCAAGGCCGACGACACCTTCGCGCGCTACAAGGACAGCGACCCGGCGCAGGTGAATTACCTGTCGCGCCGCCACGCGCATATCTTCCTCAGCGGTGGTCAACTGCATGTCGAAGACCTGGGCAGCACCAACGGCACCTTCGTCAACGGCACTCGGCTGGACGAACACGCCGTCGCGCTGGCCGATGGCGACGTCCTCGCGTTCGGCGGGCGCCACTTCGTCTACAGGGTGGAGCTCGCGTGGGAAGCGGCGGCGCGCGACCCGACCCTCACGCGTATCGGCGCCGCGTTCAACACGATTGCGCCGGACGCCGACAGGACCACCTTTGTCGCCGCGGCGGACTCCTTCCTCGACATCTTCTGCGTCGACGCTGCGGGCCCTGGCGAGGATGCGCCGGATGCCGCCGCGCTGCCTGCGGGGGGAGCGCAGGACGACGGGGCGCAGCGGCAAGGGAGCCGCGCCGCGGTCATGCTGGCCGGGCTGCATGCGGCGCTCGGCGGCAAGGGGCGGCCCGACCTGCGGCGCCTGCGCAACTGGGCACTCGCGGCGCTGGCGCTCATCGTCGTGCTGGCGTGGGTGGGCCTGCGCATCGGCAGCGCCGAGCGCAAGGTCGAGGACCTGCTGGCGGCAAACGCGTACGCGCAGGCGGCGGCGCTGGCGAGCGCTGCGCTGGCGGACGACCCCGGCAACAGCCGGCTGGCCTCGCTCGGCACCGAGGCGCTGCTCAAGGCCAACCTGCCGGTCTGGATGGCGCAGCTCAAGGCGGGAGAGTATGCGCGTGCGGCGCGCCAGGTCGCCGCCATGCGGCCGCACGTGCGCAACAATCCGGAACTCGGGCCCTTGCTGGACGAGCTCGACTGGATCCTTGCGCTGGAAACCTTTGTGGCGACCCGGGGCGGCGCGCAGGCGCCGGTGCGCGACGCGGCTGACGGCGCCAGGGTGAATCAATTCCTCTCGCAATGGGAAGCACGCAACGAAGCCTACCAGCGCGCCTTCGAGACCATGTCGGCCCATGTGCCGGCTTACCGCGACGCCTATGCCGACGCGCTCAGCGATGTGCGCCGGCTGGCCCTGGCAAGGGGGCAGCCATGAAGCGCGACTGGATCAAGCCGCAGGCCTTGAGGCCGCTCGCCGAGGCGCTGGAGGACCATAGCGCGGAAGGGATCTCGATCCTCACCGCCAATCCGTGGCGCTTCACCCGGGCGCTGGTCCATTCGATGGTCGCGCTGGTCGTCGCAGCCCTGGTCTGGTCCTTCTTCGGCCACGCCGACGTGCTGGTGACGGCGGGCGGCATCCTGGCGCCGGCATCCGAAGTGCGGCGGCTGTACGCCCCGATCGATGGCGAACTGTCGACCATCTACATCGCCGCGGGGCAGCCGGTGCAGGCGGGCGACGTCGTGGCCCGGATCTATGCGCGCGGCGCCATCGAGGCGGCCAGGAATGCGCTCGAGGCCCGGTTGAAACTCGAGGACGCCGAGCGCGAGTGGAAAGCATTCCCAGAAAAGAAGGCGCTGATGGAACGCAACGCCGCCGCGCTGCGCGAAGCGACCGAGGTCGAAGAGCGCCAGCACCGGCGTCGCCTCGCCGAGGGCACCAGCCAGCTGGCGCAGGGCCAGAGTGCGCAGCAGCAGGAAGCGCGTACCAATGTCGAGGACGCCCGTCGCGCGCGCGACGCCGCCCGCGACGAGGCCGACAAGTATGCGCGCCTGTTTGCCTTGCCCGGCGGCGGTGGGGTGTCGCAACTCCAGGTCGAGAGCAAGCGCAACGCCTTGCAGGCGGCGGAGAACGCCATGCGGGTGGCCCAGGCGCGGGTCAATGAGCTGGCGGCGCGGCAAAGCCTTGAATCGACCCAGGCGCGCTCCGCACTGGAAACGAGCGGCCAGGACCTCGACAAGCTGCGGCTGCAATCGGAGTCTGCCAACCGCGAAGTGGCCAACGCCGAGGACAAGCTGCGGCTGCAGGTGCAGACCGCGCGCCTGGTGGCCGACGCGGCGGCGCGCATCCGTTTTGAAAACATCGACAAGGAAAACTTTCTGCGCATCGTCGCGCCGGTCGACGGCGTCATCACCGAGGTGACCTCGACCCAGCCCGGCGACAAGATCCAGGCCAATGCACCGCTGGGCGGCATCGCGCCAAAGAACGCGAAGCCGATCCTGAAGATCGAGATCGCCGAGCACGACCGGGGTTTCCTGCGCGAGGGGCAAGCCGTGCAGATGAAATTCAATGCGTTTCCGTACCAGCGCTACGGCCTCGTGCGCGGTACGCTGCAAACCATCTCGCCGGCCACCAGGCCGTCGCTGGCAGGCAAGCAGCCGGTGTACGAAGGGCGAGTCTCGCTCGACCGGGCCCAGTACAAGGTCGGCGAGACGAGCTATCCGCTGCGCTACGGGATGACGGCGGTGGCGGAGATCGTCGTGCGCGAGCGACGGCTGATCGATCTGGCGCTCGATCCGTTCCGCGATATCGGCGGCTAATCCCATTATTGTGGTGAAAAGCGCGACAAAAGCCCGCCTGCGGGCTTTTTTGTTGCACCTATGTATCCCACTGCACTGTTCGCAACAGCACTCTTGTGCACACTGGCGCTTGCTTTGCCAATGCACCCGCGTTCCGGTGAAGCCCCGCTGAATCGCGCGGTAAAACATTAGAAAAACTCAATTCAAGGAAAAACACGATGTCGACATTGCCGATCACGGTAGAGCAGGGCATTCAGACCGCGGGCGTCGGCAAGTTCCAGTACCGCCTCTTCATGATTTTTGGACTGGTCTGGATGGCCGACGCCATGCAGGTGCTCTCGATCGGCTTTTCCGCACCGTCGATTGCGAAGACCTTCGGCATCGGGGTGCCGCAGGCGCTCCAGACCGGGACCCTGTTCTTCGTCGGGATGCTGCTCGGCGCCTTCGCCTTCGGGCGCCTGGCCGACCGCATCGGGCGCCGGCCGGTGCTCATGGCGGCGGTCGTGCTCGACGCCTGCTTCGGCGTGGCCTCCGCCTTTGCCCCCGACTTCACCTGGCTGCTCGTGCTGCGCTTCATGACCGGTATCGGCGTGGGCGGCACGCTGCCGGTGGACTACACGATGATGGCCGAGTTTTTACCGAGCGACCGGCGCGGGCGCTGGCTGGTGCTGCTCGAATCCTTCTGGGCGGTCGGCACCATCCTGCTGGCGGTGCTGGCCCTGGTGGCGGTGAGCTGGGGGCCTGATGCCTGGCGCCTGATCTTTTTCGTGACCGGGCTGCCGGCCCTGGTCGGGGTCATGCTGCGCCTGTACATCCCCGAGTCGCCCATGTACCTCAATCGCAGCGGCAAGTCGGAGCAGGCGCGCGCCGTGCTGGCACGGGTCGCCGCCGTGAATGGCCGGAAGGTGACGATTCCGCCATTGCAGCCCGATGCGCCCGTGCAGCGCTCGCTCTCGGCATTATTCTCCGGCATCCTGCGCCGCCGCAGCATCGCGCTGTGCGTGGCCTGGGCGCTCATTTCAATCGCCTATTACGGCATTTTCGTCTACCTGCCGGTGAAACTCGCCGGCGAGGGATTCGGCTTCATGCGCGGCCAGGAGTTCCTGATTCTGCTGGCCGTGGTGCAGTTGCCGGGCTTCGCCTTGTCGGCGTACGGCGTCGAGCGTTGGGGGCGCAAACCGACCCTGATCGGCTTCCTGTTGCTCAGCGCCGTCGGCTGCATGTTCTACAGCTTCGGCAGTTCGACGGCGGTCGTTGTGGGATCGACACTCTTGATGAGCTTTGCGCTGCTCGGCACCTGGGGCGCGCTGTATGCCTTCACACCCGAGGTCTACCCGACCGAGCTGCGTGCCAGCGGGATGGGCATGGCCGGGGCAGTGGCGCGCTTCGGCGGCCTGTTCGCGCCGACGCTCATCGCGCCGGTGATGGCGACGCACTTCACGCTGTCGCTGGCCATGCTGGCGCTCTTGCTGGTCGTCGGCGCGCTGGCGATCGCCTGTGTCGACGTCGAGTCGCGCAATCGGGCGCTGGATTGAGCAGCGCTGCGGGTGTTGCCGGACGGGCACGTGTTACCCTAAGCTGAACAACCACCCGAACTGCCGACTCTCCATGATCATTTCGTCCGCAACCGACTTCCGCGAGGCCGCCAGGCGCAAGCTGCCGCCCTTCCTGTTCCACTATCTTGATGGCGGCGCCGGCGCCGAGCAGACGCTGCGCAGCAATGTCGAGGACCTGCAGGCAGTCAAGCTGCGCCAGCGGGTGCTGCGCGGCTCCGACAAGCTCGAACTGGACGTGGACTATTTCGGCGAGCAGTACGCGCTGCCGATCGCCCTGGCGCCGATCGGCCTGGCTGGCATGTATGCGCGGCGCGGCGAAGTGCAGGCCGTGCGCGCGGCCTGCAGTCGCTCGATTCCTTTCATCCAGTCGACGGTGTCGGTGTGTTCGCTGGCCGAAGTGGCGGCGCAGGCATCCAGGCCGATCTGGTTCCAGCTGTACGTGCTGAAGGACCGCGCATTCATGCGCGACGTGATGCGGCGCGCCTGGGAACTGGGCGCGCGGACCCTGGTCTTCACGGTCGACATGCCGGTGCCGGGCAACCGCTACCGCGATGCCCACAGCGGCATGAGCGGCGCCAACGGTCCGCTGCGGCGCGTGCTGCAGGCCATGCTGCATCCGCGCTGGGCCTGGGATGTCGGCGTGCACGGGCGTCCTCATGATCTCGGCAACATCACCGCCTACCGCGGTCACGCCACGGGCCTGACCGACTACATCGGCTGGCTCGGGGCGAATTTCGATCCCGACATCGCATGGCAAGACCTGCAATGGATCCGCGACGAGTGGCAGGGCAAGCTGGTGTTGAAGGGCATCCTCGACCCGATGGATGCGCGCGACGCGCTCGCTTTCGGCGCCGACGGCATCGTCGTCTCGAACCATGGCGGCCGCCAGCTCGACGGCACCCTGTCCTCGGCGCGGGTGCTGCCGGCGATCGCCGAGGCGGTCAAGGGCAAGCTGGCGATCTTCGCCGATGGCGGCGTGCGCACCGGGACCGACGTGTTCCGCATGCTCGCGCTCGGCGCCGACGGGGTCCTGCTGGGACGGGCCTTTGTGTACGCCCTGGCCACCGGCGGCCAGGCCGGGGTCGAACAGCTGCTCGCCATCATGGAGAAGGACCTGCGCACGAACATGGTGCTCACCGGCGTGAAATCGGTGCGTGAGATCGGGCCGCATTTGCTGGCGTCGTAAACCGGGTGGCTGGCGGGGCAGGGTGCCATGATGTTTGATGGCTTGGCCCGGGCGATTCCTGGTTTGCGCGGCCGCAAGGCCTGGCACTGACGACGTTCCGGATTGATTCGCGGACGCGGCCGTCGATGCTGACTTGACGGCTCAGGGGTTCCCGGGATCAGTAACGGGCGCTAGCCGCCGTGCCGTCAACGTCGAGCGCCGTTCAATCAAAAAATGTAACTAACCAACGTGTAATTCAAAATAGCCCCGATATTCAACCGCCAAGGACTTCGGTACTGATGTCAGAGAATTCCACCAACCAGGCAGTCGAACAAAAATTCGCGACCAAGGTGGGGGCGACTCAGCCGGGCTGGAGGTGTCGCCCGCTTCCATGCAGGCAGCACCAGGGCCTGCCATTTTCGATAGACCAGGCGACTTGGTTCATGAAAAAAATAGCGCGCGGGTGAGGGCTGCCGGCCAGTCGGGTAGAAACCACATGTAAGGTATTGTGCGCAGTTGCGGCAGACGGTAGCGCCATTGCACGCTTGGGGAATTTTCTGCGTATACGCTATCCTCCTGCCCGGTACAATCTGCTGGATCTAGAATGATGCAAGAGCTCTGTAAAAGCGAATGGTAGAGAAGAACGATCCAGCAGCGTCCATTGGAGAACCTGCAGGAGGGAGCGCTTTGGCGCGCTTGCCACCAAGGTTGCATGCGACGGCCGGCGCGGACGCCCTCGCGAAAAAGGCCGCCCGCGAGCGCCGCGATGCCGAGATGCGCGGCGTCACCTCGATCGATGCGATGCGCGCAGCGATCAAGGACGCCGCACGGCAGCTCCCGCTGATCACGCAGGTGCCGCGCGTCGGCAAGCTGGGCGCAGCGGCCTTCCTCGAACGCGCCGCCCGGGGGCTGCCATTCCTGGTTCCCGGTCTGGCCGCGCGCTGGCCGCTCGCAGAGCTCACGCCGGACACCCTGCGCGAGCGCTTCAGTGCAGTGCCTGTGCGTGCCCGCGTCGGCGATTACGTCAACACGGCGTTTGCGCCGGACCGGGCGATGCAGGACATGTCGATGCTGGAATATCTCGACCTGGCGGCAGGCGGCGCCGAAGGCCTGCCGCCGTATCTCGGCAACCTGGAATTGCGCGAACTGAACCGCTTCTGCCACTGGCCGGCCTTTTTTGCGAAGCCCGGCCCGCCGCGTTTCTGGCTCGGGCCGGCCGGCACGGTGACGCCGCTGCATGCGGACTACGACGACAACATCTTCGTGCAGGTCTGGGGTTCGAAGCGGATCTTCCTGGCGCCCCCACACCACGACGCATTCCTCTACCCGGTCGAGGCGAACGCGCTGCTGTTCGGCTCTCCGTTCGATCCGGAAGCGCCGGACTTCGCACGCTTCCCGCTGGCGCGCCAGGCGGCGCTATTGGAGATCGTCGTCGAACCGGGGGACCTGCTGTACGTGCCGGCCGGGTGGTACCACCAGGTGCGTTCGCTGACGTTTTCACTGTCGTCGAACCGGTGGTCGCGCACGCTGCCGCTGGCGCTGGGTGGCCGGCCGGCCTGATACGCAGGCCTCAGCGGTTATCGTCCCGCTCATCGGCTTCGCGCTGGCTACCCCCGTGTTCCGGCACGCGTGCGTGTGGCAGGTGCCAGTCATACCGGACCGCCACCATGCGCAGGCCGAAGCACAGCAGCGCGCCGGCAACCGCGGTGGCCGTGGTCGGCAGCTGCAGTGCGTCGCCCACCACCACCACCGAGGCGCCGGCCAGCGCCGCGACCGCATAGATGTCGGACCTGAAGACGGCCGGCACGTTCGAGAGCAGCACGTCGCGCGCGATGCCGCCGCCAATCCCGGTCAGCATGCCGAGCAGCGCCGCCATCACGGGCTCCAGGCCATACACCAGCGCCTTCTGGGCGCCGGCCACGCAAAACAGCGCCAGGCCGACGCTGTCGAAAAACAGGACCGGGGAGCGCAGGCGGTTGATGACCGGGTACCAGAAAAAGATCACGACCCCCGCCAGCAGCGAGACGGCGAGGTAGCGCCAGTCGCTGATCGCGGCCGGCGGGGTGGCGCCGATCAGGAGGTCGCGCACGATGCCGCCGGAATTGGCGGCGACAAACGACAGCACCAGCACGCCGAAGATGTCGAGGCGGCGCCGGGCGCCGGCGGTGGCGCCGCTGAGGGCGAAGACGAAGGTGCCGACCAGGTCGAGCGTGAGCACGAGGGTCTTCATGGCGGCGCCCATGTCGAGCGAGAGAACATCAAACACGATTCCTGCCTTTATGGGTGTAACCCGTCATGATATCGCGTCCATACCCGGGGACGTAAAAAAGCCCCTGAGATCAGGGGCTTCGTGCAGCATCGCGGGATGGCGCTCATTGCGCCGGCGCCGCCTGGTTGATGATATCCGCGGCTGGTCTCAGCCGCGCACCGCCTGCGAACGGCGGCGCAGCGCTGCGGCGCCGATCAGGCCAATCCCGAACAGCATGTAGCTGGCAGGCTCGGGCACGACGCCCACTTGCAGCGTGCCGGTATCGACGGCGATATCGGCCAGTGCGCTGTCGAGGAATACCAGGTCGGAGAACGACAGCGCCGCGCTGCCGTTGCCGATCGCCTCGAAACGGACCTGCGCCAGGCTGCCGCTGCCGGAGGCGCCAGGGATCGGGCCGATCAGCGAATTGAAAATGAACGAGATGGTGCCTGCCGTATTGTCGATGTCCCCGCCGTAGCTGTAGGTCGTGCCGGCGCTGCCGAGAAAAGCGCCCTCGGTGATATTGATGGCCCGCAGCAGGTTGGCGTTGTAGTTCACCGTGAACCCGTAGGCGTACAGGTCGGCGATGTCGGCAATGCGCACGTCGACGTCCACCGCCGAGCCGAGCGTGGCCGGATTCGGCGTGGCCTCGGCCGTCAGGATGGGCGCTGCCCAGGATTGGGAGGAGGCGGCCAGCAGGGCGGCGGCGAGGCAGGTTTTCCACTTGATCATTGATTCGTCCTTAAAATGAAGCTTGTTGAATGCCGGCCGGATGAGCTCATCCGGCCGGCCAGGTTGCTTAGCTGCAGGCGGTACCTTTCGGCAGGCGCTGCGCCACGTACGCGACGTCGCGGATATCGACCATGCCGTCGCCGGTCACGTCGGCGCGTGGGTCGAAGCCGGCCTGGCCCGTGCGCTTGCCGATCGACGCCTTCACCACGGCCAGGTCGGCGCAATCGACCGCGCCGTCGCCATTCGCATCGCCCCCGAGGCGAATCGCGAAGTCCGCGTTCGAGACGTCGAAGAACACGTTGCCGACGGCTTCGACCTTGATGCGCGCCGCCTGCGTGACGACCGCCGGCAACTTGACGCTTGCGCTGCCGCTGTTCGGGACAGATTCGGCCAAGACATGGGGCCAGGTCTTGCCACCGTCGCTCGATAAGGTGATCTTCACGCTTGCGGTGTTCACCGGGGCTGCGTTGGTGTTGGCCACGTTCCAGGTCACCGTCAGCGGCGCGCCGCTGTCGAGCGTCAGCGCCGTATTCGGCGCGGTCACCAGGAAGGGTCCTGCTCCTGGCGCCAGCACCAGGGTCGTGGTGCCGCTGTTGACGCCACCGCGGCCGTCGCGCGCCGTCATCTTGAAGTTCAGCGAGGCCGGCGCGGCATTCACACCGGCGACGCCGACGTAGGCTGCGGTCGGCAGGTACTCCGAGAAGCACTCGATCTGGGCAACAGTAGGCGTCGTGCTGGCAGTGGGGCAGACTCCGCTGAGCGCGTTGGTGTTGTTCGCCAGGATCTGCGCCATGTCGGGGAAAACCCGCGTCGGGTCATTGGTGGCCTGGTTCTCACCGGCCGAGTTGTACTCGAGCGTTTGCGCGTTGGTGACCACCGCGCGCGTGCCGAACTGGCGGAACAGCGGACCATTGAGCTTGGTATTGCTGATCAAGCTGGTGCCGGTCACGGCGCCGCGGTCGTTCTGCTCCCACAGGTAGGTGAGCGGATCGTCGTCGCCGTCGACGGCGCCCCCGGTCAGCGCGAAAGGCGTGCGTACGGGAATGGCATAGCTGCCCGGGACGGTCACGGTTGGCGCCGTGTTGCCGTCGCCGGAGACGGCGCCGCGGCGCGTGGTCAAGCCGCCGACCGTGATTTCGCCGAAGAAGCCGCTGCAGCCCGGGGTGCAATTCGCCAGCTGCAGTGGCGCCACATTCACGCCTGCCAGCGTGCCGCCGAAGGTGACGGTGAACGCCGTGTCGTTCAGGGCCGACACGGTGGCCGTGGCGCCGGCCGGCCAGCCGGCGATGCCTTCGATCGCGGCCTTGACGCCGGCGGTTGTATAGTTCGTGCCGCGCACGACAGGCGCCGAGAAAGCGCCGTTGAAGCCGACCTGGAACTGCTTTCCGTCTGCGTTGAAGCCCGTCAGCGCAGCGATCTGGACTTCATTGAGGGTACTTTCAGCGCTCGAGGTCAGGGCAACGATCTCGTCGAAGCTGCGCTGCGACCAGTACGGATCGCTGTGGCTCTGCAGGTTGTCGCTGCCGCAGATCCCGGCGTAGGCCATGATTGACGAGCCGCTGCCGTTTTCGACCGAGGTAGTCTGGTTGCGGTTGCCGCCGCTGCAGCTGCCGACGGTGCCATTGAAGGTGTGGTTGCCCGCAAACTGGTGGCCCAGCTCGTGCGCCACATAGTCGACCGCGAAGAAGTCGCCGGTCGGCTGCGGCAGGCCGGTGCAGCCCTGCGCCTTGGCGTTGGCGCCGACGACGCCCAGGCTGGCGACGCCGCCGCCATCCAGGCCGAAGGCGATGTGGCCGATGTCGAAGTTGCCGGCGCCGGCGAGCAGGCCGGTGACGACGCGGTTGCGCGTCAGCGTGGAGCTGACGCAGCCCGATGCCTGGGCAGCGGTGTAGCAGGCAGCACCGCCGCACGGCCCGTTCGCGCCCGTCATCTCGGCCGCGGTATTCAGGTTCAGCGCATCCGTGGCGTCGATCAGGACCAGGCGGATCGAGGTTTCGTCCTCGTAGATCTGGGTGACACGGTTGATCAGGGTGACCTTGGCCGCGGTGACGTTGGCGCCGCCGCCGAAATAGTCCGCGTAGGTCGGGTCGGTAACCAGTGCCAGGCGGTAGGTGCGCAGGTTGCCGCCGACGGCCGCATTCGGGGCCAGCTCACCGTCGACTACGCGAAACGGCGCGGCGCCGGTCTGCTCGCCGGAGGTGGCGCTGACTTCAAAGGCGCCACTGCGCGTTGCGCCACCCGGCAGCGTAACGGCGATGGCGCCGTTCTGGTCGGCCGTGGCGGTCGCGCTTTGCAGCGCCGGCGCGTCATCCTCGCCGCGCACGCTCAGGCGGACGCTGGCGCCGGGCGCGAAGCCCGAGCCGCGCACGTCGACCGCTTCGCCTTCCTTGTAGAAGGAGCGCGACAGGGAGAGTTGCGCTTCGGGAGCCGCGCGCTCGACCAGTGGGCCGTGCTGGTTGATCAGGTCGGCACGGCTGTAGCTGGCGTACAGGCTGGTGTCGAGGTGATAGTAGGGGTCGACATACCAGCCGCCGCGCGGGGAACGCACCGAGGCGTGCAGGCCGAGCGGCGTGATGTCCATGCGCAGCGTCGCGCCGGGGTCGTCTATGCCCCGGCCCTTGTAGGTTTTGATGTTCGGGTGTTTCGCGGCCAGGCCCGGCTCCATGATCGACGATTCGACCAGCGTGAAGCGCTGGTAGCCGCCGTCCGGGTGCGGCAGGTCGATCGTCAAGGGGCTGGCCATCGCGCGGCTGCTGCGCTCGGATGGCGCGCCGGCCGTCAGCGACTGCATGCCGGCCATGTCCAGCACGGCGCCGCGCAAGCGCTTGAGCTTGAGCGCCGGTGTTCTGGCCGCGGTGCCGGAGGTTGCACCGGCCGACGATTTCGTCAATGCCCTGCCGGTCGCGGCGGCCGGCAGGGCAACGTCCTGCCAGAACGGTGCTGCGCGCTGGTTCGATGCTGCCGGCGCATCGGCCGCGGCCGCCAGCGCGAGCGGCGCCGCGGCGGAAAAGGCCAGTGCAACGCACAGAGCGAGAAAGCGTGGCTTGCCCGGGGAAGTGCGCATCTGTTGCAGCCCGCCGTTATCCGGCGGGGTCGAGGCTTTCAAGCTCATGCAATGTCCTTTCGCGACTGGTTTGGAATTCGGTGTGTTCTTGCGTTCTTCTTTTTTCAGGTTCTGCCGGTACGCCCCGTGGAAGGCGGCGTTCGATGCAAACAATGCAAGGACGCGACAGCGATAGTATTGCTGAAATTACACTTGGCGCAAGTAAATATTTTCTTTTTGTAAATTACAGCGGCAGAATCTTGGTCGGCGTATGAAAGCCAGGTGGGGAAGGGCGAAGCGGGTCGGCCCCCGCGCCGGCTGATGCCGGGGGGGGGGGCGATGGTGGTGACAGGGGGGAGGGCGAGCGAGCGACCGCAGTCGCGGTGTGGAGCGTGGGGGCGGTTTATTCCACCCAGCTGAAGCCGTCGCGCGCCAGCAGTGCGAACGACTCCGGCGGCCCCCACGATCCGGCGGCGTAGGCATGCGGCTTTTCGCCCAGCACGCCCCAGCCGTCGATGATCGGATCGGCCCATGCCCACGCCGCTTCCAGTTCGTCGCGGCGCATGAAGTGGGTCAGGCGGCCGCGCACGACGTCGATGAGCAGGCGTTCGTAGGCTTCGGCGCGGCGCTGCTGGAAGGCCGATTGCAGGTCCAGGTTCAGCGCCACCTGCTGCATGTGCATGCCGCTGCCGGGTTCCTTGGCCATGATTTGCAGCTTGATGGCTTCTTCCGGCTGCAATTCGATGACCAGGCGGTTCGCGACACCACCAACGGTGCTCGGGAACAGCGGGAAGGGAGGATTTGCGAATTCGATGACGATCTTCGAGGAGCGGCGCGCCATGCGTTTACCTGTGCGCAGGTAGAACGGCACCTTCGACCAGCGCCAGGTATCGACGTGGGCGCGCAGCGCGACGAAGGTCTCGGTCGTCGTCTCCGGCGGCACGTTGCGCTCTTCCAGGTAACCGGCCACTTCCTGGTTGCCGCTGACGCCATGGCCGTACTGCCCGCGCACCGTGTCGCGCGCGATGTCGGCCAGGCCAAAACGGCGCAGCGAGCGCAGCACCTTGAGTTTTTCGTCGCGCACCGCGTCCGGCGAGAGCGACGTGGGCGGCTCCATCGCCACGATGCACAGCAGTTGCAGCAGGTGGTTCTGGACCATGTCGCGCATCGCCCCGGTGCTGTCGTAAAAGCCCGCGCGGCTGCCCACGCCGACTTCCTCGGCTACCGTGATCTGCACGCTCGAGATGTTCGGCGCGCGCCAGATGGGTTCGAGGATCGAGTTCCCGAAACGCAGCACCATCAGGTTCTGCACCGTCTCCTTGCCGAGGTAATGGTCGATCCGGTAGATCTGCGACTCGGCAAAATGGCGGCCGACCGCCTCGTTGATCTCGACCGCCGTTGCGAGGTCGCGCCCGAGCGGTTTTTCCAGCACCACGCGCGCGTTGGTGTCGACCAGTCCGGCGCCCGCGAGTTTTTCGCAGATCAGCGTGAACAGCGAGGGCGCGGTCGCCAGATAGAAGACGCGCTGGGCGCCGGGCCGGGACGCTGCGCCGAGCGCCGCGAAGTCGGGCGCGGCCTGGACGTCGAGCACCACGTATTCGAGCACCTGCAGGAAGCCGTCCCAGGTCTTGTCGTTGAAGTTCTCGGACGCGATGAAGGAACGCGAATGCTCCTCCACATGGGCGAGATACGCCTCGCGCGCGAGTTCCTGGCGTCCGGTGGACAGGATGCGGGTCGACGGCGGCAGGTTGCCGTGCAGGTAAGCCATGTACAGCGCCGGCAGCAGCTTGCGCATGGCCAGGTCGCCCATGCCGCCGAAAATGATCATGTCGAGGGGGAGGGCGGTATCGGGCGCGGTTGGTTGGATCATGGTATCGGCTCAAAAAAGTGTGGTCGGCGCCCGAAGGGCAGGGCGCGGACAGGTGGTCGTGTCGATAACTATAGCCCAGAACGCGCGCTCCCATTGGCACGCTGTCGCCCGCAGGTCGCACGGCGCGGACGGATCGGTTATCCTTGCAATGGACCGAACGACAATAAAAGGGACACCATGCAATCGACCATCCTGAACCGCCGCGACATCGATTTTCTCCTCTACGAATGGCTAGGCGTCGACGCCTTGACGGCGCGCGCGCGCTACCAGGACCACAGCCGCGAAACGTTCAATGCGGCCCTCGATACCGCCGAGCAGATCGCGACCGACCTGTTCGCCACGCATAACAAGAAGAGCGATGCCAACGAGCCGCATTTCGATGGCGAGCGAGTCACGATCATCCCCGAAGTGAAAACCGCGCTCGACGCTTTCTGCGCGGCCGGTTTCATGGCGGCGGGCCAGGATGTCGAGTACGAGGGCATGCAGCTGCCCTGCGTGGTGGAGAAGGCAATCGCCGCCTGGTTCACGGCGGCGAACGTGGCGACCTCGGCCTACACCTTCCTCACGATGGGCAATGCGAACACGTTGCTGAAAACGGCGACGCCGCGCCAGGTCGAGCGCTTCGTGCGGCCCCAGTTGGCGGGCCGTTTTTTCGGCACCATGTGCCTGTCCGAACCGCAGGCAGGCTCCAGCCTGTCGGACATCACCACCCGCGCCGAACCTGAACTGGTCGACGGCCCGGAGGGCGAGCGCCAGTATCGCCTGAGGGGCAACAAGATGTGGATCTCGGCAGGCGAACACGAGCTCGCCGAGAATATCGTGCACTTGGTGCTGGCCAAGATTCCCGGCCCGGACGGCAAGCTGATCCCGGGTGTAAAAGGCATTTCGCTGTTCATCGTGCCCAAGTTGCTGGTGAACGAGGACGGTTCGCTCGGCGAGCGCAACGACATCGCGCTGGCGGGCCTGAACCACAAGATGGGTAACCGCGGCACGACCAACTGCCTGCTCAATTTCGGCGAGGGGAAATTCAAGCCGGCGGGGAAGGCGGGCGCCATCGGCTACCTGGTCGGCGAGCCGCACAAGGGCCTGGCCAACATGTTCCACATGATGAACGAGGCGCGCATCGGCGTCGGTCTCGGCGCCACCGTGCTGGGCGTGACCGGCTACCTGCACGCGCTCGACTATGCGCGCAACCGTCCACAGGGACGCCCTCCGGCCGAGAAGGACCCGGCCAGGCCCCAGGTAGCGATCATCGAACACACCGACGTGCGGCGCATGCTGCTGGCGCAGAAGGCATACACCGAGGGCGCGCTGGCGCTGATCCTGTACTGCGCAAAACTGGTCGACGAGCAGCGCACGGGCGAGTCGCTTGATGCGCAGGCGCGCGCCGGCATGCTGCTCGACTTCCTGACGCCGATCGCCAAGTCCTGGCCTTCGCAATGGTGTACGGAGGCGAATAGTCTCGCGATCCAGGTCCACGGCGGCTACGGCTACACGCGCGAATACAATGTCGAGCAGTTCTACCGCGACAACCGCCTGAACCCGATCCACGAAGGCACGCACGGCATCCACGGACTCGACCTGTTGGGACGCAAGGTGTCGATCCAGCAGGGCGCACTGTTCAAGGCGGTCGGCGAGGAGGTGGCTGCGACCATTGCCAAGGCGCGCGCGGTCGATTCGTCCGATCTGCAGGGCTATGCGGGCCAGCTCGACACGCTGTGGCAGCGCATCGGTAAAGTCACTGCGACGCTCTACGGCGCCGGGGACATGAACAAGACCCTGGCGAACGCGAGCCTGTACCTGGAAGCGGTCGGGCATGTGGTGATCGCCTGGATGTGGCTGGAGCAGGCGCTGGTGGCGGCGAAGGCGGGGGATGACGATTTCTACCGCGGCAAGCTGCAGGCCTGCCGCTACTTCTTCCACTGGGAGTTGCCGAAGTCGGCGCAGCAGCTCGACCTGCTGGAGACGATCGACACCACCACGCTCGATATGCAGGACGCATGGTTCTGATGGCGGATCCTGCCGGCTCGGCCGAGCAGCTTACGCTCAACGATATCGAGATCGGCGCACGCCTGACCCTGGCACTCGTGCAGCACGCGAACAAGACCGAGGGTGCGCCGATTGCTTATGCGGATCTGCTCGAGTTGGCGCGCTTTTTCGACCCGAAGGATGCGGCGATGGGCCGTGCCGAAGTGCTGGGTATCGGCATGAAGCTGCGCTTCGTTGCTCAGTTCTGCAAGGCGAACGGGTATCCGAATCTGGCGTGCCTGGCCGTGCATCCGGCGTCGACGCAACTGGCGCCAGGTCATGAAACGGAGCAGCGCGCCGTGCTGGCCTGCGACTGGTTGCAGTTGCCGGCAAAGCTGGCCGACTATGCGCGCGCCATGCAGGCGAGCGTGCCGGCGCGCTGGAAACCGCGCAAGGAGCGTCCGGCCGAAGTGTCCTGGTACGCGTACTTCTGCGCGCACCGCGATGCCTGCAAGAGCATCACCTCGAGCGACAAGAAGGAAGTCATCAACCTGGTGATGGCCGGGCTCGATCCGGAAACGGCGCTGCGGCGTTTCCTGGCTGCGAAAGCGGCATTCGAGGCCTGCGCCCCAGGCTGAAAAATACCATTGTTCTTACCCTCGACGAGTACTTGGCAGAATTGAACAATGTTAATCTGGCTGCTTTCATACTACGAGGGCGATCATGTTCAAGAAATTTGCGGCGGAAGCACTGGGCATCAGCGATATCGGTGTCATCGTCGGTCCTGCGGACTACAGCAAGGTCGATGCGGACGATTACCTGTTCAGCGAGGACGGTGAACAGATTTTCTTCCTTATCAAAAGCAAGAAAGACGAATACTGCTTCACCAACCTCGCGCTGATCCACGTGGATGGCGATTCCGCCGTTTCGTCGAAGCGCACCATCAAGCGCTACGATTATTCCTCGCACCAGATTTCGGGCGTCAGCATCGAGACCGCCGGCACGCTGGACATGGACATCGAGCTCAAGTTCAAACTGGACAACACGGCGTTCTCGATCGACGTCAAGAAGACCTTCATCGAACAACTCAAGGACATCTACAAGGCCTTGATCACCATCGGAAAGCAACAGCAACGGGACGCGGTGTCGCGCGACAATGCGCTGCGTACGCTGGATGCCACGGCCTCCGTGCACAAGCTCAATATCGCGCCCGGCGCAGGCAGTCTCGTCAGCCAATTCGGCGAACTGCTGGCGGCCTTGAACACGGCCATGCTCGATACGCACACCAAGCGCGATTTCAGTGACGTGTTTGCGAAGTATATTCACAACTAAAGGATCGTCACAGCTAGGGTCAGGTCTGACATCCCCCCTGTGTCAGACCTGACCCCAGCAGTCAGTTTCATTGCCAACACGGAGCCGTCCTCTGCAGGAAACCGCGAAGTGCGCGAAAATAGTGCGCTTTCCCGTCTCCTGCCGCCTTCCGCCATGTCCACTACCGTATCTCCCACCCTGCGTCCCGGCGCCGGTATCAACCCGACCCCGCTTGGCGTGTCCCTGGTCCTGATCGTACTCGGGGCCTGGTACCTGGGCGGCGCCGTCGGCCCGCGCCAGGCAATGCTGTTCGTCGTCGGCGCGCTGCTCGGCCTGGCGCTGTACCATGCCGCCTTCGGCTTCACGTCGGCCTGGCGTGTGTTCATCGCCGATGGCCGCGGTGCCGGCCTGCGCGCGCAGATGCTGATGCTCGCCGTCGGCGTGGCGCTGTTCTTCCCGGCGCTGGCCAACGGCACGCTGTTCGGCAACCCCGTCACCGGCCTGGTGTCGCCGGCAGGTACTTCAGTCATGGTAGGCGCCTTCATCTTCGGCATCGGCATGCAGCTGGGCGGCGGTTGCGCGTCCGGCACGCTCTACACGGTCGGCGGCGGCAGCACGCGCATGATCGTGACGCTGATCGCCTTCATCGCGGGCTCGGTCATTGCCACCGCCCACATGCCGTTCTGGACGTCGCTGCCCCAGCTGAAACCCATCTCGCTCGTCAAGACCCTGGGCTTGACGCCGGCGCTGCTGCTGAACTGGAGCGTGTTCGCGGCGATCGCGGCGATCACCGTGCTCGTCGAAAAGCGCCGCCATGGCAAGCTCGTGGCCTCCCACGTGCAGCCGCCGCACCGCTCGCCGTGGCTGCATGGCCCGTGGCCGCTGGTGGCAGGCGCGCTCGCGCTGGTGGTGCTTAATTTCGCCACGCTCGCGCTGTCGGGCCGGCCGTGGGGCGTGACCTCCGCCTTCGCGCTGTGGGGCGCGAAAGCGGCGTCGACCATCGGGATCGACACCGCAAGCTGGGCCTACTGGTCGACCAAAGCCAACGCCGCGGCACTCGCCGCGCCGGTGTCGCACGACGTGACCTCGGTGATGGACATCGGCATCGTGCTCGGCGCGATGCTCGCAGCGGCGCTTGCCGGTCGTTACGCGCCGGTATGGCGCCTGCCGCTGCGCTCGATCATCGCCGCGGTCGCCGGTGGCCTGCTGCTCGGCTACGGCGCCCGCCTTGCGTATGGCTGCAACATCGGTGCGTATTTCAGCGGCATCGTGTCGGGCAGCCTGCACGGCTGGCTGTGGCTTGTCTTCGCCTTCGCCGGCAACGTGATCGGCACGCGCCTGCGTCCGTTCTTCGGTCTGGAAGTGGAAAAGTTGAAGCCGACCGCGTGCTGAACAGGGATAGGCGCTTAGTGTCCCAGCAGCGCCAGGCTGCGCTCCCACTCGGCATGCCACGGATCGAGGAACGCGTGCGTCTCGAACGCGCGCGTCAAGCCCCGCATCGGCACCCGGTGCACGTCGTGCAGGCCGAGCGCCAGCACGACCGGATTCCAGACGATCTTCGACTTCGCCTTCTTCGTGCTGGCCTTGATACGCGCGCCCTCGTCGCCAAAAATGCCGCCGGCGCCGGTCAAGGCCGCATCGAGGTCGAGTTTTACCAGTGCGCCGAAGGCGGCGATCGCCTGTTCCTTGTAGATGCCTGAGGTCGATTCGCTCGCTGCCTTCGGTTCCGGTGGCGGCTCGGCGGCGCGCCTGACGGTCTTGACCAGCTTTTCCAGTTCCTTCTTCAGGAAGCGCAGTTCGTGCAGCTTGCGCCGAAAGCCCGGTGCGGGCAGGGTGGTCACGATCTTGTAGGCGTCCTTCGTTATCGTGATCAGGACGTCGTCGCTGCCGGCCGCCAGGCGCGCGGTGTCGCCCTCGAAGAAGATCGGCGCGGCATAGCCGCCGTTGGCGTCGCCGAAGAGCTCCGGGTAAGTGGCGTCGTAATCGAGCCAGACATAGGGCGTCACGCCATGTTCAATCAGCTCGGCGAGCGTCCAGGGGGTCTCGAGCTGCTGTTCCAGCCAGTCGCAGGCTTGCTCGAGGCTTGCCCGGTAGGGCAGGATGGTGATCGTCATTCAGATTCTTTCAGCCGACGCAGTTGCGCGGCCTGATAGGCGCCAAAGGCGTCGTTGAAGAGGCAGCGGATCAAAGGGTCGTCCACCAGTTCAGCCGATGCGAGGTCGGCTTCGGTGGCGTCGTCGAACCGCATGTCGTTGATCCGCATGTACATTGAGGTGAGGGACTCGCCCATGGCCAAAGCCGCGTACAGCTTGGCGGTCGGGATGTCGGTGCTCCAGGACAGGGGGAGTGCATCGGCGGCGGCAGGCGCGATGCTGTCTTTCTCCACGCGGTAGTGGTAGCGCGTTGCCATTCCTTCGTGATCGAATACGGACAGGCGCCACACGCGCGCCTGCTCGAAGAAGCTGTCCTCGGGCAGTTCCATGTCGCGGTATCTGTCGAGCAGGCCGCTGCGGCAGTACTCGGCCACATGCGCCGCCTGCTCCGCGCTCAAGGCCGGAAAGCGGCGCGCGATCTCGCTTGTCGGCGGCGGCAAGGCTTGCGCATCGTAGTCGTAATCGACATCCTGCGCGCCAACCGGGACGACCCAGTCCAGGCTGGGTGCGGGCGTCAACCCATCCCGGTCGAGCCGCATCGACACCGACGGATTCATGCGCACCACGCGCGCATCCGGCAGCGCGGCGCCGATCTCGGCTTCGAACTGGCGATAGCTGATCGGGAAGAAGGCGTGGTTGTACCAGGACCAGCTCTCCTGCAGGAACTGGCAGGAGCTGGGCACGATATAGCGCGGGCTTAAGGCCTGCAGCTGCGCGATCCATTCGGCTGGCAGGTGTTCTGGCGCGGTAGAAGCGCGCGAGGGCGACAGCACCTCGATCTCGCGCATGGCTTGGTACGGCCACAGCACCATGTCCCACGGACCGTGTTGGACCAGCGCCGGCAGCGTGTCCGGGTCGATCCAGGAATCGACGACGTTGAGCACCTTCAGGCCATCTGCTTCGACCTGGAACATCGAGTCGACGTCCGGATCCATCGCGATGCGCGGCGTCACCGTCAACGGCCCGACCTGCACCGGCAGGTCGACCCTCAGGGCATGCACGTTGACGAAACCGAGTTCGCGCACCATGGCGAACAGTTCGTCGAACAGGCAGTAGATGTGGATCGGCGTCGCGCGATCGAGCAGATCCAGGCTGTCGAACGAGCAGTGGTCGTCGTGGAAGTGCGAGATGAAGACGGCGTCGAAGCGCAACTGCCGGATCTTGGCCTGATCGAAGCGCACCGCGGGGAAGGCGTGGCAGTTGCGGCTGAAGGGATTTTCGAAGATCGTGTCGAAGGCGATCCGCGTGCCTTCGCATTCGAAGACATAACCGGCATGCAGGATCCGGGAGATGTGAAGCGCCATACATTCTGTGAAAAGGGTTGCGGCGACAGGCCGGGGTGAGGAAACGTGCGGTGTGCCGACGCCGGGCGGACCGGAGCGTACCCTGCCGCCAGCACGCTATGTTAACACGGCGGCCCGCGCCGGCGGCTTGCCGTCAACCCAGAGACGCGTCGTCCATCCCGCCATCGTAGGAGTCGCCCGCGACATCGTCGCCGCCTGAACCGGCATCGTCGAGCAGCGCGTTGCCGCTGTCGCTATTGCTGTCGCCGAGCAGGCTGCTGGAACTGTCGCCGGCCCCGTTTGCGCTGTTCGCAAACTCATCGACGGACGAGGTCAGCGACGAGAAGCTATCGTTGTTGCCGAGAAAGCCGTTGCCGTCGTGATTGTCATTGCCCAGCAGGTTGCCGAGTCCCTGGAACAGGAAGGCGCCGGCCGCGACGCCGGCCGCTGTCGAGGCGATACTGCCGAGTGCGCCGCCCATGCCGCCACCCATGCTGCCGCCGCGGAAGAAGTTACTTGCGCGGCTAGCCAGCGATGGCTGCTGGTAAGGCTGCTGGGGGTAGCCGCCTTGCGCCGGCTGGCTGCCGTAGGCTTGCGCCTGCTGCTGCTGACCGCTGTTGCCCCAGGCATTCGGGTCGAGGAAACGACTCCCCTGGGAGCCGCGGCTTCCTGCGCCGCCTTGCAACTGCTGCTGCAGGTGCGCGATCTCGGCCTTCGCATTGTCGAGCGCCTGCTGTTGCAAGAGGGCGCGCTGGACGAGCAGGTAGGCGGCATCGGGTTGGTAGGACACGGCCTGCGCGATCATGGCCTCGGCTGCGGGATCCTTCGGCAGGCCACGCGCCTGGATGAGCTGGTTCAGGAAATTTTCTAACAGCTGGGTATCTTGCGGACTCACGGGGGCACCTCCACTTTGCTTGAATGGTCAATATGGCAGCATTGTGGAGGGTTTCAAGAATGGCGGGCGCGCGCCTCCGGCGGGTGGGCGGCCAGGCCTGGCCGCCCCGAAACGCTTAAAACGCCGCGATGCCTGTCTGCGCACGGCCCAGGATCAGCGCGTGGATATCGTGTGTGCCTTCATAGGTGTTCACGACTTCCAGGTTGACCATGTGGCGGATGATCCCGAACTCGTCCGAAATGCCATTCCCGCCCAGCATGTCGCGCGCCACCCGTGCCACGTCGAGCGCCTTGCCGCAGGAATTACGCTTCATCATCGAGGTGATTTCCACCGCAGCGGTACCCTCGTCCTTCATGCGGCCCAGGCGCAGGCAGCCCTGCAGGCCGAGCGTGATCTCGGTCTGCATGTCGGCCAGCTTCTTTTGCACCAGCTGGTTTGCCGCCAATGGTTTGCCGAACTGGTGGCGGTCGAGCGTGTACTGGCGCGCCGTGTGCCAGCACGCTTCGGCAGCGCCCAGAGCGCCCCAGGCGATGCCGTAACGCGCCGAGTTCAGGCAGGTGAACGGACCTTTCAAACCACGCACCTCCGGGAAGGCGTTCTCTTCCGGGCAGAACACGTTGTCCATCACGATTTCGCCGGTGACGGACGCGCGCAAGCCGAACTTGCCGTGGATCGCCGGGGCGGTCAAGCCTTTCGAGTCTTTGTCGAGCACGAAGCCGCGGATCGCGCCTTCGTCATCCTTGGCCCAGACCACGAACACGTCGGCCACCGGCGAATTGGTGATCCACATCTTCGAGCCGGTGAGCGAATAGCCGCCGTCGACCTTGCGCGCACGGGTCACCATCGAACCGGGATCGGAGCCGTGGTTCGGCTCGGTCAAACCGAAGCAGCCGATCCATTCGCCGGTGGCCAGTTTCGGCAGGTATTTTTGCTTCGTCTCTTCGTTGCCGAACTCGTAGATCGGCACCATCACGAGCGAGGACTGCACGCTGGCCATCGAGCGGTAGCCGGAATCGACGCGCTCGATTTCGCGCGCGATCAGGCCGTAGGCGACGTAGTTCAGGCCAGGGCCGCCGTACTGCTCGGGAATGGTCGGACCGAGCAGGCCGAGTTCGCCCATCTCGCGGAAGATCGAATTGTCCATTTTCTCGTAGCGGAAGGCCTCGAGGATGCGCGGCTGCAGCTTGTCCTGGCAGTACGAGTTGGCCGCCTCGCGGATCATGCGCTCGTCATCGGTTAGCTGGCTGTTCAGGAGCAGCGGATCGTCCCAGTGGAATGCGGTTTTGGTCATGATGGTCTCTTAATCAGTTGGTAAGCGCATCAGCGCGCAAAATACAGGTCGTGCAAATGCTCGAGGCTGACTTCAGAAGCCGCCTGCGACAGCACGACTTTGCCGCTTTGCATCAGGTAGACGTGGTCGGCGATGCCGACCGCGCGCTGGGTGTTCTGTTCCACCAGCACGATGGTACGCCCGTCGCCCTTCAGGCGCGCAAGGATCTCGAACAATTCGTTGACCATCACCGGTGCCAGGCCCAGCGAGGGCTCGTCAATGATGAGCAGCTTCGGGTCGCTCATCAGGCCACGCGACATCGCCAGCATCTGCGCTTCGCCGCCCGAGAGCGAACCGGCGAGCTGCTTGCGCCGTTCGCGCAGGCGCGGGAACATCAGATACGATTTCTCGAGGTTGGCGGAAGCATTCGCACGGTGCTGGGGCGCGAAAGCGCCCAGCATCAGGTTTTCCTCGACCGTCATGTCGCGAAACACCATGCGTCCCTCGGGAATCATGGCCATCGAGACGTCGTTCATTTCCCAGGTCGGCGTGCCGTTGAGCTGCTTGCCATTCAGTGTGATCGAGCCCTGCTTGACGGGCACCAGGCCCATGATGGCGCGCAGCAGGGTCGTCTTGCCGGCGCCGTTGGGGCCGATGATGGTGGTCAGCTTGCCCGGGGCGACGGAGAGCGACAAGTCCCACAGCACGTTGATGGCGCCATAGCCGGCGCGCAGGTTGGTAATTTCAAGCATGGTCCGCTCCCGTATAGCTCTTCACGACCGCCGGATTGCTGAACACCTCTTGCGGCGTGCCCTCGGCGATCAGCTGGCCGAAGTTCAGCACTGCCACGCGCGGGCACAGGTTGCTGATGGTTTCGATGTCGTGCTCGATGATGCAGATCCCGACCGCGAATTTTTCATGCAAGCCCTTGAGCATGTTCATGAAGGCGCGCTTGCCGTTCGTCTCCAGGCCGGCCAGCACTTCGTCGAGCAGCAGCAGTTTCGGGTCGGTGGCCAGCGCCTTGGCCACTTCCAGGGCTTTGAGTTCGGTCAGCGCGAGTCCGGTGGAGGCGTCGCGTTCGGCCTTGGCGCTGAGACCCGTGAATTCCAGAATCTCGTCCAGGCGCCGCTCATCGAGGCGCCCGGTGCCGAAGCGCTGCGAGACCTGCAGGTTCTGGCGCACGGTCAGTTCGTGCATCGGCTGCGGGATCTGAAAGGTGCGGCCGATCCCCATGCGGGCGCGCTGGTACATCGGCGCGCGCAGCACGTCGATGCCGTTGAACACGATGCGGCCGGAGGTGGGACGCACCAGTCCGGAAATGGCATTGAACAGCGTGGTCTTGCCAGCGCCGTTCGCGCCGACCAGGCCGACCACGTCACCGGTGCCGATGTTCAGGGAGACGTCGTTCACTGCGGTCAGGCCGCCGAAGCGCACGGTCACGTTTTCAAGCTGTAGCATCTTTTTTCCTCATGAACTTGCGCACCAGGCCAAACAGGCCGTCCGGGCTGGCCAGGATCATCCCCACCAGCACCACGCCCAGCACCATCTGGTGGCCGGTTGGCATGATGTTCTTCACGAACAGCTGGTCGACCAGGTAGACCACGACCGCGCCCACCAGGGGACCGGTGATCGTGCGGTAGCCGCCGAAGATGGCCGCGACGATCGGGATCGTCACCCACAGGGCGGAGAACGCGTAGTCCGGCTCCAGGAAGTTGATGTAGTGGGCGTTGAAGGCCCCGACCACACCGCACATGAAGGCCGAGACAAGCAGCATCAGGGCCTTGAGCAGGGTGTTATTGACGCCGACCACGCGGGTTGCATCCTCGCTGTCGTGCATGGCGCGCAGGGCCAGGCCGTGCGGGCTGCGCCGGATCATGTCGTAGGCCAGGGCGAACAGCAGCACGATGGTGAGGATCACCAGGTAGTTGCCGGTCTTGCCGCCGAAGTCGACACCAAACAGTTCAGGCAGGCGCGGAATGGACGAGATGCCGGCCGAACCGTTCGTCACCGAGGTCCATTCGGTGGCCAGGATGCGGAAGATATGCGCGTAAGCGAGGATGGCCAGCGCAAAGTAAGGGCCGCGCAGGCGCAGCACCGGCAGCATCAGGAGGGCCGATACCACCGCCCCCAGGCCGCCCATCGCCAGGCCGATGAACACCGGCAGGCCGAGCTTCATCGTCAGCACCGCCGAGGTGTAGGCGCCGACCCCGAAGAAGGCCGCGTGGCCGAAGCTCACCATGCCGCCCAGGTTGCCGAGCAGCGCCCAGGACAGGGCGACGCCGCCGATGACGAGCGAGGCGATCACCAGGCTCATGACATAGGCGTTCCCGCCCAGCACGAGCGGCACGCCGACATACGCGGCCGCCAGGACCACGATCAGGAGTTTGTTGAGTTTCATCCGCGCCTCCCGGCAGCACCGAACAAGCCGTTAGGCATGACAAAGAGAACCAGCAGGAACAATCCCATGCCGGCCAGTTCCTGCAGGGCCGAGCTGGCGAGGGTCACGGTCAGCGCTTCGGCAATGCCGAGCAATACCGCGCCGATCAGGACACCCGGAATCGAGCCGATACCGGCCAGCACCGTGATGATGAAGGCCTTCACCGTCAGCACGCCGCCGGTAGCCGGGCTGACCACGCCATAGCTGAACAGGGCCACGCCGGCGAAGGCCGCCAGCAGGCCCGCCACCAGGAACGAGACCAGTTCGGTGCGGCCCGGGTTGATGCCCATGAGTTTGGCGGCGTCGCGGTTGCTCGAGACGGCGCGCACCGCGCGGCCATACCAGCTGCGCGACAACCACCACCACAGGCCGACAATCAGGATCAGCGAGACAAAGAAGAACACGACTTCGCTGCGCATGCTGTAGAGCTCACCGACGACGAAGGCTTCCTGCATCCAGGTCGAGTTGGTCGTGCGCACGTCGGCGCTCCAGATCATCAGCACCAGGTTGGTCAAAATGACGCCGACGCCGTAGGTCAGGGTCAAGGAATTGATTTCGCGGTTGGTCTTGATGCGGCCAACCAGGAAGTAGAGGAGGGCGGAGGTGATGGTCACGACCAGCACCGCGATCGGAATCGCCGCGGCCGGGTTCCAGCCGAGTTTCGATTCGACCGTATAGGCGATATACGCCGCCAGCAGCACCAGTTCGCCGTGCGCCAGGTTGATCACTTTCATGGCGCCGAACACCAGCGCCAGGCCCAGGGCAATGAGCGCGTACGAGCCGCCCTGCAGCAGTCCGGAGTACACGGACTGCAATATTAATTCGGTCATGTCTGCATTCCATTCAAGTTAATGCGGGGGAGTGGGCGCAACTGCGCCCACTCCTGACTACTTGACTGCCTTACGACCTTACCAAGGCAGGCCAGGGTAGACCGGTTTGCCGTTCGCTGCGTCTTTTGGCCACACGAGGACGACCTGCTTGCCCTGGTGCTGGCCCATGCGCTGGACGAAGCCCGGGTTGTCGCCGTTTTCGCTGAAGCGCACGCGGCCGATCAGGGTCTGGCTGTCGGTCTTGCGCATTTCCTCGATCACGCCGCCTTTCTTGATCGTACCCTTGTCGGCCGCACGTGCGATCGCTTCGAACAGCAGCATCGACTGCACATAGCCGAACTGGCCCAGGTAGTCCGGTTCCTTGTTGTGCAGCTTCTTGTACCCTTCGCCGAAGGATTTGCCTTCAGGCGTGGTGAAGTTCACGGGGAAGGGCAGCACCGCGGTGCCGTATACGTTCGGCATCAGGTCGGGGAAGTCGGCCGCCATCTTCGGCGTGGCCAGCGACCAGACGCCGGCGATTGCTTTCACCGATGGCTTCAGGACACGGGCTGCGCGCAGGATGCCGACGTAATCGTTCTCGTAGCCGACCATGGCGACGAATTCCGAACGGTCGCGCAGCTTGACCTTGTTGATGATCGGCTTGAAGTCGGTGATCGCCGGGTCGAACGCGTGCATCGCGACCTTGACGCCCATTTTCTTCAGGGTTCCCTCGACGTCGGTCGCCAGGCCATGCGTCGCATCCTTGGTCGAATAGATGATCGAGACCGATTTCACGCCCAGGTCCGAGATCAGGCCGACCAGCGCCTTCTGGTAGCCGGCGGTGTTATTAATGCGGAAGAAGTTCTTGCGGCCGGCTTGCACCAGGCCGTCATCGACGCCGCCCGAGGTGATGTAGGCCAGGCCCAGCTTGTTGGCCGCGTCCGACGCCGGCGAGATGTTGTTCGAGCCGTAACCGCCGGTGACGGCGACCACGCCTTCGCTGGCCAGCTTTTCCACTGCAGCCACGGCTTTCGCCGGGGCCGACTCATCATCGACCGTCACCAGCTTGATCGTGTGCTTGCCATTGGTTTTGTTGAATACTTCGGCAGCGACACGGATGCCTTCCTGGGTGCCCATGCCGACCCGGGCCAGTGGACCGGTCAGGGGGATCTGTACGCCGACCTTGAATTCTTCCGCCTGCGCCGCGCTTGCTCCGAACGTGCCGGCCGCTGCCATCATTGTCAGGACGATGCTTGTTGTCTTCTTCATGTCTCCACCTTTTCAGTTATGTTCACGAACTGGTCCTTATTGTTAAGGACCGGCTTTGCTGCAGCCGGTGATGCTTCCACCACCGGCGAAGTTGGTTACTTGCTCAACCCAGGTTGCGGCCCATGCTCATTTCCACGGTGCGCACCAGCTGCACCAGGCGCGGGCCCAGGTCGTCGATCAGTTTTTCCTGCGGCAGCAGAAAAGAAGGGCCGCCGCAATTGAAGGCCATCGTCTTGGCCGGGTCCGGGTCGACCAGCGGCACGCCGACGGCGCTGATGTTCGCGTCCCACAGGCCCGAGGACATGCAAAACCCGCGGTCCTCGTAGTCGCGAAAGCCCTGCTCGAGATCAGCCTTGATCTTCGGCCAGTTGGTCTCGGTCTGCAGGCGGATATGGTCCATCAGGAAGTCGCGGTCGTTCTGCGGCAGGCCGCACAAATAGGCCTTGCCCATCGCGGTGGTGGCCAGCGGGATGCGCGAGCCGGCATCGCGCCGCAGCGTCACTGCCGCGCTGCCGCGGCAGGCTTCCACGTACACCATCGAAAGGCGGTCGCGGATGCCGATGGCCACGCTGCATTGCGCGTGTTCGGCCAGTTCCTGCATCGCGGGGCGCGCGAGTTTGCGCACGTCGAGGTTGGCGAGCAGAGTGTAGCCGAGGGCCAGCACGGCTGCACCAAGCTGGTAGCGGCCCTGGTCGGCGGAATAGTTGAGGTAACCGAGTTTGGTGAGGGTATGGCTCAGGCGTGAAATCGTCGGCTTCGGCATCGCCGTGCGCTTGGCCATCTCGCTGTTCGTGAGATAGGTCTCGCCGGGGCGAAAGCAGCGTAGAATTTCCAGACCACGCGCAAGGGCCGTCACGAACTGGCGGTCCTTGGCTGCATCCTCTTCGAAGGTCTCGATCTCGTGTTGCATGTATTCCTTGATGTGTCTCGGTGCCTGGCGTCTGGGGCCGGGTCTGGTCGAATATTCACACATGCAAAAGAAAAGTGTCAACTGTTTCGTGAAATAGCCGTTCGCACAGCGAAACTATTTTCGTTCGCTCCTATGAAGCGATCGACTTCTTTATTGATGAGTTGCTTTTTTGCCGGGCGTACAGACAGGCCTGCCATGTCGAATCTGGCCATTTGCAGGCCTCTTGAAAATGAGTTATCGTTGCTTTTGCCGAAAACTGCAAAACAATGTTTCGCACAGCGAAACTTCCTACAAGGAGACAGGCTTGAACACTTCCGCCGCACCCGCATTCGTCAGCACCCGTCGTCACGACGACATCCTCCTGGTCACCATCGATAATCCACCCGTGAATGCGCTCGGCGTCGACGTGCGGCGCGCCCTGGTGGAAGCCATCGAAACGGCCGATGCCGATCCGAAAGTGTTGGCCGTCGTGCTGGTCGGTGCCGGCCGCAATTTTCTCGGCGGCGCCGACATCCGCGAATTCGGCAAGCCGCCGCTGGCGCCGGCGCTGCCGGATGTCTGCAACCGCATCGAAGCCTGTTCCAAACCGGTGGTGGCGAGCATCCACGGCGCGGCGCTCGGCGGCGGCCTGGAAGTGGCACTCGGCGCGCATTACCGCGTGGCGCTCGGCACGGCCAAACTCGGCCTGCCGGAAGTGCTGCTGGGCCTGTTGCCCGGTGCCGGCGGCACCCAGCGCACCCCACGCCTGATCGGCGCTGCCGCCGCCCTCGAACTGATGCTCAGCGGCCGCCACATCGGCGCTGCCGAGGCAGCGAAGCTCGGCCTGGTTGATCGGGTAGCTGAGCGCCTGGCCGATGGCGAGGACGCGGCCGCTGCGGGTCTGGCCTACGCGCGTGAACTGATTCAAGCCGGCGCCGCGCCGCGCCGTACCAGCCAGGCCGCCGCCTTGAGCGATCGCGACACCACGCAGGCGGCGATCGACGCCGCCCGTGCCGAGACGAGCAAAAAGACACGCGGCCTGTTCTCGCCTTTGAAAATCGTCGATGCGGTGCAGGGCGCACTCGACCTGTCGTTTGAAGACGGCCTGGCGCTCGAGCGCAAGCTGTTCATCGAATGCCTGGACAGCCCGCAGCGCGCCGGCCTGGTGCACGCCTTCTTCGCCGAACGCGAAGCGGCCAAGGCGCCGGAGACCCGTGCGGCGCAGCCACGCTCCATTGGCAGCGTCGGCATCATTGGCGGCGGCACCATGGGTGCAGGCATCGCGGTCGCGGTGCTCGATGCCGGGCTGCCGGTCGTGATGATCGAACGCGACGAGGAAGCGCTGGCCCGCGGCCGCGCGAACGTCGACAAGGTCTATACCGGCCTGATCGCCAAAGGGCGGATGAAGCTTGACGCCAAGGACGCCATCATGGCGCGCTGGAGCGGCAGCACCGCCTACGACGCGCTGTCGCAAGTCGACCTCGTCATCGAAGCCGTGTTCGAGGACATGGCGGTAAAACAGGCCGTGTTCAAGGAACTCGACCGCGTCTGCAAACCCGGCGCCGTGCTGGCCACGAATACCTCCTATCTCGACATCGACCAGATCGCCGCATCGATCTCGCGCCCGCAGGATGTCATCGGCCTGCACTTCTTCTCGCCGGCGAACATCATGAAGCTGCTCGAAATCGTGGTGCCGGCCAAGGTCGCCGCCGACGTCGTCGCCACCGCCTTCGAGCTGGCGAAGAAACTCAAAAAAACCGCGGTGCGCGCCGGCGTGTGCGACGGCTTCATCGGCAACCGCGTGCTCGCCGTCTACGGCGCCGCCGCGCAAGCCATCATGGAAGACGGCGCTTCGCCCTACCAGATCGACAAGGCGGTGCGCGATTTCGGCTATCCGATGGGGCCATTCCAGGTCTCGGACCTGGCCGGCGGCGACATCGGCTGGGCCACGCGCAAGCGCCGCGCCGCCACCCGCGATCCGCAAGCGCGCTACGTGCAGATTCCGGACCGCCTGGCCGAGCGCGGCTGGTTCGGCCAGAAGACCGGCCGCGGCTACTACCTGTACCCGGAAGCCGCACGCGTCGGCACGCCGGATCCGGAAGTCGAAGCCATCATCGACGCGGAACGCCAGCGCGCCGGCATTAGCCCGAAAAGCTTTACGGACGAAGACATCGTGCGCCGCTACCTGGCCGCGATGGTCAATGAAGGTGCGAATGTCGTGCACCAGAAGATCGCGCTGCGTCCGCTCGACGTCGACGTGACCTTTGTCCACGGCTATGGCTTCCCGCGCTACCGCGGCGGCCCGATGCACTACGCGGACACGGTCGGTCTCGAGAAAATCCTGGCCGACATCCAGGAGTTTGCGAAAGAAGATCCGCTGTTCTGGCAACCGTCGCCGCTGCTGCTCGAGCTGGTCGCGCGCGGCGCCAACTTCGCCAGCCTGAACCACACCAAATAACTAAAACCCACAGGAGACTTGCCATGCGCGAAGCCGTCATCGTTTCAACCGCCCGCACCCCGCTGACCAAAGCGCACCGCGGCGAATTCAACATCACCTCCGGCCCGCAACTGGCCGCCTTTGCCGTGCGCGCCGCCGTCGAGCGCGCCGGGATCGACCCTGGACTGATCGAGGACGCGATCCTCGGCTGCGGCTATCCCGAAGGCACGACCGGCCGCAACGTCGCGCGCCAGACCATCATTCGTGCCGGCCTGCCGATCACCATCGCCGGCACCACCGTGAACCGCTTCTGCGCCTCGGGCCTGCAGGCGATCGCGATCGGCGCCGGACGCATCGTCGTCGACGGCGCGCCGGCCATCATCGCCGGTGGCGTCGAGAGCATTTCGCAGATCCGCACCCGCGACAGCGGCGACTCGGGCATGGACCCGTGGATCCTCGAGAACAAGCCGGAACTGTACATGCCGATGATCGAGACCGCCGACATCGTCGCCACGCGCTACGGCATTTCGCGCGAGGCGCAGGACCGTTTTTCCGCGGAGAGCCAGCGCAAGACGGAAGAAGCCCAGCTGGCCGGGCGCTATGCGCAGGAGATCGTCGCCTGCACCACGACCATGTCGGTGACCGACAAGGACACCAAGGCGGTCAGCATGCGCGAAGTCACGGTCGGCGAAGACACGTGTAATCGCCGCGGCACGACTTACGAGGGCCTGGCAAAACTGGCGCCGGTGATGGGCGAGGGGAAATTCGTCACTGCGGGTAATGCCTCGCAGCTGTCGGACGGTGCTTCGGCTTGCGTGATGATGGAAGCGAAAGAAGCCGAACGCCTGGGTTTGCAGCCGCTGGGCGTGTTCCGCGGCATGGCAGTGGCCGGCTGCGAGCCGGACGAGATGGGCATCGGTCCCGTGTTCGCGGTGCCGAAACTGCTGGCGCGCCACGGCTTGACGGTCGACGATATCGACCTGTGGGAGCTGAACGAAGCCTTTGCCTCGCAGGCGATCTACTGCCAGCAAAAGCTCGGCATTCCCGATGAACGCCTGAACGTGAACGGCGGCGCGATCTCGATCGGCCACCCGTTCGGCATGACCGGTTCGCGCCTGGCCGGACATATCCTGATCGAGGGCCGCCGCCGCGGCGCCAAATACGCCGTCGTCACGATGTGCATCGCTGGCGGCATGGGCGCCGCCGGCCTGTTCGAGATTTATTAAGGAACGTCATGGACCTGAATTTCACCCCGCAAGAAGAAGCCTTCCGCAGCGAAGTGCGCGCTTTTCTCTCCGAGAAGCTGCCTGCACGCTTGTCAAGCAAGGTTGCCGAGGGCAAGCACCTCTCCAAGGCCGACATGGAAGAGTGGCACGCCGTCCTGAATGAACGCGGCTGGCTGGCGAACCACTGGCCGGAGGCCTACGGCGGCCCGGGCTGGAGCGCCATCGAAAAATTCATCTTCGAGAACGAGAGCGCGATTGCGCACGCGCCGCGCATCGTGCCTTTCGGCGTCAACATGCTCGGGCCCGTCCTGATCAAGTACGGCAACGACGCGCAAAAGGCCTACTGGCTGCCGCGCATCCTGAACGGCGACGACTGGTGGTGCCAGGGCTATTCGGAACCGGGCGCGGGTTCCGACCTGGCCGCGGTGAAGACCACCGCCGTGCGCGGGACGGACGAACAGGGCGAACACTACATCGTCAACGGCCAGAAGACCTGGACCACGCTCGGCCAGTACGCGAACATGATCTTCTGCCTGGTGCGTACCGATCGCGAAGCGAAGAAACAGTCCGGCATCAGTTTTCTCCTGATCGACATGAACTCGCCCGGCATCGACGTGCGTCCGATCATCACGCTCGACGGCGAGCATGAAGTCAATGAAGTCTTCTTCACCGACGTACGCGTGCCGGTCCAGAACCTGGTGGGCGAGGAAAACGCCGGCTGGACCTGCGCCAAATACCTGCTGACCTACGAGCGCACGAATATCGCCGGCGTCGGTTTTTCGGTCGCGGCAATGGCGCGCCTGAAGCGTGTTGCCGCACGCCAGACGCGTAACGGCCGTCCGCTGCTCGACGACCCATCGTTCGCTGCCCGCCTCGCGCGCGTGGAGATCGACCTCGAGAACATGAAGACGACGAATATGCGCGTGATCGCGGCGGTCGCCGGCGGCGGCGTGCCCGGGGCGGAAAGCTCGATGCTCAAGATCCGCGGCACCGAGATCCGCCAGGAGATCACCTCCCTGGCACGCCGTGCGATGGGCGTGCATGCGCGTCCGTTCAGTCAGGACATGCTCGATGCCGACTATCAGGGCGAACAGTTCGGTCCGGATTTTGCAGCGGCCGCTTCGGCGCAGTACTTCAACAACCGCAAGCTGTCGATCTTCGGCGGCTCCAACGAGATCCAGAAGAACATCATCTCCAAGATGATTCTGGGACTGTAAAGGAACGCAAATGAATTTCGAACATACCGAAGAACGGCGCATGCTCGCCGACAGCCTGAACCGCTTCATCGCCGAGCGCTATGGTTTCGAGACCCGCAACAAGATCGCCGCGACGAACGAAGGCTATTCGCCGGAGATGTGGAACCACTTTGCCGAACTGGGCGCGATCGGGGTCCTGATGCGCGAGGAAGACGGTGGCTTCGGCGGCGCCGGTTTCGATATCGCCGTCGTTTTCGAAGCGCTCGGGCGCGGCCTGGTGCTCGAACCCTTGCTGGCCAGTGCCGTGCTGGCGGGCGAGGCGATTGCCAGCGCAGGCAACGAATCGCAGCGCGACCTGTTGCAAAGCATTGCGGACGGCAGCACGATCGCCAGCTTTGCGCATGACGAGCCGGACACGCATTACGAACTCGCGCGCGTCGGCCTTACTGCCCAGCGCGAGGGCGATGGCTGGGTGCTGAACGGCGTCAAATCGGTGGTGCCGCAGGGCGCGCAGGCGACAGTCTTCGTCGTGTCGGCACGGTCTTCCGGCGCGATCGACGACGAAGCGGGCATCTCGCTGTTCCTGGTGCCAAGCGACACCGCAGGCCTGGCCGTACGCGGCACGCCGACCATCGACGGCGGCCATGTGGCTGAGCTGAGCTTCAACGGTGTGCGCCTCGGCGCCGATGCCCTACTGGGTGCTGAAGGGAAGGGCTTCTCCACGCTCGAACGCGCAACGGGTCGCGGCATCCTGGCCCTCTGCGCCGAAGCGCTGGGCGCGATGGAGGCGGCCAAGGCGGCCACGCTCGACTACCTGCGCACCCGCAAGCAGTTCGGCGTCCCGATCGGCAGCTTCCAGGCGCTGCAGCACCGCATGGCCGACCTGCTGCTGGAAATCGAGCAGGCGCGCTCCGCCGTCATCAACGCGGCAGCCGCACTCGACGCGGATCGCCTCACCCGCGAGCGCGCCCTGTCCGCCGCCAAGATGAGCATCGGCCGCATCGGTGCGCTCGTGGCCGAGGAATGCATCCAGCTCCACGGCGGCATCGGCATGACCTGGGAACTGCCGCTGGCGCACTACGCCAAGCGCCTGGTGATGATCGACCACCAGCTCGGCGACGAAGACCATCACCTGGAGCGCTACATCGCGCTCGGCCGGCAGCAGGCGGCATGAGCACGGGCCTGCTGGTAAGCACGCAGGGTGCGGTACGGGTGCTGGTCAACAGCAACCCGGCCGCGCGCAATGCGATTACCCCGGCACTGTACGACGCCTTGCCGGCAGCGCTGATCGAGGCTGCGGCTGACCCGTCGGTCGGTGCGATCGTATTTGCAGGCGAGGGCGACTTCTTCTGCGCCGGCGGCGACCTGCGCCAGCTGGCCACCCGGCGCGCGCTCGCTCCGGAGGGGCGCCGCGAAAAAATCGAGCGCCTGCATGACCTGGTTCGCGCGATTCGCGCCTGTCCGAAACCCGTGATTGCGGCGGTCGAGGGCGGTGCGGCCGGCGCCGGCATGTCGCTGGCACTGGCCTGCGACATGCTGGTCGCAGCCAAGGATGCCTTCTTCACCATGGCGTATGTGAAGGTGGGCCTCAGTCCCGATGGCGGCGCCACTTCCTTCCTGTCGCAATGCCTGTCGCGCCAGCAGATGATGGAACTGTGCCTGCTCGGCGAACGGATTCCCGCCGAGCGCCTGCATGCGCTGGGCGCCGTGAACCGTTTGACCGAGCGCGGCGCGGCGCTGACGCAAGCGATCGAGCTTGCCGAGCGCATCGCGCAGGGACCTGCGAATGCGGCCGCACGCATCAAGCATCTGGTTGAGCATGCCGGCCACGTGAGTCTGGAAGAACAGCTCGACCTGGAAGCGCACTACATGGCCGAGTCGCAGGGCGACGACGAGGCGCAGGAAGGCATCAAGGCCTTTTTCGACAAGCGCACGCCCGATTTTGCGGCCCTGCGCGGTCGCACTGGAGAACAACGTGACAACTAATCCCTCCCTGCCGCTAGCCGGCGTACGCGTGCTCGACCTGTCGCGGGTGCTGGCCGGCCCCTGGTGCGCGATGGTACTGGGCGACATGGGCGCCGAGGTCATCAAGGTCGAACACCCGGTGCGCGGCGACGACACGCGCGACTGGGGCATGCGCGTCGGCGCCACCGAGACGGCCTATTTCAACAGCGTCAACCGCAACAAACGCTCGGTCTGCCTCGACCTGAAGACCCCGGAAGGCCAGCAAATCGCGCGCGACCTGATTCGCAAGAGCGACATCGTCATCCAGAACTTCAAGTTCGGCGACATCGAGCGCCTGGGCCTGGGTTACGACGAACTCAAGAAAGAGCAACCGGGCCTGATCTACTGCTCGATCACGGGCTACGACCGCACCGGACCGGAAGCGGCGCGGCCCGGCTACGACCTCGTGATCCAGGGCGAGGCGGGCCTCATGGCCCTGAACGGCGAGCCGACCCAGCCGCCTTTGAAATTCGGCGTGGCAGCAGTCGACATGATGACCGGCATGTATGCGGCACAAGGCGTGCTCGCTGCGCTGTACGAGCGTGAACGGACCGGGCTTGGACGGCACATCGGCATGGCTTTGTTCGACTGCGGCCTGATGATCACGGCGTATTACGGGCTGGAAGCGCTGCTGCGCGGGAACGATCCTCCGCGCTACGGCAATGCCCACCCGTCGATCATGCCGTATGGCGTGTACGAGGCCGAGGACGGGCCGCTGGTCATCGCGGTCGGCAACAACAGCCAGTTCCTGCGCTTTTGCACCGAGGTCATCGACCGGCCCGACATCGCCAGCGACGAGCGCTTCAAGACCAACCTGGAGCGCACCAGGCACCGCGAGGAACTGGCGCCCCAGCTGCGCCAGGAAGTGGCCAAACGCAAGCGCCGCGACCTGCTCGACCGCATGGCCCAGGTCGGTATTCCCTGCGGCGAAGTCGCCGGCCTGTACGAAGCGATGACTTCGCCACGCGCGGTCGAGTCGGGGCTGGTGACGAGCATGGCGCATCCCGTTGCCGGTTGTGTCGACGTGATGTCTTCGCCCTACCGTTTCGACGGCGAGCGCTTGCCGGTGCGTAGTGCACCGCCAACGCTGGGCGAGGGGACGCAGGAAGTGCTGGCTGACTTGCTGGGGCTGTCGGAAGACACGCTGAAAGGCCTGAAGGAACGCGGCGTCGTTTGATTCGTTCATCACGGCCGGTGCGTCGGTGCCGGCTGGGGTTGAACGCGTGGGCGACACACACCGCTCGATTCCTCACGCCAACACCCGAAATTATTTGTCACTGTCGTGCTTCAATTCTCGCCGTCCACGGCATAGATTGGAACAAGCGTTTGTCTATTTCGGGGAGCCTACCATGTCAATCCGTCCACTTGTCCCGGTCGTCATCGTCAGCTTGTTGACGGCCTCCCTGTCGGCCAGCGCGGTTACGCCGCGCGCCGATCTGCTTGGCACCCCGGTTCCGCCGGCGGCAGCCAATCGTACCGTCGCACTTACCTCTGGCACCCAGTACGTGAACGTCACCGGCGGCGACGTCGTGCGTTTCGAGGCTGGCAGCCAGGCGTTTGCCTGGTCTTTCGATACCAGTCCGCTGGTGCAGGTGTTCGACCTGTCCCAGGTCGCCCCAGTCGGGTCCCTTGACCGTGTGGTGCGTGTGTATGTCGCACCCAATCCGCTGTATTCGGAACGCGCCGAGTTCAATAACAGCGTCGTGTCCGGCGGCCTGGGAGGCGGCCGGACACGGTAAGGCTAGTACGCTAGTGCTTATTTACCAGCCTTATTTGCCTGCGTTCATGGCGCGCAGGAACTGACCCTTGATCTTGCCGCCCTCGACGGTGCCCAGGATGGTATTGGCGATCGTGCCGCCCTTGCTGTCCAGACCGTCGATGTCGTTCGGGTTGTACGCCGCAGGCAGGGTGGTGAAGGCCTTTTCCATCTGGGCGCGAATGGCCGTCGCGTCGCTCGTGGTACCGGCCAGTTTCATGGCGGCGACAGTTGCGTGCACGGCCGAGTAGTTCAGGCTGATCTCGGTGCTAGGATCCTTGCCCGGATTGAGCTTGCGATAACGCGCGGTGAAAGCGACGGCTTCCGGACGGTCGTCGTTTGCCAGCGGCATCACGCCGATTGAGCCTTCCAGCGGGGCGATGCCGCCGACCACCTTGGCCATTTCGTCGATCTTGGCCTGGTCGAGGATGATGAAGCCGCCCTTGAAGCCCAGCTCGCGTGCCTGCTTGGCCACCAGCGCGGTCGGCTCGGAGGCGCCGCCGATGAACAGGACGTCGGGCTTGGACTGCATCGCACGGGAGACGCCGCTGTAGAAATCGGTGGCCTTGTTGTACGACATCGGGTTTTCGGCGACGATCTTGCCGCCGGCAGCTTCCCAGGCCGGTTTGAAGGCGGCCGACCAGGCTTTCGCGTAGTCGTGGTCCGCTTGCAGCATGGCCACGTTCTTGCCGTGCTTGGCCATCATGGCCTTGGTGAACGGGGCGATGTAGCCGGTGAAGTCAGGCGGGATGCGGATCGTGAGCTTGTTGCCGCGCTCGGTAACTTGCGGCAGGCTGGTGTAGGCGAGCAGCAGCATGTTCGCTTTCTCGTTCATGCCCTGGACCGCGAAGATGCCGCCCGAGTGCGGCACGAGGACTGCCGCGGTCTTGTGCTGCTGGATCAGGCGCTGCACGTTGATGCCGGTCTCGGCCGGGTTGTACTTGTCGTCCAGGGCGACGATCTCGACCTTGTAGGTCTTGCCACCGATGGCGAGCGGCTTGGCATTGATTTCGGCAGCAGCCATTTCCATGCCGCTCAACACGTTCTTGCCGTACAGGGCGGCGCCGCCGGAGAGGGGACCGGAGAAACCGATCTTGATGACTTCCTGCGCCTGAACACCGCCGGCGGCGAAGGCGAGGGTAGCCGCGGCTGCGGCCAGCAGGGTACGGCGGGACAACTTGGCTTGCACTTTCATGTTTGCGTCTCCTAATATTTACTTGTTGTGGTTGCTACTGGGGGTGGGTCGGCATCTATGCGCCGATATACGCTTTGCGCACTTGCGCGTTGTTCAGTAATTCCTCGCGTCCGCCTTCCATCACGATGTGACCCTGTTCGATCACATACGCCCGGCTGGCGATGTTCAGCGCCGCATACGCGTTCTGCTCGGCCAGCAGGATCGTGGTGCCGGCGCGGTTGATGCGCGCGATCACCTCGAACATCTGCTTGACCACCAGCGGCGCCAGGCCCAGCGACGGTTCATCGAGCAGCAGCGCTTTCGGGCGGCCCATCAGCGCGCGGCCGATTGCCACCATCTGCTGCTGGCCGCCGGACAGCGACCCGGCCGCCATGTCCTTCTTCTCGAACAGGATCGGGAACAGCTCGAAGACTTCTTCCAGCGAACGTTGCGTGCCTTTCGAGTCGCGCCGGTGCACGTAGGCCCCCAACGTCAAATTCTTCAGCACCGACATGCCGGGAAACAGTTTCCTACCCTCCGGACAGTGGACCAGCCCGTCGGCCACGATTTGCGAAGGCTTGCGTCCCACCAGTTGCTGGTCGCCGAAGCGGATGCTGCCCGACGATGCCTTCTGCAGCCCGCTGATGGTGAGGAAAATCGAGCTTTTTCCCGCGCCGTTCGAGCCCAGCAAGACCACCAGTTCTCCTTCGTCGGCATGGATCGAGACGTCGTGCAGGGCGCGGAAACTGCCATACGACAGCGATACCTTGTCAAGCCGCAGCATGTTCGCTCCCCAGGTAGGCTTCGATGACGACCGGGTTGGCGCGGATTTCGGCAGGCGTTCCTTCGGCGATCTTTTCGCCGTAATTGAGTACCAGGATCTTGTCGGCAAGGTTCATGATCATGTCCATCTTGTGTTCGATCAGGCAGACGGTCAGGCCGCTGGCGGCCATCTTGCGAATCAGGTTCGCAAGACCCACCGTCTCCTCGGGATTCACGCCGCCGGCCGGTTCGTCCAGCAGCAGCAGGGTCGGGTCGGTGGACAGCGCCAGGGCAAACGCCACGCGCTTCCTTTCTTCCTGCGAGATGTCGCCGGCGATGCGGTTCTCGATGTGGGACAGGCCCACGAAGTCGAGGGCGGCGCGCGCCTTTTCGCGGCAGATCCGTTCTTCTTCCTTCAGGCGTGCCGTGCCGAGCACGACGTCGAGCAGGCCGGACTTGGTGCGCAGGCGGTGGCCGACGATCAGGTTGTCGAGCACGGTCGCGGTATCGAACAGGGTCGTGCTCTGGAAGGTGCGCCCCATCCCGAGGCGCGCTGCCTGGTCGGCGCGCAGGCCCGTCACGTCGCGCCCGTCGAACATGATGCGGCCCGAGGTCGGGGCAATCGCGCCGCTGACGAGGTTGAAGAAGGTGGTCTTGCCGGCGCCGTTCGGACCGATGATGGCGTTGATCGTGCCGCGCGCAAACTTCACGCTGACGTCGTTCACGGCGGCGAGGCCGCCGAAGCGCTTGGTGAGCGAATCGATTTCAAGCATGGGTCGCTCCTTTCGCGGCCGGCACTGCGCCAATATCGCGCGCGGGATGCGGCGTGGCTGCGGCTTGCGCGGCCAGCGCTTCCTTGCGCCGCTTGCGGTTCATGTAGGTGCCGACGATCCCGTACGGCAGGAAAATCACCAGCAGCACCAACAGCGGGCCGAAGACGACGAAACGGTAATCCTGCAGCACCTGCAGGTACTGGGTCAGCCAGGGCACGCCGATCGCACCCAACAGTGGTCCGAGCAGGGTGCCGATGCCGCCGATGAGCATGTACATCGTCATGTCGAAGGTGTGCTCGACGCTCGCCACGCCGGGGCCGATGAAGCGCACGAAACCCGCGTACAGACCGCCGGCCAGACCCGAGAAGAACACGGACAGCATGAAGGCCATCAGCTTGGTGCGCATCAGGTTGATGCCCAGCGCCTGGGCCAGGTCGTCGCCGTTGCGAATGGCCATGAAGGTGCGGCCCATCAGCGAGCGCACGATCCGGTGCATGATCCAGAGGCTGGCAACGAGGAAGAACAGCACCAGGTAGTACTGCGGGCGCGCCTCGGAAAAGTCGATGCTGCCGATCGAAGGCGGCGCCGGGATGCCGATGATGCCGACTGTGCCGTGGGTCAGGCTTTCCCATTTTTCGATCACGAGGTACATGATGTAGCCCACGCACAGGGTGAAGATCGAGAAGAAGTGGGTTTTCAGGCGCAGCGACACGAGGCCGACGAAGAAGCCGAGGAAGGCGGCGAAGACGCCGGCCAGGGCAAACGCGACCCAGAACGGCACGTTGTAATCGACCGTCAGGATGCCGACCGTGTAAGCGCCGACCGCCATGAAGCCGCTGTGGGCCAGGTTGTACTGGCCGGTGTAACCCGTGATCAGGTTCAGGCCGATGGTGGCGATCGCGTAGATGTACGCGGTCGACATGACGGTCAGATGGTAGTCGTTCCCGGCCAGGAAGGGGAAGGCCAGGGCCAGCAGCAGCAGGGCGCTCCAGCCGACGGTGGGATTGAAGAACTTCATCAGTGGGCTCCCTTGGCGAACAGGCCCTGCGGGCGCACCGACAGGATCAGCACCAGGATCGCGAAGGCGATGATGTCCTTGTAGTCGGTCGAGATGTAGAAGGCGCCGAAGGCTTCGGCAAAGCCGAGGATCAGGCCGCCGACGATCGCACCAGGCACGCTGCCCATCCCGCCCAGCACGATGATCACGAATGCCTTGGTGATCACCAAGTTGCCCATCGAGGTGTACACCAGGTTGATCGGCGCATACAGCACGGCGGCGACGCCGGCCAGTGCGCCGGCAATGGCGAAGGTCAGCATCGCCACGCGGGTGGCGTCGATGCCGACCAGGGCCGCGCCCTCGCGGTTCTGCGCCATGGCGACAATCGTCGCGCCGGTGACCGTCTTCTTCAGGAACAGCTGCAGCAGGGCGACCAGCAGGAAGGCCGCCGCGATGATCAGGAGGCGCTGGGCCGGCAGGGTCAGTCCGCCGAATTCGAGCAGCTGGGTATACGGCGTCTCCATGCGGTGGAAGTCCGCGCCCCAGATCGCCTGGGCGCCCGCCTCGAGGAACAGCAGGATCCCGATCGAGGCGATCATGTGGTGCAGGTAGGGCGCTTTACGCAGCGGATGGAAGACCAGGCGCTCGGACAGCACCGAGATCAGCGCCACGATGACGGCGGCGCCCAGCATGCCCCACCAGTAGCCGAGGCCCAGCTTGCTCATGATGAAAAATGCCGAATAGGCGCCCGCCATGTAGAAGGCGCCATGGGCGAAATTCGGCACGTGCAGGATGCCGTAGACGAGCGTGAGCCCGAGTGCGACCAGGCTGTAGACCCCTCCAAGGGTCAGCCCGTTAAGGACTTGTTGCAGGAAAAGCTCCAAAATCGTGTCTCCGTTATAGGTGTGATCGTGTTTGATTTGGATGCTGCCGCGAGCGCGTTCTTACCGCATGAGCGCACCTCGTTGCGTGAAGGTCATGGGGGAATGCGCGTGCGTGTTCGGCAGGGGGGAGGTGCACGAGGAGGGAGCGAGGCCGCTGGTAGCGGCGTCGGCAAGGCTGCTTGCCCTGGTATTCGCCAACACATGGTGTATGAACATGCGACTCCTCGAAATGGGCGCGCGGTGGACGCACCCGGTGCGTTCTGCGATTTTGGTTTTGCTACGCGAAACTAGTGGGTGTAAAATGGAACAAAAAAAGGATACGATAATTTCAGGTGAGTAGCAACGTTTTGTTAGCGATCCGCAAACGGCACGCGGCGCACGTGAACGAAACGACCTCATGTGTTGATGCAACTCAACTGCCAATACAGCAAGGCCAGTGTGCCATGCCTTGCGCTTCGCGGCAAAGCCTCTTTCAGTAGGCGCGCATGCCCACCGTCCAGACCAGGGTCATCCAATGCAATCGAGCGATACGAACATGAGCGGGAAGGCGCCGGAAGGCGGTGAACCCCTTGACCCTTCCCGCAAGAACGAAGAGCGCTATTTCATTACCGCACTGGCGCGCGGGCTCGAGGTGCTGGCCTGCTTTCGCTCGGCCGACAAGGGCCTGACCAACCACCAGATTGCCGAGCGCTGCGGCTTGCCCAAGTCGACCGTGACGCGCTTCACCTACACGCTCACGCGCCTTGGCTACCTGGTGCAGGACGGCGGCGGGCGCTACGTGCTCGGCACGGCCACGCTGGGCCTGGGCGCGGCAATGCTGGCGCGCCTCGACATCCGCCAGTTGGCGCGCCCGATGATGCAGGAGCTGGCCGAGTTTTCCGGCACCACGGTGTCGATCGCAGTGCGCGACCGGCTCTCGATGATCTATATCGAGGTCTGCCGCAGCACGGCGGCCCTGGCCCTGGCGCTGCAGGTTGGCTCGCGCATGCCGCTGGCGGTGTCGGCGATCGGCCGCGCCTACCTGGTCAAGGCAACCGACCAGGAGCGCCAGGACATCCTGGCGCGCTACCTGGAGATCGACGAGATGGCCTACAAGGCGGTGCAGGATGCGATCGAACGCGGCACGCGCGACTATGCGCAGTACGGCTGCACCACCTCGTTCGGCGAGTGGCAGAAGGATGTCAACGGGATCGCGGTCGGGTTTTATCCGATCGGCGGCAGCCAGCTGATGTCGATCAACTGCGGCGGGCCGTCGTCGAGTGTGTCGGAACGGTTCCTGCTGGAAGAAGTGCGCCCGCGCCTGATCGAGATCGCGGCCCGGCTGGAGTCTTGAAAACCGGACTACCTCAACCTGACCCCAGCTGTGCGCTTACAGATTGAAACGTTTCTTACAGGGGAATCGACAGCTTTTGGCGGATTTTGCTGACACACTGTGGCCGTACGTACAGAGCGGCCGGAGGGTGCGCGATAGTATCGACCACAATGACACCAGGAGAAAAAAATGCGACTTGCTAAACAACACATCATCCGTATCGCCGCCGTGCTCGCCTTGACTGCGGCGTCCACATCCGCATTCGCCCAGAGTGCCGATTACCGCCGTGGTTACGACGAGGGTTATGCAGCCGGCCAGCGCGCCGCGCAAGACGACCGCGGCCGTCCGGGAGGGGGAAACCGCCTTCGCGTCGTCGAAGCCGAGTATGGTGCACGGGGTGCAATGTGCGACGCGCGCCGCGCGGTGCGCGATGAAGTCGAGCGCAGTGGTGGTGCCGTCCGCGCCGGAAATGGGCTGTGCGGCGACCCGGCTCCTGGCGTACAGAAGCGCCTGAGCGTCGTCTATCGTTGCGGCGATAGCGAGTCGCTACGGGTTGTTGCGCGCGAAAATGAAACGCTGCGCTTGAGCTGCCGCCGCTGATTGCGGCCGAGGCAAGACAAAAGCCGCGCACTGCGAAGTGGGCGGCTTTTTGCCGTCAACGTTCAGTGACTGGTCCGTTGTTCATCACCGAAGGGGCTGTTCTTTCAATACCCGGCATCGAGCTGCGCCGCCGTCAGCGCCTTCATCACCGCAAACACGCCGCTCGCGCGCAGCACGCGCTTGTCTCCCACCATCAGATTGCATTCCGCAAACGCCACACGCGAGCCGATGCGCCCGATGTGCACCTGCGCCTCGGCCCAATCGCCGGGCCGGGCGGCATCGATGAAATCGGTGCCGAGGTTGACGGTAACGAACGAATTGCGCCCATCGCAGGACATCGTCAGGCCCAGGCCCAAGGCCGAGTCGGCCAGGCTGGCCAGCATGCCGCCGTGGGCGATGCCGCGCATGTTGGTGTGGCGCTCGGTAATGCGCATGGCGATCACGATCTTGTCGGCGTCTCGCCGGCAATACAGGTCGCCCAGGCTGGCCATGTAGGGGCCGCCTCGTTTCAGGCGCTCGAATCCTTCCGGCACATTGCCGTCGTCGTCTTGTAGTGTCATCTCAACATCCGGGTAGCCCAAAAAAGTACGGCGACCCGAGGGCCGCCGTGGTACCGCATCTTACCCTGTCAAGCGATTGCCTGACATCAGAACATGTGCATCACGCCGGTCGTGAAGCGGTTGGCCTGGTCGCTGCCGACTGCCACGACGCCCTGCGCCAGGTTGATCCCGGTTGCGGTGATGACGGTATCGGTGTTGGCGCGGCTATAGGCTGCATACGCCACGGTGCGCTTGCTCAGCGCGTACTTGCCGATCAGGTGGTACTGCTGCGAGCTGTCGACCAGGTCGCCGTAGCGCTTGGTGTTGTACACGGCGCCGGTGACCGTCATCGCTGGCGCGACCGGAACGTCGACGCCGACGCCGGCGATCGTGATCTTGCGGTTGTTCAGATCGGTCTCGTTCGAGATGTAGGTGCCCTTGAGCACGAACGCCGCCATGGTGTACTTCAGGCCGAGACCGATGGACGTGAGCCTGTCGGTATTGAGGTTGTTCTTCAGGCGGGCATAGGCGGCTGCGGCGCCGAACGGGCCGGCGTTGTAGAACGTCGATACGCCCTGGTACGAGCTCTTCTGGATGCCATCGGCCTGTTCGCCGAAAGCGCGCATCACGGCAAAGCCCAGACCGCTGAAGGTCGGCGAGACATACTTGATCGAGTTGCTCTGGCGCAGGCCGCTGCCGCTGCCATTGGCACCGTAGGCGCCATACACGCCGGAGTTGTTCAGCGCGCCAAAGAGCACGTTCGGGCTGGTTGCGGCGAACGACAGGCCGAGCGGGTCCGCCAGGCCGACCGAGCCGACACCGAGAATGTTCTGGCGACCAAGGTCGATCGAGCCAAAGGCGCCGGACAGGCCGACGGTGGCTTCACGGTCGAACAGCGCGGTCGTTGGGACGGCGCCAGTGGCGACGCCGGCAGCGCCGGTGTCGTTGAACAAGGTACCTTCGAGGCCGAAACGGGCCTTCATGCCGCCGCCCAGGTCTTCGGTGCCCTTGAAGCCCCAGCGCGACACTTGCAGCTGGCCAGCTTCGACCGTGGTACGGTCGCCGACCGGGCCGTCATTGGTCACATGGGTGACGCCGGCATCGACGATGCCGTAAATGGTGACGCTGGTCTGTGCCGAAGCGGTCGACATGCAGGCGGCGAGTACGGCCATTGCGAGGATGGTCTTCTTCATTAAAACGGTCTCCTGGTTTTCTGTATGCTCCGGCCCCGACGAGGCCGGACGGCGGTACTGCGGGTATAGCGGCGGCGTTTCTCTTGGTGGAACTGTGCCATCTATAATGAAACTGTATTTTCATGCGTCAATATTGTCAACGACTTCATGCCACTTGCGAAGTGTTTGTGCAAAATCGCACAGGAAGTGTGTTCAATATGAGATAGATCTGGACGGGAATGTCCGGAACGGTGCACCGCAGTGGTGCGCCGGATGTGAAAACCGCACCCCCGGCAAGCATTGCGGGGGTGCGGACGCCATCACTCTTCGTGGAAGGCTTCTTCGCGTTTCTTGCGCAGCGCAGGCAAGAGCACGACGATCATGGCAGCCGCCGCCAGGGCCAGCATGGTGGCGCTGATCGGTCGGGTGACGAACACGAGCGGGTCGCTGTGCGAGAGCAGCAGCGCGCGGCGCAGGTATTCCTCCATCATCGGGCCGATGATGTAGCCCAGCAGCATCGGGGCCGGCTCGGCGCCCAGTTTTGCGCAGATGTAGCCAAACAGGCCGAACAAGGCCATCAGCCAAACGTCGAACTCGTTGTTGTTCAGGCTGAAGACACCGATCGAGCAGAACATCAGGATCGCCGGATACAGGCGGTGGTAAGGCACCGTGATCATCTTGACCCAGAGGCCGATCATCGGCAGGTTCAGCACAACCAGGAACAGGTTACCGAACCACATCGAGACGATCAGGCCCCAGAACAGTGCCGGCTGCTCGGTCATCACGGCCGGTCCAGGCTGGATGCCCTGGATGATCATCGCGCCGATCATCAACGCCATCACCGGGTTCGACGGGATGCCGAGGGTCAGCATCGGGATGAACGAGGTCTGGGCGCCGGCATTGTTGGCCGCCTCCGGCGCGGCGACGCCTTCGATCGCACCCTTGCCGAACATGGCCGAGTTTTTCGAGATTTTCTTCTCGATCGAATACGACGCGAACGACGCGAGCATGGCGCCGCCGCCGGGCAGGATGCCGAGCGCCGAACCGAGTGCGGTGCCGCGCAGGATCGGCGCGATGATGCGCTTGAAGTCGTCCTTGGTCAGCATCAGTCCCTTGACCTTCTTCATCATCACCGTGCGCGACTCGTCGTGCTCGAGGTTGCGGATGATTTCGCCGATGCCGAACATGCCCATCGCAACGATCACGAAGTTGATGCCGTCGGCCAGCTCAGGCAGGTCGAAGGTGTAGCGCGCCAGGCCCGAGTTGACGTCGGTGCCGACCAGTCCCAGCAGCAGGCCGAGGACCACCATGCCGATCGCATTAAGCAGCGAGCCGCTCGCCAGCACGACCGATGCGACCAGGCCCAGCACCATCAGCGAGAAATATTCGGCCGGGCCGAATTTCAGGGCCAGTTCGGCCAGTGGCGGCGCGAACAGGGCCAGCAGGACGGTTGCCACGGTGCCGGCGAAGAACGAGCCGAGCGCGGCCGTGGCCAGGGCCTTGCCGGCATTGCCCTGGCGCGCCATCTGGTAGCCGTCGATGGCGGTCACCACCGAGGACGATTCTCCCGGCAAATTGACCAGGATGGCTGTGGTCGAGCCCCCGTATTGGGCGCCGTAGTAAATGCCCGAGAGCATGATGAGCGCCGACACCGGCGGCAGGCCGAAGGTGGCCGGCAACAGCATCGCGATGGTCGCGATCGGGCCCAGGCCAGGCAGCACGCCGACGGCGGTGCCGACGAACACGCCGATCAGGCAGTAGGCGAGATTGGTAAGGGTGAAGGCCGTTTCCAGGCCTAGTCCGAGATTAGTAAAGATTTCCATATTTTCTTCTTAAAAGCCGAACCAGGGGCCGAGGATGGGCATCGGCAGGCCAAGCAGCTTGACGAACACGACGACCGCGAAGATGGCCAGGCCGCCTGCCAGCAGCAGTGAGGCGCCCCAGGTGAACTTGGGACTGGCGTAGGCGGCCAGCAGCACCAGCACCAGCACCGCAGGAACCAGGCCGGCGCCGCGCATCAGGAAACCGAACAGGATGACGGCCGTCAGGATCAGCACCAGCTCCTTGATATGGAATTTGCCGATCGCTTCGCCGGGACGCAGGAAGGAACGGATCACACCCACCAGGCCAACCAGGCTCAGCAGGCCGCCGAGCACCGCCGGGAAGTAGGCCGGGCCCATGCGGCCGGCGGTGCCCATCGGATAGTCGAGGCCGATGATGACCGCCGACAGGCCGAAGAACAGAAAGATAATGCCGGTCCAGAAATCTTTTGGATGGCGGATGAATGATGGCACTGCGCGCTCCTTTTATTGCTTGTTGAATGCGGTCCTGCGTGTCGTTGCGGCCGCAAGGATGTCTCCCGCCTTGCGGCCGCACGCACGGCGGATCGGTCGCGGGAAGTGTTCCCGGCCGATCCGCCCATGCTTGCTGCCCGCCTTAGTCGGCGTAGATGCCGGCCTTGGTGATGATCGGCGCCCAGCGCTCGATTTCCGACTTGACGTGCGCGCGCAGCGCGTCCGGCGTCGCGCGTTTTTCCGCGACCGGCTCGGTGCCGAGGTCGGCGAAACGCTGCTTGACGGTTGGATCCTTGAGCGCCGTCTGGAGCGCGCTGGCCAGCGTGTCGACGATCGGCTTTGGGGTGCCCTTCGGTGCGTACAGGCCATGCCAGACCGCCACTTCGAAGCCCGGCAGGCCCGATTCGGCCAGCGTCGGCAGTTCTTTCATGAACGGCAGGCGCGCCTTGGTGGTCACGCCGTAGGCCTTGATCTTGCCGCCTTTGACCTGGCTGGTGGTGTTGGTGGTCTGGTCGCACATGAAGTCCACCTGGCCGCCGAGCAGGTCGTTCATGGCAGGGCCCGTGCCCTTGTAAGGCACCGTGGTGAGGTCGGTGCCGATCGCGGTCATGAACAGCATGCCGCACAGGTGCGAGGCGGAACCGACGCCGGCGTTGGCGTAGGTGACCTTGTCCTTGTTGGCCTTGACGTAGGCGAGAAATTCCTTGAAGTCCTTGGCCGGGAAGTCCTTGCGTGCGACGATCATCATCGGCACGTCGGTGACGAGGCCGACGGTCTCGAAGCTGTCCATCGCGTTGTAGCTGAGCTTGCGGTAGAGCGACGGCGCCGTGGCCTGGCCGATGTGGTGCAGGAAGAGGGTGTAGCCGTCCGGTGCGGCCTTGGCGACGCGCGCGGCGCCGATCGTGCCGCCGGCACCGCCGACGTTCTCGATGATGATTTGCTGCTTGAGCTTGGTGCCCATCGACTGAGCCACCAGGCGCGCGACCGTGTCGGTAGGGCCACCGGCGGCGAACGGAACGATCATCGTGATCGTCTTGGTCGGGTAGGTCTGTGCATGCGCCATTGCGCTGCCAAACAATGCCAGGCATGCGGCGGCGCGCATCAGGGTAAGTTTCATGTTGTCTTCCTCGGTCTCTGTTTATAAGTTATGCCCAACCGTCCAGCCGATGCACGATCCGCGCCGCTCCCTTTGCATAGGAACGCGCCGCGATCGAAATCCTGTTGAACAGGTATGTACGCAGGCTTGGTTGTACCAGCAAATAGACTGATATGCAACTAAGGGAAAACCGCAATTGCACTCCCTGCAACGCTCATCCTTATTCGTGCGGCAACCCGAAAACGCGCACCGCGCATCACTCATCCATATTAGTCCGATGGCACGGCGAGCGGCGCGCGAACTGCTTCGGTGTCGTGCACGCGGCGCCGGCCCCGCACCGGGAGTGTTAACGTCATGGCGGGAGGTTTTCATGGATCGTGCATTCCTGTTCGCTCTGTTTGCTGCCATGCCGGCAGTGCCCGGCAGCGGCGGCGCCGCTTCTTCCGGGCCGGCGTGGGAGTACCCGGTCGAAATCGCCAGCGGAGGCGGCGAGAAAGCTCCCTGGCGGCAGAACGACTCGCGCTACGACTATGTCGACGACGCGACTGTCGCTTTTTCCGCGCACGGCGGGCAGGTGGTGGCCTGGGTCGACCAGGGCAGCAAGGATGTCTGGTTGCGCAGCGTCGCCCCGAGCGGCCGGCTCGGCGCGCCGGTGAACGTCTCGCGCAGCCCGGCCACCTTGTCCTGGCTGCCGCGCATTGCCATCGATCCGCGCCAAGGGGCACGCATCTGCCTGCTCTGGCAGGAAATCATTTTTTCCGGCGGCTCGCACGGCGGCGACATCCTGTTCGCCCGGTCAAGCGACGGCGGAAAGACCTTCGCCGCGCCCTTGAACCTGTCCCGCTCACAAGGGGGCGACGGCAAGGGACGTCTCGACCGCGCGACCTGGTCGAACGGCAGCCTCGACCTGGTTGTCAAGGCCGACGGCACTGTGTTGGCGACCTGGACCGAATACCACGGCGCGCTGTGGATGGCACGCTCGCTCGACGGCGGCGCCAGCTTCTCAAACCCGCGCCGGATCGCCGGCGACGACGCGCGTCCGGCCCGCGCGCCATCGCTTGCCGTCGGACCCGGCGGCATCGTCCACCTTGCCTGGACTGTCGGCGAAGACCCCCAGACCGCGATACGCGTCGCCCGCTCGGTCGACAATGGCGCCAGCTTCGGCGCACCCCGGTTGGTCGACGGCGGTGCCGGCCAGGCCGACGCGCCGCGCTTGTCGTTCGACGCCGCCGGCAGGCTGCACCTGGTCTTTGCGCAGCGCCCGAGTCCACGCGATCGCTCCGAGGTGCGCTACACGCAAGCGGGGCGGGATGGCGTATTCGGCCCGGCGCGCACGCTCTCGAGAAGCGCGGGCAGTAGCGGCGCGGCCTACCCGATGCTGGCAAGCGATGGCGCCAAAGGGTTGAGCGTCATCTGGGAAACCATGGGAACCGACGGACGCCCGGAATCGCTCGGCATCACGCTCTCGCGCGACGGCGGACGCAGTTTTACGGCACCGGCGAAGGTGCCGGGCAGCGACGCGTTCGCAGGCGCCGGCAACGGCAGCGAGCAAGGTTTATTGGGCCGGAAGCTGGCCGTCGACCGCGGGGGACGGATCGCGATTGTGAACAGCTGCCGGCTGCCGGGTGTGCGCAGCCGGGTGTGGCTGATGCGCGCGCGATAAGCGCTTCACTTGTCCACCGGGCCGACGCCGACCCGTCCCAAACGCTGTTCCATACGGTAGTTCTACGTATTTCAATTACATCAACGATCACGAATAATCGTGCCCCCGCGTGGCCGGCCCCGGCCGGGCCTGCGGCTTCCCTTGCGTCGGCATGCCGCCGAGCATCGAAGAAACAGCAACACCGCCCGTCCGCATCACGCGACCGGCATCTACTAGAGAAGAGGAGCACCCGTGTCATTCCACCATCGTCAAGACGCTGGCGGTGTTCTTCGTGATCGCCGTGTATTACATGACCGGGTTGGTGTAAGCCGGGCGGCGTAGCCGTGCTTGAGAATCGCGATGATGGGCACGCCGACGATCAGGCTCGCAATGACCAGCACATGCACGGCCAGGAGCAGCAGCGATTTGCCCGACGCTGCCTGCTGCCCGCCGTGCGCAGTGCAGGCAGTCGGCAGTCAAGCCGAACCGCTACCGGACGCCTGTTCCAGCACCTTGAATGAAGTCGAGTTCTCCGTCGTGTCGAAGACGGTATTAATGGTTTGGCCGTGTCTGCGCCACACGCGCACCTCGACGAGCACAGCGACATCTGTTTTACATTTCAGGCAGAGCATGGTACGAATCCTTTCGCAAATGCGCCGACGGTGTGGGCAGATGAAGTCGAATTTATCCGCTTCCGCTCTTCCCTTAACCTCCTTATGGGGTCTCGTTGGGCGAAAATCACAGTAACTTCAGATAGGTGCGCCCGTTTGCTCCGGCGTGTGATGGGCCAGGACCAGCGATACGGCGACGACGAGCGGCCACGCCGGTCCAGGTGGATGCCGGGGAGGGCTGGAGCAGCGCTAACCTTCGGACACGGCCTCTGCCTTGGCCGATTGCTGGTCCGCTCTGTACGGACGAGCCTGTGTCGGAATGTCAGACCGGACCCCAGCTTGTGCTTGTATCGGCCGGATTGTCGCCTAAGCTGAATAGGCACACCCTATGGCGGCGCGGCGGCATGTTCACATGCCTGTCCGGTCCGCCGAAAAAGTCGGATTATCAGGAGAGTATGATGAAATATCGCCTCATCCTCAGGCTCGCCGCGTTTGTCGGCATCGTGTTCGGTCTCGCGTTGATGTTCGGACCGGATGCACTGCTGAGAACCTATGGAGCCGACAGCCTCAACACCCCCGGGCGCGGCATGGCCATGCTGTACGGTTCCGTACTGACCGGTTTCGCCGTCATGAACTTTGCTGCCAGCCGTGCTCCCGATGTCGCCGAAATCCACTACGTCCTGATCGGCAACCTGGTCGCATTTACCTTCGGCTTCGTGATCACGCTCTACCGCCAGCTCATGGTCGACACCGTGCCGGACACCGCGTGGTTCAACGTGATCCTCAATTTCGGGTTCGCTGCCTTGTTCGGCTACCTGTACGTGGCCAGTCCGGCCGGCTATCGATTGCATTCGACGACGCGCCACGCGTGAAAAGGCGGGGGGGGACCCCCGCCCCGTACTCCTGGCGCACGCCCGCCACCGCCAGCGCCGTCATGTTCACGATGCGGCGCACGGTCGCGCTGGGACTGAGGATATGCACCGGTTTGGCCGCCCCGAGCAGGATCGGGCCGACGGTCACGCCCTTGCCCGACGACACCTTCAGGATATTGGAGGTGATCTTGGCGGCCCCGAGCGAGGGCATCACCAGCAGGTTGGCGTTGCCGGCAACGCACTCTCGCCCTGATACAGGCGGCGGATATCCTTGCAGGTTGCGGACATGATTCAGGTGGCTGTCGTCGCTGCCGCGCATGCCGCAAATGAGGACGTCGACCTCGCCCGAGGCCAGCATCTGGGTGCTCTGCAATAAGGCTGGAAATTGGACGATGCAAGGAAGGTGGGCGAAAAATTCCGCTTGGGTACTGCAATTGACCGTTGCGCGAAGCTGTTGCGTGGTCTGATTGCCGGGTTCTTACCGCTTGCGCGCTTGAGCGACAAAAAAACCCGGCGATTCGCCGGGTAAACCCCCTAGGTTCCGTCAAAAAATTTGCTTTCGGCGCTGATGAAGGCCTGCACAGTTCTGCCCGACATTACGGGAAGGGTGGCTTCAGGCGCTGATCGATTGGAACCGGGAACGGGAATCCGAGAACCACGGATTGTCCTCGCACCCGATTTCGTCCCTGGCATTTTTTTACGCACACTGTCGCTGGCGGCGCAACCTCGACGGCATCCTCGCCCATGACCTGGCCCATGCGTCCTCCGCTGGCGACCATCCACCGGGATACCCTGCCGCAATGCCGGACGGTGTCGGGCGTGCCGATACGCCTGTTGATGAGATTGATGCACCTCTGCTCATCGACACGCTCGGCAACCTGTGGGCTGTCGCGGCCGACGAACTTCCGCGAAACATCGTTCCCAAAGTTAATACGAGATGGGACAACGATCGTCGTGTCCTTGTACCGGACGACTTCTCCCTCACGTTGCCGGAAATTGCCGTTGTCGAAATAAAATGTCTCCTGGGCCAGCACATGGATAAACAGTGTGCTCGTCTGGTCAGCACGCTCCGGTTCCATCTGGAATAGTCCGCCATTCGCGCAATCCTTGGCCTGAACCTTCATTGTCAGGCCCGGCCCCTCGCGAAGAATCACAAGTGCCTCTTCTTTCAACTCAAGTTCTACCTCGCCGGTCAAGGCGAGGCCGCGGTGATCCGGAAGTTTGCTATCGAAGACCGGTGTACGCCTGTTGCCAGTAATGTCTAGCCGGTTCGGCGCGCCAGTGAGCGTGTAATTGAGGATGCCGAAGGTTTTTTTGTCGATATCGAACTGAACGTATTTTCCGCGCACAGAAATGACGTCCCCGCTGCCCAGTGCCGTTGGAGGAATCGTGCGATCTTGCGGAGCTTGCAAGCCAAGCACTGTGAATCCTCCGCCTTCGCAACCATCGGAAGACGCTGCGCTGGCCTGGCCGGCGAACCCCGACAAGAAAAGCAATGCCAGCGATGCCAGGCAGGAACCGCGAACAGTTGTTCGTCGCTTCTGCAACTTCGACGAATTGGGGGAAGTGCAGGAAGCAGTGTAATTAGTCGTCATCTCAATCTCCTGGCATGTCATTGGCGGTTGCGGCTTGGGTTCTGCGACCTTGGATAGGTATCGGGGCGGAACGCTGGATGGCTGCGGCTTCATCGGTGTCACAGTACTAGACCGTAGCAATCTTCATGCCAAGCATGATTTCGACCACGCGTGGGGCGACAAACGCAGGCGGATGCCGATTCTGTTGCCGCAACAAAAAAATGTGGGCCATTTCCCCCACCCAGCGTGTGTTATCCCCCACCCATTTCTGCGTCAGCGCAGTGAGGTATGGCGATGTAGAAAAATTAACTCAATGAATGTGTTAGCGAAGCGGGCGGGAGTAATATGAATGTATGCGCGGCGGGTAGAAAAATTGTCCGTCTTTTGCCGTTGACGCTTCTAAAGCAATTCCTTCGCTCACCTTCGCGGGAAACGATCATCGTGAATCGCACTGACACCGCCGCCGACAGCCCGTTCGACCTCATGCGTCGATTTCTGTTGCTCAGCTCGATCGCGATCTGCCTCGCCTCCGTGGTTTCCGCTACCTTGCTGTCGCGTTTCCTGACGCATCACCTGCTTCAGCGCGATGCAGAGCTGACCAGGGATTTCGTGCAGAACATGGTGGAAATCGAAATTGGCCAAGACTATACGCTCGGGCACCCGAAGGCGACCGAGTCGCTTGTCAGATTTCTCAAGCACGTTGCCAAGCTGCCCGATGTGGCACGGGCCAACGTGTATGGCAAGGACACGACCTTGTTGTGGTCCAGCGAGGATCGTTTGGATCAGGGGAAAAAATATGGCAACAATCCCGAACTGGTGAAAGCGCTGAAAGGACAGCTTGCAATTGAAAGCGGCAGTGTCGGACCGACGGGTGCGGCCGCGAAACCTGAACACTTTTATCTCGGCAAAACGCCGATGCGCTTCGTCGAACTGTACATTCCGATGCGCGATGCCGGCACCAGTGCGGTGATCGGTGTAGTGGAGGTCTATCGCATCCCGAACGCCTTGTCTCGCGCGATCAATGCGGGCACCGCGTTGACCTGGATGATTTCGATCGGTGTCGGCCTGTTTTTATACCTGGTCCTGTTCTGGATTGTCCGCCGCGCGGATCACCTGATCCGCTCGCAGCAAGAGCGGCTGGTCGAATCCGAAACCATGAGTGCCTTGGGCGAGATGGCTTCCGCGGTAGCCCACGGCATACGCAATCCCCTGTCGTCGATCAGGTCATCGGCAGAGCTTTGGCATGACGCACCGGGCGCAATTGGTGTGGACTCGGCCAACGACATCATTTCCGAAGTCCACCGGATCGAGCGATGGATCCGTGAGCTCCTGACTTATTCGCACGCCCCCGACTACCGCAAGGAAGCAGTCGACCTTCGGCCGCTCATTGACGAGTGCATTGCGGGTTTTGCCCTGGAAACAAAGCGCCGCCAGGTCACGATCGAACTGGACATGCCTGATGGGCTCCCGAAGATCCACGGGAACGCATCCTTGTTAATGCAGGCATTTAACAACCTGATCTGTAACGCGCTCGAGGCAATATCCGCCGATGGCGGATCCATTGTCATTACCGGTGGCAGAAAGGCCGGGCAGGAGGGCGTCCATATCGAGATCAGCGATACCGGTGCCGGCATCAGCCCCGACAACATGACGAAGATCTTTCACCCATTTTTCACGACAAAAGCCAGAGGACTTGGGGTCGGGCTCACCCTGGTACAACGCATTGTGAAACGTTTTGGCGGCCATATGCAAATTCGAAGCACCCAAGGGAAGGGTACCGTCATCACCATGCGCTTTGCGACGGCCTGACCGATGACACACGCCATCCTGATCATCGAGGACGAACTGGTTCTTGCCAAGAACATGAAGGCCTATCTCGAGCGTTATCAGTATGAGGCGGTCGCCGTGCATTCGGGAGAGGAGGGTATCGAGCGACTCGAGTCATTCATGCCTGATGTGGTGGTGCTGGATTATCACTTGCCCAAGATGAATGGCCTGGAGGTGCTCGCGCAAATCCGCAGGAGGATTCCACTCATCAAGGTGATTATGATCACCGGTAATGCAACCGTCGAGGTCGCGGTTCAGGCGATGAAGCTCGGTGCGTTCGATTACCTGTCCAAGCCACTTGTGCTGCGCGAACTGAAGCTGATTGTCGACCGTGCACTGGGACACGAGCGTGTAGAAAAAACGCTGAGTTACATGCAAGCGCAGCAGGCCAGCAGAAGCGAACTGAAAAACCTGTTGGGCGAGTCGCCCCCGATGCTGGCGCTGAAAGAGACCATCCGTCGGCTCGCACAGGCCGAATGCTTGCTGCTGGATGATGATTTGCCCACAGTACTGATTACTGGCGAAACGGGAACGGGCAAGGAGCTTGTCGCCAGGGCGGTGCATTACGAGGGGGCGCGCAAAACCCAGCCTTTCGTCGAACTTAACTGCGCGTCCATCCCGCCACAGATGCTCGAAGCCGAGCTCTTCGGCTACGAGCGGGGAGCGTTCACCGACGCGCGCGAACGAAAATACGGCCTGATCGAGGCAGCCGACGGCGGAACCTTGTTCCTGGACGAAATTGCTGAGCTCGAACTTGCGATGCAGACCAAGCTCCTGAAAGTATTGGAGGAAAAGAAGGTGCGCAGGCTTGGCGGCCTGCGCGAACACCGCATCAATTTCCGCGTGATCGCAGCGACCAATCAGGATCTGCAGAGCAGCGTTCTGGATGGTAAATTTCGGGCAGATCTTTATTACCGGTTGAAGATGGTGCAGCTTGCCTTGCCACCCTTGCGCAAACGTCCAGGGGATATCCTTTTGCTGGCCCGGGCATTCCTGGCGGCCCATGGCGCGCGCTACCGCAAGCCCAACCTGCATCTGACCGCCGATGCGCAGCGAGCGCTGATCCATTGGCACTGGCCGGGCAATGTGCGGGAACTTCGTAATATGCTTGAGCAAGTTGCGCTGATGGCGCAGCATGATGCAATTACCCTGGAAGAGCTATTGCTACCGTCCGCCTCGACGGGTCATGACCCGGGAACGCTTCCCATTGTCCGGACTGCTTCGGACGCGGAACAGGCCTTCAATCTCGAAGGCATGGAGCGCCGGTTTTTGATTGCCGCCCTGGGAACATCGAAGTGGAACGTGACGCGGGCTGCGAAAATGCTTGGTTTGTCCCGCGATGCCCTGCGTTATCGGATCGAAAAGTACAGTATCAAGGGCGAGCCCAAATAGCGAGCCCGCCCCGTGAGCCGGGCGCGGGCCATCGCCGTCCGGTTCTCCCGATGCCGCTACTGCACGCCCGCCACCGCCAGCGCCGTCATGTTCACGATGCGGCGCACGGTCGCGCTGGGACTGAGGATATGCACCGGTTTGGCCGCCCCGAGCAGGATCGGGCCGACCGTCACGCCCTTGCCCGAAGACACCTTCAGGATATTGAAGGTGATGTTGGCGGCGTCGAGCGAGGGCATCACCAGCAGGTTGGCGCTGCCGGCAAACGCACTCTCGCTCTGGTACAGGCGGCGGATATCCTCGGACAAAGCGGCGTCGCCGTGCACTTCGCCGATAACCGCCAGTGCCGGATCCGAGTCCGCCAGCAAGGCCCGCGCTTCACGCATCTTGCGCGCCGACGGACGTTCGGACGAGCCGAAAATCGAGTGCGACAAGAGCGCTACCTTGGGCTCCAGGCCGAACTGGCGCAATGTCGCCGCCGCCAGGCGCGTGATCGCCGCCAGTTCCTCGGCGGACGGGCTGTCGTTGACGTAGGTGTCGGTGATGAACAGGGTCAGCTTGTCGAGCACGAGGGCGTTCATCGCCGCCAGCACCTTGGCGCCCGGGGCCATGCCGATCACGTTGCGGACGTGATTCAGGTGGCTGTCGTAGCTGCCGCGCATGCCGCAGATGAGGGCGTCGACCTCGCCCGAGGCGAGCATCTGCGCGCCCTGCAGCGTGGTGTCGTCGAGCGCATCGACGAGCGTGTAGTCGACGCCTTCGCGCAGGCGCAGGCCGTTGTCGGTGATCGCCTGCGCCACCTCGGCCGCGCGGCCGATCAGCACCGGCTGCGCCAGGCCGCTGTCGACCACGGTCTGGACCGCACGCAGCACGCGCGCGTCGTTCGCTTCGGCATATGCCACGCGGCGCGGGTTGGCCTTGGCCTGGGTGAACACCGGCTTCATGAAGAAGCCGGTGTGATAGATCATTTCGGCGAGGCGCTCGCGGTAGGCCGCCATGTCGGTGATCGGGCGTGCGGCGACCCCTGAGCGTTCGGCGGCGATGGCAACGGCCGGTGCGATGGCCGCCATCAGACGCGGGTCGAACGGTTTCGGGATGATGTAGTCGGGACCGAAGCGCAAATCCTCGCCGGCGTAGGCCGCTGCCACGGCGTCGTTCGCTTCCGCTTCGGCCAGGTCGGCGATCGCGGAGACGCAGGCAAGCTTCATCTCGTCGGTGATGCGCGTCGCGCCGCAATCGAGGGCGCCGCGGAAGATGTAGGGGAAGCAGAGCACGTTGTTGACCTGGTTCGGGTAGTCCGAACGGCCGGTCGCGATGATGCAGTCGGGCCGCGCGGCGCGCGCGACTTCGGGCCGGATTTCCGGTTCCGGATTGGCCAGCGCCAGGATCACGGGCTGCCGCGCCATGGTCTTGACCATTTCGGCGGAGAGCACGCCGGCGGTCGAGCAGCCGAGGAAGACGTCGGCGTCCTTGACGATGTCGGCCAGGGTGCGTGCGCTCGTGTCCTGCGCATAGCGCGCCTTGTTCTCTTCCATCCTGGCGTCGCGCCCGGTGTAGATTGCGCCTTTCGAGTCCGCCACGAAAATGTGTTCGCGCTTGACGCCGAGGCTGACCATCATGTCGAGGCAGGCAATCGCCGCCGCGCCCGCGCCGCTGGCGGCCAGCTTCACGCTGCCGATATCCTTGCCGACCACTTTCAGGGCGTTGAGCAGGGCGGCACTCGAGATGATCGCGGTGCCGTGCTGGTCGTCGTGGAAGACCGGGATGTTCATTCGCTCGCGCAGCTTCTTCTCGATGTAGAAGCACTCGGGCGCCTTGATGTCTTCGAGGTTGATGCCGCCGAAGGTGGGTTCGAGCATCGCGATCGCGTCGATCAGTTTGTCCGGGTCGCTTTCGTCGAGTTCGAGGTCGAACACGTCGACCCCGGCAAATTTCTTGAACAGGCAGCCTTTGCCTTCCATGACCGGCTTCGAGGCCAGCGGCCCGATGTTGCCGAGACCGAGGACGGCGGTGCCGTTGGTGATGACGGCCACCAGGTTGCCGCGCGAAGTGTACTCGGCGGCCATGGCGGGGTCCAGCGCGATCTCTTCGCAGGCATAGGCCACGCCTGGCGAATACGCCAGCGACAGGTCGCGTCCGTTCGACAGCGGCTTGGTGGCCACCACCTCGATCTTGCCGCGCACCGGGCTGCGGTGGTATTCGAGTGCGTCCGCGCGCAGTTGGGTATCGCGCGAATCGTCCTGGTTGGTTTCAGTGCTCATGTGGTCTCCTTTACGAAGCCTTGGCCGGCGCGCACGAGATCGCTCTCATGCTGCGCGCATGCGCGGCCCCTGGTCGATGGGTGTTCGCTCATCATACGTGAACGAAAAGAATCCCGCGCCTGCTCAGTGCACCGTCTGCAGGTCGAGGAAACGCTCGAAGGCCTCGCGCGGCACGGCCGGCGAGTACACATAGCCCTGGATGTAGTCGCAGCCCAGCGCCGCCAGGATGTCGCGCTGGGCGCCGGTCTCGACGCCTTCGGCAATCGCCTCGATGCCGAGCCGGTGCGCGAGGTCGACGATGGCCTCGGTCAGGGCGCGGTCGCTGCCGTCCTCGGTCAGGTTGTCGATGAAGGACTTGTCGATCTTGAGGTAGTCGACGTCAAAATGCTTGAGGTAGGAGAGCGAGGAAAAGCCGGTGCCGAAGTCGTCGATCGACACCCGGGCGCCGGCCGCATGCAGGGCGCCGAGGCAGCGCGTGAACTGTTCGGCGTCGCTCACCAGCACGCCTTCGGTGATCTCGATCGTGATGCTGTTGGGCGGCAGGCCCGCGTTCACGACGCGGTTCAGCCAGGGCAGCCCGGCGTGCTGTTCGAACTGCACCGGCGACACGTTCACCGAGACTTCGACCGTGAGACCGTAGACGTCCTGCCAGCGTTCGATGCTGGCGATGGCTTCTCCCAGTACCCACTCGCCGATCTCGTGGATCAGGCCCGCTTCCTCGGCCAGCGGAATGAAGCGTGCCGGGCTGATCATGCCGTGCTCGTGGTGCTGCCAGCGCAGCAGGGCCTCGGCCTTGCGGATGCGCCCGGTGGCGGTGTCGACGATCGGCTGGTAATGCACCTGCAGCTGCCTGCGCGCGAGCGCGGCGCGCAGGTCGTTCGTCAATGCCAGCTTGTCGCGTGCGTGCTGCTGCAGGGCCGGCGTGAAATACTGGAAGCGCCCGCGCCCGGCGCCCTTGGCAAGGTAGACGGCCTGTTCGGCATTTCGCACCAGTTCGATCGCGTCGTAGGCGTCGTCCGGAAATACGCTGATGCCGACGCTGGCCGACACATAGGCGACGGACTCGGAGTCCATCTCGAGCGGGGCTGCAATTGCGCAGATGATGGCGTCGGCCGTTGTCTCCAGGTGCCGTCGGCCTTCGAATTCGCTCACCACCAGCGCGAACATGTTGCCGCCCAGGCGAGCGACCGTGGCGCCTTCGGACACGCAGCGGCCCAGGCGCCGCGTCAGTTCGACCAGCGCGGCATCGCCTTTCGCGTGGCCGTAGCTGTCGTTGATGTCCTTGAACCGGTCCAGGTCGAGCAGCAGCACGCCCAGGCCCTGGCCCGCGCCTGCCGCCTTCTTTAGGTCCTGCTCGAGGCGGTCGAGGAACAGGCGCCGGTTCGGCAGGCCGGTCAGGGCGTCGAAATTGGTCTGGCGCCAGATCAGTTCATCCTTCTCTTTTTGCTCGCTGATGTCATGGAACTGCACCACATGGCGGTGCACACGCCCGTCGGCATGGCGGATCACGCGGATGTCGAAGCACTTGGCACTGAACGATCCGTCCGCGTTGCGGTCCTGGATCTCGCCTTGCCAATGGCCGTTCGCCAGCAAGTCCTGCCACAGGCGCGCATAGAAGCCGCTGTCGTGCAACTGCGAATCGAACAGCGTCGGCGTCGTGCCGAGCACATGGCGCAGCTCATCGCCCGTCTGCCGCGTAAACGCGGGGTTGGCGTCGACGATCAGGTTCGCTTCGTCGGTAACGACGATCGCTTCCGGACTCGTTTGATAGATCAGGTTCGCCATGCGCATCGATTCCTCGAGGTCGCGCCGCTGCGTCACGTCCTGCACCGTGCCGCGCAGTTTCACCGGACGGCCGTGTTCCATCACGGCGCCGCAGACCGAGCGCACCCACTTGCGCTTGCCGGCGCCGCTGACCATCTCGAGTTCGATCGTAAACGGCCGGCCTTCCCTGGCAGCCGCGTCCAGCGTACGTCCGATCAGGACGCGGTCTTCCTCTTGGTAGCAGGCCGTGCAGGTGGCCGGCGTCACCGGCAGGCCGGGCGGGATTTCGTAGATCCGGGCCAGCTCGTCGGTCCAGTAGAAAGCGTCGGTGCCGAGGTCGATCTCCCAGGCGCCGATCCCGGCCAGGGCGCTCATTTCCTGGAGCAGCCGCTCCTGTTCGCGGATCGTGTGCTCGTGCCCGCGCCGTTCGGTGATGTCGCGCGCCACGCCCAAGAGGCCGATCACCGTGCCGTCCGGCTGGGTGACGGGGGTCTTGATGGTTTCGAACACGTGCCGCTCCCAGGGGCCGGGCGGTGCGGTTTCTTCGAAGGTGACCGGCCCGCCGGCACGCAGGGCGGCGGCATCGCCGCGCACGAAGCCCTCGGCCGTCTCGACGTCGAACAGGTCGGCGTCGCGCTTGCCGAGGATCCCGTCGCGCGGTACCCCGAAGACCTCCTCTGCTCGCGCATTGCAGGCCTGGTAGCGCCCGTCGTGGTCTTTCAGCCAGATCAGGTCGGGACTGCTTTCGAACAGTGTGCGCAATTGTGCCCGTTCGCGCTTCAGGTCGCCGGTGCGTAGTCGCACCGCCCGCCTTACCGTGGCAAGCCAGGTGCCCAGCAACAGCACCAGGGCGCCCAGCACGACCAGCACCTCGAGCAGGCGTTCGGCGTAGCGCGGCGACACCAGCGCACTTCCCATCCATTTGTCGTGCAGCGCATCGCGTTCGGCTGGCGTGACCCGGGCCATGCCGCGCTCGACCAGCGTCAGCGTGGCGGCATCGCCCCGGCGCGCCGCGCGCCGCAGGCCGTCGCGGGCCACCGCGAAGGTCTTGACGTAAGTGCGGTGCAGCCCTTGCCGGTACAGCGTGTAGTCGGCGGAATGTTCGTCCATGCACAGGAGTTTGAGCTCCTGGCGCGCCGCGGCGCCGATCAATGCTTCATACGTGGCGAACGCGCGCACGTTCGTCACCCCGGCGCGGCCGAGCCGCTCGCCGCAGGCATCGCCCTCCTGGACCCCGACCTCGAAACCCTGCAGGCTGCGCAGGTCATGGATGCCGCCAATCGCCGAATTGGCATAGATATAGGTTGCAACGAAGCTATATGGCGGCGAAAAATCGAAGCGCGGGGCACGCGCCGGTGTCAGGAAGATGGGATCGATCACGTCGGCACGGCCCGTCGCCAGCATTGGCGGCACCTGCGCCCAGTTGGCCCCGATTAGTTCAACCGGCCGCCCGGTCTTTCGCTCCCACAGGCGCCACAGGTCGATCGTATAGCCCTGCAGCTTGCCGTCCGCGTCGCGGTAGGAGTAGGGCGGGTAGTTATGGTCCATGACCACGCGCAGGGGCGCTGCCGGCGCAAGCGCAGGCAGGAGCAGACCGGCAATCAGCAGTGAGCGCGCCAGTAGCCTGGACATGTCGTCTCCGGATGGGTCGGCGCTGACCCGTAAGCCGCGCCGACCGATCCAGGCGCGCTCCGGCGCGCCGGCCAGTGCTGGGGACGATAGCACGAAGCAGGAGACGATGACGCACCCGTTGGCGCCGGATGGCCGGATCGATCAGGCGATCAGCTCTGGAGCGCTCGCTTGTGCGCAGCCTTGATGGTCCAGTAGTAGATCGCGCGGCCCTCGACCGTGTCGGTTTGCTCCGGCGGCCATTCGGGCCCCATGTCGAAGGCGTGCGACACCACGCGCGAGCCGACCTTCAACTGCTTCCACAGTTGCGGACGCAGCCGGGTGTTGACGTTTGGCAGCAGGTAGAGCGTCACGACCGACGCGGCCGAGACGTCGGTCTCGAACAGGTCGGCCACCTTGAAGCTGACCTGGTGGCCCACGCCGGCCTGCTCGGCGTTCTTGCGCGCTTCGCGGATGCGCTGGGGATCGAGGTCGATGCCGGTGCCGCGCGCGCCGTGTTCTTTCGCCGCCGTCACCACGATGCGCCCGTCGCCACAACCGAGGTCGAAGAGAACGTCTTTCTTGCCAACTTTTGCCATCTGCAGCATGCGCTCGACCACTTCCTGGGGCGTCGGGACATAGGGCACGTCGAGCGACTGCGGAGCGGCGGCAGGCTGGGCCAGCAGATAGGCCTGGGGCAGCAGCAAACCGGCGGCGGTGGCGCCGAGCCGGGTCAGGGTATGGCGGCGTGGTAGCGAAGTCATCGTCATTCTCCTGTGGTGGATGATGGGGGCAGCTCAGGATTCCGGATCCGGGTGCGTGGCCAGCCACGGCAGCAGCAGTACGCCGGCCGCCAGTACGGCCACGCCGATCCAGGCGGCGTTCATGCCGCCGAGCGACTGGCTGGCGACATACGACAGGCTCGAGTACAGCATCCAGGCGCAGGTGGCGCAAAACAGCAGCGGCAGCAGCGGAAACAGGGGGACCTTGTAGGGACGCGGGAGGCTGGGCTCGCGCCGGCGCCGCACGAACAGCGACAGGCCGACGAGCAGGAAAAACAGCCAGAACACGGGCGCCGTGAATTCCACCATCGACTTGAAGCCGCCGCCGAAGGCCGCGCCCAGAGCGACGAGCAGCAGGGCGGCGACGCCCTGCACCAGCATGTCCACTGCCGGCGTGCCGCGTTCGCCGTCCCAACGCCCCAACCGGCGCAGGCGCTGCCAGTCGCAGCCCATGGCATAGCCCGAGCGCGCGCCGACGATCATGGTCGCATTGATCGAGGTCAGCGCCGAGACGGCCACGAGCAGCGACATCGCCTTTTCGCCGCCGGCGCCCATTGTTTTGCGCATGACATCGGTGGCGAGCGTCTCGGAGGCCGCCATGCCCTGCATGCCCAGGGTCTTCCAGCAGGCCCAGGTGACGAGCAGGTAGAGAGTGGTGATGATCAGGATCGACAGCATGAGCGCGCGCACCATGTTGCGCGGGCTGTCGCGCACCTCGGCGCTGATATACGCAGCCTCGTTCCAGCCGCCATACGTGAGCAGTACGAAGACCATGGCCATGCCGAAGGAAACGGTTGCGCCGCTTGCGGGCGGCGGCTGGGCGGTACCGGGACCGGCGAACAGGGCGGCGGCGGCCGCGATCAGGAGCAGGCCGGCGACCTCGGCCAGCGTCAGCCAGCTTTGCGTGGCCGCGCCGCTGCGCAGGCCGCGCAGGTTCACCAGCGAGAGCAGGGCGATCACCGCGCAGGCGTAGGCGACCGGACCCCAGGCCGCGGGCAGGCCCGGGAGGGGCCAGGCCTGCTGCATGTAGTCGCCGAACACGAAGGCGAGCAGGGCGATGGAACCGGTGGTAATGACGGAAAAGCGTGCCCAGCCGAACAGGAAGGCGACCGATCGCCCGTAAGCGCGGCGCAGGAAGTAGTAATCGCCGCCCGGATGGGCGCAGGAGGTGGCCAGTTCCGCGTAGCACAGCGCCCCGGCCAGCGACACCAGCCCGCCCAGGATCCACATGCCGAACATGTTCCCGGCACTGCCGGAGAGCCCGGCGACGATGGACGGGGCCTTGAAGATGCCGGCCCCGATCACGACACCGACGATCAGGGCCACGGCCTCGCGCAGGCCGAGCAGGGGCTTCGGCCCGGCAGCCGCCTTTGTTGCCGCAATGCGCTCTGTGTCGATTCTATCCATGGCCGATGCGCCTTTCGGATGGTTCGACGCTGCCGAGCCATGATTGGTTCCCGCGCTGAACCGGCGCTCGCAGGTTTAGCCCTCCACCAGGCGGCGTCCAGTGTGCAGCGGTCGCGGTTGTAGACGACGAAGTTCACCGAGGCGCTCGGCTTCCTGCGCGTAGCAAGCAGCCACGCCAATTTACTCGTGCGAAGGGCCGATCAGGGCTGGCCCTTGCGTTCCCCTTCGAGCGCCGTCAAGACCAGGTCCGCCATCGCAGCTTTCGGCCGCAGCAGGCCGCGCAGGCCCTCCACCGTGCCCAGCCTGTCGCGCACCGCCTCGTCCTGGCTCGCTTTCAGCTTGCCCTCGAGCCGCGCGATCGGAATCTCGATGCCGACGATCGCGCGCAGCAGTTTGTCGATGTAGTCGGCAGGGGCGTCTTTCACGCGCCAGGGCGCCGGCTGGGCGGCTTCGTTCGCGTTCGTCAGGCGCTCGAGCATGTCCATCAGCCATGCCGGGTCCTCGATTGCCCGCGCCACGCCATGCGCATGGACGACGGCGTAGTCCCAGGTCGGCACCACCTTCCCGTGCTCGGCCTTGCCCGGATACCAGCTCGGGGTGATATAGCTTTGCGGTCCCTGGAACATCACCAGCGACGCCGTCGCCGTGTCCAGCGCGCGCCACACAGGATTGGCGCGCGCGACGTGGCCGACCAGGGTGCCGTGCGGACCGCGGCTGCGCTCGAGCAGGAAGGGGACGTGGTTCGCTACCAGGCCGTCCTCGCTGTGGATGACCCATGCGCCGAGCGCGTGATCCTCGATCAGCGCGTACTGCGCGTCGACGTCGGTGAACCGGTGATCCTGCCTGACATACATAGGTGAACTCCTCAAATGCCAATGAAAGCGTGCCGCACCAGCATGGCGCAGAGCACGAACATGGTCAAGCCGATCAGGCCGTCGAGTACCTGCCAGGCGCGCGGGCGGGCGAACAGGGGCGCCAGCCGGCGCGAGCCGAATTCTGCCGCCGCACACGCTGCCCTCGACCGAAGCCTTTGTCGCCGCCTCGCTCGGCGCCATGGGCTGGGGCATGCTCGATGAACTGGGCGGCGCGGTGGCGGTGGCGGCCAGGCAGGCCTTGCTGGCGTCCTGAGCCATCCCGCTTGAGCAGGCTCATTGCTGTTATTCTGGGTCATCAGATCCCGAGGAGAAAGCATGACCACACCGACGATGACGCATCCGCAATTCGACCGCCTGATCGAGGCTGCACGCCGCGTGGGCCCTGTCCGGGCCGCCGTCGCCCACCCGTGCGACCGGTTTTCCATCGAAGCCGCCCTGGACGCCGCGGAGATGGGCCTCATCATCCCCGTCCTAATCGGTCCGCGCGCGCGCATCGTGCATGCGGCCGAGGAGGCCGGCCTCGACATCGGCAAGCTGGTGCTGATCGACACGCCGCACAGCCATGCATCGGCGGCACGCGCCGTGGAACTGGTCCGCGAGGGCAAGGCCGAGGCGCTGATGAAGGGCAGCCTGCACACCGACGAGCTGATGGGCGCGGTCGTCGACAGCGTCACGGGCCTGCGCACCGCGCGACGCCTGAGCCACTGCTTCGTCATGGAGGTGCCGGGACGGGACGAACCCCTGATCATCACGGACGCCGCCGTGAATATCAACCCGACCCTGGCCGACAAGGTCGACATCGTGCAAAACGCCATCGATCTGGCGCACGTGCTGCAGTTTCCGGAGGTGCGCGTGGCCATCCTGGCGGCGGTCGAGACGGTCAGCGCCAAGATGCCGTCCACGATCGATGCGGCGGCCCTGTGCAAGATGGCGGACCGCGGGCAGATCACCGGCGCCATTCTCGACGGGCCGCTGGCGATGGACAATGCGATCGATCCGGAAGCAGCCGCCATCAAGGGCTTGCACTCGCCGGTCGCCGGGCGCGCGAACGTGCTGATCGCGCCGGACCTGGAGGCCGGCAACATGCTGGCGAAAAGCCTCTCCTTCATGGCCGGGGCGGGCGCCGCCGGCATCGTACTCGGCGCCAGAGTTCCGCTGATCCTGGCCAGCCGCGCCGATTCGGTGGACACCAGACTGGCCTCCTGCGCCGTGGCGGTGCTGGTCGCCCACCGCAAGCTGACGGGCGAACGCCTGCTCGGCGCCTGAGATGGCCGCCAACGACAAGGTGCTGGTCCTGAACACGGGCTCGTCGAGCATCAAGTTTTCGCTCTTTGGCGGCACCGCGCCCAGCTTGCTGTTCAAGGGGCGGATCGAGAACCTGTTCAGCGGGCCGACGCGTTTCGTGGTGCAGGACACATCCAACGAGGTCGTGCACGAACAGTCCTGGCCTGACCCGCTCGACCATGCGGCCGGCATGCGCGCCTTGCTCGACTATCTCGCGCAGCAGCCGGGCGGGCGCGACCTGCGTGCGGTCGGGCACCGCATCGTGCACGGCGGCGCGCTCTACAGCGGCCCGCAGTGGCTCGACGACACGGTGCTGACCGCGCTCGAGGCGCTGGTGGCGCTGGCACCCCTGCACCTGCCGCACAACCTGGCCGCGGTGCGCGCGGCGATCGCGATGGCGCCTGGCGTGCCGCAGGTCGGCTGCTTCGACACCGCCTTCCATCGCGCGCAACCGGAACTGGCCCAGGCATTCGCACTGCCGCCGGACATTACCGACCTCGGTATCCGGCGCTACGGCTTTCATGGCCTGTCCTACGAATACATCGCCGGCCGCCTGCCTGATGCCGATCCGGCGCTGGCGTCGGCCAGGGTGGTGGCCGCGCACCTGGGCAACGGCGCCAGCATGTGCGCCATGGCGAGGGGGCGCAGCGTCGCCAGTTCGATGGGCTTCACGGCCGTCGATGGCCTGCCGATGGGAACGCGTTGCGGCGCCGTGGACCCGGGTGTCGTGCTGTACCTGATCGACCAGCTCGGGATGGATGTGGCGGCCGTGCAGGACTTGCTGTACCTGCGGTCGGGCCTGTTGGGCGTGTCCGGCATCTCGTCGGACATGCGCACGCTCGAAGCGAGCGGCGAGCCGCGTGCGCAGCTGGCGATCGACCTGATGGTCTACCGGATCGGGCGCGAGCTCGGTTCGATGGCGGCGGCGCTGGGCGGCATCGACGCTCTGGTGTTTTCGGGCGGGATCGGCGAAAACAGCGTCGCGCTGCGCGCCGCGGTGTGCCGCGATGCGGCCTGGCTCGGCGTGACGCTCGACCCCGAGGCCAACGCCGCCCCCGGCGGCGGCGTGGTCCGGATCAGCACGGCATCGAGCACCGTGTCGGTCTGGGTAGTGCCGGCCAACGAAGAACTGATGATCGCCCGCCATACCCTCGATATCCTTGGCCAGCCATGATGGCCGCGGCCTGAGAGGCGGACCCTTAACGAGCGCTCTCGCCGGCCTCCTGCGCCCGGCGCAAGCGCTCGCGGCTGATACTCCAAGGCCGGCAGGCTGAAGGTGCTTGCCGTGACGGGCGACCAGCGCGCCGCGATTCTCCCGAAAGTGCCGACCCTGGCCGAGTCAGGCGTGCCCGGGGTGGATATCCATTCATGGCAGGCGTTCGCGGCGCCGAAGGAGCTGCCGAAAGACGTCAAGGGCAAGCTGCACACCGCCATCGTCGCCGCGCTCAATGAGCCGGACATCAAGGCCAAGCTGGAGGAGCAGGGCTTCGACATGGTCGCCAATACCCCGGAACAGTGCGCGCAATTCCAGAAGGTGGAATCGGCGCGCTGGAAGAACGTGATGGAAGTCGGTAAGATCACTGCTGACTGACTCAGCAGACAGTCGGTCATCCATGATTGATCAAAATTACAACACTCAGGAGACATGCATGAACAAGACCCTCATCGCGGCAGCCGTCCTCGCCCTTGCAGCCGGCGCGGCGCAAGCCCAGAGCGCCATCGCCATCTACGGCATCGCCGACGCCGGCTTGCTGCGCGAAAGCGGCGGCTCGGCAGGCACCGTCAACAAGATCGGCAGCGGCATGGGCTCGTACTCGCGCATCGGCTTTCGCGGCAGCGAGGAGATCGGCGGCGGCATGACGGCCCTGTTCACGCTCGAGAATGGCCACCGGCTCGACACCGGCGAAGTCGACGCCGCCGGTTCGATGTTCAATCGCCAGGCCTTTGTCGGCATCAAGGGCAAGGCCGGCATGGTCACGATCGGGCGCCAGTACACGCCGTGGCACCAGGCGCTGGCCCAGGTCGGCGACCCGTTCGCGACCGGTTACGCCGGCGGCTCGAAGAACGTGTTCCCGGACTTCGGCGCGAATGTCCGCACCAGCAACACGGTGATGTATACGACGCCGGCTGTCGGCGGCTTCGTGGGCGACATCGCCTACGCCATGGGCGAGCAGTCCGGCAGCAGCAAGGCCGGCCGCAACATCGGCGCCTCGCTCGGCTACGCGAAGGGTCCGTTGAATGTGCGCCTGGCGTACAACAACAAGAACTCGGATGTGGCGGCGGCTCCCGGCGTGGCGCCGGTCGTGCGCAGCAGCGGCAGCAACAAGCTGCTGGCGGCAAACTACGACTTCAAGGTGGTGAAAGCCTACTTGGCCTTCAGCGTCGACAAGGGCTTCAACGCGGCGCCCCTCGGCAACGCCAACAATCCCTACGGCTTCCGCAGGCCGACGGCATCGACCGACGGCAACGAGGTGCTGCTGGGCGTGGTGGCGCCTGTCGGCCCGGGCAATGTGATCGCGACCCTCATGCGCAAGGACGACCAGACCAGCTTCGACCAGGACGCGCGTTCCTGGGGCATCGGTTACCTGTACGCGCTCTCGAAGCGCTCGACCATCTATACCGTCTACGGGCACATGGTCAACAAGAACGGCGCAGGGTACACGGTGGCGAACAACACCGATGCCGGCACCGGCGACCGGGCGTTGAACCTGGGCGTGCGCCACACGTTCTGATTGCCGGCCCTGGCTGCAAGCGCTAACGCAGCCGTTCGTTTGCGCGCCGCTGCGGGGTGTCGGAAGCAGCATGCGCCGCGGGGAACCGAGTCGCGTCGGTCCGGGCAAGTATCGACGCGAGTACCTGTGTATCGACCGGCTTGACGAGGTGGTGATCGAAGCCCGCCGCGACGGTGACGTTCCGATCGTTTTCCTGGCCATAGCCTGTGATTGCGATCAGGACGGAAGCGGCGGTTTCAGCCTGCGACCGCAGCCGCCGCGCCAGTTCGTTGCCATCGATCTCGGGTAAGCCTATATCGAGCAGGAACACTTGCGGCGCCGTTTTCCGGCTTTGTTCCAGTGCGCGCAAAGGGCAATGCTCGACCTGCACCTGATGACCTGAAGCTTCAAGCAGCATGGCCAGCATCGAGGCCGCATCGACGTTGTCGTCCACGACCATGACGCGCAAGGGGTTTTCCGACACACCGAAACCGCCAGGGCCGGCGTGTCGCTGATGGCGGCGCCGGTCCTTGAACAGGCGCGGCAAGCGGACGGAGAACCTGCTTCCCTGACCGTTCCCCGCACTGGCGCAGGTCACGGATCCACCGTGTAGCGCAACCAGGCTCTTGACCAAGGCAAGCCCGAGACCGAGGCCGCCCGATGAACGGTCGGCGCTGCGCCGTCCTTGCGCAAACAAGTCGAAGACGCGCGATGTCAGCTCGGGTTCCATACCGATGCCATCGTCGACGACGTCGACGAGTACCTCGGATTCATGCACGCCGATCTCCAGCGAGATATGTCCACCCCCGGGTGTGTACTTCGCAGCGTTATTCAGGATGTTCGCAAACACCTGCACGAGCCGCTTTTCGTCGCCCATGACCATATCGTTGTCGGGCGGCACACGCACGTCGAGATGTTGGCCCCGGGACTGCATCAGCGGCCTGGCCTGTTCCACGGCGTTGCCCACGATGTCGCGGATGTTGAGCGGTACCTGGTTCAGTTCGACCAGTCCCCGCGACACGCGTGACACGTCCAGCAAGTCATCGATCAGCCCCGTCATGTGGCGGACCTGGCGGCTGATGATCTGGCAGCTGTGGTGTACCCGTTTCTCATCGAGCTTCATCGTCTGGAGCAGCTGCGCCGCCGCGCTGATCGGCGCCAACGGGTTTCTCAGCTCGTGCGCCAGCATGGCGAGGAACTCGTCCTTGCGGCGGACCGATTCCACCAGCTGTTCTTCGGCTTCTTTGCGCTTGGTAATATCGCTGGCGGCGCCGATCCATTCGTAGATGTCGCCGTGTTGGTCGAGCATGGGCACCGCTCTCGAATGCGTCCATCCGAAGGTCCCGTCGACGCGGCGCACGCGATGTTCCAGCTCGAAGACCGTTTTGCCAAGGATCGCAAGCCGGATGGCCTCATGCAGCCGTTCGTGCTCTTCAGGAGGAATATAGTCGTCGATCCACAAGCGACTCGGGTCGCGCGCATCTTGCAGGAAGCCGCGACCTTCGAGCTGCTGCAATTCGGTCCAGTCGGGTCCCATGCGGTAGACCACTTCCGCACTCGCGCTGACCAGGGCCCGGAAGCGTTTCTCGCTTTCGCTCCGCGCAGCCTCCGCGCGGACCAGGGACGTGACATCGTTCGTGCTGTGCGATATGCAGACCAGCTTCCCGTCTTCTCCGAAAATGGGCGTACTGACCGCATTCCAGAAACGCTCGTCATAGCGCACTTCGCCGGAAGGCAGCTCGACCCGAATCGGGTAACGGATGGCCGGCAAGGTATCGGACTGCCCTGTTTCGATGACACGCGCGAGAGAACGGCGCAGAGCGGTCTCGCCTGTATCTCCAGGATCATTCGGATTGGCGGGGAAAGCAGCGAACAGACTGACGCCGACCAGGTCCTGCCGCCGGCGCCCCGATGCTTTCAGGAAGGTGTCGTTTACCGCGAGAATGATTGCCTCGGGAGTGGGCGACAACAGGTAATTCCCTGTTGGAGAACTGTTAAAGACTGCCTGGTACAGGGATGATGCTTCCATTGTAAGTCGGACGGCGAGAGAGGAATGGACGTCGGGTCGATGCAAGACGGATTGGCCCTTATCCTATCCGACTTGCGGCAAGCCGGGCGCATCGCTGAGGCGCAGCGGCCGATTCGTCAGTAAGGCCCGACCAGGCGCGCACGCAGCAGTTCACGGTCGGCACCGGGGTCAAGCAGGTAGGCGATCTTGCCCGCGACGACGGTCGCCACCGGAATCCCGTCGCGGAACAGGATGCGGTTCGCGCCGAGTGCCGGCACCTTGTCGCCCGGCAGCAGGGTGCCGCATACATTCAGCGGGTCGACGCCCGAGATGCACACCAGCGCGCCATCGGGCGGGCGCCGGCGCACCTCGCGCAAGAGCGGAATCGCTTCCGGCAGCGCGAACTGCTCGCCCGAGAAGCCGGCGATGAAACGTCCGCCGCGGATCTCGCCGCGCGCCTCCAACCGGTGGTACACCGGCAGCAGCTCGCGCCAGGACGGCATCCAGGCCGCCTCGCGTTCGAGCAGGCGCCAGAACATGACGCCGTAGCGGCGCAGCAGCGTCATGGCGACATGATCGAGCGTCTCGGGATCGAGCTTGCGCCGGCGTGGTGGGGTAGCCGCCAATTCGGCCACCGGTTCGGCGCGCCGCACCACTGCCCAGCGGCCCGCTTCCTCCATTGTCGGGCCGGCGCCGCGGCGGCGCTTCTTGTCATTGCTGGCGCGTTTGCTTGCCGGCAGCAGCATCGCGCGCAGGCCGCCGAAACTGTCGGCGTTCACCAGGCCCGTGGCCACCAGTTCGCCCAGCGCCGTCTCCAGTTCGACCGGCATCATGCGCGCATCGAACTGCAGTTCGTCGAAGAACATGGCGCCATCGCGGCGCAGCATCTCGAGTACCTTGGCCGCGCGCGGCGACATCTCGGGTGGACCCGCGGGCAGCGGCAGCGCATGCCAGAGCGCCACCTGCCTGCGCGGCAGCAGCACGATCGGCGTGCCGCGCACCGGACCGCCGGCGGCGGCGCGCGGCGCGCCGATCCGCGTCCAGACGCGTTTGCCGGCGCGGCACAGGTCGTCGAGCCAGAGCATCGAGTAGTCGCGCATGCGCAGGGCCAGCAGGTCCGCTTCCCAGGCGCCGGCGGCGGCCTCGTAGCCCTCGAGCAGGTTCAGCAGGAGCGGCAGCGCCTCCTGGCCCTGCCAGCCGGTATCCTCGGTCAGGTGCTGCCAGTCGAACAGGAAACGCATGAAGTCACGGATCTCGACCGGCTCGATCTCGCGCCGCAGGCGCTTGATGGTGTAGCGGTGGATGCGCGCCAGCAGGTGGCGTTCGCACCATTCTTCCTGGAGCGCACCCGGCGTGAAGCGCCCGCGCATGACATAACCCTGCGCCTCGAGCGCGCCGAGGGCGATCGCCGCCGTGGACTCGGTCAAAGCGATCGTTCCTGCGATGCTCGATAACGGCTGCGGGCCGAAGCCGGTCAGGCGCGCGCGCATGATCTCGACCAGTGCGTCGTCGCGGGTCCAGGCCTCGCCGTCGTTGCCGCGGTGGCTGTCGGGGATGGTCAAATCAGGCGTCGCGACCGCAGCCGGATAGGCAGCCAGCACGCAGTCGAGCCGCTCGAGGGCGACCCAGGCCTGCAGGCCGTCGCCGCGCACGCGCGCCGCGCGCCCGGCTTCGGCCAGCTCTTCCAGCCAGCGCGGCCAGCCTTCGCGCGCCCGCGCTTCCTCCACCGTCACCAGTGCCAGCGCGACCAGTGCTTCCTGCACCTCGTCGCCGTTGCGGGCGGCGGGCCAGGCTTCCTCGGCCACGCCGGCGATCGCATCGATGTCGAGCGCGCCCATGTCGTCGGTGCTTGCGGGGTCGCTCCAGCGCCGGTTGATCACGGCCTGGGTGCGGCGTTCTTCCAGCGGCGCGTCGTCGAGGAAAGCGTATGGGCGGGCATTGAGGATTTCCGCCGCCAGCGGCGAGGGGGCGGGCAGGTCGCGCGCTACCAACTGCACGGCGCCGGTCTCGATCCGGCGCAGCAGGGCCAGCCAGCCATCGCTATCCATCGCCTCGTGCAGGCAATCGTCCATCGTCTGTTGGATGAGCGGGTGATCCGGCAGTTCGCGTTCGCCGACGATGTTCTCGAGGCAGGCCACGCCGTCCGGGAAGATCGAGGCCAGCAGGTCGTCGCTCTTCATGCGCTGCAGCTGGGGCGCGACCTTGCGCCCGCCGGCAAAGCGCGGCAGGGCCAGGGCCGTGGTCGCGTTCCAGCGCCAGCGCACGTTGAACAGCGGCGCGTCCAGCAGGGCCTGGACCAGGATCGGTTCGGCGGTGGCGGACTTCAGGTAGCGCCAGACCTCGTCGAGCGGGAAGCTGTGACTGGTCGAGAGCGAGAGGATGATCGCGTCTTCGGTGGCGGCGGCCTGCAGCTCGAAGTTGAAAGTGCGGCAGAACCGTTTTCGAAGCGCCAGGCCCCAGGCGCGGTTGATGCGGCTGCCGAAAGGCGTGTGCAGCACCAGCTGCATGCCGCCCGATTCGTCGAAGAAGCGTTCCATCACCAGGGTGTCGTGGGTCGGCAGGGCGCCCAGCGCCGCGCGCGAACGGGCCAGGTAGTCGACGATCTGGCGCGCGGCGTCTTCGTGCAAGCCAAGATGCTCGAGCAGCCAGTCGACGGCGAGATCGAGCGCCGCCTGGCCTGAACTGCGTGTGAGTTGCGCCTCGATTTCCGCGCGCAGGCGCGCCACGCCCATCGACAGCTCGTCGCTGCGCCCCGGCGCTTCGCCATGCCAGAAAGGGATGTTCGGCGCGGCGCCGCCGGCGTCTTCGACCCGCACCTTGCCTGCTTCGACCTTCATGATGCGGTATGAGGTATTCCCGAGCTGGAAGACGTCGCCGGCCAGGCTCTCGACGGCAAAATCCTCGTTCACCGTGCCGACGGAATGCCCTTGCGGCTCGAGCAGCACCGTGTAGTCGGCGTTCTCGGGAATGGTGCCGCCCGAGGTGACGGCCGCGAGCTTGCCGCCGCGCCGTCCGCGCAGCGACCCGGTTGCCGCATCGCGGTGGATATAGGCGCCGCGCACGCCGTTGCGGGTGGTGTAGCCCTCGGCCAGCATGCGCAGGATCGCGTCGTACCGGCTGCGCTCGAGCTGTGCATACGGCGCGGCGGCGCGCACGAGCGTAAAAAGCGCGTCCTCGCTCCATTCCTGGCAAGCCACTTCGGCCACGATCTGCTGCGCCAGCACGTCGAGCGGCGCGCGTGGGATGCGCAGCAGATCGAGTTCGCCGCGCCGCACGCAGTCGAGAAGCGCCGTGCATTCGACCAGGTCGTCGCGCGAGGTCGGAAACAGCCGGCCTTTGGGCGTGCCGCCGACCTGGTGACCCGAGCGCCCGACGCGCTGCAGAAAGGCCGCGATATTCCGGGGTGAGCCGACCTGGCAGACCAGATCGACGTCGCCGATGTCGATCCCCAGTTCGAGCGAGGCGGTGGCCACCAGCACCTGCAGGTCGCCGCGTTTTAAGCGCTGCTCGGCTTCCAGCCGATACTCCTTGGCCAGGCTGCCATGGTGGGCGGCTACGTGTTCGCTGCCCACACGCTCGCCCAGGTGGCGCGCGACGCGTTCGGCCATGCGCCGCGTGTTGACGAAAATGAGCGTGGTTTTGTGCAGCACCACGAGCTCCATCATGCGGTCGTAGACGCGTTCCCAGACTTCGTTCGGCAACACCGCCTCCAAGGGCACCGGCGGCAGTTCGAGCGCCAGGTCGCGCGCGCGGATGTGGCCTACGTCGACTACGGCGCAATCGCCGCCGGCGCGCCCGACCAGGAAATCGGCGACCAGCGACAAGGGCTTTTGCGTGGCCGACAGGCCGATGCGCACCGTGCGGCGTCCGCACAGGGCGTCGAGGCGCTCCAGGCTGAGCGCCAGGTGGCTGCCGCGCTTGCTGCCGGCGACGGCATGGATCTCGTCGACGATCACGGTACGCACGGTAGCCAACATCGCGCGCCCGCTGGTCGAGCCGAGCAGGACGTACAGCGATTCGGGCGTCGACACGAGGATGTGCGGCGCACGCTTTTTCATGGCGTTGCGCTCGGCCGGCGTGGTGTCGCCGGTGCGCACGGCGGTGCGGATGCCATGCGCTCTTGCGCCCATGGCCGCCAGTTGGGCGCCGATTCCCTCGAGCGGGCCCTGCAGGTTGACCCGGATGTCGTTCGACAGCGCTTTTAATGGCGACACGTAGAGCACCTGGGTCGCGTCCGGCAGGGGGCCGTTTTCGCTCTCGCGCACCAGTTCATCGATCGCGGCGAGGAAGGCGGTGAGCGTCTTGCCGGAGCCGGTCGGGGCGGCGACCAGGGTCGGGCGGCCTGCCTGGATCAGCGGCCATGCGCGCAGCTGCGCTTCGGTCGCGCGCGGAAAGCTGGCCGCGAACCAGCTTGCCACGGCGGGGTGGAAGTCGTGGTGCAGCAGCGGTGCGGGAGCGCGGTCGTTCATCGCAGGCAGGTGGGGGCGGAAACCGGGTTGGCAAGCAGACAGTCTAAGTACTCGCCCAGAAATAAATGTCTTTTTGGCTGCCAGAACCGGCGCGTTGCTGCGTTGCCTCGTGCTTGCAGTGCTCGCACTGCGGCGCACTCGCCGCCTTGCACCGCATCCGGTCCTGTTTGCCAAAATTCACATTTATTCCCGGTCAAGTACTTAGCAGGCGCGCTTCCCCGCACAAATGCACAACTGGGGTCAGGTCGACCCCAGCCTTGCGGCCTTGTTTACCCGCATGACCGAGCGGTGCCAGGGGAATGCACGGCGCTCGAGCGGATTTGCTACACTGCCGCCTTTGGCTGCAGGAAGAATCACGATGTCCCACGCGCTCGAACTGCGGACCCAGGCGCTGCGCTGCCTGATCGAGGCCGATCCGGCTGCAAAGGCCTGCGCCGTCGCCGCGCTGGCGCGTGCGTCCGCCGCTGGCACGGTCACGCTCGACGGCGCAGCCGTGCTCGAGGAAACCGGCGCCATCCCGGGCCGCCCGGCGCGTCCCGAACTGGTCCCGCCGCGCCAGGTTGGGCGCCGCTCGATGGCCACGCTGGAAGGCCGAGCCATGCTGGTCCATGCGCTTGCCCACATCGAATTCAATGCGGTGAACCTGGCACTGGACGCGCTGTGGCGCTTCCCCGGCATGCCCGACGCCTATTACGCCGACTGGCTGCAAGTATCGAAAGAAGAGGCCCACCACTTCACGCTGCTTGCGGATCACCTGCAGACGCTGGGCTATGCCTACGGCGATTTCAGCGCCCACGACAGCCTGTGGGAAATGGTCGAGAACACGAAGGGCGACGTGCTGGCGCGCATGGCCCTGGTGCCGCGCACGCTCGAAGCGCGCGGGCTCGATGCGATTCCGCCGCTGCGCGCAAAGATCGCCCAGGCCGGCGACGCGGCAGCCGCCGCCATCCTCGACATCATCCTGCGCGACGAAGTCGGGCATGTCGAGATCGGCAACCGCTGGTACGGCTTCCTGTGCGAAGCGCGCGGCCTGCCGCTGCGCGCCACCTACGACGACCTCGCCGTTCAGTACCGGGCACCGGTGCTGAAGGGGCCTTTCAACCTGGAGGCGCGCCGGCGCGCCGGTTTCACCGAGGAAGAACTCGCGCGCTTCGCCTGAGCGCAGGCGATCAGGTGAAGTTCGAAAATTTCGATGATAGATCTGCAAACTACTCGCTTTTTGTCGGCGGAGTGGGCGCGCATAATCCAATCCATGCACACAGCGGCCACGCTTGGAAACGGGGGAAAGCAAGCAGGAACCCGACCGAAGCTGATATTCGAATCGTTCGAACGGCCGATCAAAAAAGGAACGCATCATGTTGAAAGTCCGTAAAAGCGAAGAGCGCGGCGTCGCCAATTTCGGTTGGCTCGATTCGAAACACACCTTTTCGTTCGGTCACTACCAGGACCCGGCCCACATGGGCGTCGGCCCGCTGCGCGTCATCAACGAGGACCGCGTGTCCGCCGGCCGCGGCTTTGACTCGCACGGCCACCGCGACATGGAAATCATCTCGTATGTGTTGGACGGCGCACTGGAACACAAGGACAGCATGGGCAACGGTTCGGTGCTGCGCTACGGCGACGTCCAGCGCATGAGCGCCGGCGCCGGTGTGGTGCACAGCGAATTCAATCATTCGCGCACCGATCCCGTGCACTTCCTGCAGATCTGGATCCAGCCGAACGAAATTGGGGCGCCAGGCGGTTACGAAGAGAAGCACTTCGACGTGGCCTCGAAAACCGGGCGCCTGCGCCTGGTGGCCTCGCCGGATGGACGGGAAGGGTCGGTGTCGATGCGCCAGGATGCGTCGATTTATGCGGCCGTGCTGGGTGGGAGCGATGCTGTCAGCTTCCCGCTGCAGCAGGGACGTATCGGCTATGTCCACGTGGCGCGCGGCGCGCTGAACGTGAATGGCGTGGCGGTCAAAGCGGGCGATGCGGTGCGCGTCGACGACGAGGCGGCGGTGCGTCTGGATGGTGCTGTTGACGCGGAAGTGCTGCTGTTCGATTTGCCGCAGTAAGCAGCCGGAGGCGCTGGGATTTCAACCGGTACGAAAGTTGCGTTGCGCGCCGGCGCTAGCGCGACAGCGCCATGCGCGCAATGGCCGCGCCCCCACGCAGCCGCTCGCGCCACCAGCCGAGCGCCGCGCCTTCTTCTCCGGTGCGCCAGGCGAGATACAGCGTCTCGTCAGGCTTCGGTTCCTCGACTTCCTTGACGACGAAGCGGCCCTGCGCGACGTCATCGACCACCCAGGACGCGGGCAGGAAGCCGAAGCCCAGTCCCGCGCGCTGGAAATGGTACTTGGTCTGCATGTCCGGCGCCGACAGCGTGTCCTGGCCGAACAGCAGGCCGACGGTGCGTGCCTGCAACTGGCGCGCCGAATCGGCTACCGACACGGCGCGGTGCGCGGCGAGGTCCGCTTTCGAGAGCGCACGCGCGATGCTTGCCAGCGCATGTCCGGGCGCCACCACGAACACGAAGGACATCGATCCGATCGGCTCGGCCGTGTAGCCGCCTCCCGATGGCCCGCTGCCGGCCGCGCCCACCAGCAGGTCGGCGCGCCGTTCGAGCAGTGCTTCCCAGGTCCCGGACAATTCTTCCTTCAGCAGGCGCAGGCGCGTCTGGTCGGCCACGTCATAAAACGCGGCGATGTCCTCGATTAGCGCGCAGGGCGAGAGCATCGAGTCGATGGCAAGCGTGAATTCGGTCTCCCAGCCGGAGGCGACGCGGCGCACGCGGCGCTCGAGGTCGGCCGCGGCTTTCAACAGATAACGTCCTTCCCTGAGCAGTTCGGCGCCCGCGCTCGTCAGTTCGACGCGCGGGCCGAAGCGCTCGAACAACTGCACGCCCAGGTCTTCCTCGAGCTTCGCGACGGTGTACGAAATCGTCGAGGGCACCCGGAACAGCTCTTTCGCGGCGGCGGCGAACGAGCCGCGGCGGGCAATGGTGTCGACGGTGAGCAGGGCGTCCAGGCTGAGTTTGAGCATGCGGATCGGTTTCGATGGCGGTGACACGGATTTTAAGCGACAATTTCCTTCGTAAGCCCGGTGTAAGAAATCCGTAAGGAAACAGGGCCATCCTGCGAATTGATGTGCCGGCTTTTAGCTGGGGTGTTCGCTTGAAGCCAGAACGTGTGTATCGATTCAGTCCGTTTTATAAAAATCCAGACAGGAGACATAAGCATGAAGAAGGATGACAAGGAGTCGCAGCAATCCGTAGCAAACCGCAGGAAGTTCCTCGGCACCGCCGCCGCCGGCACCACACTGGCCTTGCCGATGATCGCCACTGCCCAGACACCGAAGCAGATGCGCTTCCAGAGTACCTGGCCAAGCAAGGACATCTTCCACGAGTACGCGCTGGACTTCGCCAAGAAGGTCAACGACATGACCGGCGGCGAGCTGAAGATCGAGGTGCTGCCGGCCGGCGCCGTCGTGCCTGCCTTCGGCCTGCTCGATGCCGTCTCGAAAGGCACGCTCGACGGCGGCCACGGCGTCATGGGCTACAACTACGGCAAGCAGAGCGCCATCGCGCTCTGGACCTCGGGCCCGGCCTACGGCATGGACGCCAACATGGTCCTCGCCTGGCACAAATACGGCGGGGGCAAGGAACTGCTGGCCGAACTGTATAACGGGATCGGCGCCAACGTCGTCTCCTTCCTGACCGGACCGATGCCGACCCAGCCACTGGGCTGGTTCAAGAAACCGATCAGCAAGACCGCAGACCTGAAGGGCATGAAGTTCCGTACCAACGGCCTGGCGATCGACCTGTTCACGGCCATGGGCGCTGCGGTCAACGCACTGCCCGGCGGCGAGATCGTGCCGGCGATGGACCGCGGCCTGCTCGACGGCGCCGAATTCAACAACGCCAGTTCCGACCGCCTGCTCGGCTTTCCCGACGTGTCGAAGATCTGCATGCTGCAAAGCTTCCACCAGAGCTCCGAGACCTTCGAGATCACCTTCAACAAGACCAAGTACAACGCGCTCCCGGCCAAGATGAAATCGATCATCGAAAACGCGGTCGAGGCGGCGTCGTCCGACATGGCCTGGAAAGCCGTCGACCGCTACTCGAAGGACTATCGCGACATGCAGGCCAAGGACAACGTCAAGTTCTACAAGACGCCCGACGCCGTGCTGCAGGAGCAGCTGGCGGTCTGGGACAAGGTGGTGGCCGCGAAAGGGGCCAACAATCCGCTGTTCAAGAAGGTCGAGGCATCCATGCGCGCGTTTGCCGAACGGGCGATGAAGTGGGACATGGATACCAACAACCCTCGCCGCATGGCCTACAACCACTACTTCGGCCGCAAGGCGGCGGCGCCAAAGAAGGCGTAGGCGTTTATCCGCAGCAGTCATGTATGCCGCCCCGGTGCCCCGGGGTGGCAATTTCTTGCGACCGGGAGCCGTTTCATGCAGAACGTATTATTTTTTGTCGACCGGGTCAGCACCTTGGTCGGCCAGGCCTTTTCGTGGCTGATCGTGGCGCTGACCTTCCTCATCACCTGGGAAGTATTTGCGCGTTATGTCCTCAATACCCCGAATCCCTGGGCCTTCGACCTGATGATCATGATGTACGGCGCCGCCTTCATGATGGCCGGCGCCTATACGCTGGCGAAAAACGGCCACGTGCGCGGCGATGTGCTGTACAGCTTCTTTCCGCCGCGCCTGCAGGCCGGTCTCGACCTGCTGCTCTACATCGTCTTCTTCGTCCCCGGCGTGGTCGCCTTGTGCTGGGCCGGCTATACCTACGCCGCCGAGTCGTTCGCCATCCGCGAACATTCGACGCTGACTGCCAACGGCCCGCCGCTGTATCCCTTCAAGATGGTCATTCCGTTTGCCGGCATCCTGCTCCTGCTGCAGGGCTTTGTGGAGATCGTGCGCTGCGTCGTGTGCCTGCGTAATGGCGAATGGCCCGCGCGCGAACCCGATGTCGAGGAAGTCGACGTCGACAAGCTCAAGGCGATGGTGCACGTTGATGAAAGGCCTGCAAAATGAGAAAGGAAATCTGGTTCGGGCTCTCGATCCTGCTGGCGATCGTCGTCACCCTGTTCGCGCTCATGCCGGCGCCCGCCGACATGACCAACGGCCACCTTGGCCTCCTGATGCTCGCGCTGGTGGTGGTCGCCATCATGCTCGGCTTCCCGACCGCCTTCACGTTGATGGGCATGGGCATGATGTTCGCCTGGTTCGCCTTCCACAGCACCGACCCCGACCAGGCGGTCGGTCTCACGCTCGACCTGATGGTGCAGCGCGCCTACTCGGTCATGGCCAACGATGTCCTGATCTCGATCCCGCTGTTCATCTTCATGGGCTACCTGGTCGAGCGCGCCAACCTGATCGAACGCCTGTTCAAGAGCCTGCACATCGCCATGGCGCGCGTGCCCGGATCGCTGGCCGTGGCGACCATCGTGACCTGCGCGATTTTCGCCACCGCCACCGGCATCGTCGGCGCGGTCGTCACACTGATGGGCCTGCTGGCGCTGCCTGCCATGCTGAAAGCCGGCTACAGCACCCAGCTGTCGGCCGGTTGCATCACGGCGGGCGGTTGCCTGGGCATCCTGATTCCGCCCTCGGTGCTGCTGATCGTGTATGGCGCGACGGCCGGTGTCTCGGTGGTCAAGCTGTACGCGGGTGCGCTGTTCCCGGGGATCATGCTGGCCGGCCTGTATATAGGCTATGTGCTGCTGGTCGCGAAGATCAAACCGTCTGCCGCGCCGCCGCTGCCGGCAAGCGAGCGCATCGTCGCGCTGCCCGCGTTTACGGACGCCATTCCGAACGCCTATCACAAGGGGGCGGTGTCCGGCCTGGTGAAAGCGATCAAGGGCCCGCGCGCGGCCAACGTGCCGAGCCGCACGCTGCTGGCGAACCTGTTCGTCGCCTCCCTGCCTGCGCTCGCATTCGTGGCCGTCATGGGCATCAGCTACAAGATGGTGACGGCGCCGGAAGCGGCCCGCACTGAGCTGGTCGAAATGGGCGCCCAGGAAGATGTCGACACCTTCGCGGGCAGCGGCGACGCCGGCGGACTGGCCGAGCCGCCAGCCGAAGGGGGCCTGGCCGAGCCGCCCACCGAGGGCGGCCTCGCCGAGCCTGCAGTCGAGGGCGCCGTGGCGGAACCGGCGGCGCCGGCAGCGCCGGTCGTGGCGCCGACCCAGGCGAGCGCCGCACCCGCGGCGGCTGCGGACCCCGTCGCCAAACCGGCGTCCAGGAATTTCTGGATCGCGCTGGCCGTGGGCGCCGTCGTGCTGGTGCTCTTTTACGTCTTCTTCAGCTTCGCGCGCCTCGAGATTTTCAAGATGCTGCTCGGGTCCCTGTTTCCGCTGGCGTTCATGATCCTGGCGGTCCTCGGCAGCATCGTGCTCGGCCTGGCGACACCGACCGAGGCGGCGGCGATGGGCGCGTTCGGCGGCCTGCTGCTGGCGATCGCCTACCGTCGCTTCAATTTCAACCTGCTGCGCGAGTCGGCCCACCTGGCCACCAAGACGACGGCGATGGTGTGCTGGCTGTTCGTCGGCTCCAGCATTTTCTCGGCCGCGTTCGCCCTGCTGGGCGGCCAGGAAATCATCAACGCATGGGTGCTCGGGATGAACCTGACGCCGGTGCAGTTCATGCTACTGGCGCAAGTGATTATTTTCCTGCTCGGCTGGCCGCTCGAGTGGACCGAGATCATCGTGATCTTCATGCCGATCTTCGTGCCGCTGCTGGCCCACTTCAACATCGACCCGCTGTTCTTCGGCCTGCTGGTGGCCATGAACCTGCAAACGGCCTTCCTGTCGCCGCCGGTGGCGATGTCGGCGTTCTATCTGAAGGGCGTCTCGCCGCCGCACGTGACCCTGAACCAGATTTTCATGGGCATGCTGCCGTTCATGGGAATCCAGGTGCTGGGGATCATCCTGCTGTACACCTTCCCTGCGATCGGATTGTGGCTGCCGGGCGTGCTGTACAAGTAAAAAAAAAGACCACGATCGCTCGTGGTCTTTTGCTGTTTACTGTGCGCTTCAGAAGTAGAAGTTCATCAGCACGCCGACGTGGTCGCCCTTGACCTCGGCGCCGAAGCGCTTTTCCTCGAACTTGTCGTTCACGTAGCGCAGCTTGAAGCCGAGCTGTGGCGAATACAGGTATTCGATTTCGGCGACCGGGCTGGTGCTGTCCTTGAATTTGTAGTCGCCGATGTCTTCGGCGGCGCCGCTCGAGCGCAGGGCGGTGCCCGTGACGTAGCGCAGGCCGCCGCCGACGCGCACCTTGTCGTTCACATGGTAGTAGCCGAGCAGTTCGAAGGGCACGCGCTCGAAGCGCACGTCGCCATTGCTGCCACTGGCGTTGTCGACGTGGTAGCCGACCGTGCCCTGCACCGAGAACTGCGGGTTGACGCGGTAGTCGAGGCCCGCGAGGAAAGCGATGCTGCCGCCGCCGTCGATGTCGATCGTGTCGCCGTCCTCGTAGTTGACCGTGACGATCTTTTCGCCGCCGTAGGTAATGCCGGCGCCAGCCACATAGCGCAGCGGCTTGCTTGCGGCGTCCGGAACCTGGACAAAGGTTTGTGCCTGCGCGGCGGCGAGCGAGGCGACGGTAAGCGCGAATGCGAGTGCAAATTTTTTCATGTCGTTATGGAGGGAATCGTTCGGGACGACGCAGGCTTGCGTGTGCCGTGGATTGACTGATAAAGAGGCAATTGCCCCAATGCAACGTGCAACCGACATTTGTTGTGTTTATGAAACATTTGTCTGTGCCGCCGAGGAAAGTTGCTGTGGACGCGGCAGGCCGCGCCCACATATCGTGCCTGCTTAGAACACGCGGTGAATCCAGCCGTGCTTGTCTTCGGCGCGGCCGTTCTGGATGTCGAGCAGGGCGGTTTTCAGGCGCGTGGTGACGGGGCCTGCCTCGCCGGTGCCGATTTGCTCCTCGAAGCCCTTGCCCTTGACCTTGCCGATCGGGGTGACGACTGCTGCCGTGCCGCAAGCGAAGGCTTCGCTCAGGCGGCCGCTCGCTGCGTCCGCCTTCCACTGCTCGATCGAATACGGCTCTTCACGCACGGTGATGCCATGATCGCGCGCCAGCACGATCAGCGAATCGCGCGTGATGCCCGGCAGGATGGTGCCGGTCAGCGGCGGGGTCTGGATCGAGCCGTCTTCGAACACGAAGAAGATGTTCATGCCGCCCAGTTCCTCGACCCATTTGCGCTCCACAGCGTCCAGGAACACGACCTGGTCGCAGCCTTCGCGCGTCGCTTCGGCTTGCGCGGCCAGGCTGCCGGCGTAGTTGCCGCCGCACTTGGCGTCGCCCGTGCCGCCGGGCGCTGCGCGGATGTAGGTCTCGGACACCCACAGCGTGATGCCGGCGGCGCCGCCCTTGAAGTAGTTACCGGCAGGGGAAGCGAAGATGCAGAACAGGTATTCGGCGGCCGGACGCACGCCGAGCGCGACTTCGGTGGCGATCATGAACGGGCGCAGGTAGAGCGCCGCGCCTTCCGCGCGCGGGATCCAGTCGCGGTCTTCGCTGACGATGGCGTGCACGGCTTCCAGGAACAGTTCGTCCGGCAGCGGCGCCATGGCCAGGCGCATGGCCGAATTCTTGAAGCGGCGCGCGTTGGCGTCCGGGCGGAACAGGGCAGCGCCGCCGTCCGGCTGCGGATAGGCCTTCAGGCCTTCGAAGATTTCCTGGGCGTAGTGCAGCACCATGGTCGACGGGTCGAGCGGGAGCATGCCGCGCGCCTCGACTTTGCCGTCGTGCCAGCCGCGGCCTTCGGTGTAGCGGATCGTGACCATGTGGTCGCTGAACGCGCGGCCGAAGCCGGGATTGTCGAGCAGCGCCGAACGCTCAAGCGGTGGAAGGGGCATCAGGCTTTTCTGGATCGACAGGGTCGATGGACCAACTTTGTTCATACAGTCTCCGTAAATCTGCAGGGCGCGACAGTGCGGTAGTGCGTCGTCAGGCGGTATTATCGATCAATCACAGCATTCAGGGAGAAAAAGTGCTTGTTTCGAACGATGCCGGCCCCGTGCCGCAGCTTCCGCGCATGGGCCCCGGCCTGGTGCTGCGCGTGCTTTCCAAGCGTGCCCGTCCGCTGCCGGCAGGCACACCCGCGCCGCTGACCTCCGTATTCACGCTGCCGGGGCTCGACCAGGCCCACGTCGCCAGCTACTGCCGCGCACTCGGCTTCACGCCCGGCGCGGTGCCGCTCCCGTACTGGTATTTGCCGGTGCAGCGCGCGCATATGGCGACGCTCCTGTCGGATGACTTTCCGTACCGGCTGGCCGGCATTGTCCATGTCGAGAACGAACTGACGGCGCACGCGCAGGCGCCGCTGGACGCGCCGGTGATGCTCGCCACGCGTATCGACGTCCTGCCGCCCACCGCCTCGGGCGCCGTCTACTGCGCCCTGGAGACCGTGGGAAGCGCGAACGGCGAACCCATCTTCACCTGCACCAGCAGCTATCTCGCCGTGCGCGGCGCGCGCTCGGGCAAGGCACGCGGCGAGCGGCTCCGTGTACAGCAGGGCGCCGTCATCGACAGCTGGACCCTGGGGCCGTCGAGCGGGCGCGACTATGCGCGCATCTCGGGCGACTGGAACCCGATCCACCTGGCGCCCTGGAGTGCGCGTCTGATGGGCCTGCCTGCGCCTATCATCCACGGCATGCATTCGCTAGGCAAGGCCTGCGCGGCGCTCGAGAAGATGGCGGGGCGGCCGGTCGCGTCGATCTCGGTACGCTTCACGGCGCCAGTGCCGCTCGGCCAGGCGGCTGTGCTGACGCATGGCGCCGAAGCGAACCGGTATGTGCTGTTCTGCGCCGGGGTGCCGGCGGCCGACGGTGTGTTCACGCTGGGGTGAGGGGCTGGCGCCAACATCGCCGCCTTGAAAATCAAGATGCGGGAAGCGTCGTACAATGCGTCGGCAGCGCAGTCGCGCTACTTTGATCACAGGGGCCGAGATGAACGACCAGCAGGGAAGACCCGCCCACGAATTGACGATGACGGTCCTGATGACCCCCGACATGGCCAATTTTTCCGGCAATGTCCACGGCGGCACCATATTGAAATTCCTCGACAGCGTGGCCTACGCCTGCGCCAGCCGCTACTCCGGCGCGTACGTCGTGACGCTGTCGGTCGACCAGGTGATGTTCCTGCAGCCGATCCACGTCGGCGAACTGGTGACCTTCCTGGCGTCGGTCAACTACACCGGCACCAGCTCGATGGAAATCGGGATCCGCGTCATGACCGAAAACATCCAGCAGCGCACCGAGCGCCATGCGAACAGCTGCTATTTCACGATGGTCGCGGTGGATGCGAACCGCAAACCGCAGGCGGTGCCGGCGCTGGTACCGGAGACACAGGAGCAGAAGCGGCGCTGCGAGAAGGCGGCGGAGCGCAAGCAATCGCGGCAGGCGCTGCACTGGAAAAAGAGTTAGGATGTGGACGCATCAAGGAGGCAGCATGAGCCCATCCAGACTTCCGGTTTATTTCATTTCCCATGGCGGCGGCCCCTGGCCCTGGATCGAGCAGATGCGCGGCATGTATGCCCGCACGGCGCGTGAATTCGCCGCGCTGCCGAACCGGCTGCCGGTAAAGCCGAAGGCGATCCTGGTCGTATCCGGACATTGGGAAGCGAGCGAGTTCACCGTCTCGAGCTCGGCGCGCCCGCCCATGGAATACGATTATTCCGGTTTCCCCGAGCACACCTACCACATCAGCTATCCGGCGCCGGGTTCGCCCGACCTGGCTTTACGGGTGTGCGACCTGCTCGCAGGTGCGGGTGTGAAAGTGGCGCAGGACGCGCAACGCGGCTTCGATCACGGCGTATTCGTGCCCCTCTACCTGATGTATCCGGACGCGGACATCCCGGTCGTCATGCTGTCGATGAAATCGAACTACGACCCGGCCGAGCACCTGCGTCTCGGCGCGGCATTGGCGCCGCTACGCGATGAAGGGGTGCTGATCATCGGCAGCGGCCTGACTTACCATAACATGCGCGGCTTCGGACGCGACGAGTCGACCGCGGTGGCCGAAGCCTTCGAGCGCTGGCTGAACGGCGCCATCAGCCAGGACAGCGCGAGCGTGCGCAACGCCATGCTGGTCGATTGGGAACAGGGCCCCGCCGCGCGTCAGGCCCATCCGCGCGAAGACCATCTGGTGCCGCTGATGGTAGTGGCCGGTGCTGCCGGCGAGGACAGGGGACGCGCGCTGTTCATCGACCAGGTGATGAAGGTGCCGATGGCGTCCTATGCATTCGGCGCGGCAAACGAACAGTAAGGCTGCTCAGCGCGGCGCGGCCTGAGGAATGCTGCGCAGGTAGGCAAGCAGGTCGGTCACCTGCTTGCCGTTGCTCATGCCCCAGAAGCGCATCTTGGTTCCGGGGACAAGATCGTCCGGGGCGTCGATGAAGGCGGTCAGCGTCCTGTCGTTCCAGACGATGTTCGACTTGACCATCGCCGCAGAATAGCGGAAGTCGGATGTGCCGCCGGCGCGCCGGCCGAACACGGCATTCAGGTGCGGCCCGAAGCCGGCGCGCGCCGATGGCCCCACGCTATGGCAGGAGCCGCAGCGCGAGGCGAACAGGCGCTGGCCATTGGCGAGGTCGGCGGCGCTGGCGGCCAGGGGTGCAGAGGCGAGCAAGAGAATGGCAATTTTTCGCATCTGGTCACCGTGTGGGTTCAGGCAGCAAGTGGCGGCGCGATGTCGACCGCGCTCGCTGCATGCCGGTTCACCGCCGACAGCACCGCCTTGAACGAGGCCGTGACGATATTGCTGTCGATGCCGGCGCCGAACAAGGTCGGCCCATTCCCCACGCGCAGTTCCACATAGCAGGCGGCGCGCGCATTCGCACCGGAGCCGATTGCGTGCTCGTGGTAATCCATCAGGCGGATGTCGATCCCGAGCGCATTCACGAAGGCGTCGATCGGACCGTTGCCGGCGCCTGGCAGCACGCGCTGCATCCCGTTCTCGAAGGCCGTCACCTCGACCTGCACAGGTTCGCTGGCGGCGGTGTTTTCCGTCATGCGGTGCGATGCATAGCGATACGGCTTGTCCTGCTCCAGGTATTCGCGCTCGAACAGGGCGTGGATGTCGCTGGCCGCGATTTCGCGCCCGCTGCTGTCGGCCAGCTGCTGCACCACGCGCGAGAATTCAATCTGCAAGCGCCGCGGCAGCTCGAGGCCGTATTCCTGCTCCAGCAAATACGCCATGCCGCCCTTGCCGGACTGGCTGTTTACGCGGATCACCGCGTCGTAGCTGCGCCCGAGGTCGGCCGGGTCGATCGGCAAATAGGGCACTTCCCAGATGGCGTCCGGCTTCTGGCGCGCGAAACCCTTCTTGATCGCATCCTGGTGCGAGCCGGAGAAAGCGGTAAACACCAGGTCGCCAGCGTAGGGATGGCGCGGGTGCACGGGGAGGGCGTTGCAGTCCTCGACCAGCTGGCGCACGCTGTCGATGTCCGACAAATCCAGGCCCGGATGCACGCCTTGCGTGTACAGGTTCAGCGCCAGCGTCACGAGGTCGACATTACCGGTGCGCTCGCCGTTGCCGAACAGGCAGCCCTCGACGCGGTCGGCGCCGGCCAGCACGGCGAGCTCCGCCGCCGCCACGGCCGTGCCGCGGTCGTTGTGCGGGTGGACGCTGATGACGAGCGACTCGCGCCGTTCGAGGTGACGGCACATCCATTCGATCTGGTCGGCGTAGATGTTCGGCGTGCTCGCTTCGACAGTCGACGGTAAATTCACGATCATCGGGTTCTCAGGCGTCGGCTGCCATTCGGCGCTCACCGCGTCGACGATGCGCTTGGAAAAATCGAGCTCCGTGGTCGAGAACGACTCCGGGGAATATTCCAGGCCCCATTGCGTCTGCGGGTGTTGCGCCACCAGCGACTTGATCAGGCGGGTGCCGTTCACGGCGATGTCGACGATTTCGTCCTCGCTCATGCCGAAGACGACGCGGCGAAACACGGGCGCGACCGAATTGTAGACGTGCACGATGGCGCGCTTCGCGCCGACTGCCGAGTCCACGGTGCGGCGAATGAGTTCGTCGCGCGCCTGGGTCAGGACGATGATGGTGACGTCGTCGGGGATCCGGTTTCCCTCGACCAGCATGCGCACGAAATCGAAGTCGGTCTGCGACGCGGACGGAAAGCCGACTTCGATTTCCTTGATGCCGACTTTCACGAGCATGTCGAAGAAGCGCAGCTTCTTGTCGATGCTCATCGGCTCGATCAGCGCCTGGTTACCGTCGCGCAGGTCGGTGCTCATCCAGATCGGCGGACGGGTGATGGTCTTGCCGGGCCACTGGCGGTCAATCAGGTCGACGGCGGGGAAAGGACGGTATTTGGCGGATGGGTTGTTCAACATGTTCGTACTCCTTTTAGTAGGCGGTGCCGGATTCGGCGCGGGAGTGGCGAGAGGCTGCCGGACGGGCCACAAGTCGCTGGGCCCGGCAACCGATCGGTAGCTTTAGCGCGACCGCGCTTTGCAGTAGACGAACGCAGGCCCGGCTGATAATCAGTCGGGGAAACTTGGCGGAGTAAGAAGAAGCGAACATCGTTGCGAATTCCTGTCACTACTTTGAACACCGGCGGGGCCGGAACGCGGCGGAAATCAGGCGCGTAGTAGTAGCGCCAGCGATAGGTCGCAAGCGTTTGGCAGGACAGTCGGCAGATGCAGTTGGGGAGTCATTGACTTGACTCTAAGCCGGATGCGGCCAGCCTGTCAAGCGCGATTTGTGCAGTGCGTCACGTGGAATGGCTCAGGGCGGCTGCGGCTGGGTCAGGAAGATCCAGGCCACCATGATGATGACGATGCCGGTGGCCGTGATGCAGGTCCAGGTGAAGAACCATGCCGACAGCAAGGTCGCCTGCAGCGCGCGCTCGACCAGGCAGCCGAGCGCGAAAGCGAGGACGGTGAGGAAGGACCAGCGGCGCAGGTAGACCGGCAGGTATTTGCTAATGAGCCGGTTGTGCTGGGTCGCGGCATGGCGTTCGATCGGCGTGCGCGCGCCGCCGGCGTCCTGGAACAGCCAGTCGAAAAAGATGAAGCGGTAGAGCAGGGTGCGAAAGCGCAGCTGGCTCGTTTCGCTGCCTTGGTGCTCGCTGGTCATGCCGGCTCCTCGTGGACATTGCGCGCAGGTCCAGCCAGTATGCCGCAAGCTGGGCGGGCGACGGCGCGCGGCTCCTCAGGATCATGCATGCCACTGAGGCCACAGGCAACAGCCCCACCGGCCCCCCCCACGCGTCCGGCTCATCCTTGTTATGATTCTTCCTTTCGGCGGCATCGCCATCAAGAGGAATGCATGAACAAGACCCTAGTCGCAGCCGTGCTGCTCGCCATCGCCAGCCTGGCGAACGCCCAGGAAGTCGTCAAAATCGGCCACTCGGCCGCCGTCACCGGACCGGTCGCCTATTTTGGCAAGGACACGGAAAACGGCGCACGCATGGGCATAGAAGCCCTGAACGCGCGCGGCGTCGTCGTTGGCGGCAAGAAGGTGCGCTTCGAGCTGCTGGCCGAGGACGATGGCGGCGACCCGAAGCAGGCGACCAACGTTGCCCAGAAGCTGGTCGACGCGCGTGTGAACGGCGTGGTCGGCCACGAAACCTCGGGCACCACGATCCCGGCCTCGAAGATCTATCACCAGGCCGGCATCCCGCAGATTTCGCCCTCGAGCACGAGCCCGAAATACACCCAGCAAGGTTTCAATACGGCCTTCCGCGTGGTGGCCAACGACGTCCAGCTCGGCCAGGCGCTGGGCCGCTACGCGGTCAAGGAAATGAAAGCCAAACGCGTGGCCGTGATCGACGACCGCACCGCCTATGGCCAGGGCCTGGCGGTGGAGTTCGCCAAGGGCCTCAAGCAGCAGGGCGCGCAGGTGGTGGCGCGCGAGTTCACGCACGACAAGGCAACCGATTTCAACGCCATCCTGACCAAGATCCGCGCCACCAAGCCGGACCTGGTGTTCTTTGGCGGCATGAGCTCCGTGGCCGGGCCGATGCTGCGCCAGATGAAGCAGCTTGGCTTTAACGCGAAAATGATGGGCGGCGACGGCATCTGCTCTGACGAAATCCACAAGCTCTCGGGCGGCGCCATGGCGGACGGCCAGGTGTTCTGCGCCGAAGCCGGTGGCGTCGACGCCGCCTGCCGCGCCGCGCTCGACAAGTTCCGCAGCGACTACAAGAAGCGCTTCGGCATCGAGGTCCAGATCAATGCGCCGTACGCCCACGATGCGGTGATGACGATGGCCGATGCCATGGTCAAGGCCGGTTCGACCGCGCCTGCGAAGTACCTGCCGGTGCTGGCAACAATCCAGTACAAGGGCGTGACCGGCCCGATCGCGTTCGATACCCGCGGCGACATCCGCGACGGCACCATCACGCTCTACACGTTCAAGGGTGGCAAGCGCAGCGTGCTGGCGGTGACCAAGTAATCACCTGTCGAGTGCGCCTAGCAGTGCCAGGCCGATCCTGGCCTGCTCGGACTGCGCCATGTCGGTGTTGTTCAACAAGACCACGGTGCGGCCGTCGACGGGCGAATACGCCAGCAGGGTCTTGTAGCCGCCACTGACGCCCGTTTCCCATGCCAGCGTGCGCATTCCTGCGCCGCTGCCTAGCTGTTTGATCCGCCCGCCCAGCGCATACTCTTCCGGCGCGTGCTGGACCGTCAGCAATTCCCGGCGCGAGGCCGGCGTCAACAAGCCGTTCCCATACACGGCATCGGCAATCTTTACCAGGTCGCTGGCGGTGCTGTAGATGGTGCCGCTGGCGGCCACCATCGGCGGCGCCGGCGGGGTCTTGCGCACCGTTTTCGTCGTTGCGTAGGCCACTGCCATGCGCGGCAGCGTTGCGTACTCCTGGTCCGCAAAGCCGGTGTCGCGCACACCGGCCGGTTCGAACACGAGGCGGGCGACGGTGCGGGAGAATGGTTCGCCCGTGGCGCGCTCGACGGCGCCGGCGATGATGAGCCAGTTCGTGACCGAATAATCGAACTTCGTGCCCGGTGCGAAGCTTAAAGGACCACTGCCGAATTTCAGGGCTGCTTGCGTAGCGGAGATCGTCATGCGCTCCGGACTGCGGTCGCGCTTCATGGCAAGATTCAGGCCGTTCTCGATGCCGCTCGTGTTCGACAGCAGGGTGCGCAAGGTGACCGCGCGGCTGGTGGCGGGCAGCTCCGGCAGCCAGGTCGTGACAGGCTTGTCGAGGTCGAGCTGCTTCTCTTCGACCAGGCGCAGTACCGTCACCGCCGTGATCCATTTCGACACCGAACCGATCATGAAGCGAGCGTCCGGCGCCAGCGAGGCGGGCATTTCGAACTGGGCCTTGCCGTAGGCTTTCACGAGCGCTGCCGCGCCGCGCTTGGCACGCACCAGCACGACGCCGTTATAGTCGGACCCAATCTGCGCATCGATCAAGGCTGCAGGCGGCGCGGTGGGCGTGCCGGCGCAGGCGGACAGGACTGCCAGCAGGGCCAGCGACAGGCAGCGCCTGCGCAGTGGTGTGAAGGGCATGGATTTCCTCGACGGGTTTTGTCAGCCACCAGACTAGCGTAAATATGTTACCAAGGAAATATCGTTCTTCCTGGTGTCGGGGGTTTGTCTCCTTTTTGCGGTGCAGACTATAGACGTGCCGAAACATCCAGCAAGGCGCTACACTGTGCCATCGGATGCCGCCGGCATACGTGCCTGGACCGGGGAGGAATGCAAGCATGAAAACACCGCAGGATGCCACAGCTGCCGATACCGTGGCCGTCAACGCGGCCGGCCCCGATCCCGTCCAGCTGCGGCGCCTGTGGACGCTCGTCGACAACCTCGACGCATGCTTTTATGTGAAGGACGTCGAGGGGCGCTACCTGTTCGCCAACCAGGCCCTGGGGGCCGTCTTCGGCACCGACCCCGCGAACATCGTCGGCAAGTCCGATGCGCTTTTCGTTGAACTGGACGCGTCGAGCATCGGCGCCACCGACCGGCAAACCTGGTCGACCGGCGAAAAAGTCGCCACCGACGAGATCGTCTGCCTGAGGAACGGCGATTGCCGGATGTTTCGCAGCGTCAAGCTGCCGCTGTTCGACGAGGAGCGGCGCGTCATCGGCCTGTGCGGCATCTCGACCGACATCACCGAGCAGCGCCGCGCCGTCGATGAACTCATCGAGCGTAATGCGCTCCTCAACACCGTACTTGCGAACGTCGACGCCGCCATCTACCTGAAGGACCAGGAAGGCCGCTACCTCTACGCCAACGGGCCGGTGCTGGCCCTGCACGGGCGCGACCTGGTTGATCTGGTCGGCCACACCGACAGCGAACTGATGCCGCACGACGCCGCGGCGCGCGTGGCCGCCTATGACGCCGAAGTGCTGGCCGGCGAGGGCGAGGAGACGCGCGAGGAAACCATCATTGGCGCCGATGGTTGCAAGCATCATTTCCGGTCGCGCAAGGTGAGGCTGCAGCTGCCTGGCCAGCCAACCTGCCTGATCGGCTTTTCGACCGAGATCACCGAGCTGCGCGGCTTGCGCCGCCGGCTCGAGCACGAGCGCATCACCGATTCGCTCACCGGCCTGGCCAACCGCGTCATGTTCGAGTCGGCGCTCGAGGAGCAGCTCGTCATGGCCACGCTCGGGGGCGTACGGCTGGCGGTCGTGCTCATCGACCTCGACCAGTTCAAGCTCATCAATAACAGTTTTGGACAGGGCATCGGTGACGAGCTGATCCAGCTCGTCGGCCAGCGCCTGCAGCAATGCAATGTGGTCCTCGGCAGCCTGGCGCGCCTGTCCGGCGACGAATTCGCCTTTATCCTGCCGCATGCCGGTTCCACTGAGGAAGTGGCACGGCAGGTCGAGCAGATCCGCGCCTTTCTCGCGCAACCATACCCGATACTGCGCCAGCCGCTGCACCTGACCTTCAGTGCCGGCGTCGCGCTCTCGCGCGGCAGCCTGCATGGCGCGGCCGAGCTGCTCGGGCGCGCCGAAGCGGCGATGTATTCGGCCAAGGACAATGGGCGCGACCAGTACCGCTTCTATTCGCCTGAACTGGGCGCGACCGTCGACCAGCGCGTGGCGCTCGAGCGCGACCTGCGCGCCGCGATCGGCTCTGCCGAATTCGCGCTGCACTACCAGCCGAAGATGCGGCGCGACGGCAGCATCGCCGGCTTCGAGGCCCTGATCCGCTGGAACCGTCCCGGCGTTGGCCTGGTGGCGCCCGACCAATTCATTCCGCTCGCCGAACAGCTCGGCCTGCTGCTGCACCTGGGGCGCTGGGTCATCGAGCAGGCCTGCCTCCAGATCGCCGCCTGGCGCGACGCGGGCCTGGGCACGATCCCGATCGCTGTCAACCTGTCGACCAGCCAGCTGACCAGCGCCGCGCTGCCCGACTACGTGTTCGGCCTGATGCGCGAGCACGCCATCGAACCCGGCTGCCTGGAGATGGAACTGACCGAGTCGATGATGATGTCCGACCCGGATCTCGCCATTGCGATCCTGCACCGCCTGCGCGGCGGGGGCGTGGCGCTCTCGATCGACGATTTCGGCACCGGTTTTTCGTCGATGTCCTACTTGCGCCAGTTGCCGGTGAACTATCTCAAGCTCGACCGCTCGTTCGTGCAGAACTGCGCCATCGACCCGAAGGACGCCGACCTGTGTGCCGGCATCATGGCGCTGGCACACAAGCTCGACATGCACGTGGTGGCCGAAGGCGTGGAAACGCTGGAACAGCACCGCACGCTGGCCGCCTGCGATTGCGACCTGTTCCAGGGATTTTTGTTCAGCCGGCCGATGTCGGAGCGGGCTGCAACCGAATTTTTACGCAGCGCGCATTGAGGGAGCGGATTGGCTCAGCGCGCATCGATGCCCACGCGCTTGTCCGCCCGCAGCATCGGATACGGATTGATCGCACCCCCCGCCTCATAGATCCCGTAATGCAAATGCGGTGGCGTCCCGGCTGCGTTCCCCGTTGTACCGACATACCCGAGCACGGTCCCGGGCCTGACGCGCTGGCCATTCCCGATGTCGGCAAAGCGGTCGAGATGCGCATAGTAATGGCGCTGCCCGCCCGGCCCCAGCACCCAGACCACCTGGCCGCCGAGGCGATTCGTGGAGACGCGCATTACCACGCCTTCGGTAGCGGCAATCACCGCGGTGCCGCGTTTGGCAAAGATATCGATGCCCTCATGCCTGCGGCCCTCGCTGCGTGCGCCATGCCAGGTATCGCGCAGGGCGCGCGGCGCGACCCCGCGCACCGGCACCGGCAGTGCGGCCGGCACCTCCATGGACGCCAGGCGCATCGTGTACAGCATGTTCTTGATATACGGGCCGAGCAGGGCGTAGCCGCCCAGCAGCAGCGCCGCGAGCACGGCGCTGCTTAAAAGGAATCGCATCGGCTCTCCAAAAGGTGCGTGGCACCAGACAAACGTGTGACGAATGCTTACTGCTCCTTGCCCATCACGTCCTGGTCGAGGCTGTGACCGAGCCCGCCCTGGGCGTTCTGTCCTGTTTGCCCGCTTTGCTCGCTGCCGCCGCTCCGGTTACCCGGCTTACCCTGCGGCTGCTGCGCCGGCCTGGCGCGTGTGCCGCGGCCGAGTGCCGGCGTCGTGTCCTCATCCTCGAGGTCGGCCGACTGGCGGTTGCCCGCGCGGTTGCCGCTGTCGCCGGGAGATGGCATGCCGATGCCGCCGTCGCGCGTCCCGGTGTTCAGGTTGCCGGTGGTGCCGGTGATACCCGCGCTGCTCGTGCCCACGCCCGTCAGTTCGTCGTAGTTGCGGCCTTTCGTTCCCCTGCCTTTGTTCTCGCTCATAGCTGCCTCCTGCTGTCGGTGACTGGTTCCCCCATGGTAACCGCCGGCGGGCAAGGGACAATAGGCGCATGCGAGAGGGCCTTGTAGGAGGTTTCGCACGCTTGATCGACACCGTCATTGCAGTCATGGCCGCCATGCTTTACTCGACCGGCGCCGCGTTGCATACTGCTTGCTCTTGTGTCTACATGTGTCAAGGGGTGGCGCGCGCCGGGCTGCCGGGTGTGCCGGGACCGTATGCGCTGCAGGCCGCAATCGCCGTCTGCCACGCCAGGGCGCGTACGGCGCAGGATACCGACTGGGCCCGGATTGCCGCGCTGTACGGGGAACTGGCGCGCGTGAGCCCGTCGCCGTGGTCGAGCTGAACCGGGCGGTGGGGGTCGGCATGGCCGAGGGACCGGCGGCCGGGCTGGCGCTGATCGACGCTTTGGCGGCTAGCCGGGCGCTGGAGCGCTACCAGTGGCTGCCGAGTGTGCGTGGAGATTTGCTCGAAAAGCTGGGCCGTCGCGCTGACGCGGCTGCCGAGTTTGCGCACGCGGCGGGGATGGCGGCGAATGCGCGCGAGCGGGCCTTGCTGGGCATGCACGTCGGGTCTGATCAAACGTTCTCCAAAGCGGCGGGCGTCGACGCAGTGCCTCAGCGTTTCCAGCCGCGCGTGCGCGCCGTGCGTTCGGCAGCGGCGTTCAGGGCGGTCCCGGTGATGCGCTCGTCGATGGCATCGAGCACCGCTTCCGGCGTCGCGCCGGCGGCTTGCCGGTCCTCGCCACGGGCCGCGCGGGTTTCACTCAGGACGGGAATGCGCCAGGTGTCGCCGTCGCGGCAGGCCAGGCCCGCGCTGGCCCCCACCCGGAAGCTGCGGCAGTAGCCGCCGTCGCGGCTGGCGAAGCTCACGCCCATACGCACCGGGCTGGTTGGCGCCGGGTCACTCGCCAGCTGGCGCCACAGCGCACCGGCCAGCTGGCCGCGTGCGACCAGGCGGCCGTGTGCATCGGCCGTCACCATGCTGCCGTCGCCGCTGCTGCCGTCGAACCAGAGGCTGCCGGCCAGCACCCCAAGCACCAAAGCGGCAGTCAGCGCGCCCCAGCGCGGCCAGGCGCTGCGCTGCGGCGCCGGCGCCGCTGGCGGGGCCGCATCGCGCGCCCTCGCACTACGGGCCGCCTCAAACGAGAGCACCTTGCCGGGCGCGGCCGGCTGCGGGTGTGACGGCGCCGGTTCGTTAAGCACGCCGGCAAACGCAGTCACCACCTCGCGGCGCTGGGCGCGGTGGCGTTCGACAATGGCGGCCAGCGTCGGATCGGCGCGCACGGCGCGTTCGACTTCGCTGCGTTTCGGTTCTTGCAGCGCGCCGTCGGCATACGCCATCAAGATTTCATCAGGGTAGTTCATGTAACAATTCTTTCGTCGATCAAGCTGGACAGGCGCTCAGTATATTGCTCGCTGCGGCTAAGCGCGAGTTCCATTGCAAGCCGCACGGGCTCGCCGCCCTTATGCCAGATTCACATGTTCTTATAGGAATTCGATCCTTCGCCCAATCATTCACATGGCGTATACTCTTCGGTCCGTTTATTTAACCTGCTTATTCACGCCGTTGGAGATCTCATGGCCACCCGCCGCACCCTGCTTGCCTGCGCGATCGCGCTTTCTGCCCAACTGGCCGTCGCCGCTACCGCTCACGCCGACCAGCTCGCCGACATCAAGAAGAAGGGCGAAATCGTCTTCGGCGTGCTCGGCACCGACGAGCCGAACAGTTTTATCGACCCCAAGACGCGCGAACTGGTCGGCTACGAAATCGACCTGGCCAAAGCCGTGGCGAAGAAAATCGGCGTCAAGCCGGTGTTCAAGCAGATGTCGGTCGCCGCACGCATCCCCGAGCTGCAGCAGGGCCATGTCGACGTGCTGGCGGCAACGCTCACCCACAACAAGGAGCGCGAATCGCAGGTCGATTTCGCGCTGACCCATTTCGTGACCGGCTCGAAAGTCATGGTGCGCGCGGCCAGCGGCGTCACTGCGCTGCCTCAACTGGGCGGCAAGAAGGTCGTCACGGTCCGTGGCGGCACCCAGGAAACGAACATCCGCGCCGCCGTGCCGACCGCCACTGTCGTGACCTTCGAGAATACCCAGCAAGCGTTCCAGGCCCTGCAGCAGGGCAAAGGCATCGCCTATGTCAACGACGAGTCCTCGCTGCTGGCCGACTACGGCAAGCTCGGTCCGAATGCGAAGAACTTCACGATCCTGCTGAACAGCATCGGCATCGAATCGATCGCGCTCGGCCTGCGCAAAGGGGAAAAGAGCCTGAAGGCGGTCGTCGACGCGACCTTGCGCGACCTGGAAACGACGGGCGCGGCGAACACCCTGTTCAACAAGTGGTACGGTCCGGGCACGCGCGCGAACATTGCCAAGCGCGCCTTCACCATCCATACCGACAAGCTCTGAGTCCTCCCAGTTGACGTTTTTCGACCCAAGCCTGATCCAGACCGGCCAGTACCACGACTGGCTGGTGCAGGGATTCATCGTCTCGCTGCAGCTGCTCGCTTTCAGCTTCGTGATCGCACTGCCGCTGGGTGTGGCGATCGCGCTGATGCGCACCTCCACCAGCGGCGTGCTGCGCGCAATTGGTGCCAGTGTGGTGGAGGGGATCCGCAACGTGCCGCTGTTGGCGCACCTGCTGTTCTGGTACTTCGCCTTCCCCGAGCTGCTGCCGGAAGAGGTCAAACTGGCCCTCTACGACAGCAACCCCGAATTCATCTGCGCCGTCATTGCGCTGTCCCTGTACGCCGGCGTCCACATGGCCGAGGACATCCGCAGCGGGATCCGCGCGGTGCCCGCCGCCCAGATGGAAGCGGCACGTTCGCTCGGCCTGGGGCGCATCGCCGCGCTGCGCCTGGTGCTGCTGCCGCAGTCGATCCGCATTGCTGTGCCGCCGCTGCTGTCGCAGACGGTCAACCTGTGGAAAGACACGAGTGTCGCCACCGTCATCGGCGCGGCCGAGATGATGTACCAGGCCGCGCGCGTCGAGACGGCGACCTTCCGCAGCGTCGAAGCCTTCACCTTCGCCACGCTGGCCTATGTGAGCGTGTCGCTGGCGATCTCCCTGGCCGCGCAGCTGTACGCGCGCCGCTTCCCGGTGCGGACGAACTGAGGCATTGATGATTGAACTGATCCAGGACTATTGGCTGTACTTCCTCGTCGGCCAATACCCGAACGGGCCGCTCGGCGGACTGGCCCTGACCGTGCTGTTATCCGGGGCGGCGCTGCTGCTGGCCATGCCGCTTGGCCTGGTGCTGGGCGTGGCGCGCGTCAGCCCCTGGCGCGCGGTGCGCTGGCCGGTGGCCGTGCTGGTGCAGCTGGTACGCGCCGTGCCCTTGCTGCTGGTCGTGTTCTGGGCCTACTTCTTCCTGCCGGCCGTGACCGGCGTGAAAACCGGGCAGGCCACGACCATGCTGATGACGCTCGTGTTGTTCGATGCCGTGTACCTGGCCGAGATCGTCGGCGCCGGCATCAAGTCGCTGCCGAAGGGCCAGTTCGAAGGGGCGCGCTCGCTCGGCCTTTCTTACGGCCAGGCGCTGCGCCTCGTGATCTTGCCGCAGGCGCTGCGCCATGTGTCGCCGTCGCTGGTGAGCCAGCTGGTGGCGACCATCAAGGCCACCTCGCTGGGCTATATCATCGGCTTGTCCGAAGTGTCGTTCATCGCCACCCAGGTCAACACGCTGGTGTTTACCAAGGCGGTCGAGGTCTATATCGTACTCGCCGCAACCTACTTTATTTTGTGCTTTGGCCTGTCGCGCCTGGCCTTCCTGCTGGAGCTCCGCCTGAATCGGCGCCCGGCGCCCGTACCAGAGGTAAGTCCATGATCCATCTCGAAGGCGTCAACAAGTGGTACGGCCAGTATCACGCGCTGGTCGATATCGACGAGCGCGTCGCAAAAAATGAAGTGGTGGTGGTCTGCGGCCCCTCGGGCTCGGGCAAGTCGACCCTGATCCGCACGATCAACCGCCTGGAAGAAATCGACGGCGGACGCATTGCCGTCGACGGGCGCGATATCCATGCGCGCGGGGGCGATGTGAATGCGCTGCGCGCGGGCATCGGCTTCGTGTTCCAGCACTTTAATTTGTTCCCGCATTTGACGGCCCTGGAAAACTGCATGCTCGCGCCCGTCAACCTGAAGCGCGCCACCAAGGCCGAAGCGCGTGCGTATGCGATGGAGCTGTTGGAGGGCGTGGGCCTGGCGCACAAGGCCGCTGCCTACCCGCACGAACTGTCGGGCGGCCAGCAGCAGCGCGTGGCGATTGCGCGCGCACTGGCGATGCGCCCGCCGGTCATGCTGTTCGACGAGCCGACCAGCGCGCTCGACCCGGAAATGGTCGGCGAAGTGCTGCAGGTGATGCGCAAACTGGCCGGGCAGGGGATGACCATGGTCTGCGTGACCCACGAAATGGGCTTCGCGCGCGACGTCGCCGACCGCATCCTGTTCATGAGCGAAGGCCGCATCCTGGAGCGGGCAGCACCGGAAGACTTCTTCACCAGGCCCGGCCATCCGCGCGCGCAGCAGTTCCTGCAAGATCGCAGCGGCCGCTGATCAGACTTGTGTCGTTCCTTTCGCCGCTTTTTTCGTGTTCAGCGCGGCGAGGTCGAGGTCGATCCAGGTCGGCACGTGGTCGCTCGGCTTTTCGCGCCCGCGGATATCGTGGTCCACCCCGGCCGCGCGCAGCGCAGGCGCCAGGGCCGGGCTCAGCAGCAGGTGATCGATGCGGATGCCTGCGTTGCGGCCATACGCATTACGGAAATAGTCATAGAAGGTGTAGATGACTTCATCCGGATGCATCGCGCGCAGCGCATCGAGCCAGCCCTGGTTCACCAGCCGGTGGAAGGCTTCGCGCGACTCGGGGCGGAACAGGGCGTCGGTCAGCCAGCGCTCCGGCTTGTAGACGTCGAGCTCGGTAGGGATCACGTTGTAGTCGCCCGCCATCACGACCGGCGCGCCGCTCTCGAGCAGTTGCTGGGCGCGCGTGATCAGGCGCTCCATCCAGGCCAATTTATAGTCGAACTTCGGTCCCGGCGCCGGATTGCCGTTGGGCAGATACAGGCAGGCGACCACGACCTCGCCGATGACCGCCTCCAGGTAACGGCTCTGCTCGTCGCTATCGTCGCCCGGCAGGCCACGCGTGACCTCGACCGGGTCGGTGCCGCGCGCCAGGATCGCCACGCCGTTCCAGCTTTTTTGCCCCTGCCAGATCGCCCCGTAGCCGGCGGCGTTGATCTCGGCCAGCGGAAAGCGTTCCTGCGGTGCTTTCAGTTCTTGCAGGCATGCCACGTCCGGCTTTTTTTCTTCGAGGTACTCCAGCAAGGCCGGGAGGCGGCTGCCGATACCGTTAATGTTAAAGGTCGCAATGCGCATTTTTTCTCCGTTCCGATGAGGTGATCAAGTTAGCTCAGCCGGGATGACACTGGCGCACGGCAGCATGTCGATGTTTTCAAAAAAACATGTGTCTGCAGCACCACAAAAATGGCTGAGCGTGCGCGGCATTTTTTGCAAAATGGATATTATTATTAAATCTTAATTTACCCCGGAGACACACATGTTCACTTCCTTCCTGCGCACGATCGCCCGTCCAGCTGCCGCCACCCTTTTACTGGCTGCATCGGCCGCGGCATCTGCCGGAAACTGGGAAGTCCAGACCCTCGACGTCGAAGGCGTGCTGGTTGAAGCGGTCGGCCCGGCCGACCGTTGCCTGTCGAAATTCGGCGGCACGATCAGCGGTCATGGCACGAGCAATCTGATGGGCGGCAAGGTGGTCTTCATCGCCACCGACTGCATCACCCCGGTCGGCCCGCTGTTCAACTTCAGCGGCGGCAAGTTCATCGTCATGACGACCTCGGGCGACCAGATCTACGCCAACTACAGCGGCCAGATGGTGCCAACCGGCGTGGGCGCGCAATACGTGTTTTCCGGCGCGACCTTCCAGGTCACTGGCGGCACCGGCAAGTTCTCCAAAGTCACCGGTGGCGGCACGCTGACCGGCGGTGAAGACATGATCACCGGCGCCGGCACGATCAAGCTGAGTGGCCGCGTCCTGTCTTTCAAGAACTGATCGTATTCAGCTCGCGGGAACGGCGCCATTGGCGCCGTTTTTTTTCGTCCATTTTCTGCGCCGTGCGGCCAGTCCTACAGCAGCTTCGCGCGTGCGCCGATTGCTCCGGCGCGCGGTGGAGCTAAGATGGCGGGATACCAACGAACGAGGAGAAAACGATGTCGACACAAGACGACAAGAAGGACGTGCATGGCCGCTCCTGGGACCAGATCACGAAGCACGGCACCAGCAGCGCCGGCAGCATGGGCGTGGGCGGCACGGGCGACAGCGGCAAGCTGCAGGGCGACGGCAGCGAGCAAGCAGCCGGCCGCACCGACGACCTGCTCGACGACGGCTCGGCGCCGACGGGCGACAAGGGTTTTTCGAGCGGCGGCGGACGGGTGGAGACCGGGCTGGAAGGCATCGGCAACTTGACCGGTGGCGCAAAGGGCAATCGTCAATCGACGCAGCCGGAGGCGCACAACCAGCACGGTTCTCAAGGCGCGCGTGCGTCGGATGAAGGACGGGACGAAGATCCGGCATCCACAGGCAGGCAGAACCGCTAAGCCGACTCTGGCGCAGTACGAGCAGGCGATGCTCGACTGCGGCCGGGGTTTCTAGGTCGGGTCTGCCGGGCGTGGGGCGCGCAGCGTGATCTTCACGATCTCGCCCGGTTGCCAGAGGCGCATTCGCGGCCCCCAACTGCCCGCGCCGCGGCTGATGACCAGCGCCATCTGGTCCACTTGGTGCTGCCCGACGAGCTGCGGAAAGCGGTGCTGCACCAGGTAGCTGAAGGGCCAGATCTGGCCGCCGTGCGTATGACCCGACAGCATCAGGCCGACGCCGCGCGCGGCCGCCATGTCGATGACGGGCGCAGCCGGGATGTGCGAGAGCAGGATCGTGGCCATGTTTGTGGACGCCGGCAAGAGCGCATCCAGGTCCGCCGTGATCGTGCCGCCTGCGCGCATCCTGCTGCCGACGTCCTCGATCCCTGCCAGCACCAGGCCCGGCGCCAGTTCCACTTTGCGGTCGCGCAGCCAGCGCACGCCGCCATCCTCGAATTCGCGCACCGTGGTTTCGACGTCGCCATAGAACTCATGGTTGCCGGTCACCGCCCAGACACCGCGCGGCGCTTTCAAACCACGCAAGGCAGTTGCCAGGCGCGGCTCGCCCAGCGGATTGTCCTCGACCTGGTCGCCGACCATCAGCACGGCGGCGGGGTTCAAGGCATTGATCTGCGCCACCCGGTCTTCCATCCAGTCGGCACGGCGCTGGGCGCCCAGGTGCAGATCGGTGACCATGACCACGACGATACCGTCGAGCGCGGCCGGCAGGTTCGGCATCACCACTTCCTGTTCGACCACGACCGGCGCGCGTACGCCCTGGAAGATCGCAAAGCCGGCGAGCACGACGCCGGCCACCGCCGCAATGCCGAGTACGCGCTGCGCGCGAGCGCGCCACCAGAACCCGAAACCGGTCGCGATGTCCGCCGCCAGCAGGCACAAGGTCATCACGAACATGACCCCGAGCCAGGTCAGCGCGAACTGTCCCGGCCACCAGCGCCAGTCGATCGCTTCGTCACCCAGGTGCACGCCGGCCAGGTAGACCAGCCACAGGAGGACGGCGCCGACCCACCAGGCTGTTGCCGGCACGCGCGTGCGAACCGGATCGAGACGGTACAGGCGATGCGCGACGTAGAAGTGAAACAGGGAACCGATGACGTTCAGGACGATGGAAAACATGTCGTTGTTACTCTACCACTGCTGTCTGCGCCACGTCCTGCAGCGCCAGGCGCGCCAGCTCGCGGATGCCTTCATACGACTTGGCCGCCGCGATGAAGCGTCCGTTATGGCAGAAGGTCGCATCCGGCACGCCCGTGACGCGCGCCAGATCGGCGTCGCGCAGGCCGGCCCAGGCTTCCGGCAGGTCGGCCCGGGCGTCGAAACTCTCGGCATTGAGCGGCACCGCATGGATCATGTAGCGCTGCTCGGCGATGCTGTGGCTGATGACGAAGAGCACCTTCGGCATCTCCTTGCGCACGACCGTGGTCCAGGGCAGGGCGCCGTTACTCAAGAAGAGCAGCTTGCCGTCTTCGAGCACTTCGGCGCCGCGCACCTGTTCCAGCGCCAGCAGCGCGCCGACCCGGTACTTGACCGAATTGATCATGATGTCGGTGAGGAGCGCCATCGCCTTGCGAAATTGCGCCAGGCGATATGCGTCGGTGGCCTCGCCGTAGCCGAGCCGCTGCTCGTCCATCCAGTTCGGATTGAAGCCGGAGACGATCGCCGACAGGCCATAGCCGCCAGGTGCATTCTTGGCCGCGCCGACGTCCGACAAATCGAGGTACTGGACGATGTCGGCATCGATCGCATACGCCAATTGTTGGCAGGCGTCCGCGCCGAGCGTGCGGCCGGTGTGTTCGAGTGCGAGCGCCGCGACGCAGCGTGCGCCGAATTCGCGCCAGACCAGGCCGGCGCTGGCATACGGCACGCCGCTCTGTCGGGTGGTAGCGAAACCCTTCTGGTGATGGTCGAAGCGGCCCGTGGCCGGATCGTGGATGCCGCCGACGTCGATCGCGAAATCGGCCCCTTCGATGGTGGCCGTGTCGCGCGTGCGTACCAGTTCGCTGTCCGGGTACAGGATGAACAGGACGGCCACCGCCCATGCGTCGTCCGCGTGAAATTTGCCGCTATGCGTTACCACTACCATACCCAACTCCCATCCTTGAACCGGTCGATGCGGTCCGCGCGCCCTTGGGGCCGCGAACCTTGAGGACAGATGATAACGGTTCAGGCGCTCGCGCGTGCAAACGCGCGGGCCGGGTGGTCAGGGTGCGGCCTGTGCTGCGACGTTCCGTCGGGCGCAGCGCGCGACAAAATCGGCCACCAGTGGCGGCTGGGTCACCGGCAGCATGTGGCCGCCGTTGACCAGTTCCAGGCGCGCTCCCGGCACCTTGTCGGCCAGCGCCTGGCCATGCTGGGTCCAGTCGAGGATGGCGTCTTCGCGGCCATACAGAACGCCCGTCGGCACCGCCAGCCGCCCGTAGCGCGCCACCAGTGCCGGCATGTGGCCGGGCAGCGCCTGCATGTCGGCCGAGGAAGCGAGGAACTGCCGCGGACGCAGGCTGAGCATGCCGCCTCCCCTGACGGGGAAGTCGCGCGGCGCGGCCTCCGGCGCGAATACCGCCGCCAGCACCTTCTTGCCTCCGGCGATGGCACCGGGTGTGGCCAGGGTCCAGGCGAAGAGCTTACGCAGCGCCGGGGACGCGATCGCGAGTGCCTTGAATACCTCGGGCGACGCCGTCTGGACATGGGTCAGGGGCGCGATCAACGCGAGCGCGCCTACTTTTTCAGGATGCTCGAGGGCCAGCGTCAGCGCAATCGCCCCGCCCAGCGAATGGCCGGCGACGGTCGGGCGTCCCAGGGCGAGTTGGTCGATCAGGGCCGCCAGCGCCGCGGCCTGGGTCGAGAGGTCGGCCGCGCTCCCGGGGTCGCGCTGGGAGTAGCCGGAGCCGGGCCGGTCGACCGCCACCACGCGGTGATTGCGTGCCAGGTCGTCGAACACACCGTAGTCGAAATGCGCCGTCTGCCCGGCGAGGCCGTGCAGCAGCAGGATCGCCGGGCCGCTGCCGGCCTCGCGCACGTGCAGGCGCGCGCCCGGCACGTCCACAAAATGCCCCGGCGCCGGCATGGTTGCTTCGATGCGGCGCGCGGTGCGGTGTGTAAACCAGGCCAGGCCGGCCAGCACCAGGACGGGCAGTGCGAGGATGACGAGCAGGATGGTCATGGGGCGGTGGCTTTCTTCAGGATGCGCCAGTAATTGACGGGCGAAATGCGTTCGAGGATGGAGGCCACCTTGGCATCGTTGCCGACCAGGATGCGCGACTGGCGCGCTTCGATGCCGCGCGTGATGATTTCGCCGGCCGCTTCGGGCGCCAGGCGCAGCAGCTTTTCGGCGCTCTCGCGCCCGCGCGTCACTTCGTCCGGCGGCGTGCCCGCGGGCACGCGGGCATTGCGCGCGATCGAGGTCGACACGCCGCCCGGGTGGACCACGCTGACCGCCACCGTGCTGCCCTCGAGCTCATGGCGCAGCGCGTTGGAAAAGCCGCGTACGGCGAATTTGCTGGCCGAGTAGGCGCTTTGTCCCGGCGGCGAGACGATGCCGTAAATGCTCGAGACATTCACGATGCGCGCCTCGTCGCTCCGGCGCAGGAGCGGCAGGAAGGCGCGCGTCATGCGCACGACGCCGTTGAAATTGATGTCCATCAGCCAGTCGAAATCATCCTCGCTGACCTGTTCGAACGTGCCGCCCAGCGCCACGCCGGCATTGTTGACCAGCAGGTCGACGCGCCCGTGGGCGTCGTGTACTGTCGCGGGCAGCATGCGCACGGCGGCGCGGTCGGCGACGTCGAACGCATGGGTGGTCACGCGCACCCCGATGTTGGCAAGCATTGCCGCGCTGTCCTTCAGGCCGGCCGCATCGATGTCGGCCAGGGCCAGGTGACAGTGGCGGCGGGCGAGGGAGAGAGCGACCGCGCGACCGATGCCGCTGCCGGCGCCGGTAATCACGGCGACCCGGTTCGAAACATTCATGGCATATTTCCTTTTGGTCCAAAGCGCATCACGCCGTCGGCAAGGCGGCCGAAGCGGATCGTAAACATGTCTTGCAGGTAGTTCTGGTACACCTGCCACGGGCGGCGCGACCCCTGTTTCGGCAGCAGCGCCTGGGCGCGCTGCACATAGCCGGAGGTGAAGCTGAGAAAAGGCTCCGGTTCGACGCCTGCCTCGCGCCGCGCCACGGCGATCGCCTGGCCCTTGCGGTCCATGTAGGTCAGCAGGCGGCAGACCCAGGCCGCCGTCAGGTCGGCCTTCAGCGTCCACGACGCATTCGTGTAACCGAAGGTCATCACGCTGTTGGGCATATCGCTCAGCATCATGCCCTTGTAGGCCATGTGCCGGCTCGGCGCATATACCTGGCCGTCGACGTCGATCGCCACGCCGCCCAGCACCGACAGCGACAGGCCGGTGGCCATGACGACGACGTCCGCCGTCAATACGCGCCCCGAGCGCAGGACAATGCCGTTCTCGGCGAAGCGCGCGATGTGGTCGGTCACCACCTCGGCCTGGCCTTCCCGCAGGGCGCGGAACAGGTCGCCGTCGGGCGCCACGCAGACGCGCTGGTCCCAGGGCTTGTAGTCGGGCGTGAAGTGGGCGACATCGATCCCGGGGCCGAGCTGGCGCGCGGCCATGCCGACGATCTTGCGCTTGGCCAGCTCGGGCTTGCCGCGCGCGATCCGGTACAGCAGCATCGATTCGCCGATCACGCGCCAGCGCGTGGCCCAGTAGGCCAGTTTCGGCGGCAGGCCTTGTTGCAGGCGCCGCGCGAAACGGTACTCGGACGGGCGCGAGACCACATAGGTGGGTGAGCGCTGCAGCATCGTGACGTGGGAAGCCGTCGCCGCCATCGCCGGCACCAGAGTCACGGCGGTGGCGCCGCTGCCGATCACGACGACCCGCTTGCCGGCGTAATCGAGGTCTTCCGGCCAGAACTGCGGCTGGACGATGCGCCCTGTGTAGGCTTCTTCACCCTCGAAATGGGGCCGCCAGGCATGGTCGTAGCTGTAGTAGCCGCTGCACATGTGGAGAAAACGCGTGCGTATGGTACGCGGCGCGCGCTTGTCGCCGGTTTCCGCTTCGATCGTCCACAGCGCTTCGGTGCTCGACCAGGACGCGCGCATGACCTTGTGGCCGAAGCGGATGTGCCGCTCGATGCCGTGGGTACGCGCGGTGTCGCGGATATAGGCGCGGATCGATGGTCCGTCGGCGATCGCCTTCGGATCGGTCCACGGCTTGAAGCCGTAGCCGAGCGTGTACATGTCGGAGTCGGAACGGATGCCCGGATAGCGGAACAGGTCCCAGGTGCCGCCGATGGCGGCGCGCGCCTCGAGGATGGCGTAGCGCTTGCCCGGACAGCGCTCCTGCAGCATGGCGGCCGCACCGATGCCGGACAGGCCGGCGCCGACGATCAGCACGTCGAGAATCGCGCCGTCGTCGGTGGACGAGGTGTTCATGATGTCTCTGTTATGTTTTTTGTAGTATTGACACTGTACATTGTCAGATTAGGGATGACAAGTTACTGTGTCAAAATAGCGGCATGAATGCTGACTCGACTACGCCGCGCGCTTACCGCGGCGTCTCTTCCGAACAGCGCCGCGCCGAGCGGCGCGAGAAGCTGATCGCCGCGGCGATCGCCGTGTACGGCGAGCGCGGCTACCGTCAGTCGACCGTCAAGGCGGTGTGCGAAGCGGCAGGACTCACCGAGCGTTATTTTTATGAGTCGTTCGGGAACAGCGAAGAGCTGCTCGTGACCTCGTTCAACGCGGTGACCTACGCGGTATTCGACGAGATCACGGCAGCAAGCCGGGCGGCCGGACGCGGACGCGTCGCCCGTGCCCGCGCCATGCTCGATGCCTACTTCAGTGCGCTGCAGAGGGAGCCTGCCTCGGCCCGCGTGTACCTGGTCGAGATCCGCGGCGTGAGCCGCGAGGTCGACAAGGCCTTCGACGCGGCCCTGCGCGCGATCGGCGCCGAAGTGGCGCGCCAGATCGTGCCGGTGGGCGCGGCGCCCGACGAGCTGCTGCAGGCCGGCATCGTCGGCGGCGTGATGCACATTGCGCTGCGCTGGATCGACAACGACTACCAGCCGCCATTGACGCAGGTGACCGATGCCGCGCTGCGTCTCGGGATGGTGTTGGCGCGACCGGCAAGCGAACGCGCTGGATAGAACCACTGGTTGACATCCGGGAAACGGAAAATCCCGGTAGCCGAATATCGTCTTACTCTTTGAAAATCCTGAGCAGGGTAACTGCCGGAGATGCGGCACCAATCTTGCGATTGCCCCGGGCAGCGTCGATCACCTCAAGAAGTTCGTCATATTTGTCTGCCTGGCGATCCTCCAGGTTCGTCATGTTCATGTTCCAGCGGGAGAAAGTTCGGAATGTCGCCGGCTCGTTGTAGAGCACGCGCGAATTTTTATGCCGTGGATCGAGGTCGATTTTGTCATACAGCTTGGAAAGGGTGGCCGCTGGCCCTTCGAGCACCTGCAGGAACCAACCGCCGTTGTAGAACAGGCTGCCCGTTACATCAATCAGTTCGTTATTTGCGCGGGCTTTGGCGTGGATCGCTTGCAGGTCTTCTGCCGACATCTTGCGCACTGCCTGGCTGATATAGACGAGTTGATTGATTGACATGATTTTATCTCCTTGTGGTGATTGCCACAGACGCTGAGCCGTGGCCTGATTGTTCAGGGCTGAAGTTATATCATGGAATTTATGTTTCCTATTGGAACTTATCTCGATCTCTGTGACAAACGTGGGACAGTGCTCTGTTCATGCCTGGTGCCAGACGGCCCGGTAGGGCGAGCCCAGGCTGTGGGCCTTCTGGCCCAGCATCGGCTCGTAGGGGTCGTTGAAGAACAGGGTCAGGTCGTCGCCCCAGAGCAGGAAGGTAGGAAACGAGGGAAAGAGGACGATGTCCAGGCTGGTGCGCAGCGTGGCGTCCCGGGTGTCGATGGGGCCAAGTGGGTGCTGTGACCAGTCGAGATTGCGGATGCGCCGGCCGAGGCGCCCGCCATTGTCCAGGAAACCGTAGGGGTTCTCTTGTTTGTTCACGCTGGGCCCGGCCGATCAAACCTCGCACTCTACAGAAGTTGACGAGATGCCAATTTTTGGATCTCGGTTCAAAAGCGGGCCGGTAGCCGGGGTCAATCCCATCCTTTGTCCGACTCCTTCTCATAGGTCTTCAGGTCACGCGCGAACATCTCGTTCAGTTCGTCGCGCGCGCGCTTGGACATCGATGCGTACTGCTCGCGGTCCTTGTAGAACGGGTAGACCGCGTCGACGCTGGCCTTGTTGTGCTCCCGGAATTTGAGCGTCGCTTCGCGCGCGCGGTAGGCGCCGTAGCCCAGATGGCACAGCGCGCGCCGCCCGAGCTGCAGGGCCGACTCGAAGGTTTCGCGCTCGATCACGGATACGCCGCGGTCCATCAGCTGGTAATAATGGGTCACGTTGCGCGCCCGCGCCAGGATCTGCAATTCCGGGAAGTGCTCGCGCACGGCGTCGACCAGGGCCAGGCTGTCCTCGATGTCGTCGATCGCCAGCACCAGCGCGCGCGCCTTGGCCGCGCCCGCCGCATGCAGCAGGTCGACCCGGGTGGCGTCGCCATAGAACACCTTCCAGCCGAATCGGCGCAGCAGCTCGATCTGGTCCGGGTCGTGATCGAGCACGGTGAGCTTGATTCGGTTCGCGTTGAGCAGGCGGCCGACGATCTGGCCGAAGCGCCCGAAGCCGGCGACGATCACGTGTCCTTCGTCGCCCTCGATGGCGTCTGCCTGGCGCAGGTTCTGGCCGTGGTAGCGGGGCTCGAGCACCTTGTCGTGCAGCAGCAGAAGCAGGGGCGTGGTCACCATCGACAGCGCCACCACGGCGACCAGGATCGAACCGACTTCCGGCGTGAACACGCGCGCGGCGCCCGCCGCCCCGAACACGACGAAGGCGAACTCGCCGCCTTGCGAGAGCAGGAAGGCGAACAGCCAGCGCTGGCCGCGCGCGATACCGAAGCGGAACGAAAGCGCGAACAGCACCGCCAGCTTCAAGGCCAGGAAGCCCAGCACCAGCCCCAGGATCAGCCAGGGTCTGGCGAGGAAGACGCCGAAATCGACGGACATGCCGACCGCGATGAAGAACAGCCCGAGCAGCAAGCCCTTGAACGGTTCCAGGTCGGTTTCCAGCGCGTGCCGGTATTCGGAATCGGCCAGCAGCACGCCGGCCATGAAGGCGCCCAGCGCCATCGACATGCCGACCCATTGCATCAGGAGCGAAATGGCGATCACCAGCAGCAGCGCGAACGCGGTGAAGATCTCGCGCATCCCGGACTTGGCGATGATGCGCAGGGCCGGGCGCACCAGGTAGCGTCCGGCCACCACCAGGCCGATGATGACGCCGGCCAGGCGCGCGGCGCCGATCCAGCCGTCCTCGCCTGCACCGCTGGCCGCGCTCACGCCGAGCACGGGCACCAGGGCGATCATCGGAATCGCCGCGATGTCCTGGAACAGCAGCAGGGCGAAGCTGGCCTGGCCCGCCGGGGTGCCCATCAGGTTGCGCTCGCCGAGGGTCGCCAGCGCGATCGCGGTCGAGGACAGCGACAGCCCGAGCGCAGCCACCAGCGCGACCTGCCATGCAATGCCGACCAGCAGCGCCGCGCCGAACAGGACGCCGGCCACGCCCAGCACCTGCGCCGCGCCCCAGCCGAAGATGGGCCGGCGCATCGACCACAGGCGCGCCGGCTCGAGTTCCAGGCCGATCAGGAACAGCAGCAGCACGACGCCGAATTCGGAAAAATGCAGGATGGTCTCGACTTCGCGGATCAGGCCCAGGCCCCAGGGGCCGATCGCCATCCCGGCCAGCAGGTAGCCCAGCACCGCGCCCAGGCCCAGGCGCTTGGCCAGCGGCACCGCGAGGACGGCGGCGCCCAGGTAGACGACGGCATTGGCCAGCAAACTATGCTCCATGTGCGCTCTCTTTCGCAGGGGTGGCCAGCCAGGCTTCCAGGCGCGCGCGAAAGGCTGCGACATGGGCCTCGATGGCGGCATCGTCGGCGCCGTTCGCGCCGTGCAGGATGTGCGGCGGCCACCAGTGCATGCCGCACAGCAGCGCGGTCTGCTCGAAGGGCGGCAGGTAGGCGTCGAACGGGCGGCCGTGGCGCTCGCCGGATTGGTAGGCGTCTTCGGGGCTGCCGGTGGTCACGGCCAGCCAGTAGCCCTTGCCGCGCAAGGCCGTGGCGCCGGGACCGTAGGCCCAGCCGGCCTCCAGCACGCTGTCGACCCATTCCTTGAGCAGCGAGGGCATGCTGTACCAGCGGATCGGGTGCAGGAACACGACCAGTTCGGCCTGCGCAAGCAGCGCCTGTTCGCGCGCCACGTCGATGTAGAAATCGGGATAGGTCTCGTACAGGTCGTGCACCAGCACGCCGTCCAGGGCGCGCGCGGCGTCGGCGAGTTTGCGGTTGATGCGCGAACGGTGCGGGGCGGGGTGGGCGTACAGGACCAGGATGCGTGGGCTCGGCATGGGAGGGCGTCTTGTTATCTTGTACAGATTGTACAGATTATACAGGGTGCCCCGGGCGGCGTTGCGAGCCGCACGCACGAAAAAAAACCGGACTGCACGAGCAGCCCGGTCCTCATGCGATCAGCCTGCTGGAGGCTGAGGCGCGTACCTGCCTAGAAGGCGAAGGCGACGCCGGCGAGGATCCTGGTCGCGTCGCTCGACGGCTTCTGCACTTCCAGGCGGGCGTGAACGACAGGGCTGAAGGAGTAGCCCATGCCCAGGCCGTACAGGGCGTTCGAATCGTGTTCCTTGCCGGTAAAGCCGGCAACGTCGGCTTCGGCTTCGAGGCGGTTGTAGCCGAGGCGGCCATATACGTCGAAACCGTTCGAGAGCGGCAGGGTGCCGATGACGGACAGGTCGAGCTGGTCGATCGTCACGTCGCCGCGCACCGGGCCCGAGCGGAATTCGGTATCGACCAGGCGGTGGTAGCCGCCTTCGATGGCGATGCTCTGGTTGAACTTGTAGCCGAGGAAGGCGCCGTAGCCGCCTTCGCGGTCGAAGCCTTCGATCTTGGTCGAGCCGACGTCGATACCGGCGTAGAACGGCTGCGGTTCGACGGCGACTGCGGCGCTCGAAGCGGCGACGAGGATGGCTGCGGCGGCGATTTTCTTGAACATGTATGGACTCTCTGATGGATGGTGAATGAAAGAGGCCGAAAGCATGGCGTCGGCCGGGCGCGGATTATCGCATGCTTTTCAAAGCAGTTCAGATATGCAGCGCGTGCCCCAGCGCCCGCAGCGCCGCTTCCTGCACCGCCTCGCCCAGCGTCGGATGCGCATGGATCGTCCCACCCACGTCTTCCAGCCGCGCGCCCAGTTCGATCGAGTGGCTGAAGGCCGTACTCAGTTCAGACACGCCGCGTCCGACCGCCTGCCAGCCCAGGATCAGGTGGTTGTCGCGCCGCGCCACGACGCGGACAAAACCGTCCGTCGACTCGATCGTCATCGCGCGGCCGTTGGCGGCGAACGGGAAGTTGGCCGTGATGGCGTCGATGCCGGCCGCCTCGGCCTCGCCTGGCACCATGCCGACCACGACCACTTCCGGATCCGTGAAGCAGACCGCCGGCATGGCGGCAGGCGTGAAATGGCGGCGCTTGCCGGCGATGATCTCGGCGACCATCTCGCCTTGCGCCATTGCGCGGTGCGCCAGCATCGGTTCGCCCGCCAGGTCGCCGATGGCCCAGACGTTGCGCATCGAGGTGCGGCACTGATCGTCGATTTTTACCGCGCGCCCGTTCATGTCGAGCTGCAGCGATTCGAGTCCCCAGCCACCGGCGCGCGGACGGCGGCCGACGGCCACCAGCACGCGGTCGCTTGATAACACGATTTCCTCGCCATTCGCTTCGCGCACCCGCACGCCGTCGCCGGCCGCGTTCAGGCCCAGCACACTGGAACCGAGGCGCAGGTCGATGCCGAGACGCTTCAGGCTGGCCGCGACCGGCTTGGTGAGTTCCGCGTCATAGGCCGGCAGGATGCGCTCCGCAGCCTCGATGACGGTGACGTCGGCGCCGAGCTTGCGGTAGGCCGTTCCCAGTTCCAGGCCGATGTAGCCGGCGCCGACCACGACCAGCTGCCTGGGAATGGAGGTGGGAGAGAGCGCTTCGGTCGAGGACACGACCATGCCGCCGAAGGGCATGAAGGGCAGTTCGACCGCTTCCGAGCCGGCTGCGAGCAGCAGGTGCTCGCAGCGCACGCGCTGCAGCTGGCCGTCCGCGCCTTTGACTTCGACCGTCTTGCCGTCGAGGATGCGGGCAAAGCCATCGATCACCTGGACGTCGTTCTTTTTCAGCAGTGCGCCGACGCCGCCTGTCAGGCGTTTGACGATGCCGTCCTTCCAGCCGACGGTACGGGTGACATCGATCGACGGCGCAGTGGCCGAAATCCCGAGCGCTGAACCACTGGCATAGTGATTCACCTTCTCGAACTCTTCGGCTGCATGGATCAGCGCTTTCGAGGGAATGCAGCCGATGTTCAGGCAGGTGCCGCCCAGCTGGCCGGCTTCGACCAGGATCGTCGGGATGCCGAGCTGGCCGGCGCGGATGGCGGCGACATAGCCGCCGGGGCCGCCGCCGATGACGAGCAGGGTGGTGGTCAGTTGGTTCATCGGCTCACTCCACGAACAGGGTTGCCGGGCACTCGAGGTAGCCGCGGATGGTCTGGATGAACTCGGCCGCCACCATGCCGTCGATCACGCGATGGTCGAACGAGGACGACAGGTTCATCAGCTTGCGCGCCACCATCGCGCCATCGCGGATAGTGGGACGGTCGATGATGCGGTTCACGCCGACGATCGCCACTTCCGGGCGATTGATCACGGGCGTGGTGACGATCCCGCCCAGCGCACCCAGGCTGGTGATCGTGATCGTCGATCCGGAGAGTTCTTCGCGCAGTGCCTTGCCGGAGCGCGCGGCTTCGGCCAGGCGCGACACCTCGGCGGCTGCCGACCACGGGTTGCGCGCTTCGGCATTCCTCACGACGGGCACCATCAGGCCGGCATCGGTCTGGGCGGCGATGCCGAGATGGACCGGATTGTAGGTGGTGACGATATTCGCGTCGTCGTCGAAACGGGCGTTCACCATTGGATACTTGCGGATCGCCAGTACGGTGGCGCGCATGATCAGGGGCAGCAGCGTGAGTTTCGGACGCTGGCCCGCATAGCGTGCATTGAGCTGGACGCGCAGCGCTTCGAGTTCGGTGACGTCGATTTCTTCGACGTAGGTGAAGTGCGGGATGCGGCGCTTGGCTTCCGCCATCTTCTCGGCGATCTTGCGGCGCATGCCGATCAGCGGCATGGCCTGCTCGCCCTCGAGCACCGCGTAGCGGCGGTCGCCCTCGGCGGCCTTTTGCTGGCCGCGCGAGACGTGGGCGTCCAGATCCGCGTGGCTGATGCGCCCGGCTGGTCCCGAACCGGTCACGTATTGCAGCTCGATCCCCATGTCCCAGGCGCGCTGGCGCACGGCGGGGGCGGCCAGCGGCTTTTCGCCGGCGGCGCGGCCGTGGTGGGCCGGTGCCGACGTGTGACCGCCTTGCGTAGTGCTTGGGGCCGGCGCCGGGCGTGCCGGCGCGGCGTGCGCCGGCGCGGCCGTTTCGGCGCTGGTCACGCTGGTGACGACCGTTTCCGGTTGGGCCACGGTGATCGGCTCGAACTCTTCGGCCGTGCCGGCGGTCGAACCGGCTGCGGCGGGCGCCGCGGCGGCGCTCGCATTCTGCTGGCGCGCGGCCGTGGTGTCGCCCCTGACATTGCCGGCGCCTTCGACTTCCAGGCGGATCAGTTCCGCGCCCACGGCCATGGCTTCGCCGAGCTTGCCGCCCAGCGAGGTGACGGTGCCGTTCACCGGCGAGGGAATCTCGACCGTCGCCTTGTCGGTCATGACGTCGGCCAGCACCTGGTCTTCCTTGACCGTGTCGCCCGGCTTGACGTGCCAGGCGACGACTTCGACTTCGGCAATGCCTTCACCGAGGTCGGGCATCTTGATGACGTGAATACCCATTTATTTCGCCTCCATCGCACGTTTGAACGCGGCGCCGACACGGTCGGGGCCGGGGAAGTACGCCCATTCCTGCGCGTGCGGATACGGGGTGTCCCATCCGGCGACGCGCTCGATCGGCGCTTCCAGGTGATAGAAGCAGTGTTCCTGCACCAGGGCTACGAGTTCGGCGCCGAAGCCGCTCGTTTGCGTCGCTTCATGCACGACCACGCAGCGCCCGGTCTTCTTCACCGATTCGACGATGGTGTCGAGGTCCAGCGGCCACAGGGTGCGCAGGTCGATGATCTCGGCATCGATGCCGGTTTCCATGGCCGCCGCTTCCGAGACCCAGACCATGGTGCCGTAGGTGATCACCGTCAGGTCGGCGCCCGGGCGGAAGATCGCCGCCTTGTCCAGCGGGACCGTGTAGTAACCCTCCGGGACCTGGCCCATCGGATGCTTGCCCCAGGAGACTACCGGACGGTCGTGGTGGCCGTCGAAAGGGCCGTTGTACAGGCGCTTGGGTTCGAGGAAGATCACCGGATCGTCGTTTTCGATCGAGGCGATCAAGAGGCCCTTCGCATCGTACGGGTTGGAAGGCATCACCGTGCGCAGGCCGCAGACATGGGTGAACATCGCCTCCGGGCTCTGGCTGTGGGTCTGGCCGCCATAGATGCCGCCGCCGCAAGGCATGCGGATCGTCAGCGGGGCGGTGAAATCGCCGGCCGAGCGGTAGCGCAGGCGCGCGGCCTCGGAGACGATCTGGTCGGACGCCGGGTAAAAATAGTCGGCGAACTGGATCTCGATCACCGGGCGCAGGCCATACGCGGCCATGCCGACCGCGGTGCCGACGATGCCGCCTTCGGAGATCGGCGCGTCGAACACGCGCGGCTTGCCATACTTGGCCTGCAGGCCGTCGGTGGCGCGGAACACGCCGCCGAAATAGCCGACGTCCTGGCCGTAGACGACCACGTTGTCGTCACGCCCGAGCATGACGTCCATCGCCGAACGCAGCGCCTGGATCATGGTCATCTGCGTGGTGACCGGGTCTTTTTCGACCGGGTCTATATCATTGTCGCGCACCATCTCACACCCCCAATTGTTGACGTTGGCGGCGCAGGTGCTCGGGCATGTCTTTATAGACATCCTCGAACATCGTTGCCGCACTCGGGACGCGGCCATCTGCCAGCGTACCGTATTGTTCGGCTTCCCGTTGCGCGGCCAGGACTTCGGCTTCCAGGTCGGCCTGGACGCGTTCGTGCTCGTCGTCGGACCAGGCACCGAGCCTGGTCAAATGCTGGCGCAGGCGCGCGATCGGGTCGCCCAGCGGGAAGCGGCTCCAGTCGTCGGAAGGGCGGTAGCGCGACGGATCGTCGGAGGTGGAGTGGGGGCCGGCCCGGTAGGTGACCCATTCGATCAGCGTCGGGCCGAGGTTGTTGCGGGCACGCTCGGCGGCCCAGCAGGAAGCCGCGTACACCGCCAGGAAGTCGTTGCCGTCCACGCGCAGGGACGCGATGCCCGCGCCGACGCCGCGCGCGGCAAAGGTCACGCTCTCGCCGCCGGCGATCGCCTGGAAGGTCGAGATCGCCCACTGATTGTTGACGACATTGATGATGCAGGGTGCGCGGTAGACGTGCGCAAACGTGAGCGCGGTGTGGAAGTCGCTTTCCGCGGTGGCGCCGTCGCCGATCCAGGCCGAGGCGATTTTTGTGTCGCCCTTGATGGCGGACGCCATGGCCCAGCCCACCGCTTGCGGCAGTTGCGTGGCCAGGTTGCCGGAGATGGAAAAGAAGCCTTTTTCCTTCACCGAATACATGACCGGCAGCTGGCGGCCCTTCATCGGGTCGCGCTCGTTCGAGAGCAGCTGGCAGATCATGTCGACCATCGGATATTCGCGCGCCATCAGGATGCTTTGCTGGCGGTAGGTCGGGAAACACATGTCGTCGGCGCGCAGCGCCATCGTCTGCGCCGTGCCGATGGCTTCCTCGCCGAGCGAGATCATGTAGAACGACATTTTCTTCTGGCGCTGGCCGATGACCATGCGGGCGTCGAAAATCCGGGTTTTCATCATCGTGCGCAGGCCGAAGCGCAGTTGTTCGATGCTGATATCCGGCGCCCACGGACCGACGGCATTGCCTTCGTCGTCGAGCACGCGGATCAGGACGGAGACGAGGTCGGCGGTATCGCCGAAGAGAACGTCCACTTCCGGCCGCCGGACGGCGCCGGCGGGACTCATTTGTAAGTACGAAAAATCGGTCTTGCAACCCGGACGGCCGGTTGGCTCCGGGACATGCAGCGACAGAGGATTACCCTGGCTCATAATTCGCGTTCCCTTTGTGAGGTGATGTGCGGCAAGCTGAGATGATAAAGGGTGCGGGTGGGCGCACGGGCATTGCAGAGAAGTATTTTCGTGGTGCTTTGCAGCATAATAATGCGGTGTTCGGCGCGAGCGCGATTGATCCTGGCCCGCGTGATCGCTGCCGCTTGCCCATCGTGCACCGCAACGTAAGCAGGCTCAGCTTTACGTGACAACGGCCATGCGCAGGAGCGAGCGCGCGCCTCAGCTTGCCGCGACCCCGCCCTGCAACAGCGCGAGGGCGCGCCTCACCAGCGTGCGCCGCCTGGCCGGCGTCTCGCCGCGCAGTGCCGTGCCGAGCATGCCGCAGACGAGCACCAGGTCGGCCGGGCGCAGGTCCGCGCGGCAGCGCCTGCGCGCCAGGCTGCTGGCGAGCGGGGCGCGAAACAACCGTGCTACGCGCTCGCGCGCCGCTTTTGCCGCCGGGTGGCCGGGTTCGAGGGCACGCCAGTAGTCGGCCAGGGCCGGGGCACCGACGATGTTCAGGCCAAGCTGTTCGATGAGGGCGAACAGGTCCAGGCCAGGCGCCGCGGCTTCCAGCTGCGCCATGGCGCGTTCGAACAAAGCCTCGACCAGCGCCGCGCGGTCCGGGAAATTGCGGTACAGGGTCGCGCGCCCGACGCCGGCGCGCGTGACCACCAGGTCGAGCGGGGCCGTGATGCCGCGCTCGGAGAAGACGGCATCGGCGGCATCGAGGATCTGGTCGCGCCGCAGCGCGGCATCGGAACGCAACTGGGTCATGGTTGTGGACAGCCTTGTCCGGTTAATTCCGACCAGAATACTGCGATGCCGCGTCGGCGAGCGCACGGATGGGGCCTCCGGCACGAACGCTATGGAATGCTGCCGCCCCAATTGCGCTCGAACTCCTCCATCGCCACCGGCCTGCCCAGCAAATACCCCCCGGCCGGAATATGGTCGAGCAGCTCGTTGAAAGCGCGCGGCGGACTGTCCGGGCGCCGCGCGCCGCTGCCCTCGCGCAGGGTGGCGCTATAGTGGGCGGCAACGCCGTTCGCATCGAGCATCGGGACGATATCGAGCCCGGCCGGCTGGCGCAGCGCAGCGTTACGCGTCAGCGCGGCACCAAGTTCGGCCAGCGTGCGCCCGACCACGTCGACGGGGGCGAGCTGAGTGCGGTCGTAGAAGCCGTTGCTGGCGGCCAGCACGCGCTGCACTGCGTCGGCGACGAGAGCCCCCGGCTCGCCCGGGCGCGGTGCCGCCTTGCCGGGCTGTGGACCGGCGCCACCGGTTGCGAAACGCTGTGCGAAGGTTTCCATGCAATGGCCACAGTTGGTAACAGCAGGATACTAGCCGCTTTACGGTCGCGGCGGCGCGAGCGTGGCGCCGGTCAGGCGCGCGCGGCGCTGGCGCACCGCATAGCCGATGCACAGCAGCAGCAGCCAGACCGGGATCAGGTAGACCGAGATGCGCAGCCCCGGCGTCAGGTACATCACCACCGTGATCCCTGCCAGGAAAACCAGGCACAGGTAATTTGCCAGCGGGTAGAAGGGGCTCGGGAAGGTCGTGCGCGTACCGGCCTTGGCGGCGCGAAAACGCAGGTGCACGATCGAGATCGTGGCCCAGTTGATGATCAAACCCGCGACCGCAAGACCCATCATCAGTCCGAAGGCTTCGCCCGGCAGGAAGTAGTTCACCGCGATGCAGATGCCGGTCGCCACGGCCGACACGCCGAGCGCCGCCAGCGGCACCCCGCTGTCCGTCAGCTTCATCAGGAAGCGCGGCGCATTGCCCTGCGACGCCAGGCCGTACAGCATGCGCGTGTTGGCGTACACGCCGCTGTTGTAGACCGACAGCGCGGCGGTGAGCACGACGATGTTCAATGCGGTGGCAACGGCATTGCTGTTCAGGGCCGCGAAGATCAGCACGAAGGGACTGCCGCCTTGCACCACCTTGGTCCAGGGGAACAGCGAGAGCAGGATGAACAGGGCGCCGATATAAAAGATCAGCACGCGCCACAAGGCCTGGTTGGTCGCGCGCGGGATCGAGCGCGACGGGTCCTTGGCTTCGGCCGCGGTGATGCCGATCAGTTCCAGGCCGCCGAAGGAAAACATGATGACCGCCATCGCCATCACCAGGCCGGACAGGCCATTCGGGAAGAAGCCCCCATGGCGCCAGAGGTTGGCCACGCCCGCCTCGGGACCGGCGGTATTCGAGATGAGCAGGTAGCTGCCGAACAGGATCATGCCGATCACGGCGACGACCTTGATCACGGCGAACCAGAATTCGAGTTCGCCGAAGGCCTTCACATTGAGCAGGCTGAAGGAATTGATGATGAAGAAGAAGACCAGCGCCGACTGCCAGGGGGCCACCTCCGGAAACCAGTACTGGACATAGATGCCGACCGCCGACAGTTCCGCCATGCTGACCAGGATGTACATCACCCAGTAATTCCAGCCCGAGATGAAGCCGGCCATGTGGCCGCCGTATTTGTCGGCGAAATAGCTGACCGAGCCGGCAACCGGCTCGTCGACGACGAGTTCGGCCAGCTGGCGCATGATCAGGAAGGCGACCACGCCGGCCACGCCGTAACCGAGCAGCACCGATGGCCCGGCCATCTGGATGGTTTGCGCAATACCGAGGAAAAGCCCGGTGCCGATGGCGCCGCCGAGGGCGATCAGCTGAATATGCCGGCTTTTAAGACCGCGTGTGAGTTGGTGCGTGGGTTCTGACATTGGCGCCTGCCCGGTGTACAAAAGCCAATGATTCTAATGCATCCGGGCATTTGCGGGGCGCATCCTTATCCGGGCCGTTCGAACAGCGCGAACAAGCCCATGCCCGCGACCATCGCGCCGACAAACAGGAGCGGCTCGACCAGGCCGGCACCCAGCGAGGCCAGCGCCGGTCCCGGGCACAACCCGGCCAGGCCCCAGCCGACGCGGAACACCACGCTGCCCAGCACCAGCCGGCGGTCGATCACACCGCGCGCGGGCAGCTTGAACGGCGTGTCCCTTTGCGATTTGACCGCGAGCGCCATGAAGGGTGCCGTAACTGTCGTTCAGCGCGCCTCGCGCAGCTTGCCCAGCTGTTCGTCCACAGCGGCGCGCGAGAGTTCGCCCATGTGGCGTCCCGCCAGCATGCCATGCCTGTCGTAGAAGAGGGTCGTCGGGTAGCCGACGGCATCGAAGGCCCGCGCAGCCGTGCGCGTCGCGTCGAGCAGGACATTCTGCGGTGTCAAGCCTGCTTCCTGCAGATAGCGCTGCACGGTGGCGCCATCCTCGCCGACGTTGACGAAGAGGAAGGCGACATCCGGACTGGCCGCCTGGGCGGCGGTGAGGGCCGGCATCTCGCGCCGGCAGGGCGGGCACCAGGTCGCCCACAGGTTGACGACGATCGGGCGCCCCTTGAACCGGCTGAGGTCCACGGCGCCGCCCCCCAGGCGCTGCAGGGCGAGGGCGGGCAAGGGAACATTGAGCGGCTGGCTCGCGCGGATCGCGACCGTGGCGCCCGCCCAGACCAGCATGCCGGCCAGCGCGGCCGTAGTCAAAGGCCGGCGCAGCGCCGGGTGCCGCCGCAGCTGCTCGAAGCCGACCGCGCAGCCGGCAAGCAGGCCGGCGAAGGCGATGAAGCCGCCGTCGCGGATGTCGAGCATGCCGAGCGGGCTTTGGAGATAGGCTTCGAGGTGCTTGAGCACGAAGGCGGCGCGGGCGGCGACGAAGCCCCACAGCGTCATCTGCCACAGCGCGGTGGAGGCGTCCACGCCGCGCCGGCGCTGCCAGAGCCAGGCGACCAGGTTTGCCGCCAGCAGCGCGGTCAGTGGCGCCAGCACGCGCAGCGGCAGGACCAGTGGCCCGAGGTTGATGGCATCCATACCGCTTTTCCGTTTCAGCGAACGCGACTATAAAGCCGCAAGATTAGCTCAGCAATATTAACGGAAAATGAAGACCGCCGGACATGCTCCTCAGGCGCCCCAGGCCGCGTCGCCGCGCACGCCATCGTCCTCGTCCACCGGCTCGGGCTCCGGCGGCACGTGGCTGACGAGCAGCTTGTCGATCCGGTTGCCATCCATGTCCATCACTTCGAAGCGGTATTCTCCCCACCGCGTGGTTTCGGAAACCTTCGGAATGTAGCCGAACTGGTAGAGCATGAAGCCGGCCAGCGTGTGGTAGGTGCCGGCCTCTTCGTTCGGGAAGCGCAGGCTCGCTGCAAACACATCGCGGAAACGCTCGAGCGCGACGCCGCCGTCGAGCAGCCAGGTGCCGTCCTCGCGCTGCACCGCATCGTCCTCGCCTTCCTCGCCGATCACCGAGACGTCGCCCACCAGTGCGCTCATCACGTCGGTGAGCGTGACCATGCCCTGGATGTCGCCGTATTCGTCGACGATCAGCGCAATCTCCGCCTTGTTTTTCTTGAACAGTTCGAGCAGGGCCATCGCGCTCACCGTATCGGGCACGTACAGGATCTCCTGCACCGCCGCTTCGATGTCGATGGCGTCGATCGACCGTGCGCGCACCGCCTGGGCCAGCAGGTCGCGGCAGTGCACGAAGCCGATGATGCGCGAGCGGTCGCCGCGGCAGACCGGCATGCGGCTGTAGCGGCTGCAGGCGATGCGCGCCAGGTTGTCGGCGCGCGGAATCTCCAGGTCGACCAGGGTCAGGTCGACGCGCGGCGTCATCAGGGCTTTCAGGTGCTTGTCGTCCAGGCGCAGCGCGCGCGAGACGATGTCGAATTCGGTCTTCTCGAACACGCCGGCCGCGGTGCTTTCCTTGAACATGCCGGTGATGTCTTCCTCGGTCGGCGCTTCTTCCTTGTGGCGGCCGATGCCGATCAGGCGCGCGATCGCCTCCGTCGCCAGCGCCAGGATCTTCACGAACGGCAACATGACGGTCGACAGCACCCGCAGCGGCGGCGCGATCAGGGTGGCCACTGCTTCCGGATACGCCATCGCGATGCGCTTGGGGACCAGTTCGCCGAGGATGATCGAGGCGAAGGTGATGCACACGACCACCAGGCCGAGCGCAACCTGGTAGGCATACGGTGCGATGACCGGAATTTCCTTGAAACGTGGCGTCAGTTCGGCGACCAGCGAAGCTTCACCGAAGGCACCGTTGAAGATGCTGATCAGCGTAATGCCCACTTGTACCGTGGAGAGGAAGTGACTCGGTTCGTCGGCCAGGTCGAGCGCGGCGCGGGCGCCGCGGCTGCCTTCGCTCGCGGATTTTTCGAGCCGCATGCGCTTGGCCGAGACCAGCGCCAGTTCCGACATCGCAAATACGCCATTCAGGAGAATCAGGAAGAGGATAATCAGTGTGCTGGTCAACATGGGGGATGCAATGGGTTCCGAGCGGCTTGCCGGGCCGGTGCCGGGGCGCCTGGGGCGCCATGATTGATGATGAAATACCATGATCGCATGATCGATCGCTGGTGGCCCGCACCGCAGGACCCGCTGCACCGCTTCAAGCCGCGACTCCCTGCAGCTGCGCAATGCGTTCGCGTATCCACGCATGCGTGCGTGCCAGCGTGACGGTCGCCAGCGGCGTCGGGAACCGGATGAAGCCATGCGGCGCCTCGGGCAGCACGTGCAGTTCGACCTCGGCCACTTCCAGCCAGCGCGCGGCCATCCGCGTCGTGTCGTCGCACAGCGGATCGCGCTGCGCGCCGAACATCAGCGCCGGCGGCAGGCCGCCGAGATCTCCGTACAAGGGCGAGCGCGGCGGCGCACGCCGTTCGATGTCGCTGCAGTGCGGCGTGAGCATGCGCAGCGCATCGACCATGCCGGGGCCGTCGAGCACCAGGGTCTCGGGACCGGCCCGGTGCACGCGCGCCGTGCCGCCGAGGTCATAGACGCCGTAGTAGAGCACCGCGCCATCGAAGCATGGCTGCGGGCCCGGCTTGTCCTTGATGCGCAGCAGCACGGTTGCGGCAAGGTGCGCGCCGGCCGACTCGCCCAGGATGAACATCGGCAGGCCGTCGAAGTCGGGGATGCCCCCGGCCAGCAGCCAGCGCGCTGCGGCCAGGCAGTCGTCCATCGCCGCTTGCAGCGGCGCGCGCGGCACCAGGCGGTAGTCGACCGACACGACGGCGACGGCGCAGGCAGTCACCAGTGCCGCGTTGAGCGCGTCGTCCAGGCGCGGGTTGCCGATCACCCAGCCGCCGCCGTGAATGTCGAGCACGACCCCGCGTATCGGGCCGGCAGGGCGCAGCACCCGCACAGGAACGCGCAAGCCGTCCGCTTCGGCAACGCGCTGTTCGACGCGGATGCCGCGCCGCTTCAACCTGCCGTCGGCGCCGATTTGCGACACGCGCAGCAGCGCCTGGATCAGCAAGGGTGCGATGCGGTTCGCGACCCTGAAACGCGGCAGGTGCGCGAGCATCCGGTTGAAGCGCCGCACCTGGTGCAGCGCCAGGTCGTCGAGAAAAATTTTTGTCATGCGGGGCAGGGCGGGCGTCTTTACGGCCCGGCATCTCGATATGGTGGGTGACATTTTAATCAGGGCGGCGCAAACGCGCCCCTTCCCCCTCCATCATGCCATCTGGATAGTGCCGCCGCGCTGTCCACATCTCAATCCTGGTGAGCCGGTTTCGCCTGCCAATGATCCGTTCGATACGTGCGCTGGAAACTGTCGCTACAAACCCGGGTCAGCAATTGCAGGCGCCTGCACCTATGGTATTGGGAAATTGCGTGGTGAGAAGGCGCGCAGGGATCTCAGCCGATCACGGTGACGACGACCGTGCGCCGATGTGGTGCGCTGCGGTGCTCCCACAGGAAGATGCCTTGCCAGGTGCCGAGCAGCAGCCGGCCGGCACCGACCGGTACCGTGATTCCGGTGTCAGTCAGGACATTGCGTACATGCGCGGCCATGTCGTCCGGCCCCTCGTCCTTGTGGCGGTAGGCCGGGTCGCCGTCCGGCGCCAGGCGGTCGAGCACTGTGTCGAGGTCGCGCCGCACGTCGGGGTCGGCGTTCTCGGTGATCGTCAGCGAGCAGCTGGTGTGCTGCACGAACACCTGCACCAGGCCGCAGGCGATGCCCGAGCAGGCGACCACCTCGGCCACCTCGCGCGTGATGGCCTGCGTGCCGCGCCCGCGGGTCTGGAACGTCAATGTCGCCTGGTGCGCCATGGCGCGTTACGGCGTCGGCCGGAAGTTCTTGCCGATCCCGGCCCAGCAATCCTGGTAGCCACCCTGCAGTTGCGGAGACGCCAGCGCATGCACGGTCGGGCACAGGACCTGTTTTGTCTCGAACATGAAGGCCATCGTGTCGGCGACCTTGACCGGCTTGCCGGTGTCGGCCTTGCTGGCCTTGTCGAAGGTCGCCGCATCCGGCCCGTGTCCGCTCATGCAATTGTGCAGGCTGGCGCCGCCGGGCACGAATCCCTCGGCCTTGGCGTCGTAGGCGCCATGCACCAGGCCCATGAATTCACTGGCGACATTCCGGTGGAACCAGGGTGGACGGAATGTGTCTTCGCCCACCAGCCAGCGTGGCGGGAAGATCACGAAGTCGAGCGTGTCGACGCCCGGCGTGTCCGAGGGCGATTGCAGCACCAGGAAGATCGACGGGTCCGGATGGTCGAAACTGATCGAGCCGATGGTGTTGAAATGGCGCAGGTCGTATTTGTAGGGCGCATAGTTGCCGTGCCAGGCGACGACGTCGAGCGGCGAGTGACCGATCTTCGCGGCCCACAGGTTGCCGCAGAATTTCGCCACCAGCGTGAAGTCGCCCTCGCGTTCCTCGAAGCGCGCTGTTGGCGTGAGGAAGTCGCGCGGGTTGGCCAGGCCGTTCGAGCCGATCGGGCCCAGGTCCGGCAGGCGCAGCAGCGCGCCGAAGTTTTCGCAGATATAGCCGCGTGCTTCGCCGTCGGGCAGGCGTACCTGGAAGCGGATGCCGCGCGGGATCACGGCAATTTCTTGCGGCGCGAGGTCGATGCTGCCGAGCTCGGTGGCAATTTCCAGGCGGCCCTGCTGGGGCACGACCAGCAGTTCGCCGTCGGCCGAATAAAAGAAGCGGTCCGTCATCGACTGGTTCGCCGCATACAGGTGGATTGCGCAGCCGCTCATGGCTTCGCTGGAACCGTTGCCGGCCATCGTGACCCAGCCGGCAATAAAATCGGTCGGGGTGTCGGGCATCGGCAGCGGGCTCCAGCGCATCTGGTTCGGCGGCGGCGCGACATCGTTGAAATTTCCGACGATCCGGCCCTTGTCGATCTGCTCGAAGGCGCCGTGCATGGCGGCCGGGCGGATGCGGTACAGCCAGGAGCGCCGGTTGTGGCCGCGTGGAGCGGTGAAGGCGGTGCCGGAAATCTGCTCGGCATACAGGCCGTAGGCCACGCGCTGCGGCGAATTGCGGTGCTGCGGCAGGGCGCCGGGCAGGGCTTCGGTGGCGAATTCGTTGCCGAAGCCGGACTGGTAGCCGAGCTCGGTACCGATGTGCTGAATCATGCGGGTCTCCTCGCGGATGCGCGATTGTTATCTATCGAGCACTGTAAGTCAGGCCTCGATGTTTTACGACGTGAATAGATGAATGTAGACTATTCATCATATAAATAATGGAGGGCGCATGCTCCAACCCCACGAGATCGACCTGAACCTGCTGGCCGTGTTCCAGGAGGTCTACCGCGAGCGCCAGATCTCGAACGCGGCGCGCCGGCTTGGCCTGTCGCAGTCGGCCGTCAGCAATGCGCTGGCGCGCCTGCGCCGCCTGTTCGGCGACGAGCTGTTCGTGCGCACGGGGCAGGGCATGCAGCCTACGCCCTTCGCCGAGGGCTTGGCCGAGCCGGTCGGCGCCGCCCTGGCACAGGTTGCGCTGGCCTTGAATACGCGCGGCGGCTTCGATCCCGCCACCAGCACGCGCCGCTTCACGATCGCGATGACGGACGTGGGCGAAGTGCATTTCATGCCGGCGCTGATCGAGCGCTGCCGGGTGGCGGCGCCGTTCCTGCAGATCAGTTCGCGCCGCGCGGGCGGCATCGCCTTGAAGGACGACATGGAAAGCGGGCGTGTCGACCTGGCGATCGGCCCCTTCGAAGACATTTCCGAAGCCTTGTACCAGCGCCTGCTGTTTCGCCAGCCCTATGTCAGCATGCTGCGCCGCGGCCATCCTTTAACTGTGGGCACGGTCGACCTGGCGCGCTTCGCGGCGGCCGAGCACCTGTTCGTCGACTCCCTCGAGTCTCCCTACGACCGCATCAACGACCTGCTGGAAAAGGCGGGCGTCGGCGCCTCGACCCGCTTCCGGGTGCCGCATTTTACGGCGGTTCCCTACATCATTGGCGCCAGCGATTTGGTGGTGACGGTGCCGCAAAAGCTGGCGGAACGGGCCGGCCCGCCGTTCGGCCTGGCCTGGATCACGCCGCCCTTGAATCTGCCGACCCTGCAGACCAACATGTTCTGGCACCGGCGCTACCACCAGGACCCGGGGAACGGGTGGCTGCGCGCACTGGTCGCGGAAACCTTCGCCGATTAGCCGGTCGTCCGGCTTTCGCGTCTACGCTCGAGTTCGTTTTTTCCGTTCGCCTTGATCTGGCACAAACCGGATAGCTACAAGCCGGTGATCCTGATGAATTCTTTGACAGGAGTTCAAGATGCGACAACATCGATTCACCCGCACGGGGGCGCTTGCCGCCGTCATGCTCGGCTTGCATGTCGTGCCAGCCATTGCGGACGAAACCTGCAACTCCCCCTACATGTCGAACCTGATCAAGGGGCAGGAAGATTACGTCTACGTATGGACGCTGGGCGTGCAGGGCATGGGCGACGGCTCCGACAAGCTCGTCACCCTCGACGCCAATCCCCGCTCGCCACAATACGGCCAGGTGGTGACGCAGGTGTCGGTGGGCGGGCGCGGCGAGGCCCACCACGCCGGTTTTACCGACGACCGGCGCTTCCTGTGGGCCGGGGGGCTGGACGACAGCAAGATCTACGTGTTCGACGTTCACACCGAGCCAGGCAGGCCGCGGCTTGTCAATACCATCGGCGATTTCGCGAAACGCTCGGGGCTGGTCGGCCCCCACACCTTCTACGCGATGCCGGGCCGGATGCTGATCGGGGCACTATCGAACGCCAAGGATGGCGGCGGCAAGACCGGCATGGCCTTGTACAACAACAAGGGCGACTTCATCAGGACATACGACATGCCCGCCACGAAAGGCGGCGATGGCTACGGCTACGACCTGGCGATCAATCCAGGCAGGAACGCAATGCTCAGCTCCAGTTTCACCGGCAAGAAAAACTACATGACGCCGCTCGGCACCCTGATCAAGGACGAGGCCGCGATGAAGCAGTTCGGCAATACGATGGTGGTGTGGAACCTGAAGGCCATGCAGCCCGAGCGAGTTCTCAGCGTGCCGGGTGCGCCGCTGGAAATTCGCTGGTCGCTGAAAGAGGGCGACGACTGGGCGATCACCGCCACCGCGCTCACGTCGAAGCTGTGGCTGGTCAAAAAGGACGCCAACGGCCAATGGCAGGCCAGGGATGTCGGTCCGATCGGGGACCCGGCCAAGACGCCGCTGCCGGTCGACATCTCGATGCGGGCCGATGGCAAGGGATTATGGGTGAACACCTTCATGGATGGCACCACCCGCTACTTTGATATCAGCAACCCGGACGCCCCGCGCCAGACCTATGCCAAGAAGACGGGGTCCCAGGTCAACATGGTTTCGCAAAGCTGGGATGGCAAGCGTGTGTATGTGAGCTCGTCGCTGCTGGCCAACTGGGACAAGGCCGGTGTCGACAACGAGCAGTTCGTGAAACTGTTCGCATGGGACGGCAAGGCCTTGAGCGAACAATGGAAGGTGGATTTCTACAAGCTCAAGCTTGGGCGGCCGCACCACATGAAATTCGGCGCCAAAGCGGGGCAGCGGGTGGCCCATGCCGCGCAAGCAGGCCTGCAGGCAATCCGATGACGACTGGCAAGGCTGCGCTGCGCGCCGTTTCGATGGCGCTTGCCTTGTGCGCGGGCGCTGCAGCAACGGCACCGGCACCGGCACCGTCACCGTCACCGTCACCGTCACCGTCACCGTCACCGTACGCGCCTGCCGTGCCAAGGCTCGCCTTCGTGCCCCCGGCGCCTGGCAGTTACCGGCTCGAGCGGATCATGAAGGCGCCCGACGGCATCGTGCTCGAGAGCGACGGCAGCGTGCGGCGCCTGTCGGAATTCACGACGGGCAGAATCACGCTGTTCTCGTTTATCTACACCTATTGCACCGATGCCAAAGGATGCCCGCTGGCCTATGCCACCCTGCACAGCCTGAAGAGCACGATCGAGCGCACCCCGGCCATGCACGGCAAGGTGCGTTTCGTGAGCATGAGCTTCGATCCGGAATACGACACCCCGGTGGCGATGCGCAGCTATGGCGGACGCGAGGCCCGCGACCGGCGCGGCCTGGAATGGCATTTCCTCACCACGCGCAGCAGCAGGGAACTGGCGCCGATGCTCGATGGATTCGGCCAGGACGTATCGGTGGCAGCGCTGCAGCCCACGGGACAGCGCGCGCCGGTGCTGAGCCACATGCTCAAGGTGTACCTGCTCGATACCGGCGGCGAGGTTCGGGAGATCTATTCGACCTCCTACCTGCATCCGACCGTGCTGCTGGGCGATATCAAGACGCTGCTGCAGGAGCGTGCGCGTCGCTGACGCTGTCGTAAAGCCTTGCCATGCCATGCCAGGCCCGGGGCATGCCTGTTTAACAATCTTGCTGGAAGCGTGAACGCAACTGGCGTATCATCCCGTTCGTCGCGCAGCCGCGCCGGTCACGGGAAAGGGCTGGGCACATGTTCGGGCCTGGTACCGCACACGAGCTGCGTGCCGGCCGCACGGTTCCGCCTGGCGCCGCTCACGAGGCGCGCGCCGGCTGGAGGAGATCACTTGCATCAAAAGGAAAACAAGATGGCTGACCTGTTTGAGAATCCAATGGGCCTGATGGGCTTCGAGTTCGTCGAGTTCGCATCGCCAACGCCGGGCGTGCTCGAGCCGCTGTTCGAAAAGCTGGGCTTCACCAAGGTCGCGGTACACCGCTCGAAGGACGTGGTGCTGTACCGCCAGGGCGAGATCAATTTTATCGTCAACAACGAGCCGAAGAGCTACGCCGCCTACTTCGCCGCCGAGCACGGCCCGTCGGCTTGCGGCATGGCGTTCCGCGTCAAGGATTCGCACGCAGCCTACAAGCGCGCGCTCGAACTCGGCGCCCAGGCGGTCGAGATCCCGACCGGCCCGATGGAACTGCGCCTGCCGGCCATCAGGGGCATCGGCGGCGCGCCGCTGTACCTGATCGACCGTTTCGAGGACGGCAAGTCGATCTATGACATCGATTTCGAATTCCTGCCGCAGGTCGATCGGCGCCCGGCCGGCCATGGCTTGACAATCATCGACCACCTGACCCACAACGTCTACCGCGGCCGCATGTCGTTCTGGGCCGGCTTTTACGAGAAGCTTTTCAACTTCCGCGAAATCCGTTACTTCGACATCAAGGGCGAGTACACCGGCCTGACCTCGAAGGCGATGACCGCGCCCGATGGCATGATCCGGATTCCGCTGAACGAAGAGGGCAAGGCGGGCGGCGGCCAGATCGAGGAATTCCTGATGCAGTTCAACGGCGAAGGCATCCAGCACATCGCGCTCTTGACCGACGACCTGGTCACGACGGTCGATTCCCTGCGCGCCGCCGGCGTGCCTTTGATGAGCGCGCCGCCGGAGACGTACTACGAAATGCTGGACGGCCGCATCCCGGGCCACGGCGAGAACGCGCCCGAGCTGCGAGCGCGTGGTTTGCTGCTCGACGGTAATGTCGTCGACGGCAAGCCGCGTTTGCTGCTGCAAATTTTCTCGGAGACGCAATTGGGACCGGTATTCTTCGAGTTCATCCAGCGCAAGGGCGACGATGGTTTTGGCGAGGGGAATTTCAAGGCGCTGTTCGAGTCGATCGAGCGCGATCAGGTCAAGCGCGGCGCGATCGGGCAAGCGGCGGAAGTGGCGTAAAGTGCGAGACAGCCGCGGCGCCATGGAATCGGCGCCGCGGCACTGCTGTCAACTCCCGTGCGGCATCGAGTTGGCGCTGGTCCAGCTCTTGGTATTGGCCGATTCGCCACCCGGCTTCTTGACCAGGGTACGCAGCGCGAACAGGGCGCTGGCGACGCCGACCACTACCGCGGTCGTGCTGCCCGAGAAACCCACGGCATGGCTCTTGGCCAGCTTGCCGGCCTTTGGCGCGATCAGTTCCATGCGGCGCTTGGTCATCTGCGAACCCAGTTCCGCCAAACGTGCCTTGCTCATCAGGGTTTCCGCCTGCGGCAGCAAGGTCGTTTCCTCGTCCGCCACGTGGTGGATCACGTCGCGCATCAGTTCCAGCAGGACCTTGTCGTGGCGCGGGTCGGACGCGCTGATGCGGCGCAGCTCGGCGATCATGCGGCGCATGTCGTTGTGCTCAGGCTCGGCCTTGTGGACGAAGGGCTCGCCCTTGTCGAGCTCGCGCATCACCGGATAAAACACTTCCTCTTCCAGTGTCGCGTGGATCTCGAGCGCGGTGCAAATGGTATCGGCCAATGCTTTCTTGACGGTCGGCGACTTGTCCTTCGTATACTGGTGGAACGTCACCATCACGTGCGAATGATCGAAGCGGATCATGTCGGTGATGGTCGGGCTTAGTTGGTTTAATGAAAACATTTTGGTGACCCTCCGGATTGACGAATAATGGAGATGCTAGTTTCACCAGCCTGCGCACGGCGTAGGAGCGCAACGCAGAGCTCTGTCGGCAAACAGCGCGTCCTCGATGGATTCATCCGGTAATGATTTCGTAACCGAAAGTGTAATGTCCTGCCGGCGACAAAAACCGTCGGTTCTATCAGAATTGTTTAATAGTTTGTCACCTTTGTCCTACACCGACACGGCCAAGGTGCTGATTACCTGTCACCTAGGCTACTGCCAAGATGACTCATGTTCGACCCACGGTGTCAAGCCGTACAGCCTTTTTGAGATGGCACCGCATACTGTCGCGTGGACGCTTAGGTTTCATCTATCGGAAGAGTCGGAATGTTTGCAGTCGACGGCGGTTCCGGCGAAGCGCAAGTGAAGCTGCCCACCGACGACATCGACGTGCTCAAGCAGATGTTGGTGCGCACGCTGTCCGATCCGACCTCGGATCCAAAGACCGCGTCCGAGCTGGGTCTGGATCCATCGAGGCCGAAGGGCGCGTCGGCAGTCAGCAAGCCGTAAGCCAAGCGGTAATACACTGGCGAGCGCGCCAGGCATTGCCCCAATGCTTCTCGCGCGCGCCGTGGCCGCCAGTATGTTTGCTACCCTGCTTCGTATGCAGGGTAGGTCAGTGTTGGCGGACAGAAGGAATCGTGAATGAAATCGGAAACACAGAAATTACGCTGGACCGGCGCCATCATGCGCGTACTGACCGTGCGGCGCGTTATCGGCCTGCTGATCTTTTCGGCAGGCTGTCTGTTATTGTTGGGCAGCCTGGTCGAGCAGCTCCTCAATTCGAATCCAAAAATGCATGCCGCCTTGCTGGGCGGCGCGACCGCTGCCGCAGCCACCGCGCTGGGCACCTTGCCGGTCCTGTTTTCACAGAATTTTTCAAAGCGCACCTATGACGGCTTCCTTGGTTTCGGCGCCGGCGTGATGCTGGGCGCGACCGCGTTTTCGCTCGTCATCCCGGCCCTTGCCGCGGCGCGTTCGTCCGGCGCCGGTCCATGGGAAGCGAGCCTGCTGGCGGGCGCCGGCATCATGGCCGGGGCAGGTGCGATCCTCCTGATGAGCCGCGCCACGGCGCCGGCTCAGGTGCTGGTCGGCAACGTGCATGGCAACTCGCTGCGCCGCGCCTGGCTGTTCGTCACCGCCGTGGCCTTGCACAACCTGCCGGAAGGTATGGCGATCGGCGTCGCCTACGCCGGTATCGACATCGAAAAAGCCCATTCGCTCACGACCGGGATTTCGATCCAGGACGTGCCCGAGGGACTGGTGGTGGCGCTTGCCTTGCGCACGGTCGGCTACAGCCGGCTGACCTCGGTCGGCCTGGGCGTATTGTCGGGCGTGATCGAGCCGATTGCCGCCGCCTTTGGCGTGGCCCTGATCGGCATTTCCAGCGGCCTGCTGCCGTTCGCCCTGGCCGCCGCCGGCGGCGCGATGTTATTCGTGATCGTCAACGACGTGATTCCCGAGATGCGCGAGAACGGAAACGGCACCTCGGCGACGATTGCGCTGATATTCGGGTTCATTCTCATGACGGTGCTCGATACGGCCTTGGCGTAAACACGCCGGTTCGAAGGTGCATGGCAGTAAAGTGCCGCACGAACCAGTTCGAGGCCAGCGCGCCGACTTGCTCCAGCGCCCCGGGCTCCTCGAACAGATGCGTCGCTCCCGGCACGATCTCCAGCAGCTTGTCGCACGACAGCGCCGCAAAGGCAAGCCGGTTCAAGTCCAGCACGACCCCATCTTCCCCACCCACAATCAGCAGCGTCGGCGCACGTACTTGCTCCAGAGCAGCACCTGCCAGGTCGGGGCGTCCGCCGCGCGAGACGACGGCGGCAATGCCCTCGCCGCTGTCGGCCGCCAGGCGCAAGGCCGCCGCCGCGCCGGTGCTGGCGCCGAACAGGCCGAGGGGCAGGGGGGCAGTGGGCGCCTGGGTGCCGAGCCAGCTGCTTGCCGCATGCAGGCGCGAGGCCAGCACGTCGATCTCGAAGCGGTTACGGTAAAGCGCGTCTTCGTCAAGCGTAAGCAGGTCCAGCAGCAGGGTGCCGATCCCGGCGGCCTGCAATGCGGAAGCGACCTGGTTGTTGCGTGGGCTGAAGCGGCTGCTGCCGCTGCCGTGCGCGAACAACACCACGCCGATCGGTGAGGCCGGCAGCGCGAGCAGGCCCTCCAGGAGAACCGCGCCTGCCGGAATGCTGACCAGCATCTCGCGTGCCATGTTCGTCTCCGACAAAACTCCTTGGACCGCGCTTGACAAGAAAAAATCCGGACGGACACATGGTCCGCCCGGATTTCGGAGGTAAAGCTTGCCGCCCGGGGGAGGGCGGCGTACTTGTTTAGTCGCGAATCTCCAGCTTGCGGTTCAGGCTCAGCGCCGCCAGCGAGCCGACCGCGCCCGACAGCAGGTAGAGGCTGACATAGCCGAGGCCGAAGTTCGCCGACAAGCCCAGTGCGATCAGGGGCGCGAAGGCCGCGCCGACCAGCCAGGCCAGGTCCGAGGTCAAGGCCGCGCCGGTGTAGCGGAAGCGCGAGGCGAAGTTCGAGGTCACGGCGCCCGCTGCCTGGCCGTACGACAGGCCGAGCAAACCAAAACCGACCAGGATGAAGGTGTTCTGGCCGGCTTCGCCGCCTTCGAGGAGCATCGGCACGAAGGCCGAGAAGATCGCGATCAGGGCGGCGAAGATGCCGAGCGTGGTGCGGCGGCCAATCTTGTCGGCAATCAGGCCGGACAGCAGGATGCAGATGGCGGCAACGCCGGCGCCCCACATCTGGATATACAGGAAACCGCTGATCGGACGGGTGTCATACAACTGCATCCAGGACAAGGGGAACACGGTAACCAGATGGAACAGCGCGTAGCTGGCAAGGGCAGCGAGGGCGCCGATGACGATGTTGGCGCCTTGCGTGCGCACCAGTTCGCCGACCGGCGCAGGATCGAGTTCGTGCGAGTCGAGCAGGCGCGAGTATTCGGTGGTGGAAACCAGGCGCAGGCGTGCGAACAGGGCGACGACGTTGATCGCGAAGGCGACATAGAACGGATAGCGCCAGCCCCAGACCAGGAAGTCGTCGGTCTGCAGGTTGTCGAGCAGATAGGCGAACAGGCCGGCGGCGATCACGAAGCCCAGCGGGGCGCTCAGTTGACCGAGCATGGCGTACCAGCCACGCTTGTTTTCAGGCGCGTTCAGGGCCAGCAGCGACGGTAGGCCGTCCCACGAACCGCCTTGCGCCACGCCCTGCGCAATGCGCATCAGCGACAGCAGCACGATCGAGGTGGTGCCGATCTGGGCATACGTCGGCAGGAAGGAAATCACGACCGTCGCGGTGCCCATCAGGAACAGGGAAACCGTCAGCTTGACTTCACGGCTGAAGCGCTCCTGGATCTTCATGAACAGGATGGTGCCGATCGGGCGCGCGATAAAGGCAAATGCAAAAATCGTAAACGCGTAGAGGGTGCCTTCCAGCCGGTCGGCCCAGGGGAAAAATACCGCAGGAAACACGAGCACGGAGGCAATCGCGTAAACGAAGAAGTCGAAATATTCGGAGGCGCGGCCGATGACCACGCCGATCGCGATTTCGCTCGGGGAAATGTGGGAGTCCCGGGCGTTGATGTTGCGGGCCCCGCTATGCGGGGCGCTGATGGGAGCGGCGCCTTCGCCGCCGTAGCTGTTTGTGTTCTGCATATGCTCTTCTCTTTTCCAGGTAGGTCGGCGGCCTTCGTAGTCCCGCGGCCTGGACAAGGGTGGGACAAAACGTCCAATGTTCAATGAAGACCGATGCCAGTACAGTAGCATGTTCTTATTCCCATGTAACGTTAGATACCTAGCATGATTCCTAAAATTGTCCGTCCCGGACTGTCCTTACTCCTGCTTGCGGTGCTGTCCGGCTGCAACACGGTGGTAATGAACCCCGCCGGGGATATCGCCAAGCAGCAGGCCGACCTGATCACCATCTCGGTCCTGTTAATGTTAATCATCATCGTCCCGGTGATGCTCCTCACGGTCTTCTTCGCATGGAAGTACCGAAAGAGCGCCAATGAAAAATACGAACCGGACTGGGACCATTCGACCAAGCTCGAGCTGGTCATCTGGGGCGCGCCCCTGTTGATCATCATCGCGCTCGGCCTGATCACCTGGATCAGCACCCACAAGCTCGACCCCTACCGTCCGCTGGAACGCCTCGACGAGAACCGTCCGATCCCGGCCGGCACCAAGGTGCTCGAAGTGCAGGTCGTCTCGCTCGACTGGAAGTGGTTGTTCATCTACCCGGAGCAGGGCATCGCGACGGTCAATGAACTGGTGACGCCGATCGATACCCCGATCCGCTTCAAGCTGACCTCGTCGACGGTGATGAATGCGTTCTACATTCCGACCCTGGCCGGCATGATCTACACGATGCCGGCGATGGAGACGACCCTGAACGCGGTGCTGAACAAGACCGGCGAGTACAAGGGCATGTCCTCGAACTTCAGCGGCGACGGTTTCTCGCACATGAAGTTCGCCTACCGCGGCACCACCCAGGCCGATTTCGATACCTGGGTCGCCAAGGTCAAGGCCAGCGGCAACACGCTCGGCCGCGCCGATTACCTGGCACTCGAAAAGCCGTCGGAAAAAGAACCGGTCCGTCATTACGGCACGGTCCAGCCGGCGCTGTTCATGTCGATCCTGAACCGCTGTGTGGCCGAAGGTGCTGTCTGCATGAACCACCAGATGGCCCAGGATACGCAACGCGTGCGCAACGACATCGCCCTCAAGCAATTGCCGCAAGACGCCAAGCGTCAGGTAGCAAAAGCCGAGGCGACTGCCGAAGTGTGCGAAACCCCACCTAATTCTGTGAAGAAGTAACCATGCAAGACTCATTTGACTTGACGAAGCTAATCTTCGGACGGCTCAGCTGGGACGCGATTCCGTTCCATGAGCCGATCCTGCTCGCTACCTTCGCAGGCGTGATCGTCGGCGGCGCGGCCCTGGTGGCCCTGATCTCCTACTTCCGCCTGTGGGGCACCCTGTGGCGCGACTGGATCACCAGTATCGACCACAAGAAAATCGGCATCATGTACATGATCCTGGGCCTGGTCATGTTCCTGCGCGGCTTTGCCGACGCACTCATGATGCGCGCCCAGCAAGCCATGTCGTTCGGCGAGAATGCCGGCTTCCTGCCGCCGCACCACTACGACCAGGTCTTCACCGCCCACGGCGTGATCATGATCTTCTTCGTGGCGATGCCGTTCGTGACGGGCCTGATGAACTATGTCGTGCCGCTGCAAATCGGTGCGCGCGACGTCGCGTTCCCGTTCCTGAACAACTTCTCGTTCTGGATGACGACCATGGGTGCCGTGCTGGTCATGGCGTCGCTGTTCGTCGGTGAATTCGCGCGTACCGGCTGGCTGGCCTTCCCACCGCTGTCGGGCATCCTGGCAAGTCCGGGTGTCGGCGTCGACTATTACATATGGTCATTACAGATCGCGGGTGTCGGCACCTTGCTCTCGGGTGTCAACCTGATCGTCACCATCATCAAGATGCGTGCCCCGGGCATGGACCTGATGAAGATGCCTGTCTTCACCTGGACTTCGCTCTGCACCAACATCCTGATCGTGATGTCGTTCCCGATCCTGACCGCCACCCTGGCAATGCTGGGCATGGACCGCCTGTTCGACACCAACTTCTTCACGAACGACAAGGGCGGCAACGCCATGCTGTACGTGAACCTGATCTGGATCTGGGGCCACCCCGAGGTCTACATCCTGATCCTGCCGGCCTTCGGTATCTTCTCTGAAGTCGTGTCGACCTTCTCGAGCAAACGCCTGTTCGGCTACACCTCGATGGTGTACGCCACCGTCGTGATCATGATCCTGTCCTACCTGGTCTGGCTGCACCACTTCTTCACCATGGGTTCGGGTGCGAGCGTCAACTCGTTCTTCGGTATCACGACGATGATCATCTCGATCCCGACCGGCGCGAAGATCTTCAACTGGCTGTTCACGATGTACAAAGGCCGTATCCGTTTCGAGCTGCCGATGATGTGGACCGTGTCGTTCATGCTGACCTTCACCATCGGCGGCATGACCGGTGTGATGCTGGCCATTCCTGCGGCCGACTTTGTGCTGCACAACTCGCTGTTCCTGACCTCGCACTTCCACAACGTCATCATTGGCGGCGTGCTGTTCGGCCTGTTCGCCGGCTTTAACTACTGGTTCCCGAAGATGTTCGGCTTCAGGCTGAACCGTTTCTGGGGTGTGGTCTCTTTCTGGCTGTGGTCGATCGGTTTCTGGGTTGCCTTCCTGCCGGGCTACATCCTGGGCTTCATGGGCGTCACCCGTCGTTCGAGCCACTTCGAAGATCCTGAGCTGCAGTCGCTGTTCATCATCTCGTTCATCGGCACCCTGATGATCGCCGGTGGTATCGGCGCGCTCCTGATGCAGATCTTCGTCTCCTGGCGCGACCGCAAGAAGCTGGTCGACAACACCGGCGACCCATGGGATGGCCGTACGCTGGAATGGACGACCTCGTCGCCACCGCCGGACTACAACTTCGCCTTCACGCCGGTGGTGTACGACAACGACACCTTCGCCGACATGAAGAAGAACAAGTGGTCGCGTCCATTGAAGGACTACGTTGCGATCCACATGCCGAGGAACACCTGGGCTGGTTTCGTGATCTCGGCGATCTCGATGGTGGTGGGTTTTGCGATCATCTGGCACATGTGGCTGCTGACCGGCCTCGCGTTCTTTGCCGTGATGGTGGCAATCATTGTCCACACGTTCAACTACAAGCGTGACTATTACATCTCCGCGGAAGAAGTCACCCGCACCGAGAATGCACGCACTAAATTGCTGGAAGCCCATGTCTGACATTAACGCAACCCTGAGCGCCAATCCGGGCGCCCCCGGCGCCGACGCCGGCTCGCGCTACCACGTGCGCGAACATCATCCAGAACACGGCACCATGCTCGGTTTCTGGATCTACCTGATGAGCGACTGCCTCATCTTCGCCAGCCTGTTCGCGACCTATGCCGTACTGGGCCGCAACTACGCCGGCGGTCCGTCGGGCGCCGAATTGTTCGACCTGAAGCTCGTCGCCATCAACACGGCCTTCCTGCTGGTGTCGTCGATCACCTTCGGCTTCGCGATGATCTCGGCGCAGGCGAAAAACCTGGGCCGCGCGCAGCTCTGGCTGGGCATCACCGGTGTCCTCGGCGCCTGCTTCCTGGCGCTGGAAATCTACGAGTTCTACCACCTGATCCATCAGGGCGCTGGCCCGTCGCGCAGCGCCTTCCTGACGGCGTTCTTCTCGCTGGTCGGCACCCACGGCCTGCACGTGCTGTTCGGTATCGTCTGGCTCGTGACATTGATGTTCCAGCTGGCGAAACACGGCCTGTCGGTCGAGAACCTGCGCCGCATGGCTTGCCTGTCGATGTTCTGGCACTTCCTGGACGTGGTCTGGGTCTTCGTCTTCACCTTTGTTTACCTGATGGGAGTGCTGCCATGAGCGATCATCACAACCACGGCCATCACGGCCATGAAGAACACGTCGTGCATTACAGCGTGAAGGATTACACGATCGGCTTCTTGCTGGCCGTGGTCCTGACGGTGATCCCGTTCTGGCTGGTCATGGGCAATATCCTCGATCCATCGATGACGCGTTTCGTGATCATGGGCTTTGCGGCGGTGCAGGTGGTCGTGCACATGATTTACTTCCTGCACATGAACTCGAAGTCCGAGGGCGGCTGGAACATGATGGCGCTGATCCTGACCATCGTCCTGCTGGGAATTATCCTGGCCGGTTCGGTCTGGGTCATGTACCACATGAATGCCAACATGATGCCCGGCATGGGTGACGCAGCCGGGATGACCGGCCACGGCGCGCACGACATGCCATGATGGACCGGCACGGTCCGGAGCACGTCGACGGCCCCAGGGCGGCGCGGCCACGCAGTGTGGTGCGCATCCTCCTGGCGATCGTCGGGTTGCTCCTGATCGTGCTGTTCGCAGGACTGGGAACCTGGCAGGTGCAACGCCTGCAATGGAAACTGGCCCTGATCGAACGTATCGAATCGCGCGTCGGCGCAAACCCGGTCGCGCCGCCATCGGCGGCGCACTGGTCCTCTGTTTCAAAAGAATCCCACGAATACCGGCACGTACGCCTCGCCGGACACTTCCTCTACGACTACTCGACGCCGGTGCAAGCCGTATCGAACCTGGGCGCCGGCTTCTGGCTGGTCACGCCCCTATGCACGACTGACGGCACCATCGTCCTGGTCAACCGCGGCTTCATTCCTGCGGCCGACAACAGGGCGGGCCGCTATCCCGCGCGCCGCGCGGACGGCAAGCCTTGCGCCGCAGTCGCCGCGACACCCCATTCGTTCACCGGCCTGCTGCGCATCGCCGAACCGGGCGGCGGCTTCCTGCGCGAAAACGATCCGGTGAATAACCGCTGGTTCTCGCGCGACGTTGCCGGCATCGCCAGCGCGCGCGGTTTGAACAAAGTCGCACCGTACTTCGTCGACGCCGCCCGGGGGCAAGATCCCGCCGGCGCGCCGGAAAAGCCGGTCGGCGGCCTGACGGTCATTTCCTTTCAAAACAATCACCTCGTGTATGCGATCACTTGGTATGCTCTGGCTTTGATGGTTGCTGCGGCGTGGTGGTTTGTTGCACGCTCGGGCAACGATAAGGAAAACCGCAAGGCAAGGAACGATGGCAGTAAAGCTTGATCTACTAACTAGAATCACCCCTCAGAAGGCCTCGGCTCTCGAGGCGAGCGTCGAATACGCAGCCGGCCACAAGAACATGCTGCAGCTCATCGAGCTGCGCTGGATCGCCGTCTTCGGCCAGGTCACGACGATTGCCGCCGCCATCCTGGTCTTCGACGTCAACCTGCCGCTGGTGCACATGCTGCAGGTGCTGGCCTGCCTGATCGCCTTCAATATCGCCAGTCACCTGCGCTGGCACGAACGCCGCCCGGTCGCCAACAGCGAGCTGTTCATGGCACTGCTGGTGGACGTGGCGACGCTCACCGTCCAGCTCTATCTCTCGGGCGGCACGAACAATCCCTTCGCCTTCCTTTACCTGTTGCAGATCATCATTTCGGCCGTGCTGCTCGCGCCCTGGTCGACCTGGACTATTGTCGTTGTGACCCTCCTTTGCCTGGCCATGCTGGCCGTCTTCGCCCAGCCGCTCGCGTTGCCCTTCGATCACGCGCGCGGCGTCGCCAGCCTGTACGTGCAGGGCATGCTCCTGTGCTTTGCGATCAACGCGGCGCTGCTCGTGATTTTCATTTCGCGCATCAGCGGCACCCTGCGCGGCAAGGCGGCGCAGTTGGCGGACCTGCGCCAGCGCGCCGCCGAGGAAGACCATATCGTGCGCATGGGCCTGCTCGCCTCGGGCGCGGCCCACGAGCTGGGCACGCCCCTGGCCACCTTGTCGGTGATTTTGGGCGACTGGAAGCGGATGCCGGAGTTTCGCGAAAATCCCGACCTGATCGAGGAAATCGGCGAAATGCAGACCCAGCTTCAGCGCTGCAAGTCGATCGTCAGCGGCATTCTTCTGTCCGCCGGCAGCGCGCGCGGCGAGTCGGCCGTGAGGACGACGATCCACACTTTCCTCGACGGGCTCGCCGAGGAATGGGAAGACAGCCGCAAGGTAGGCCGTTTCGAGTACGAAAACCGGATTTTCGAGGACATCCCGGTCGCGTTCGACTCGGCCTTGAAGCAGACCATCGACAACCTGCTCGACAATGCGCTGGAAAGCTCGCCCGACTGGGTCCGGCTCGAAGCAAGCGTCGAGGACGGGACCCTGGTTCTGGCGGTCACCGACCGCGGTCCCGGCTTCGCGCCGGCCATGCTGGCCCAGTTCGGCAAACCGTATCAGTCGACCAAGAGCCGGCCCGGCGCCGGTGTCGGCCTGTTCCTCGTCGTGAACGTGGCGCGCACGCTCGGCGGCGGGGTCAATGCGCGCAACCGCGAGGAGGGTGGGGCACTGGTGACGCTCACCATTCCGATCGCGTCGATCGCATTGAGGGGGGAGGGCGAGCATGCCTGAGACTCCCTGCCTGCTCATCGTCGAGGACGACGAAGCGTTTGCGCGTACCCTCGGGCGCTCGTTCGAGCGGCGCGGCTACCGCGTGCTGCACGCGTCAGGCTACGAGGAAGCGGCCGAGGTACTCAAGGAAAACGATCCCGGCTATGCCGTGGTCGACTTGAAACTGAAGGGCAATTCTTCTGGCCTGAATTGCGTGCAACTGCTGCACGCGCATGACCCGGAGATGCTGATCGTGGTGCTGACCGGTTTTGCCAGCATCGGCACGGCGGTCGAAGCGATCAAGCTCGGCGCCTGCCAGTACTTGGCGAAACCCTCGAACACGGACGACATCGAAGCGGCCTTCGGCCACGTCGCGGGCAGCGCCGACGTCGAGGTGACGAACCGCTCGACGTCCATCAAGACGCTCGAGTGGGAGCACATCCATGCGGTGCTGGCCGAAACCGATTTCAATATTTCGGAGGCGGCCCGGCGGCTGGGAATGCACCGCCGGACGCTGGCGAGGAAGCTCGAGAAGCAGCGGGTGAAATAGACAATGAAGTAGCTGCGGCAAGCGGCCTTGCACGATGAACGCGAAGCGGCGGCCGGGCGCGTTCGACGCCCCGCGCCGCCTGCAAGATTACTTCGGCCGGTACAGCGCGCAGAGTTTATGCCCGTCGGGATCGCGCACATAGGCCAGGTGCAGCGCGCCCATGCTGCCTTCGCGCAGGCCGGGCGGGTCTTCGACCGAGGTGCCGCCATGGGCGACCGCGGTATCGTGAAACTGCTTTACCTGTTCCGGCGAGTTGCACTTGAAGCCGATGGTGGCGCCGTTGGCGCAAGTGGACGCTTCGCCGTCGATCGGCTCGGTAACGCCGAAGCTGTTGCCTTCGTGCCGGTAGAACAGGCGGGTATGGCCGGTGGCCGACGTGTTGCGAAACGGCTCGCCCACGCCCAGCGTTCCCAGCACAGCGTCGTAGAAGGCTTTCGAGCGTTCGATATCGTTCGAACCGATCATCACATGACTGAACATTGTTGTCTCTCCTCGTTGTAAGTCTGTTGGCGAAAATGCACTGCCAGTATAGTCGAGAAGTTGCCAGAGACAAACCGGGGCCGACTGGCCCCGCGTTCAGGCGGTCAAGCGCTGGAACACTTCACGCGCCGCCAAGCCGCCGCCGCCGATCAAGAGGGCGAAATAGACGATGGTGGCCACATTGCTGATGTGGCCGAGCAGCACGCACACGCCGTCGCGCTGGAGCAGGCCGATGGCGAAGAACAGCAGCGCCACGGCGGGGAAGGTATTGCTGAACGGGATCAAACCAAAGGGCATCATCAGGAGGACCGCGCCCAGGATCAGTGATGCGTTATTCAGGTGGGTGGCGGCGCCGTCGGCCACCAGCCAGCTGATACGGTCGGGGCGGCTCACGCGTTCGATCTTTTGCAGCCATGGCAGGGCTTTGCGCAGCAAGGGGCGCAGCTTCTTGGTCGCAATGACGCGGTGTTCGATTTTTGCCGGAATCCACAGGTCGCGCTGGAACAGCCGCGACAGGCCAATGAGCAGGATGGCGCCGCCGAACACGGTGGAGACGCCAGGGATCGACACGGGAATCAGGAACACCAGGGTGAGCAGGGCGGTCAGGATCAGCAGGCCGTCGTCGCCGACGCGGTGGACCAGTTCGGAGAGCGTGATGCCGGTGCGCGGCAGGGAGCGGACCAGGGAACGGAGCCGCTGGGAAATTGGTTCACTGTGCATCGTATTTTTCTTGGGTAATTGTCGGGGTAGGTGCGTGCGGGCTATTGCACCGGGCAATAGTATAACGGCCGGGCACGCCAGATCGCGCCCGGTTCAGTAAACGAGGTGGAATTGGTACAGTGTCAGAGCCCGGCCAGCAAGCTGCGTACCGCCTGGTGCGCCTCCAGCCAGCCGCTTTCGATCAGCCTGGGGCGGCACTCGGCGCATTCCTCGAACGGGTTGCAGGCATGCGACAGCTCGACATACTTCGAGCCGATCACCGGTTTGGCGCCGTGGGCGTCGCGCGAGGATGGCGTTTTCGCCGCGCCATCGGGGTTCTCGGGCGCGCCGCCGGCGACGATCCAGCGTGCGAAGGGCGCCGTGTCCTTGCCGTCGGGGACGTACCAGCATTTGCGGGTCGGATTCCAGCGTGCGCCGAGTGTCTTGGCTTCCTCTTTTTCCGCGTAGGGGACCTTCAATAGAATCATTGCATTTCCTGCTGTTGGGGTGCAGTGCCTATTGTAATGGCTAGGCGGCGTCAGGCGCGAGCACCATGCGATCGCGGCGTGCGTTGCGACGCAGCGACATCGACCGGGCCTGGTTTTTACCCGCCGTTTACGTGGTGCGATGTCTTTTTTACAAAATCCTTATACCTCCCTTGCTAGGCTTCTGTCTGCCGAATGCGTGTTCCCGGCACAGGCACGCCCGCCATTAAATTTTCCATTTCTTTAACAAGCACCACAGAAAGACCGACATGAAATTTGCCATTCTCGCAGCAGCCTTGACGACCACATTTGCCGCCGGCAGCGCCTGCGCAGCCGAAGCCATGGCGGCCAACGACCTGAGCTTCAACGCCGCCGTCACCAGCGACTACCGCTATCGCGGCATTTCCCAGACGCGCATGCAGCCTGCGCTGCAAGGCGGCGCCGACTTCGTTCACAAGGCGTCAGGGGTCTACGCCGGCGCCTGGGCCTCGAGCATCAAATGGACGAGCGACGCCGGCGGCGACGGCGATGTCGAAATCGACCTGTACCTGGGCAAACGCGGCGAACTGTCGGCCGGCCTAGGCTACGACGTCGGCGTGCTGCGCTATGCGTATCCGTCGAACGACTTGGCAAGCGTGCCGGGCTTCGTCAATGCGAACACGACGGAAGCGTATGCACAGCTGTCCTACGGAACGGCGCTCGTGAAGTATTCGCATGCGGTGACGAACCTGTTCGGTTTCGTCGACAGCAAGGACAGCGCTTACCTCGACCTTGCGGCTAATTTGGACGCGGGCAGCGGCGTGACCGTCAACCTGCATGCCGGGCGCCAGCGCGTCGCCAATAACAGCGCGGCCAGCTACACCGACTGGAAGATCGGCGTCACGCGCGACTTCGGCGTGGTGACCGGCGCGCTGGCCTACATTGGCACGAACGCCAGCAAGAGCGCGTATGCATCGCCGGCTAACGGCAAGTTCCTCGGCAAATCGGCGCTGCTGCTCACGCTCAGCAAGACCTTCTGACGACAGCCTGGCGTCGACGTTCGTTTTTACGGCTTGTTTACGCCAGGCGCGGCAGTCTTTATAAAATTTTTACGCGGCGGGCGCTACGCTGGCCGCATCAAAACACGAAGTTCAAGAGGGATGACATGGATGCAATTTACATCGGGGCACTGGCCGCGTTTTTCGGCTTGACCTGGGCCTTTGCGGCCGGCTGCGACAAGTTGGGAGGCAAATAATGGATATCTTGTACATCGGCGCCCTGGTGGCGCTCGGCCTGCTGGGCTATCTGATCCATGCTCTCCTGAAAGCGGAGGAGCTGTGATGACCATGCACTCGCTGGCGCTGCTCGGCGCCTTCCTGGTCGTCCTGTTCGCGCTCGCATGGCCGCTGGGCCTGGTGCTGGCACGGGTGGGCGACGGCGGCGCCGTTCCAGGCATGGCCTGGATGGGGCGCGTCGAACGCCTGTTGTACAAGGCCGGCGGTGTAGCGCCCGCCAGCGGCATGAACTGGAAATCCTACGCGCTCGCCTTGCTCGTCTTTAACGGCATCGGCGCGCTGTTTGTATTTGCGCTCCAGCGCATGCAGGCCTGGCTGCCTTTCAATCCGCAGTCGCTCGCCAATGTCAGTCCGGACTCGTCCTTCAATACCGCGGTGAGTTTTGTCGCGAATACGAACTGGCAGGGTTACAGCGGCGAACAGACCATGAGCTACCTGACGCAGATGCTGGCCCTGACCGGCCAGAACTTCCTGTCGGCGGCCACCGGCATCGCGGTGGTCTTCGCACTCATCCGGGGCTTCAGCGCGCGCTCGGCCCAGACCATCGGCAATTTCTGGGTCGATCTGACGCGCTCCACGCTGTACGTGCTGTTGCCGCTGTCGCTGCTGGTCTCGATCGTGCTGATGGGGCAGGGCGTCATCCAGAATTTTTCACCCTACCAGGAAGTCCAGCTGATCGAACCTGTGACGTATTCGGTGCCGAAAACCGGCGCCGACGGCCAGCCGCTGAAAGACGCAGCGGGCGCCGCGGTCATGGAAAGCGTGACCGCGACGACCCAGACCATCGCCATGGGTCCGGTCGCTTCGCAGGAGGCGATCAAACTGATCGGCACCAACGGCGGCGGCTTTTTCAATGCCAATTCGGCGCATCCCTACGAAAATCCGACGCCGCTGTCGAACTTCGTGCAGATGCTCGCCATCTTCATCATCCCGGCGGCCCTGTGCTTCGCCTTTGGGCGCATGGTCGGCGACCGGCGCCAGGGCGTGGCGGTGCTCGCTGCGATGAGTGTGCTGTTCGTGGCCGCCACGCTGGCCGTGATGGGCGCGGAACAGTCGGTCCATCCGCAACTGGCGGCGCTCGGCGTGGACCAGGCGGCGGGCGCGTACCAGGCGGGCGGGAATATGGAGGGCAAGGAAACCCGCTTCGGCATTTCCGCGTCCAGCCTGTTCGCCGCGGTGACCACCGCTGCCTCCTGCGGCGCGGTCAATGCCATGCATGATTCGTTCACGCCGCTTGGCGGCGCCGTGCCGATGCTCCTGATGCAGCTCGGGGAAGTTGTCTTCGGGGGTGTGGGTTCCGGCCTGTACGGCATGCTGGTGTTCGCCATCCTCGCCGTGTTCATCGCCGGCCTGATGATCGGCCGCACGCCTGAATACCTGGGCAAGAAAATCCAGACTTATGAAATGAAGATGAGCTCGATCGCCATCCTGGTTACGCCGGTGCTGGTGTTGAGCGGTACCGCGATTGCCGTCATGCTTGAGGTTGGCCGCGCCGGTATCGCCAATCCCGGCGCGCACGGTTTCTCCGAGATCCTGTACGCGTTCAGCTCGGCCGCCAACAACAACGGCAGCGCCTTTGCCGGCCTGTCGGCGAATACGCCCTTCTACAACACCATGCTGGCGATCGCGATGTGGTTCGGGCGCTTTGCGGTGATCGTGCCGGTGCTGGCGATTGCCGGCGCGCTGGCCGCAAAGCCGCGGCTCGAAGCCAACCCGGGAACCATGCCGACCCACGGCCCGATTTTCGTGGGCTTGCTGGTCGGGGTAGTGCTGCTGGTCGGCGTACTGAATTACGTTCCCGCACTGGCCCTCGGCCCGGTCGTCGAACACCTGCAACTCCATACCAAGTAATAGTCGAAGCTCACGGAGTCCACGATGTCCAAATTAGAAACGCTACCCACGGTAGCAACGCCCCGCAAGGCGCTCACCCTGTTCGATGCCAGCCTGCTCTGGCCGGCGATTGTCGATGCATTCAAAAAGCTGGGGCCCCGCACGCAAGCGCGCAGCCCGGTCATGTTTGTGGTGTACGTCGGCAGTATCCTGACAACCTTCATGTACGTCCAGGCCGTTACCGGCGGGCTTGAAGCCGCGTCGAGCGGTTTCATCCTGGCGATCGCGGTCTGGCTGTGGTTCACGGTGCTGTTCGCGAACTTCGCCGAAGCGCTGGCCGAAGGCCGCAGCAAGGCCCAGGCCGCGTCGCTGCGCGGTCTCAAGGGGGCGGTCATGGCCAAGCAGCTGGCGACGCCAAAACACGGCACGCCCTGGTTGCCGGTGCCCGGTCCTGACCTGCGCAAAGGCAATACTATCCTGGTGGAAGCGGGCGACGTGATTCCGATCGACGGCGAGGTCATCGAAGGCGTGGCCTCGGTCGACGAGAGCGCCATCACGGGCGAATCGGCGCCGGTGATCCGCGAATCGGGCGGCGACTTCTCGAGCGTCACCGGCGGCACCCGGGTGCTGTCGGACTGGCTGGTGGTGCGCGTGTCGGTCAACCCCGGCGAGACTTTCCTCGACCGCATGATTTCCATGGTCGAAGGCGCCAAGCGCCAGAAGACGCCGAACGAAATCGCCCTGACGATCCTGCTGGTGGCCCTGAGCATCGTGTTCCTGGTCGTCACCGTGACCTTGCTGCCATTCTCGCTGTTCAGCGTGAGCGCCGCGGGTGCCGGGACGCCGGTCAGCGCCACGGTGCTGATCGCGCTGCTGGTCTGCCTGATCCCGACCACCATCGGCGCGCTGCTGTCCTCGATCGGCGTGGCCGGCATGAGCCGCATGATGGGCGCGAACGTGATCGCCACTTCCGGCCGGGCCGTCGAGGCCGCCGGCGACGTCGACGTCCTGCTGCTCGACAAGACCGGCACCATTACTCTCGGCAACCGCCAGGCGGCGGGCTTCTTCCCGGCGCCGGGCGTGACCGAGCAGCAGCTGGCCGACGTCGCGCAACTGGCCTCGCTGGCCGACGAAACGCCTGAAGGCCGTTCCATCGTCGTGCTGGCCAAGCAGAAGTTCAACATCCGCGAGCGCAGCATGAACACCCCGGGCGCCCCGCAGGCCGTTTTCATACCGTTCAGCGCGAATATCCGCATGAGCGGCGTCGACCTCGGCGAGCGCCAGGTACGCAAGGGCGCGGCCGAATCGGTGCGCAAGCATGTGGAAACCCTGGGCGAGGCTTATCCGGCGGCGATGGCGCGCATTGTGGACGAGGTCTCGCGCCGCGGCAGCACGCCGCTCGTGGTCGTCGACGGCGCCCGCGTGATGGGCGTCGTCGAGCTCAAGGACATCGTCAAGGGCGGCATCAAGGAACGCTTCGCCGAATTGCGCCGCATGGGCATCAAGACGGTCATGATCACGGGCGACAACAAGCTGACGGCGGCAGCGATCGCCGCCGAAGCCGGCGTCGACGATTTCCTGGCCGAGGCGACGCCGGAAGACAAGCTCAAGCTGATCCGCGACTACCAGTCGCAGGGCAGGCTGGTGGCCATGACCGGCGACGGCACCAACGACGCGCCGGCGCTGGCCCAGGCCGACGTCGCCGTAGCCATGAATTCCGGCACGCAAGCGGCCAAGGAAGCGGGCAACATGGTCGACCTCGATTCGAACCCGACCAAGCTGCTCGAGATCGTCGAGATCGGCAAGCAGATGCTGATGACGCGCGGTTCGCTGACCACGTTCTCGATCGCCAACGACATCGCCAAGTATTTCGCGATCATTCCCGCGGCCTTCGTCGGCACCTATCCGCAACTCGAAGCGCTCGACGTCATGCACCTGACCAGCCCGGACTCCGCGATCCTGTCGGCCGTGATCTTCAATGCCCTGATCATCATTCTGCTCATTCCGCTGGCACTGCGTGGTATCCAATACCGTGCCATTGGCGCTGCGGCTTTACTTCGCAGGAATATCCTGATCTATGGCGTGGGCGGACTCATCCTGCCTTTCGTCGGCATCAAACTGATCGACATGGTGTTGTCGGTCCTGAACTTTGTTTAAAGGAAGCACACTATGAAATCCACTTTGCGTCCCGCTTTCGTCCTGTTCGGCGCGCTCACGGTCGTTGTCGGCGTCCTTTATCCCGCGCTCGTCACCGGCATCGGGAAAGTCGCCTTCGCCGACAAGGCCGGCGGCAGCCTGATCGTGCAGGGCGGAAAACCGGTGGGCTCGACCCTGATCGGCCAGTCCTTCTCTTCGCCCGGCTACTTCTGGGGACGGCCGTCGGCCACAGGGCCCATGGCCAACAATGCCGGCGGCAGTTCCGGCTCCAACCAGGGGCCACTGAACCCGGCGCTGGCCGAAGCGGTCAAAGGGCGCATCGCCGCATTGCGCGCCGCCGATCCCGGCAATATCGACCCGGTGCCGGTCGACCTGGTGACGGCGTCGGCCAGCGGACTGGACCCTGAGATCAGCGTGGCGGGCGCGTACTACCAGGCCGGCCGGGTGGCGGCGGCGCGCGCATTGCCGCGCCAACAGGTCGATGCGCTGGTGGCAAGGCATACTGTCGGGAAAGTGCTGGGATTCTTAGGCGAAGCGAGGGTGAATGTGCTTGCCCTGAACCTGGCGCTCGATGGCGAGCCGCAGGCACGCCGCTGACCCTTGCCGAAAGAAGTCGATGCCCCCGAATGAACACCAGCGTCCCGACCCGGACGCGCTGCTGGCCCAGGTGCAAAGCCAGGCGCGCAAGGAGGCGCGCGGACGCTTGCGCATTTATTTCGGTGCATCGGCAGGGGTCGGCAAGACCTGGGCCATGCTGGCCGCGGCCCGCAAGCTGGAATGCGAGGGCCGCGCGCCGCTGGTCGGGGTGGTCGAAACGCACGGGCGGTTAGAGACCGCTGCCATGCTCGAAGGGCTCGAGCTGCTGCCCTTGAAACAGCTCGCCCACCGGGGCAAGACGCTTGGCGAGTTCGACCTCGACGCGGCGCTCGCACGGCGTCCCGGCCTGATCCTGGTGGACGAACTGGCGCATTCGAATGCGCCCGGTTCGCGTCACCCGAAACGCTGGCAGGATGTGGAAGAGCTGCTCGATGCCGGTATCGATGTGTTCAGCACCGTCAACGTGCAGCACCTCGACAGCATGAATGATGTCGTCGGCGGCATTACGGGCATCCGGGTAGCCGAAACGGTTCCCGATACGGTCTTCGACGCCGCCGACGAAGTGGTGCTGGTCGACCTTCCCGCCGACGAATTGCTGGCGCGCTTGAGGAGCGGCAGGGTGTATCAGGCGCCCCAGGCCGAGCGCGCCGCGAGGAATTTTTTCCGCAAAGGTAACCTGATCGCGCTGCGCGAACTCGCCCTGCGCCGCACCGCTGACCGTATCGAAGACGACGTGCGCGCCTACCGCGTCGAACAGTCAATCGACACGGTCTGGAAAACGGGCGGCGCCTTGCTTGCCTGCGTCGGCCCCCGGCCAGGCGCCGAACACGTGGTGCGCAGCACCGCGCGCCTGGCAGGGCAACTCGGCGCCGACTGGCATGCGGTGTATGTCGAAACCCCTGAATTGCAGCGCCTGCCCGCCGAACAGCGACAGAGAATACTGTTGGCCCTGAAGCTGGCAAGCGAGCTCGGCGCGTCTACCGCGGTGCTCGCCGGCCGTGACATCGGCGCGGCCATCGTCGACTACGCGCGTGAACACAACTTGTCGAAGATCGTCCTCGCGCGCGGCCACAAGACCTGGCCGTGGAGGACCCCGCATTTCCGGCGCATCACGGCCATGGCGCCCGATATCGACCTGATCGAAATCGGCGACGCCAGCCACGCGGTGGCGCAGGCGGCGGCGCCGGGGCAGGCGACACAGGCGCAGGCGATCGGCGCCGCCGGCCAAGGCTGGCTGTCCTACGCCGTCGCGGCGGCCGCCAGCCTGGCGGCGGCGCTGCTGGCGACGCCGCTGCTGCCCTATCTCGACCTGGCCAATATCGCGATGCTGTTCCTGCTGGTGGTGGTGCTGGTCGCGGTACGCCTGGGGCGGCGCGCCTCGGTGGTTTCGACCTGTGTCGGCGTCGCCTGTTTCGACTTTTTCTTTGTCCAGCCGCGTTTTTCGTTCGCCGTCTCCGACCTGCAGTACCTGATCACCTTTGCCGTCATGCTCGCTGTCGGTCTCGTCATCGGCCACCTGACTGCCGGCCTGCGCTTCCAGGCCCATGTGGCGGCGCACCGCGAAAGGCGCTCGCGCGCCCTGTACGAATTCGCGCGCGAACTCTCCGGTGCGCTGCAAACGGAGCAGATTTTCGATACGACCCGCGACTTCATCGGGCGCACCTTCCGGGCGCGCGCAATTTTGCTGGTGCCCGGCGCCGACGAGCGCCTGATCGCGCCGGAGCATGCGGGCGCTGCGGCTCCCCCCGACCTGGGTATCGCGCAATGGGCCTTCGACCATGCCGAAGCTGCCGGCCTGGGTACCGACACCTTGCCGGCAAGTTCCTTTTTTTATTTACCGCTGGTCGCGCCAATGCGCACGCGCGGCGTGCTGGCGATCGAACCGGAGCAGCAGCGCTGGATCCTGATCCCGGAACAGCGCCAGCAGCTCGATACCTTTGCCGCCCTGGCGGCGATTGCCCTCGAGCGCGTGCATTACATCGAGGTTGCGCAGGGCGCGCTGGTGAACATGGAGACGGAACGCTTGCGTAATTCCCTGCTGGCGGCGCTCTCGCACGACTTGCGTACGCCGCTGACGCTGCTGGTGGGCCTGTCGGAATCCCTGACGCGCTCGAAGCCGGCACTGGTTCCCGGGCAGCTGGAGATGGCGCAGGGCCTGCATGACGAAGCCCTGCGCATGAGTGCGCTGGTAGCGAATCTGCTCGACATGGCGCGCCTGCAGAGCGGACAGGTCAAGCTCAATCGAGAATGGCAGGCACTCGAGGAAGCCGTCGGCACGGCCTTGCGCCTGACGGCGGCCCCGCTGGACAACCATCTGGTCACGACCAGCATCCCCGCCGATTTTCCGCTCCTGCAATTCGACGCCGTCCTGCTCGAGCGGGTCCTGTGCAATTTGCTGGAAAACGCCGCGAAATATACGCCGCCGGGTTCCAGGATCGACGTGTCCGCGGCTTTGCGCGGCGCCTGGGCGAGCTTGACGGTGGCTGACAATGGTCCGGGCGTCGCGCCTGGGCGGGAAGAGGAAATGTTCGAGAAATTCACGCGCGGAGAGCGCGAGGCCGCGAGAAGCGGCGTCGGCCTCGGCCTGGCGATCTGCCGCGCCATCGTCGAGGCGCATGGCGGCACGATCGGCTACGTCCGCTCGTCGCTTGGCGGCGCCGCATTCGTGATCGCTTTACCTTTGGGACAGCCGCCCACGGCCTTCGAACCGGACATGGAAACAAGGAACAATGTATGAATGACACCGCGCCGCTCGCGCTGCTGGTGGAAGACGAGCCCCAGATCCGCCGTTTCGTGCGTGCCGCCCTCGAGGAAGAAGGCTGGCACGTGCATGAGGCTGCCAGTGTCCAGCGCGGCCTCATTGATGCCGGCACGCGCAGCCCGGACCTGGTCATCCTCGACCTGGGTTTACCCGATGGGGACGGGATCGACTTCATCAAGGACGTGCGCACATGGTCCACCGTGCCGGTCATCGTGCTGTCGGCGCGTACGGGAGAGGCCGACAAGATCATGGCGCTCGACGCCGGCGCCGACGATTACCTGACCAAACCGTTCAGCGTCGGCGAACTGCAGGCCAGGGTGCGCGCGACCTTGCGCCGCCAGCGCCAGCCCGACATCGAGAATGCGGGGCTGGTGCACTTCGGCGACGTGGCCGTCGACCTGAAAGACCGGCGCGTCACGAAAGGTGGCGCGGGTGTGCACCTGACGCCGACCGAATACCGTCTTCTTGCGGTCATGGTGGGGAGCGCGGGGAGGGTACTGACCAATCCACAATTGCTGCGCTCGGTATGGGGGCCTTCGCATGTCGAGGACGGCCACTATCTGCGGATCTACATGGGACACTTGCGCCACAAGCTCGAAGACGACCCGGCCCAGCCGCGCTATCTCCTGACCGAAACCGGCGTCGGGTACAGGCTCCTGACCGCGACCGGCTGAGAATGCGCCGGTCGGCTCATTGCATCACCCGCCCAACTTGCTCAGCGCAAACGCCGCGAGAAAACCGAGTACCGTGATCATGCCCGCGAAATCATGGGCCTCCTCAAACGCTTCGGGAATCATGGTATCGGCCAGCATCGCCAGGATCGCGCCGGCCGCCACCGCCGTGGTGGCGGCGACAGTGGCCGGCGAAACGCCCTCGAACAGGGTGTAGCCGGCCAGCGCCGACAGGCCGGAGGCGAGCGCGATCGCGCCCCAGATGCCGAAGATGTAGCGCCCGCTGCGGCCCGCCTTTTTCATCCCGGCGGCGCTCGACAAGCCTTCCGGTATGTTCGAGAGAAAGATCGCCGATACCGCCACCATGCTGACCTTGCTGCCGCCCAGCATCGACAGGCCGATCACGATCGACTCCGGAATCCCGTCGAGCAGGGCGCCGACCGCGATCGCGCGTCCGCTGCCGCCGTGTTCTTCTTCGCTGGGTTGGCAGCCGGAACGCTTGCGGTGGCGTGCGCCGCGGTGGGCCAGCCACCAGTTGACCAGCGTGTAGGCCAGCGCGCCGCCCAAAAAGCCAAGCGCCGTCGCCTGGAAGCCGCCGATGCGAAAGGCCTCGTCCATCAGCTCGAAGGAGAGAGCGGAAATGAGCACGCCGCTGCCGAAGGCCATGAATCCCGCCACCAGCCGCGCCGGCACCTGGAAACGGTAGCCGACCACGGCCCCGATCAGGAGCGCCCCGCCCGCCACCAATCCCCATCCTCCCGCCTGCAGCCACATCGGTACCTGTTCCATCGTATCCTTTCGTTTCCCGGAATGGTAAGCCAGCGCGCGAAACGGCCGCGTTCGCCTGCTCGGGCTTGCAACAAAGCTGACATACTGGCGTGATACATTCGCCACTTTTTCATGGAGAAGCGCATGACACCGTTCCCCTCGACCCGGATGGCCAGACTGCTTCCAGCCCTGCTGCTGGCCGGCTGCGCCAGCATGGTGAGCGACCCCGGCCCGGAGGACGTCGCCTTCGTCGTGCTCGGCGAGAACGGAGAAGCGACCGCGCGCCTGATCACGGCCGCGCCAGGCTGTCCGCCCTTGACGGTCGACAACCGGGCCATGCCGATGCGCGTGCGGGTGCCGACGTCGAGCGTCCCGGCGCGCCCTGGCCAGCCGCATGTGCCGCCCTCGAGCGCGATGCTCACCTGCGAAGCCCCGATCGCCGCCGGCAGCGTGACCGCCAGCGTGGCGGGCCTGCCGTTGCCGGTGCCAAAGAGCGCGCCACGGCGCATCGTCGTCATCGGCGACACCGGCTGCCGCCTGAAGGGAAAGGAGGCGCAGGCCTGCAATGACCCTGCGCGCTACCCGTTCGCGCGGGTGGCCGCGCGCGCCGCCGCCTTCGAGCCGGACCTGGTGATCCACGTCGGCGACTACCATTACCGCGAAGACCCGTGCCCGGCGAACCAGCCCGGCTGCGCCGGCAGTCCCTACGGTTACGGCTACGACGCCTGGGCCGCCGACTTCTTCACTCCGGCCCGCAAACTGTTCGCGGCGGCGCCCTGGGTGCTGGCGCGCGGCAACCACGAAAGCTGCACGCGCGCGGGGCAGGGCTGGTGGCGCTGGCTCGATCCGCGCCCCTACCAGGACGGGCGCGATTGCGATCTGCCCGCGAACGACGCGCTTGGCGAACACAGCGACCCGTATGCCGTGCCGCTCGGCGCAAACGCCCAGCTGATTGTCTTTGACACCGCCAACACCAGCTGGAAGGGCTTGCCGAAGACCGACCCGCGGCGCGCCGTGTATGCCGACAGCCTCCGCAAGATCGAGGTGCTGGCACGCCAGGCGCGTTACAACATTGGCGTCGATCATCACCCGCTGTTCGGGTTTGGCGCCAACCGCGACGCGAAAACGGGCGCGGTGACGCTGTTCGGCGGCGACGCCGGCCTGCTCGATGCGTTCGGCGACGTCGATCCGCTCTACCTGCCCTCGTCGATCGGCATGCTGCTCTCGGGGCACGTCCACCTGTGGCAGCAGCTCAGCTTCGCCAGCCCCCATCCGACCCAATTCGTGGCGGGCTTTTCGGGCACGCTCGAGGATACGGTCCCGCTGCCGGCCATGCCGCCACCGGGCAGGACACCGGCACCCGGCGCCATCGTCGAGAACATGAGTTCGTGGATCGACGGCTTCGGCTTCATGACCATGGAGCGCACCGGACCCGACGCTTGGCTGGTGAAGGTCTGGGACCTCGATGGGCGCGAGCGCAACAGCTGTCGGGTAGAGGGCAGGAAGTCGCGCTGTGCGGTCGCTCAGGTTGACGGTAAATGAAAGGCTGCGTCGACCTACCGGCATCATATGCCACGTTTCGATTGGGTCCCGCGGCTACTTCTGCTCTATCAAATGTGAGATCATGCGATAAAGTTCCATTGCAATATTGATCACACTGCTGGCGCATGCACTGCGCAATCCGCTGTCGCCCATCAGCTGAACTGTCCTCCCGACCCGACATTGGTCCAGGCGGACAAGAAGCGGCTGGTGCAGGTACTGACCAATCTGCTGAAGAATTCGGCCAAATATACGCCCGAATGGGGACATATCCGCCTGACGATGGCGCCCCATGACGCCCAGGTGGTGATCACGGTGGCCGACGACGGCATGGGCCTGGCGCTCGTGAAAATCCTGGTCGAACTACACGACGGGAAAGTAGCCTGCGCAAGCGATGGCCTGGGTAGGGGATGCCAGTTTACCGTGTCCTTGCCGCGTCATCGCGGGATGGAAAAAGAGGAACATCTGGGAACACTGCTGACTTAGGCTTTGCGCCGCGCGTGCTGTAGCCGTCCGTTGCGCCACCGTACGGCTCGTCGGTCAAGTCGCCGACCCAGGGTTTCAGATCCAGATTCAATGGGGCGGGGCCGCCGGCGCCCCCGTCGTTTTGGGCTGCCATCTGGTGTGCCTGGGCCAGCGCGATGCGGGCCAGTGTCTCGGCCGGATCTTTTCGTTGACACAGTGCGGCGGCGCTGGCGGCATTGAACGTAAACACGCGCAACCCGGAATGGGCGCCGTCGAATTTGATCTGGACGGTTCCGGTTGCATCCATGCTCATGCATGTTTCCACCGTGCCGCGCCCCAGGCGAGACGACAGGAAATTCCTGATTGGGCCTGGCATAGGTTTCCGATCGATCGATTGGGTTGGAATGTTCACGCTAGATCTGCGCCAGCGGTACCTGTGCGGCGCTTTCGTCCGCGGCCAGCAGGGTAATCAAACGCGCCAGGTCGGCCTCGAGCCGCTGCAGGGTCGCTTGGTCCAGGCTCGACAGTGCGTCCGGCAGCACGCCGGCAAACGGCATCGGCGCGCGTGCGAGCAGTGCGTCGGCCGCGGGCTGGGCACGCAAAGCGACGCCGCGCCTGTCGGAACCGTCGCGCGCGGCCGAAATCAGCCCGCGCTGCGTGAGCGTGCGCACCAGGTTGCTGGCGGTGGATTGGTGGATGTCGAGCGAGCGCGCCAGTTCGGTCACGCCGATGCCCGGCATCTGGGAGATCACCGACAGTGCCCACAACTGGGCGCCACCCAGGCCGGCTTCGCGTTCGACCTGGCGAAAATGGGTCTTGACGGAGTTGAAGACGATCCGGAACTGGCGCAGGACGCGGGTTGCCGGCTCAGGGTCAGGCGCTTCTGTAGGGGGCAATTGTGAAGACATTGTGACATCATAGCGGAAAGTGCAAGCCACGGCGAGGGGCGTCGCCGCCGCGCGGCGTGAATGGACGGCCGGGTCGGCTATACTTGGCGCACAAGGAAACAATTGAGCAAGGACACAAGTGGATCAGGACGAGAAGCTGGATAACGGCATTCGGCAGCAGGCCAGGGAATTATTTGGCAGCGCAGGGGGCAGGGCGAAGGCAGGCGTGCGCCAGGCGCATGGTTTCATCAAAGGCCGGCCGCGCCACCAGCAGGTGCTGCTGGTCGGGATGCTGTCGTTCGCGGCCCTGGTGGCGGCCCTGATTGTTTACCTGATCATCCTGATTCCGCTCACGCCCGGCATCGACGACTTGAAGCAGGTCAGCAGCGCGCGCCCGACCCGGATTCTGTCCGCCGACGGCAAGGAGCTCGGCACCTTCGAGCAAGGCCTGCAGGAGCGCATCAAACTGTCGCAGGTGTCGCCACATGTGGTCAAGGCCCTGATTTCGACCGAAGACCATCGCTTCTACGATCACCACGGGGTCGACTTCACGCGCATCGCCGGCGCCCTGCTGGCCAGCCTGAAGGGCGATGCCCAGGGCGGCTCGACCATCACCCAGCAACTGGCGCGCAACATGTTCCCGCAAGAGATCGGGCGCGCGCGCAGCATCAACCGAAAGCTGAAGGAACTGATCACCGCGATCAAGATCGAGAACACCTACAGCAAGACCGAGATTCTGGAGGCTTACCTGAACACGGTGCCTTTCCTGTACAACGCCTACGGCATCGAGATGGCGGCCCGCACCTATTTCGACAAGCCGGCATTGAAGCTGGACGTGCTCGAGTCGGCGACCCTGGTCGGCATGCTGAAGGGGACCTACTACTACAACCCGGTAAGCAGCCCGGAGCGCTCGCTCGCGCGCCGCAACGTCGTGCTCGGGCAGATGTTCAAGCATGGCGCGTTCAATGAAGCGCGCCTCAAGGCACTTACAAAGCGCCCACTGCGCCTGGACTTCGAGCGCCAGGCCGAGCGCAGCGGCCGCGACAACCATTTCACCGCCCATGTGCGCAAATGGCTGCTCGAATGGGCCGCCGAGAATGACTACGACCTGGCCCTCGACGGCCTGGTCGTGCAGACCACGCTCGACGCCGACCTGCAGGCAGCGGCGCTGCGCGCGGTCGAGAAGCAGGCGGGCGCGCTGCAGGCGGTGGCCGACGTCGAGTGGGCCAATCCGGGCCTGCCTGGCTCGACGTCGATCGGCACCTACACCTCGATGCGCACTGGCGTGGCCCCGTTCTCGTATTACTGGCGTACGCACGGCGCCCAGCTCGACGCCTTCGTGCGCGAGACGCCGGATTACCGCAAAGCGGTCGAGGGCGGCGAAGCGCCGGCTGCGGCCCTGAAACGCATCAAGCTCGATCGTGACTTCATGCGTAAACTGCGCGAGTCGAAAGCGCGCCTGGAAGCGGGCTTCGTCGCCATCGATCCGATGAGCGGCGAGGTCAAGGCTTGGGTCGGCAGCCGCGATTTCGCGCGCGACCAGTTCGACCATGTGTCCCAGGCCACGCGCCAGCCGGGCTCCACCTTCAAGCCCTTCGTCTATGGAGCGGCGCTGGAGAACGGCATCTCGCCCGAGCAGCCGTATGTGGATGCGGTGATGGATATCCGCGCCGCCGACGGCACCGTCTGGCGCCCGACCGACATGTCGGGCACCTCCGGGCGCCAAATGACGATGCGCGATGGCCTGGTGTACTCGAAGAACACGATCACGGCCCAGGTGATGCGCGACGTCGGCCTGCCGCCGGTCATCAAGCTGGCGCAGAACCTCGGTATCCGCGAGAGCAAACTCGCTGCCGTCCCGTCGCTGGCCCTGGGCACCAGTCCCGTGACCCTGCTCGAGATGGTCAGCAGCTACGCCACCATCGCAGCCCAGGGCGAATACCGCAAACCCGTGTTCGTGCGGCGGATCACGGACCGGGACGGCAACGTCATCGCCGACTTCGCCAACGTCGCCCCCGAACGCGCGATGTCGCAGGCGTCGAGCGTGGCCCTGATCGACATGATGCGCGGGGTCGTCAACCGCGGCACCGGAACGGGCGTGCGCTATCGCTTCGGCATCAACGGCGACGTCGCCGGCAAGACCGGTACCACGCAGAACAATGCCGACGGCTGGTTCATCCTGATGCACCCGAACCTGGTGACCGGGGCCTGGGTCGGCTTCAACGACAACCGCGTGACGATGCGCTCGAGCTACTGGGGCCAGGGCGGCCACAATGCGCTGCTGCTGGTGGGCGACTTCTTGCGCAGCGCGCTCGATTCCGGCAAGATCGACCGCGCCGCCATGTTCCCTGGCGGGCGTCCGGCGGCCCCTCGACAGGTGCAGGAAGAAGCGCCGGAAGAGGAATTCATCGAGCCGGGCGACATGATCGAAGGCATGCCGCCGGATGAACCGCAGCTGCAGCCCCAGATGGAAGAGGAAGAAGAGCCGATCGAGGACGAGGCCGAGGAAGTGATCGATGCGCCGATGGAGGGCGTGCCGCCACCACCGCCCCCGCCGTCGACGCAGTTCGATTGAGGGGTACGGTGGGCACATGTGCCCACGTTGGGCGTCCCGCCTGTGAACGCGCCGGGCAGCTTGCTTGATCCCTGGTAGCTGGTCTGACCATCGACATGGGAAGCGAGGCGTGGAAAATCAAGCCCCTTTCGGCAGGCTGCGCAGGGATGCGGCATGGCGTGCCTGGCGCGGATCGGCGCGGTCCTGCGCTACGTCGGGCGCGCCGGCTTCGACCACTTCCTGCAGCAGCAGTTGCTGGGCGCGCGGCGCGGTCGAGATGCCAAGGTCGGCAAACATCTGCATCGAGGCCAGGATGATGGCTTGCTGGGTGTTCATGAACAGCTCGTAGTCGGAATCGAGTACGGTATAAACGATTTCCCACTCGATGTAGTCCTGCGTGTATTTGGCGAGATGGGCCCGGTCGAAGCGCACCTTCTCATGGCGTTCGAAGAACGCAGCCACGGCGGTGGGCACTTTCGCCGCCAGCGAGGCCGGCGTGTCCGGATGGGCGCGCAAGTTGAAGACGATGCGGCGCGTGACCATGCGCTTGAAGTTCGACACCGTGTCCTTGAGCAGCTCGGCGTTCGAGACGATGATCTGCTCGCCGCTCTGGGCCCGCAGACGGGTCGTCTTCAGGCCCACCTTTTCGACCGTGCCCGAGGTGTCGGGCGTCGAGATGAAGTCGCCTACCTCGAACGGCTTGTCGATGGCGATCGAAAGCGAGGCGAACAAATCGCCGAGCACGTTCTGGACCGCCAGCGCAATGGCGATGCCGCCGATGCCGAGGCTGGCGACAAAGGTCGAGATGTTGATCCCGAGGTTGGCGAGCAGGGCCAGCGCGAAAATCACCCAGACACTGGTCTGCAGCACCCAGATGATGAGGGTATGGGCGACGGTGACCTGGGCGTCGGCCGCGGCCTGGCCATGGGCCTGGAAATAACGCCTGGCCGTGACCTTGATCGCGCTGTGAAGATAGATCGCCAGCTGCAGGCCGACGGTCAGGAACCACAGGTGGCTGACGCGCGTATTCCAGGGCACCGGCAGGTCGAGGGCGGACAGTCCGATCAGGATACTGGTGGCGAACACGACCAGGTTGCTCGTGCGGGCGAGGGTTTTCTTCAGTACTTCGGCCACCGGGCGGTGCGCCGATTCGTCGCTCAATGTATCGAGGCGGCGCCGGAACAAAGCCAGCACGCCATGGACGGCGATGAAGCTGACCGCGGCCAGGGCCAGTGCGAACAGTACATTCGGCAGCGTGAGGTCGAGGGACGCAATGAAGGCGCGGATATCCACTGTGGGCTCCTTTTTTTTTATGGAAGAGGGGGCGCAAGGGCGCGTGACATACCCGGCGGTGTTCGGCGGCAGGGCATGCGGGCTTGGTTCAACCCGGGAAAATCGACAGCGGGATGGCCGCGACGTGCTTGCGCGGCGCAGGGGTGCACGCGTGGCGTGCCCCCCCTGCGGCAAACGGAACGCTTACTTGCCCTTCAGGTGCTCGCGCACGGCGTTGGCGGATACGCCGACGTCGGAGACTGCTTTTTCCAGCTCCTCGCGCGTCACGCCCAGGGCTTCGGTCCAGTAACGGACTTCCCACTCTTCGTGCACATTGATACGGCTACGGTCCTGTTGACCGGATTTTTGCAGGTTGTCGGACATGATGGGGCTCCTATTGACGAGTTGGGAATGAATATGACATCGCACTCCCCACGCGTCCGTTAAGCATTTCACGTTGAACATGAATTGCTCAAGTGCAGCACTACCGTAAAAAGTTCCCGCTCGTCAGCGTCCTCCTTTGATCCAAGTCAGCCATGGGTGATTTCTTGCCCCTCGACGCCGCCCGCATCGCGCTGGTCGACAAGGACCTGGGAACGGTCGACGAAGGGAAACTCGCCGACCTGATCGTGGTGCGCGGCGACCCCTTGACCGACCTGCGCGCGGCAGCCGACGTGCGGCTGGTGGTCAAGAACGGGCGCGTGTACACCCAGGACGAGATCCTGGCGCCGGCGCGCACGAGGCGGAAGTGGGCGGGCACGCGCATTGAGAACCGGGGGCCGGGCGCAAGCATGGGCGCGCCTGGCCCAGCTTGAGTTAACGCAAGAAGTTGTTGGCTGCTCTCCGATGTTTCGGGTACGCTTGTCTCATCGGCACTATTGAGGAGTCACCAATGTCTTATACAAGTTCCCAGCCCGAGCGCAGCGCGGTCGACGCGCTGCCCGGCCTCGTCGCACTCGACTTCGGCACCGACTGGTGTGGCTATTGCCGCGCCGGCGAGCCCGTCATCGCAAACGCGCTGAAGGACTATCCGGATGCGCAGCACATCCAGGTCGAGGACGGCCCCGGCCGGCCGCTCGGCCGCTCGTTCAAGGTCAAGCTGTGGCCGACCGTCGTGGTCCTGAAGGACGGCGTCGAGGTCGCCCGCGTGACCCGCCCGGACACGAGCGACGAAGTACGCGATGCGCTGTCGAAGGCGGTGAGCGCATGAAGCCGCCAGCCAATAAAACGCGTACCGTCCTGTTTGCCAGTCTGATCGGCACCACGATCGAATTTTTCGACTTCTACATATACGCCACCGCCGCCGTGCTGGTGTTCCCGAAACTGTTCTTCCCGGCGGCCGACCCGGCCGCCGCCGTCCTGCAATCCTTCGCCACGTTTGCGATCGCCTTCTTCGCGCGTCCGATCGGCTCGGCCGTGTTCGGCCACTTCGGCGACCGCATCGGCAGGAAAGCCACGCTGGTGGCGGCCCTCCTGACGATGGGCATCTCGACCATCCTGATCGGCATGCTGCCGACCTATGCCGCGATCGGCACCATGGCGCCCTTGCTGCTCGCGCTGTGCCGCTTCGGCCAGGGCCTTGGCCTGGGCGGCGAATGGGGCGGGGCGGTGCTGCTCGCGACCGAAAACGCGCCGCCGGGCAAGCGCGCCTGGTACGGCATGTTCCCGCAACTGGGTGCGCCGATCGGCTTCTTCCTGTCGGGCAGCGTGTTCCTGCTGCTGACCCAGTCGCTCACCGAAGAACAGTTCTTCTCGTGGGGCTGGCGCGTGCCCTTCCTCTCGAGCGCACTGCTGGTCGCGGTCGGCCTGTACGTACGCCTGAAAATCCACGAGACGCCGGACTTCCAGGCCGTGATCGACAAGGGCGAGCGCGTCAAGGTGCCGGTCGTGACCGTGTTCAAGGACCATGGCCGGGCGCTGGTGCTGGGCACCCTGATGGCGACCTCGACTTTCGTCCTGTTCTACCTGCTCACCGTGTTCGCGCTCTCCTGGGGCACGACCGGCCTTGGCTACTCGCGCACCGAATTCCTGGTGCTGCAGCTGGGCGCCGTGATCTTCTTCGGCCTGTTGATTCCGCCGTCGGCGCTGATCGCCGACCGCTTCGGGCGCCGTGCGGCGATGATCGGAGTGACGGTGGCGATCATGGTCTTCGGCCTGTTCTTCGGTTCGCTCTTCGTTGCCAACAACCTGTTCGCGGTCGGCCTGTTCCTGGTGATCGGCCTCAGTTTGATGGGACTGACCTACGGACCGCTCGGCACGCTGCTCGCCGAACTGTTCCCGCCCGAGGTGCGCTATACCGGCTCCTCGCTGACCTTCAACCTGGCCGGCATCCTGGGTGCCTCGCTGGCGCCGTATGCGGCGACCTGGCTGGCGACGAGGCACGGGATCGAGTACGTGGGCTACTACCTGGCCGGTGCGGCCTTGCTCAGTTTGGTCGCGTTGATGCTGGTGAGGGGCGAGGGGCGGCGGACTGGGGTGTCGCTGGTGTGATTCTTTAGGATATGCGAGCGTCCTGGGGGCTGTTCCGGGACGTTCGACAGCCCCACTACACCGACGGCAACAAGCTGTCATCTTCCTTCTTGTCCGAACGCACCCCCGCCAGCCGGTCGACCCTGATCAGTCCCTCGGCCGCCGCGTGCGATGCTGCGAACACGCTGTCGGGCGCCAGGATCAGCTGGGTGCCGGTGGTGCTCACTTCCTCGATCAGCCGGTCGAGCGCATCGATGCGCATCGGATCGGGGTTCACATTGCGGATGTAGATCATGCGCACCTGTTTCGGATGGCGGCGCACGATCTCGGTATAGATTTCCGGGTCCTTCTCGCCGCTGTCGCCGATCAGCACGAACGGCATGTCCGGGTACAAGCCGAGGATCAGCTCGATCTTGTCGAGCTTGTGGCTGCCGTGGTTGGTTGGCTTGAGGACGTCGCGCAGGCCCAGTTCGCGCAACAGCAGGGGCCCGACCGGAATGCCTTGCAGACGCAGGAAATCGACCAGGAAGCCGAACAGGTGCCAGGGGCTGCTCGATACGTAGAACAGCGGGTTGTCCTCATTGCCGCCAGCGCCGTCGCGCAGCGCGCGGTAGAACGCGGCCACGCCCTTGAAGGGTTTGCGCGTATGGGCGTTGGTGCGCGCCAGCATCAAGGCCATGTTCAACTTGTTCGTGACATTCGTCCACAGCACTGTGTCGTCGATGTCGCTGATGATGCCGAAGCGGGCGCTGGGGGCCGGCACGAAGGCCTCGCTTGACGCGCGGATCGGGGCGCCGTCCGCGCCCATCCAGTCGGGCAGTTCGAGTTCGACGAGGTGCGTACCGCCAGCCAGGGGCGTTGTCGATTCGATGTCGAACGAAAAGTAGCCACCGCCGTCGGTCACGGTTTCCCAATTGCGCCCGCCGAAGTGCGCCAGCACGCGTGCGCCGGCGACCTGGTCCGATTCCAGCCGGTGGTAGAGCGCGACCAGGTTGCTCCAGCTACTGTCCTGCCCGGTCTGTTCGCGGAAACTCGCTTCATCGAGCACGCGGCCCTTGATCCAGAGTCTTTGTGCATTGCCGAAGCCGAGATAGGGCAGCACCAGCAGCGGCCGGTCGCCGCCCCCACCGCGCAGGCGGCGCAGCGCCCCGCTGGCGAACTGTCCGGCCCGGCTTGCGATGCGCTCGTGCAGCGCGGCTTGCTCCGGCGCGGCGTCGAAGGCGGCTGTATCCGGCAGCGGGTCGACGGCGGGTACGCGTTCCGGGTGCTCGATCCAGAGCCGGCCGGGTGGCAAGCCCGCGGCCAGCAGCACCTGTTCGAACTGGCCGGACAAGTCGAACGGAAGCGCTTGCGGCAGCAGGTGCACGCGCGCGCCGCCTTCCTGCAGCCGGGCGATGTCCGGTTCGGTCGCAACGCCCGGGTTGAGGTAAAAGGCGGCGCCGGCGTACTGAACACGGGCGTTGATGTCGGCAAAGCCGGCGCGGGTCAAGATCAAAAAGGCAGTCTCGGGGCTGGATGTGGTCATTGGTCTGGGTCGTCAGGGCAAGGATTCAGGCGTGCAGTATCGCGTATCTGGTCGATTTGCCAACGCACGGCTGACCGGGCCCGGCATTCGAGCGATGCGCTGTGCACGCTAGCGCACAGTCCCCTTCCCATTTACGAGGCATACTACGCTTATTGCCTGCTTGTAATTAATTACCGAACTGCCCTCAGGACCCATCACCATGTCTTTTCTCATCATCGCAACGCTGGTCGTGCTGATTGTGATCGCAACCCTCGTGCCGCTTTCGCGCCACACTGAATGGTGGGTGCGCGACCTCGACTTTCCCCGGCTGCAGATCGCGGTTCTCGCGCTCGGCGTGCTGGCGGCCGAAGCATGCTTCCTCGATATGGGAGAGCGCGAGTCGCCGTTCCTGGTCATCATCACCGTCCTGTGTCTCGCCTACCAGGCATGGTGGATCATTCCCTACACCCGGCCCTTTCGCAACGAGGTCAAGCTGGCCGTCGGCTCGGCACCGGGCGACCGGATTCGCATCCTGACCGCCAATGTCCTGACCCCGAACCGCAACACCGACGCCTTGATCGGCTTGATTCGCGAACACACGCCGCACGTGTTCGTCACGCTGGAGACGGACCAGTGGTGGCAGGACCGCCTCGATGTACTCGAGCCCGACTACCCGTACTCGATGAAGTGCCCGCTCGACAACCTGTACGGCATGCACGTGTATTCGAAGCTGCCGCTCGAGGATGGGAAAATCCAGTTCCTGGTCGAGGAGGATATCCCGTCGATGCATGCGATGACCGTGCTGCCTTCGGGGCGCAAGGTGCGCATGCACTTCCTGCACCCGGCCCCGCCCAGTCCGACCGAGCACGATGAATCGACCGAGCGCGACGCCGAATTGCTGGTGGTGGCGAAGAGCGTCGCCGGCCTGGATACGCCGGTGATCGTCGCCGGCGACCTGAACGATGTCGCGTGGTCGACCACGACGCGGCTGTTCCGCAAGATCAGTGGCCTGCTCGACCCGCGCATCGGCCGCGGCATGTTCAACACCTTCCACGCCGATCACTGGTTCCTGCGCTGGCCACTCGACCATATTTTCCACAGCCACCACTTCACGCTCGGCTTCATCCGCCGCCTGCCGCATTTTGGCTCGGACCACTTTCCGGTGCTGGTGGAGCTGGTCTATGACGCCGTACGCGGCGCCGAACAGGAAGGCTTGACGGCCGATGCAGACGACAAAAAGCTGGCCGAAGAGAAGATCGCCGCCGAGCCGGTGACCGAGGACGACGTACACGAGCCGCAGGCATGAAGCCCGGCGGCGCCCGCTCAGGGGCGCTTGTTCAGCAAGGGAAGGGCGGCGTCAGGATTCGTGCCTGAATTCCGGCGCCGGCAGCGGGTGGCGCCGCTCGCCGGGGCGGGTCAGCACACGGTGCGCGGTCTCGAAAGACACGCCCATGCCGGCCATCGTGCGGGCGGCAGAGGCGCCGCCGGCGGCATGGGTTTGAAGCGCCGCATCGATCAGCAGCGCGGTCTTGTAGTCGGTTCGCCGGTCCATGCGGCGTCAGAACGAATACACCAGCGTCAGCGACGTCTGGGTGTCAAGGTTCTTTTTGTCGGACGGCACATTGGTATCGTTGCGGGCGGAGAAAGCTGCCTTCATCTGCATCGTGTCGTTGATCTTGGTGGACAGGGCCGACTCGGCGATCGAGTGCACGTTCGAGGTGCCGCGCTCGACACTCACCGTTTGCATGAATGCCGCCGACGGGCTCACCTGCCAGCGAAAGCGCGCGGCGCCGCGCACCGTCATGCCGCTCTCCGTTTCGCCGGTCTCGCGCTGGCCGTTGAAATAGCCCGGGCCGATTTCGACGTCGAGTGCCTTGTCGTCGGTGGTGTAGAGCTGGGAGCCGTGGCCGACGGCGAACGAGGAATAGCGCGTATAGGCGCCGAACTTGTCGTTCACGTGCGAACCGAGCACGAATGCGCGCGAACCTTCGTTCATCAGCTTGTAGGCCGCCTTGGCCGACAGCGCCCAGCGCTCGGCCGAGCGCTGACGGTAGCGCTCGCCGTCATCGTCGGTGATCTCGTCTTCCTTGAAGAAGCCGCTGACAATGTACTCGCGGCTCCAGTCCCGTGTTTCGTGGCGGGCGTCGATCTTGCCGCTGATCGAGGTGCCGGTCGTGTTGCCGGAGGTGTTGATCGCGCCCAGTTCCGCCGAGGTGAACCAGCTGCCGTCGGGGATCGTATCGGGACGGTTCACGCTCAGGCCATTGTGGATGCTGCCGATTTGCGGCAAGTCGTCGGCAGCGCCATCAAGTGCTAAAGCGGGGCTGTGCGCCAGGCCGAGAAGCGCGAGCGCCGGTAACAGGAATGGTTTCATATCGGCGCTGATTGTATCCTAGAAGCAGTCGAAATGTGTTACGTGGCGAAACAATCTCAGGTGCCGATATAGACGATCTTGAAAATGAACAGCCCTGCGATCACCCACACCACCGGCTTGACTTCGCGCGCGCGGCCCGTCGTCAGTTTCAGCGCCGCGTAGGTGATGAAACCGAAGGCGATGCCTTCCGCGATCGAATAGGTGAACGGGATCACCAGCGCGGTGATGGCCGCCGGAACGCTTTCGGTGGTGTCGCCCCATTCGATGTCGCCCAGGTCGCGCAGCATCAGGCAGGCCACGAACAGCAGCGCCGGCGCGGTCGCATAGGCCGGCACCACGCCGGCCAGCGGCGCGATGAACAGGCAGGCCAGGAACAGCACCGCCACGGCGAGGGCAGTCAGGCCGGTGCGCCCGCCCGCCTGCACGCCGGCCGCGCTCTCGATGTAGGCGGTGGTGCTCGAGGTGCCGAGGATGGAGCCGGCGACGATCGCCCCGCTGTCGGCCAGCAGGGCCTTGTTCAAGCGCTCCATCTTGCCCTCGACCAGCAGGCCAGCGCGGCTGGCCACGCCCATCAGGGTGCCGGTGGCATCGAGCAGTTCGACCAGGAAGAACACCAGCACCACGTTGATGATGCCGACCGAGAGTGCGCCCGGGATATCGAGCTTGAACAGGGTCGGATCGATCGACGGCGGCGCCGAGAAGATGCCCTTGAAGGTGTTTCCGCCGAAGAAAAAGCTGAGCACGGTGACGGCGACGATGCCGATCAGGATCGCACCGCGCACCTTCAGGCGGTCGAGCGTCACGATCAGGAGGAAGCCGACGATCGCCATGATCGCTTCGGGCTTGTGCAAGTCGCCCGCCTTCACCAGGGTCGGCTCGCTGCCGACCACGATGCCGGCATTTTTCAGGGCGATCAGGGCCAGGAACATGCCCAGGCCGACCGTGATGGCCACCCGCAGCGAATGCGGGATGCCGTTCACGATCATGCCGCGCAACCCCAACGCCGAGACCAGGATGAACAGGCAGCCCGAGATGAACACGGCGCCCAGCGCGGCCTGCCAGGCCACCCCCATGCCGAGCACGACCGCGTAGGCGAAGTAGGCGTTCAGGCCCATGCCGGGCGCCATGCCGATCGGGTAATTGGCATACAGGCCCATCACCGCACTGCCGAGCGCGGCCACCAGGCAGGTGGCGACGAACACCGCTTCCTTCGGCATCCCGGCGTCGCCCAGGATCGAAGGATTGACGAAAATGATGTAGGCCATCGTCAGGAAGGTGGTCAGGCCGGCGAGCAGCTCGGTGCGCACGTCGGTGCCGCTTTCCTTGAGTTTGAAATAGTTGTCGAGCATCGTGGATGGAGTTCCGATGGGTGCGCACGCGGCGCGGTTGGGATGACCGAAGCATAACACCGCGCGGGGCGTCACGCGGCCCCGGGGCCCGGCGAAAACGCCGGCGCGCGGCGCGCCGCTTTTGCCCATCCGTTTTTTCACTGCGCTTGTCAAGGCATCTCTTGCTTTACCTTGAGACATTGGTATCATCGATTTGCTGGCTGTCATGCCGACGGCCGTCTACCTGTGAGCCCGCGATGCAAATCCGTGCCTACCTGTACTTGATGGCCGCAGCAATCCTGGTTCCGGTGATTCTCTTTGCCGGCTTCGCGCTGCGCATGCTCGAGGAAGCGGAGCGGGATCTGGCGCGTTCCAGGGTGGTGCGCGCGGCCGAGCGGGTCGCGCTGCTGGTGGACGCCCAGCACACCCATACCCAGGCCGCCTTGCGCGTGCTGGGCGTGTCGCCGACGCTGGCGCGAGGCGACCTCGACGCCTTCCACGGCGAAGCCAAAGCGGCTGCGGACGAGCACGACGTCTGGAGTGTGCTCATGGACGAGCGCGGCCGCCTGCTGTTCGCTACCCTGGGCCCGGTCGGCGCCACGCTGCCGGAAGACCCGCCCCCCTCGTATTTCCCCGTCATGTTCGCGCAAAACCGGGCTGTTGTCAGCGACGTCATGCCGGGCCGCGCCAGCGGGCGCCTGATTACCGCCGTCGCCATGCCGCAGGTGGTCGGCGGGCGGCGCTACGTGCTGGCGGTGGGCTACGGCACCGATTATTACCGGCGCCTGCTGTCCAGGACCGGCTTGCCGCGCGACTGGCAGGTCGACATCGTCGACCGCAAGGGCCATCTGGTCGCATCGAGCATGGGGCCGGCCGAGCTGGTGGGCCAGGATGCGGCCCCAGCCCTGGTGGCCGCCGCGTTGCGGGCACAGGAAGGCATGCTGGAAATGCCGTTACGAAATGGCGGACAAGGCAGCGTCGCGTTCGGCCGCACGCCGTATGCGGGCTGGCTGATCGCGGTCGGCGCGCCGGCGGGCGCCGTGGCGGCGGCGCCAGGCGGCGTTCGGCGCACGGCCGCGCTGGCACTGGTGGCGGCACTGCTTGGTGCGGCGGCGATATCGGCCTGGTTCGGGCGTGGCTATGCACGCTCGATCAGGAGCGCCGTCGAGGCGGCCAGCGCGCTCGGACGCGGCGAGTTTCCGCCGACGCGCCGCTCGCGCATCGTCGAGATCGACCGCCTGCTGGGCGCGCTGCGCCAGGCCGGCAACGAACTGCGCCGGGCCCAGGCCACGCGCGAGTCGGCCGGCTCGGAGCGCCAGTCCCAGCTCGAACGGGCCCAGCAAGCGCGCCAGGCGGCGGAGGAGGAAAACCGCGCCAAGGACCAGTTCCTCGCCATGCTCGGCCACGAACTGCGTAATCCCCTGGCCCCGATCGGCACCGCGGCCCAGTTGCTGAAACTGCCCGATCTCGATGGCCACCGCGCGCGCTATGCCGGCGACGTGATCGGGCGCCAGGTCGAGCACATGAACCGGCTGCTCTCCGACATGCTCGACGTCTCGCGCGTGACGCGCGGCCTGGTGACCCTGAGCCTGGAAGACGTCGATCTGCGCGACATCGTCGAACGCGCCGTCGAGCAGACCCGTCCATTAATGGAAGAGCGCCAGCACCGGCTCGAATTGCGACTCCCGAACGGGCCGGTCGCGGTGCGCGGCGACCAGACCCGCCTGACCCAGGTGGTGGCGAACCTGCTCACCAATTCGGCCAAGTACACGCCGCCGCACGGCGCGATCCAGCTGTCCCTGGCAAGCAGCCGTGAAGAAGCGAGCCTGTCCGTGGCCGATGACGGCGAGGGCATCACCGCCGAGCTGCTGCCGCGCGTGTTCGACCTGTTCTCGCAGGGCGAGCGCAAGGCCGACCGCGCCCAGGGCGGCCTCGGCCTGGGGTTGGCACTGGTGCGCAGCCTGGTGCAGCTGCACGGCGGCAGCGTGGAGGCGAGCAGTCCCGGGCGCGGCAGCGGCAGCATCTTCACCGTGCGCCTGCCGCTCAAGCACGAACTGGCGGCGCTGACCGCGCCGCTGCCGCCGCGCCGTGGGCGGGAGCCCGGCCGCGATGCCGTTCCGAGCGCGCTGCGGGTCATGCTAGTGGACGACAATATCGACGCCGCCGTCAGCCTGTCGCTTCTGTTGGAGGCGGCGGGCGACCATCTGGTGTCGACCTATTACGACGCCGCCAGCGCGCTTGAATGGGCGGCCTTCGAACGGCCCGACGTCTTCATCCTCGACATCGGGCTGCCCGACATGAACGGCTACGAACTGGCGGAGCGCCTGCGCGCCATGCCGCAGTTCGCCGCCACGCTGCTGATCGCGCTGACCGGCTACGGCCAGCTGGCCGACAAGGTGAGGGCGCGCGAAGCCGGCTTCGACCTGCACATCGCCAAGCCGGCCGAACCGGACGAGATCCTGGCGGCGCTGTCCCTGGCGAACCTGTCTCCGGAAGCCGAGCGCACCGAGTAGAAGCGCGCTCCTGGCCGCTTCGTGTGCCCTGATGCGCTACCATGGCGCTTTCATCATTCATCATGCCTACCATGCCGAAAAATAAGAAGCCCGTGCCACGCAAGACGGCGGCTGCCGCCGAACCCGATACCGACGCGCTGGCCCAGGCCCTGGCCGACCTCGCGCTCGAGGTGGCCGAAGGCGAGGACGCCGACCCCGAGCTGGCTGCCGCGCGCGAGGAAGAACTGCTCGTCGCCATCCGCAAGGCGTTGCGCAAGAAGCGCGACGAGGTGCTGTACGGCGCCATCGAGCTGGCCCGGTTTACCGACCCCGAGGCCTGCCGCCTGCTGAGAAGCCATATCGGCGAGCAGTCGGCCACCTTGCACCTGCGCCGCGAGGGTGAAGAAGAGTTCGAGATCGACGCCTTCCTGATCCCCCTGTTCGTGCGCAGCACGGGCGGCCTGGTGGCCGAAGAAACCTTCGTCGACGACGCCGCCTACGAAGAACTGTCCGCCAGCTTTACCGCGAGCGAACTCGATAGCCCCGCGGCGAAGGTGGCCCTGGTGCGCCACGCCTACGACCTGGCCGAAGCCGACCATATCGGTTTTTCGGTCCTGCAGGAGCTTCTGCGCGAGGCGGGGGCCTCGCTGACGAGTAAAAAGCCGGTAGCCGCGCCACTGCTCGAGGCCAGCATCCGCGGCTGGACGGGGGAACGTTTCGCGCCCGATGAGACGGCCATGGAACTGCGCTTCCTGTTCGGCTTTTCACTCAAACGCGTGGGCGACCCGTTCTACGCGGTACCGAAGCACGAGATCGATGCCGACGTGTATTTCGCCGACCGCATGCGCCGCTATCGCGCCTGGACCGAGCGCGTGGCGCCGCTGTTAAGGCGCTGCCTGGCCGCCGATCCGGAGCGCATCAGCATCGATTTCCTGTACCAGGACCTGTTCCATGGCGCCAAGGAGCAGGGCGTGTCCGAACTGGCCATGCTCGGCACCTTGTCTGAGATCAATGGTCTGCTGGGGGCGAAAGAGCTGGCGGCCGACAGCGTGCGCGCCGTCGTTGCGCCACAGGACGCGGGCGAACACATCGAACTACGCGTGAACCTGTACGCGCTCGATGGCGGGCCGCCCTGGGGCGGGGTGCTCAAGGCGGTCGACCTGGCTGCCGATCTCGGAGCCGAAGTCGACGAGCTGTGCGATGCCCTCGGCTCGATCGGCATCGACGACGTCTCGACCGCCGACGGCTTCGACGCCGAAGGCCATCCCGAAGGCGCCCAGCCGTATCCTCCGGGCTGACCTGCGCTGCAGTGCAACAACGGGGCGCATGCCAAGCCCCGTGCCGCAGCTTCGGTGGCAGGCCGCACGACGCGCACCTGCACATTTTGCGTAGGCCACTGCAGAGTATGCCTACACCCTCTGGCGCGCTTTCCGATGCCCTGCAGACCGCCGATAACCGCTTCGCTGGCCCCTTTCGAGGGCCGCGCACGGTTGCGCAAGCTTCCCGTATGGATGAGTTTTCGTAGTGGATTTCCTTGTATAGAAGTAGGAATAAACCTACAAAAATTCCTGGTGGAATCGGAACTCTCCTATGAGGCAATCCCACGTATTTACGTCAGGCCCTTTCTAAGCGCTAATGTTGCACTGGATAAATTAAAATAGTATTAAATTTGCATGTTACGATGCGCTCCTCCGGTACCACGGCAAGAGTGTGAAGCCTCTCCACCGCAGCCTCGAATCGCACCGGATCCAAGATAAACTATAGCGCCACAAAGGCGAAAGGAAATCAACATGCCGACTCTGATCGTGTTTTGCCATCTCCGCTGGGACTTCGTCTTCCAACGCCCCCAGCACCTCATGACGCGTCTGGCGCAACACTACAATATCCTGTTCGTCGAAGAGCCGGTGCATGGCGAAGGCCAGGCACGCCTGGAGAAAACGGCGGTCGCGCCGAATATCACGGTGTACCGTCCGCATACCCCGATTCAACATACCTTCGGCTTCCACGACGACCAGCTCCCAACCCTGCAAGCCCTGCTGGCCGACCTGGTACCGGAAGGCGAGCGTCCTGTTGTCTGGTTCTACACCCCGATGGCGCTTCCTTTGCTGCAGGGCCTGAACCCGTCGATGGTCGTCTACGACTGCATGGACGAACTGGCCTCGTTCAAGAATCCGCCGAAGCAGCTGCTGCAGCGCGAATCGGCGCTGCTCAACATCGCCGACCTGGTCTTCACCGGCGGCCCGAGCCTGTATGAAGCCAAGAAAGACCGCCACGCGAACGCCCATTGCTTCTCGAGCAGCGTCGACGCCAAACACTTCCGCCAGGCCCTCGATGCCGCCATCTCGCATCCGGATCAGGCCCATATCGCCGGTCCCCGTCTTGGCTTCTACGGCGTGATCGACGAGCGTTTCGATATCGACCTGGTACGCCAGATGGCAGCAAGCCACCCAGAGTGGCAGATCGTGCTGGTCGGCCCTGTGGTGAAGATCGACCCGGCCGAATTGCCGCGCGCCGACAACGTCCACTACATGGGCCAGCGCAACTATGACGAGCTGCCGAAGTTCCTGGCCGGCTGGGATCTGTGCCTGCTGCCGTTCGCGATGAACGACTCGACCAAGTTCATCAGCCCGACCAAGGTGCTGGAGTACATGGCGGCAGAAAAGCTCTCCGTCAGTACTCCGATCACCGATGTCAAAGTGCCGTACGGCGATGTGGTTGCCATCGCCTCGACCGCCGACGAGTACATCGCCGCCTGCGAGCGCATGCTGGGGATGATCGCCGCCGAGAAGGAGAAATTGGTCCAGCGCATGCGCGACATCGTCGCCAATACCTCGTGGGACATGACCGCCAGCCGCATGCATGAGCTGATCAGCACCACGCCCCCGGGCGAAGCCCGTTCCGCCGCCGCCGCCGTGCTCGAAGGCGGCACCGCAGCGCGCGTCAACCCGCTGCCGGTCGCGCAAAAGACGGCTGCCTGATTTTTTAGCCAGCCACAAGAACCCGCCCGGCCAACAGGCCCGGCGGGTTTTTTTTCGCAAGGTTTCATGAACTGCTTGAACGCATGCGACTCGCCAGTGTGTGGATGGCCGGGCAGAGGGCGCGCACAATTGACAATTGAAAGCATGGGGCCTACATTGTTTTCTTTACAATTACTCACACATTCTTGCGCAGCGCGCGCCCGACTGACTACTTATCGATGAGTGCTGCCGTCCAACCTCGCATCCTTCTCGTGGACGATCAGCCTGCCAACCTTGCGGTGCTCGAAGCGCTGCTGGCCGGACTGGACGCAGTGCTCGTCTGCGCCGATTCGGGCGAAGCGGCGCTGCGCGCGCTCCTTGCCGATGAATTCGCCCTGGTCCTGCTCGACGTCCAGATGCCCACCCTCGACGGCTTCCAGACCGCCGAGCTGATGCGCGAGCACCCGCGTTCGCAGTCTGTCCCGATCGTCTTCGTCACGGCCGGCGACCCCGACGCATTTCCATTCGAGCGCGCCTATGCGCTCGGGCCGGTCGACTACCTGGCCAAGCCGCTGAACGCGCATGTCCTGCGCGCCCGGGTCGGGCAATTCCTGGCGCTGTACCGCAAGGACGTCGAACTGGCGCGCCTGCGGGCATTGCACGCGCCCGCTGCCGTATACGCACCTGCCGGCGGTCATGCCAGCCGGCTGCGCCTGATCCTCGACAACCTGCACGACTACGCCTTCATTGGCACCGACACCGAGCGCCGCATCACCGAGTGGGAGGCGGGCGCCGAAGTTGTCACCGGCTGGAGCGCGGGCGAGGCGTGCGGACAGTCGGCCGACATGATCTTCACGTTTGAAGACCGCGCCGCCGGCCGGCCCGAGGAAGAAGCCGCCCGCGCGCGCGGCAACGGGCGTTCGGAAGACAAGCGCTGGCACCTGCACAAGGGCGGCGGGCGCTTCTTTGCCGACGGCATGATGATCGCGCTGCGCGAAGACGGCGTCCTGCGCGGCTACGCCAAGATCATGCGCGACGCTACCGCCGAACACGAAGCGGCGCAGCAGCTGGCCGCCAGCGAGCGCGCCCTGCACGACAGCACCGAGCGCTTCGCGCGCCTGCTCGAGTCCTCGGGCGAGGGCATTCTCGGGCTCGATGCCGATGGCCACTGCACCTTCCTTAACGCCGCCGGCGCTGCCTGCCTCGGCTACACGCCCGAGGAGCTGGCCGGGGTCGCCGCAGGCATCCTGTTGCCGGCGACGCAAGTGGCCGATGGCGCCGACGGCATGGGGGCGGACGTGCTGCTCGATGCCGTGCGCAGCGGTGCTACCCTGCGCCGCGATGCCGCGCGCCTGCTGCGCAAGGATGGCAGCAGCCTGCCGGTGGCCTGCTCGGTGCACCCGATGACAAGTGGCGCGCGTCCCGGCGCGGTGCTGACCTTTACCGACATCAGCGCGCGCCAGAAGGCCAGCGCCGAGCGCGAACGGCTGGTGGCGCAGCTGCGCGCGGCCAACGAGCGCATGCGCGACATCTTCTACCAGGCGCCCGCCTTCATGGCCGTGCTGCGCAAACCCGACATGGTGTTCGAGATGGCCAACCAGCGCTTCGTCGACCTGGTGGGCGGGCGTGCGCTGCTCGGCAAACCCGCGCGCGCAGCCCTGCCCGAACTCGCAGGACAGGGCTTTTTCGAACTGCTCGACGGCGTCTATGCCACCGGCCTTCCCCATGAGGGGCGCAACGTGCGCCTCCAGCTGCAAACCGAAAGCGGGGACCTCGACACGTATTACGTCGACTTCCTCTACATGGCACTGCGCGAACCGGACGGCAGCGTGTCCGGCATCCTGATCCATGGGATCGACCTGACCGAGCGCACCCGCGCCAGCCTGCTGGCGGCCGGCCAGCGCGACGCGCTCGAACTGGCGGTGTCGGACGCGCCCCTTGACGACGTGCTCGACCTGCTGGCGCGCAGCGCCGAAGATTATGCCGGCGGCGCGGTGCTGGCCGGGATCCAGCTGGCAGGGCGCGGCAACGGGTTGCGCCATGCGGCCGCTCCGAGCATGCCGGACGACTTGCGCGGCGCGCTGGACGGACTCGGACTCTCGCCGCTCGGCGGGGCCGGCGGCGCGGCGGCCTGGCGCGCCGAACCGGTCGACTGTCCCGACATCGCCACCGATCCGCTGTGGGAGCGCTGCCGTGTCCAGGCGGCCGATGCCGGGCTGGCCGCCTGCCGCGCGCTGCCGATCCTGGCGCCCTCGGGCCAGGTGCTTGGCGCGTTCACCTGGTATTACCGGGTCGGCGCCGTGCGCGCGGTGCGCGATGCGCAGGCGTTGGCGCTGCTCGCCAATACCGCCTCCCTCGTGATCGGCCAGCGTTCCGAGGCGACGGCGCGCCAGGCCGCCGAGGAGCGTTCGCATGCGATCCTGGAAAGCATGACCGACGGTTTCCTCGCCCTCGACGGATCCTGGCGCATCGGCTACGCGAACGCCGCTGCCGAGCGCATCACTGGCCTGGACCGTTCGCAGCTCTTTGGCGACGTGTTCTGGGATCTGTTTCCCGACTGGCAGGGCAGCGTGCAGGAGGGAGCCTGCCGCCGCTGCGCCCTCGAGGGCACTGCCATGCGCACCGAGGCCCACGTCGCCGCCTGGGGCGGCTGGTACGAGATCAACTGCTTCCCGACGCCCGACGGCGGCATTGCCCTGTACCTGCGCGATGAAAGCGAGCGGCGCCTGGCCGAGGAAGGCGTGCGGCGCCTGGCGGCGGTAGCCGAGCAGTCGTCCGACTTCATCGGCATCTTCGCGCCCGATGGCGCCGGCGTCTACCTCAATCCCGCCGGGCGCGCGATGGCCGGCCTGCGCGTCGAGGCCGACATCCGCGGCGCGCGCCTGCTCGACTTTTTCTCCGAGGACTGCCGCGCATTCGTGCGCACCGACGTGCTGCCGGCGCTGACCGGCGAGGCCCGGAAATGGGAGGGCGAACTGCGTTTTGCCGGGCGCGGCGCGGGCGACGCGGTACCGGTGTATTTCAAAGGCTTTGCCGTGCACGGCGCCGATGGCGCCCACCTGGGCCTGGCGACGATCACGCGCGACATCACCGAGCAAAAGCGCGCCGAGGACGAATTGCGCCGCATCGCGGCCGACCTGTCCGAGGCCGATCACAGGAAGAGCGAATTCCTGGCCACGCTCGCACACGAGCTGCGCAATCCGCTGGCGCCAATCCGCACCGGTCTCGACCTGCTGCGCATGGCGCCGGGGAATGCCGTCACCGCCGGCCGCGTGCACGAGATGATGGACCGCCAGCTCGGCCAGCTGATTCACCTGGTCGACGACCTGCTCGATATCGCCCGCATCACGCGCGGACGTATCGAACTCAAGAAAGAGCCGGTCGACCTGCGCAGCGCCGTCTCGATGGCGGTCGAGTCGAGCGCGGCGCTGATCCAGGCAGGCAAGCACCAGCTGCACGTGGAGTTGCCGGACGAACCGCTGCCGCTGGAGGCCGACCTCACGCGCCTGGTCCAGGTGCTGTCGAACCTGCTCAACAACGCTGCCAAATACACCCCCGGCGGAGGACGCATCAGCCTGGCGGCGTGGCGCGAGGACGCGCAGGCGGTGGTCGCCGTCACCGACAGCGGCATCGGGATCTCGGCCGAGGCCATCGGTTCGGTGTTCGAGATGTTCACCCAGGTGCGCAGCAGCCTCGACCGCGCCCAGGGCGGGCTCGGGATCGGCTTGTCGCTGGTGCGCCGCTTGGTCGAGCTGCATGGCGGACGCGTGCATGCCTTCAGCGCCGGGCGCGGACGCGGCAGCACGTTTACCGTGCGCCTGCCGCTCAAGCGCGGCGCGGGCGAACTGAAGGAGCTGCGGAAGGAGCTGCCGATTCCCGTGAGCGCGCCCCGGCTGCGCGTGCTGGTGGTCGACGACAACCTGGACGCCGCCGAAAGCCTGGTGGCGCTGCTCGACGCGCTCGGCCACGAAACGTTCATGGCGCACGACGGCCCGTCGGGTCTGGCGGCGGCGCGCGCCTTCCGGCCCGACCTCGCGTTCCTCGACATCGGCCTGCCCGGCATGAACGGTCACGAACTCGCGCGCGCAGTGCGCGCCAGCGGCGGGCTGCGCGCGATGACGCTGATTGCCCTCACCGGCTGGGGCGCGGCCAGCGACCTGACGCTGTCGCACCAGGCCGGCTTCGACCAGCACCTGACCAAGCCGGTCAGCCGCGAGGCGCTGGAGCAGGCCCTCGGCACCGCGATCGAGGGGCGCGCATGACGCGCTACATGGTTTCCTGCGGCACGCTGGTGCTCGATTCGAAGGGCCAGCTGCTGCTGTGCCATGTGACGCACACCGCGGCCTGGGACATCCCGAAGGGCATGCGCGACCCCGGCGAGACGAGCCTGGAAGCGGCGATGCGCGAATTGCGCGAGGAGGCGGGCGTGTCCTTCGATGCCGGACGTTTCCAGGACCTGGGCGAGTTCGACTACCGGCGCGACAAGCGCGTGCACCTGTTTCGGGTCGATGCCGGCGCCGCGCTAGGAGACCTGTCGCAGCTGGCCTGCAGCAGCTATTTCCCGCATGTGAAAACCGGCAAGCCGACGCCGGAGATGGATGGTTTCAGGTGGGCGCGGCGGGAGGAGATCAGCCAGCTGTGCTGGCCGCGGATGGGGGCCTTGTTGCTGACACTGGACTGGTAGCACGCCCGTGCGCACGGCGACGGTGTTTCGCAGTACCATGAACGCGCCAGGAAACAAGGAAACGAGGAGACCGCCATGACCAGCCAACCCACCGCCACCGACTCCTGCGACGTCGCCACCATCATGGGCGGCCTGTATGGCGACGGCATCATTGCCTGCAAGGGCGCATTCGAGCGGGCCTGGGTCGAACGGCTCGGGGTCGACATCGCCACGCTGTTCGATCAGGCCCAGCGCCAGCCCGGCGGGCTGCTTGCGCGCGGGCCGAACCGCTATTACGTGGAAGTCCATCCCGAGCGCATTTCAGGCTTTGCCGACATCATTGGGCACCCGTGGGTGGTGGCGGTCTGCCGCGCCGTCCTCGGTCCCGAGTATCGCGTCGTCGAGGCCGGCTTCGACGTTCCCGGCCCCGGCGCACTGCACCAGCCCTGGCACCGTGATTTCCGCTCGCCCGACGCCACCCTGATCGGCCGGCGCCTCGATTCGCTGGCCTTCAACATCACGACCGTCGACGTCAGCGAGGACATGGGTCCGTTCGAGATCGCGCCCGGCACCCAGTGGGACGACCTGGGTGATGGCGACCCGATGTTCCCGCCAACGGCGCTGTGGCCGCGCTACCAGGCGCGGGCCCAACGCAAGCTCCCGAGGATGGGCGATATTTCGGCGCGATCGGCGCTGACGATCCACCGCGGCACCGCCAACGAATCGAACCGCTCGCGCCCCGTGTTCGTGCTCGGCGTCGACGCGCCGGATGCGCGCAACGCGGACAAGCACGACCTGCAGCTGACCCATGCCTACTACGAGAGCCTGGCGCCCGAGCTACGTCGCCACATCACCTGCCGCCTGGTCGAGCGGCTCGAACCGATTGTGCAGGCGCATACGATCGAAGGCTTGAAAATGGGCGTCAAGGCCTGAGTTTCAGGGCGCGAGCGCGCGCTCGAGTGCGCCGCGCAAAGCCTCGAGCGTAAATGGTTTGAGGAGGGTCTGCGCCGGCAGTGCCGGATCGGGCGCGACCGACTGGCCCGAGGCGATGATGACGGCCAGTGCGGGCAGGCGTTCGCGCGCCGCGCGTGCCAGCGCAGTGCCGGACATGCCGGGCAGGTGCAAGTCGGTCATCAGGATGTCGCCCGGCGCCAGGGCCGGCAGGGCCGCTTCGGCACTGGGAAATCCGGTCACTGCATACCCCAGCATCTCGACCAGTGCGCACAGCATCTCGCGGCCATCCTCGTTGTCTTCGACCACCACCACGCGCGGCGCGGCCGGCGTTTCCGGTTCAGGGTGCGCAGCCGGCAGCGAAGGCGCCGCCCTGACCCGGGCGTCGAGCATCTGGCGCACCTTGCGCGCCAGTTCGTCGCGGCGGTATGGTTTGCTCAGCAATTCGACGTCGGGATCGAGCCGCGCGCCGTGCATCATCGCGTTGCGCGTGTAGCCGGACGTGAACAGCACGGCAACCCCCGGGTGCAGGACGCGCGCCAGGCGCGCCAGCTCGCTGCTTGACAGTAGCCCCGGCATGACCACGTCGGTGAACAACAGGTCGACCGCGACGCCGCTTTCCAGCACGGTCAAGGCGCTGGCGGCGTCGGGGGCGGCCAGCACGGTGTAGCCGAGCCCGCCCAGCATGTCGATCACCGCGCGCTGAACGGCGGCGTCGTCTTCAACCACGACGACCGTTTCGGTGCCGCCGCGGATCGCGTCGCTGCGGGGGCGCCCTGGCGCGACCGGCATCTCGCGCGTACGCGGCAGGAAGATCTTGACCGTGGTGCCGTGGCCCACCTCGCTGTAGATCTTGATGTGGCCGCCGCTTTGCTTGACGAATCCATACGCCATCGACAGGCCCAGACCGGTGCCTTCGCCCTCGGGTTTGGTCGTGAAGAAGGGCTCGAACGCACGCTCGCGCACCTCCGGCGGCATGCCCGGCCCGTCGTCGGAGACCGCCAGTAGCACGTACTCGCCGGGGGCGCAATCGGGGTTGGCATCGCGGTAGCGCGAATCGAGGGTCGCATTCTCGAGTTCGATCGTCAGGCGCCCGCTGCCGCGCAGAGCGTCGCGCGCATTGATCGCCAGGTTCAGCAAGACGTTTTCAAGCTGGTCCCGGTCGACGGACGTGTTCCACAGGTCGGGGGCGATGCGCAGCGCGATGTCGATGGCCGGCCCCAGCGCGCGGCGCAGCAGGTCGTCCATGTCGCGCAGGATGCCGGTCAGGTCGGTGGCGACCGGCTGCAGGGGCTGGCGCCGCGCAAAGGCGAGCAGCTGCGCGGCCAGCTTGCCGCCGCGCTCGACCGCGCCGCGCGCGCCGTCCACCCGGCGCTGCGCGGCGGCGCCTGGCCCCAGTTCCAGGCCCAGCAAATCGAGGTTGCTGCCGATGATCTGCAGGATGTTGTTGAAGTCGTGGGCGACGCCGCCGGTCAGCTTGCCGACCGCTTCGAGCTTTTGCGACTGCTGCAGCGCCAGGTTGGCCGCGTGCAGGGCCTCGGTGCGGCTGGCCACCATGTCCTCGAGTTCGGCCTGGTGATGCAGCAGGCCGTCCTGCATCAGCTTTTGCTCGGTGACGTCATGACCCTGGCAAAAGATGCCGGTGATCTCGCCGCTCTCGCCCCGCAGCGGCTGGTAAATGAAGTCGATATAGCGCACCCTGCGTCCTTTCGCGCCTTGCAGCACGACCGGCATCGCGCGGCCGACATACGGCCGCCCGCTGGCATAGACCTCGTCGCGCAGGCGCGCGAACGGCTGGTTGCGCAGGTCGGGGAACACGTCGTCGAGCGTGCGCGCATTGTATTCACGCGGCCCGAACAAGGCTGCATAGGCGCGGTTGGTCATCTCGAACACGTGCCGTGCCCCGCGCGTGACAGCCATGAAGCCGGGGGCCTGGTCGAACAGCGCCGCCAGCTGGCGCCGGCCCTCGTCGGCCAGGCGCACCGCGGCCTGCTGCTGTGCGCGCTCGTGCGCGAGCCGCTCGTGGCGCTCGCTCACGTCGCGGCAGGAGAGCATGAAGCCCACCAGCAGGCCAGCGCCGTCGCGCACCGCCGAGCCGTGCACTTCCAGCCAGGCAGGACGCGCACGCAGTACGCATTCGAGCTCGGCCTGGGCGCGGCCGGCGCCGCCACGGACTTCGCCAAGCAGTGTCTCGATGCGCTCACCGTAAAAGGGCAGCGTGCGCAGGCTGGCGCGCGCGGAGGCGCCGTCGATGCCGAACAGCTGCGTCGCACTGTCGTTCCAGTAAAGAAGCAGCAGGTCGAGGTCGACGCCGAGCAGGGCGTCGTTCGACTGCGCCAGGAAGTTTGACAGGAAGTGGCCCGCCATGCGCTGCGCGCGGCCTGCCTCATGGCCCTCGCGCGGTGCGGCCAGGCTGGCATTGGCCCTGTCGAGCGTCGTGCGCAGGCGGGCGCGCCGGGCGGCATCGCGCAAGGCATCGGCTTCGATCGTGGCGCGCTGCGGGTCGCTTGCAGCGATCAGGGTCCAGCGCCGTCCGATCAGGGGGGCGCGCTGGAGGTCGCGCCGCAGCGGGTAGAGGTCGGCCGGCGCGCGCACGAACAGGTAGTGGGCGTCTATGCCGGCCTGGCGCAGCGCGCGCGCCAGTTGCAGGGGCTGGGCGACGTCGGCCTCGAACACGACCAGCGCGGGGTGCGCACCAATCCAGGGCGCTGCGAGGCGCATCAGCAAAGCGTCGGGCGTGAGCGCGTACTGGCCTTCGGCCGCGCCGACATGGAGCCGCTGGGGTGGGGCGGGCGTCACAGCAGCGGCAGGCCGAGCAGGCTGCGGCCGGTCCACAGACGCAGCAGGTCGGTCGTCGGCGACATCACGTGGCAGGCGCGCGCGTCGCGCAGCATCTGGCCCACGCGGCTGTTCTCGCGGTAGGCGGCGCCGCCGCAGATCGTCATCGCTTCGTTGGCCAGGAGGACCGCGGTATCGCCGGCGTCGGCCTTGCAGGCGAGGATCCAGGGCAGCGCGTCAGGGTCGCCGGCGTCGCCGCGGCGCGCCGCCTCATAGACCAGGGCGCGCGTCTTTTCGACCGCCATCCACATCGACGCATAGCGTGTCTGCAAGGTCTCGACATCGCGCAGCGATTCGCCGGAATGGTCGTAACGGCGGTTGCGCAGGTGTTCGCCCGCGGCGTCCAGCGCCGACTGCGCCAGGCCGAGATAGGTACCGGCCATCGCCATCAGGAAGTAGGGCGCCACCACCTCGAATACGTACCAGACCTGGTCGCCCTGTTCGCCCAGCAAATGGTGTGCACCGACGCGGGCGCCATCGAGGCCCATGCCGCGCGAGGAATTTCCGCGCATCCCGAAGCCTTCCCAGGGCGCCAGCCAGGACAGGCCCGGCGTGCCGGCGTCGACCACCAGGCAGCTGAAGTCGCCGTCCTCGGCGCCGGCCGCCAGGGTCGAGATGACGTAGGAGTCGGCATGGCCGCCGTTCGTGACGAACTGCTTGCTGCCGTGGACCAGGAAGCCGTCGCCGTCCGGACTGAGGGTGGTGGCGGGCAGATAGAAGTGGGCGCCGCTGCCGCTCTCGGACAGGGCCAGCGTGGTCAGGTGCTCGCCGGCGGCGATCGGGCGCAGGTAGTGTTCTTCCTGCCAGGCGGTCGCCTTGGCGGCGATCACGGCGCTGCCGACGCAATGCATGCCGAAGCAGAGCGCCGTCGAGGGGCAGGCTGTGCCGATCAGTTCGGTCGCCATGAGCAGGGCGGAAAGGCCCCCGCCGTGCCCGCCGAGACGGGCCGGCACCTGCAGTCCGGTCAGGCGCGCTGCGGCAAGCGCGGCAAGCGATTCGGCCGGCCAGCGGCAATCGCGGTCGACCGCCGCCGCATTCGGGGCGACGACTTCGTCGACGATGCGTTCAAGGTCAAGCTTGATTGCCGCGAAGGCGGCGGAGAAATGCGTCTGCATGGGGCGTCTTCAACGGTGGCTGATGCATGAGTATAAGGAGTTCCGCCCATGCAAGCACGCACCGTTCGGGCGCAATTACGGCGTGCCCTTGTTCTCTTGTTCCGCTTCGGTCTGGACCGTGTCGGGCATCGACTCGGTCACGCTGCCCGGCAGCTGGCCGACACGGCGCGCGTCGTCCGACTGGATGTCGAGGCTGACCTCTTCGGCGACCTCGAAGCGGCCGTCTTCAGCGCCTTCTTCGCCCGGCAGCAAGTTTTCGGAGCGCTTGTGTTCGTCGGCAGGAGCTTGAGGGGATTGCGGCTGGCCGCGCGGATCGATTGTCGCCATGATGGTCTCCATATCAACATGTTCACATGGCTTCATTATGTCCGAGCGCGCCGGGCGCGGGCGCACACTACTTGCGCTCGCGCTCGCGCGGCAGATTCTTTTCCAGGATCGCCCACAGGATCAGGCCGTAGGCAAGCAGGCGGATCAGGTAGTGCAGCGGTGAATCCTCGGCACCCGCGTCGTTCAGGGCCGAATACAGGCGGTGCAGGCCTTCGATGAAGAAGGACGCCGCGAAATACAGGAAAAAGCGGTCGCCCGAGTCGCGCCAGAAACGCACGAAGTAGAGCGCGATGACGAGCGAGCCCATGCAGATCGCGCCGGTAATCAGGTCAGTCATTCGGTCACTCCTTCTCGTAGATCAGGCCGTACAGCAGCAGGGAAATCGCCACCAGGGCGCTGATCAGGCGCGCCGGCAGGAAGTCGATGCCAGGGAACACGATTTTGTCGAGCAACAGGAACAGGTTATTCAGCGTCATCGCCGCGAAACACGAGCCGCTCCAGAACAGCAGGCGGTAGCGCGTGCGCCGGTAGCTGGCGAACAACAGCCAGGCGCAGGCCAGCGAAGTGAGCAGGCACAGGATGTAGATGGTTACCGCCACTGGCTAGTCCTTTCGCAGTTTGAAGGCGTCCGCAAATTGCTGCGCCTTGCGGTCGAGGGAAGAATGAATGAGGTGGGTGACGTCGACCAGGTGCCGCGCATACAGGTCGGCCAGGGCGTCGATGCGCTCGCGCAGCTGGATCGACGTGGGCTGGTACTGATAGCAGAGCTGTTCCGATCCCGGGCAGGGAGCGACCATGCCGGCCCGCAGCAGCTCTTCGAGCAGGGCCTGCGCGGTGCGCTCGCGCACGTAGAGGCGCCGCGCCAGCGAGTCGCCATGCCATTGCTGCGTCGGATTGGCGCGCAACAGCAGTAATGCTTCGAGAAAGGGAACTGACGGAATACTCGTGAGCACGAATCTCCGCAGGTCCTCCGGGAATTGGGCCTTTTCCATTGACGGGAGTTGTTTCCGGTATGGAATGTTGTCGAAAGAGGGGGCAATTCTAGAGGATTCTTGCCGAGAATGCACCCTTGTGATCGTAACGTGCGAAGGTATTGACGCGCCCGCACGGGCGGCGGCGCGCCGGCTTCCCCGATATGTGTCGGCTACAATGCGCTTTTGTCACATACTTTCGACTCATCCATGTTTCAGAAAATAGTACTTGGGGCCGCTTTCGTCGGCACGCTGCTCGCGCCGGCCCTCGCACTCGCGTCAAGCTGTCCCGACCATTACGCCGACGGCCGCGCGCCCGAGATCCGCAACCAGAAGCTGGCAGTGGCCACGCGCGAGCTATGCTACGGCGTGTTCGGCATCATGCATTCGGGCGTCACGCGCACGCCTCTGTGGTCGGCCGAGAACTTGCGCGCCTACAACGTGGCCTCGGCCCAGGGCCTCAAGCGCGACAATGCCTTCCATGCCGAGCCACGCCTGCCGCCCAGCCAGCGCGCCGAACTCGACGACTATGCGCGCAGCGGCTACGACCGCGGCCACATGGCCCCGAACGGCGACATGCCGGACCGCCGCAGCCAGCGCGAAAGCTTCACGCTGGCGAACATGGTTCCGCAGGACGGCGATCATAACCGTCACATCTGGGCACCGATCGAAGGCGCGGTGCGCAAGATGGCGAAGAAGGAAGGGCAGCTCTACGTAATCACCGGACCGGCCTTCCTCGGCACCAATCTGCGCAAGGTCGGCAACGTGCTGGTGCCGAGCCACGTGTACAAGGTCGTCTACAGCCCGCGCCAGAAGCTGGCGGCAGCCTGGTTCACGGAGAACCAGTCGAACGCCGAGATCCGGGTGATCCCGGTCGCCGAGCTCGAGCGCATCGTCGGCATCGAATTCCTGCCTTCGCTGTCGCGCCAGCAGAAGGAGCGCATGCTGCACCTGCCGAAAATCCGCCAGAAGAAGAAAAACAACTTCTTTTCCTGAAAGCGTCTCGCACTTCCAATAACCGGAGCCATCCATGACAGCGAAAAAGAAAACCTTCGTGCCCTATGCGAACGAAGCCGACGTCCTGCAGGTCGACAACCTGATGATCGAGAACCGGCTTGACCGCATCACGATCTCGGGCGACGTCGACCTGACTGCCGACAAGGTGGGCCTGGCCCATGCGCGGCGCCTGAAAGAGGTGATCGATGCGGTGCTCGAAAAACTCGACAGCCAGGCGCTGCCGGAGCGCCTGCCGCCGCCGGATGTCACGAGCGTCGCCAATCCGTTCAACTAGTATTTTGTGCCTTCCGAAGGCCTCGTTCGAGGCCTTTTTTTACGCCTCTTCTCACCATATTTCCCGTTCCGGCTGCGCCAGCGGATCCGTGCCGCATACCCATTCCGGAAGGTTCGAGGTGCGTTTCTGGCGCTTGCCGTCTGTGCGACATGTCGCCTTTATTCGCCTGCTTTGTTTGCATTTCGTCTTTTTTTTGTTTCAACATTTACGGGAGTCAATGGTGCGCGGTGCCCTGTCTGTTTGGAGTACATTGATTGAGTCTTGTAAAAGCAACCACACGGAGTTCACACAATGGCAGTCAATCCCGAAGACCAGGCAGCGCAGGAACCAATCCGGATTCCGGTCATCGCGGAACAACTCGCCGTCGGAACCCGTACGGTGGACACGGGACGCGGCGTTCGCGTTCACAAGACCGTCGTCGAACAGCCGGTCAACATCGACGAGCGCCTCATGCGCGACGAGGTGGAAGTCAGGCATGTCGCGGTCGACCGTATCGTTGCTCCCGACGAAGCGCCCGCCAACCGCTACGAGGGCGACACCTTGATCGTGCCGATCCTCGAAGAAGTGCTGGTTGTCGAGCGCCGCGTGCGCATCAAGGAAGAGCTTCACATCACCCGGATCCGTCGCGAGGAACACCACCAGGAAGAAGTCGTCCTGAAGGCCGAACAGGTCAGTGTCGAACGTTTCGACGAATCCGGCACCCTGCCAACGAAGTAATCAATACACTCTGGAGGACTCATCATGCAACATACCCTGATCGCCGTCTTTGACAATCACGCCGACGCCACCAGCGCCCAGACTGAACTGCTGTCCTCGGGCTTCTCGAGCAGCGACGTGCGCTTGCAGCACGGGGACGAAACCGCACCCGGCGGTTCGATGGCCACTGGCTCGACCACCGGCGCCGACGAGCCAGGTATCGGCACCAGCATCAAGAACTTCTTCAGCGACATCTTCGGCAGCGACACCGATGAATACAGCAACAAATACTCGTCAGCCGCCTCGCGTGGCAACCACATCCTGACGGTGAACGCCGACAGCGAGCCGGAAGTTGAACGCGCCGCCGACATCGTCGAGCGCTTCGGCCCGATCGACATCGACGAGCAGTCCGAAAAATGGGCAAGCGGCGGGGCGAGCGCCGGCGCCATGGCCATGGGCAGCGCCGGCAGCATGAGCGGCGGCCAGTCGATGTCGTTGCAGTCCGACGGTGACCGTTTGCCGCTGAACCAGCAGTCGCTCAACGATCCGGTTCCTATGGGCACCACCTATCAGGAGCCGATGGGTTCGCGCGACGAACTCTCGGTCGGCACGTATGGCGCCGGCACCGGCAACAGCCTGCAGCAGAACCAGTCGGCGTCGTCGCTGACCGGATCGTCGCTCGAAGGCTCGGCCGCAGCGGGCTCCCTGACCGGCTCGGCGAAGACTGGGTCGCAGCAACGCGACACCACCACGGCCGCCATCCCGGTTGTGCAGGAGCAGATCAAGATCGGCAAGCGTGAAGTCCAGCGTGGCGGCGTGCGCGTGTATTCGCGCATCGTCGAAACGCCGGTCAACGAAAGCATCGGCCTGCGCGAAGAGCACGTGAACGTCGAGCGCCGTCCGGTCAACCAGCCGATCAGCGGCGTGGATGCAAGCGCCTTCAAGGAGCAGTCGATCGAGATGCGCGAGTCGGCCGAGGAAGCCGTGGTCGAGAAATCGGCACGCGTGGTTGAGGAAGTGATGATCAACAAGGAAGTCACGCAGCGCGAACAGCAAATCAACGACACCGTGCGCCATACCGAAGTTGAAGTCGAGCAGCTCGGCGCCACTGCGAACCTGGTCGACGACGACTACTACCGCAAGCACTACAGCGCCACCTACAGCAGCGCGGGCGGCGACTACGATACCTACCAGCCGGCCTACAGCTATGGCTCGCAAATGCGCCAGAGCCAGATGTACCGTAACCGTCCGTGGGACGAAGTCGAAACCGACCTGCGCAGCGACTGGGAAACCCGCAATGCAGGCAAGACCGGCTCGACCTGGGAAGACATGAAGGCCGCGGTGCGCCACGGCTGGGACAAGATGACGAAGTAAGGCAGGTCAGTTCTGTGGTACGGGCGGGCGCAAGCTCGCCTGTTCCAGCAATGACGAAGGGCGCCCGCGGGCGCCCTTTTCTTTTTATTCATGACATTCCTTGTTGAGTACGCTCTTCGACTTCAGGCCGTTGGCCAGCGTTTTTTCGGTCGCCTTGAATGGCAATACGCCGGCAGTGCCTGCGGCTTTGGCGGACGCGGACGGCGCGAACGCCGTCGGATCGCGTGTGGACGCAAGCTCTCCTTGAGAAAAAATCTGGCGCGAAGCATAAAATATTCCCCGGCGAATGAACAGCAGGATCAGGCAGGCCCTCGGCTGCCCTCGACCAGCGGCAGGCTGATCCGGTTTCGCCCGAGGTGCTTGGCACGGTAGAGGGCTGCGTCGGCGGTCGCTACCAGTTCGCTGGCCTGGTTCTCGAGCCCGGCAATGGCGGTGGCGGCGCCGATCGACACCGTCACCTGGCGCAGCGGCGCCAGGCCGTTCGGCAATTGCAGCTGTTCGACGCGGCGGCGGATGCGCTCGGCGACGATGGCTGCGCCTTTGAGTGACTGGTTCGGCAGGATTACGGCGAACTCCTCGCCGCCATAGCGCGCCACCAGGTCGTTGGCACGCATTTCGCTGGCCACGGCCGTGGCGATGCGCTTGAGGCATTCGTCGCCGCCGAGGTGGCCGTTCGCATCGTTATAGGCCTTGAAGTTGTCGACGTCGACCATCAGGAGCGACAGTGGCTGGCGCAGGCGCAGGGCACGCTCCCATTCGGCGGCCAGGGTATCGTCGAAGCAGCGCCGGTTTGCCAGGCCCGTCAGGCCATCGCGGGTGGCGAGTTTTTCGAGCGCCAGCTGGGCCATCTTTTCGTCGGTCAGGTCGCGCAATGTTTCGACCACTGCCTTCAGGCGTCCGTGTTCATCGAAGATCGGGCTGGCGTCGACCGCCAGGTAGCGGCGCCTTCCGACGCGCGGCATGTCGCACCAGGTTTCCACCGACAGCGGCGAGGCGCTGCTTTGCGGCTTGCCGTGGCGCGGATAGATATGGCGGATCTCGTCCAGACGGTTCTGGATCACGAGGTCGGCCAGGGTCGGACGCGGCTCGTCGTAGAAACTGCGCCAGTGATTGTCGGTGCCGATGACTTCGCTCGCAGGCACCCCGGTCAGGCGCTCGCAGGCGCGGTTCCAGATCAGCACCTGGGCCTGGCTGTCGAGCACGAACGCGGGGATCGCCAGCATCTCCATCAGCTGGTATGCAAAAGCCAGATCGGCGGCCGGGGCGATGCTGTTCGTCAGAGTGACGGGTAGCGCGCCCGGGGCTGGAGTGCTTGCCGCACCCGGCGTGGGGGAGAGCGCCGCGCCCAACATTGTTTCATTCGCCGGGCTCGGCGCCCGGTGCATCGCTGTACTGGTCATCAGTCGGCCTTTTCAACATTCCGTTGAGCAATTTATTGATTGCTGACAAGAACCGATTCTGCAACCGCAGCAGGCCTCTGCTTTTGATGTTGAACAATATGATCTGGCTTGACTTTCAGGTCAGGGCCAGGTCCCGGGCGCATGGCAGGCGCAAGGACAGGGCTGTGCCGCCACCCGATTTCGCCGTGATCCGCAGGGCGCCGCCGCATGCTTCGACCCGTTCGCGTATGCCGGCAAGGCCGCAGGCGCATGCGGCCTGCGTACGCCGGTTGCCCTTGCCGTTGTCGTCGACGCGCAACATCATCCCAAGACTGTCACATTGCAGGCCGACGCGCACCTCGGTGGCGCTGGCCTGGTGTGCCACCTCGGCCAATGCTTCCTGCAATACGCGGTAGAGCAGGGCGTCGCCTTCAAACGCGGGCGGTTCAGGTTCGCCGAGCGGTCCCGGCGCGATCTCGAGCTGGTGCGCAATGCCGTTCAGGCGCGTGAATTCTTCCAGCTGGCGCACGACCTTCGACAGTACGGCCTGGGTATCGCCCAGGATGGCATCCAGCGCGCGGCGCGCATCCTGTTCCTGCCCGAGGCGCCTGGCCAGGTCGCGGGTGCGGTCATCGGCGTCGATCGCACGCCGCAGCAGCAGGCAGCTCGCGCCGCCGGCCCCCAGCAGCCAGAGGATCGTCGCGATGGTCGACAGGCTCGGCGTCGCATTGGGAAGCGTGACACCGACTACGCAGGCCAGCAGCACCGCGATCGCGGGGAGGTAGCTGGCTGTCCTGGCAAGCGAACGCTTCATGACGCTCCTTCCGACGGGTTATAAGAAATTTCCGGTAATCAAGTTACCGCTTGGCGCGTCGATCTGTCTTGTCGATAGTCAATACCCGTGCCGGATAGTCAGTAAATCAGCGGCGCCGGGCGCGGGCCGGGGCTCGGCAAGGGCCGTGTCGCGCGGGTATAATGGACGGTTGACGAGAGGTTTACTGTGACTTACAGCATCAAAGAAATTTTCTACACCTTGCAAGGCGAAGGCGCCCACGCCGGGCGGCCGGCGGTATTTTGCCGCTTCGCGGGCTGCAACCTGTGGACCGGGCGCGAGGCCGATCGCGCGAGCGCCGTCTGCACTTTCTGCGACACCGATTTCGTCGGCACCGACGGCGAGCGCGGGGGCAAGTTCCGCGACGCCGAGGCGCTCGCTGCCGAGATCGACGGCCTCTGGCCGGCCACGCATGCGCCCAGCAAATACGTCGTCTTCACCGGGGGCGAACCTTTGTTGCAACTGGACCTTGCCTTGATCGCCGCCATGCATGCGCACGGTTTCACGATCGCCATCGAAACCAACGGCACCTTGCCGGTGCCGCCGGGCGTCGACTGGATTTGCGTCAGCCCGAAGATGGGCTCGACGCTGGTCGTCGAGAAGGGCAACGAAATCAAGGTCGTCATCCCGCAGGCGAACCAGGTTCTTGCCGTCTACGAGCATTTTGACTTCGAACATTTCTTCGTGCAGCCGATGGACGGCCTGTTTGCCGCGCAGAATACGCGCCTGGCGATCGAGACCTGCCGCAGCAACCCGAAATGGAAGCTCAGCCTCCAGACCCATAAACTGCTACAAATCCCGTAAAAGAGTACTACGCTGATGCTGACCATTACCCGCAAGCTCGAATTCGATGCCGGACACCGGATTCCCGACCACAAAAGCCAGTGCCGCAACTTGCACGGGCACCGCTACACGCTCGAAATCACGCTCGTCGGCGCCGTGATCCAGGCCGAAGGCAATTCGGACAACGGCATGATCATGGATTTTTCCGACATCAAGGCGCTCGCCAAGGAGCACCTGGTCGACGTCTGGGACCACGCCTTCATCGTCTACGAGAAAGACGACAAGGTGCGCGAATTCCTGGCCAGCCTGCCTGGCCACAAGACGGTCGTGATCGACCGCATCCCGACCGTCGAAAATCTGGCGCAAGTGGCCTTCGGCATCCTGAAGGCGGCCTATACCGATCGTTTCGGCACCGGCCTGCACTTGCATAAACTGGTGCTGCACGAAACCCCGAACTGCTGGGCCGAGATCACCGATGCCTGACAGCGTGCCGATGCCGGGACTGAGGTCCGGTCTTGTGCTGGCAGATGCCGCCATGGCGGAGTCGGCCATGCTCGACGCGCACTTCATGCGCCTCGCGCTCGAGCAGGCCGGCGTCGCGCGCGCGCAAGGCGAGGTGCCGGTTGGCGCCGTCGTCGTCAAGGACGGGGAAGTGGTGGCGGTCGGCTACAACCAGCCGATCGGGCGCCACGACCCGACGGCGCACGCCGAGGTCAATGCGCTGCGGGCGGCCGCCGAAACACTCGGCAATTACCGGCTGCCGGGCTGCGAATTGTACGTGACCCTCGAACCTTGCGCGATGTGCGCCGGCGCGATGATGCATGCGCGCCTGGCGCGCGTCGTGTATGCGGCGAGCGACCCGAAGACGGGCGTCTGCGGATCGGTCCTCGACTTGTTCGCGCATGAGGTGCTGAACCACCATACCGAGGTCGTCAAGGGCGTGCTGGCGGAGGAGGCGAGCGCAATGCTCAAAGGCTTCTTCGCCGAACGGCGCGCTGCCGTCCGCCGAAACACGGCGATCTAGCGCGGCAAACCGTGGCGCATGCGCCGCACCTTCCGCGCGCGCGCATCCACGCACGCCGTGCGTGCTGTGAAAATGTTATGCTGGTCTCGATCTGGCGCCACAAGCGACAGGGACCAACCTCCTTTTCATCATCATGCCGGCGCGCGTCCAATGCGCCAGCTTCGAACCCATGCCGACGCTGACCGCCAACGGAATCCGCATCGCTTTCGATACCGCCGGGGACGCCAAGTCCGCGCCGCTGTTGCTGGTGCACGGCGTCGGCATGCAGCTCACCAGCTGGCCCGACGAGTTCGTCGACGGCCTGGTCGAGCTGGGTTTTTACGTGATCCGTTTCGATCACCGCGACTGCGGCCTGTCCACCAAATTCGACCGCACGGGCAGGTCGAACCTGGTCTTGAATCGGCTCACCTCGTGGATCAAGTCGCACCTGAAGCTGCCCATGCGGCCCGCCTATCACCTGGACGACATGGCCGACGACGCGCTCGGCGTGCTGTCGGCGCTGGGCATCGCGCGCGCCCACCTGGTCGGGGTATCGATGGGCGGCATGGTGGCGCAGATCCTGGCTGCGCGCCACCCGCAGCGCGTGCTCAGTCTCACGTCCATCATGTCGAGCAGCGGCAAACGCGGCTTGCCGGGCCCGACCCCAGGCGTGCGCCAGGCGCTGCTGCGCCGGCCCGCCGACCCGAACGATGTCGACTCGATCATCGAGGCGCAAGTCGCCTTGCAACAGGTGATCGGCAGCCCGGCGTATCCGACGCCGGAAAAGCAGTTGCGGCGGCGCGCGGCGCGCGGCCTGCGGCGCTGTTACTGTCCGGCCGGCGTGGCGCGCCAGATGCTGGCCGTCAGGAGCGCCCCCGAGCGCAGCGAACTGCTGCGCTCGATTCAAACGCCGACCCTCGTCATCCATGGCGCCGCCGATCCCCTGGTGCCACTGGCCTGCGGCGAAGACACCGCGGCGCAGGTGCCGGGCGCGCGCCTGGAAGTCATCCAGGGAATGGGGCACGACTTGCCGTCCCAGCTGAACGAGCGGATGCTTGCCTTGATCGACGCCAACGCGCGCGGTAAGATGACCACCAGCTCAACACCGCGCCTGTTCGTCGGGCAGTGAAACCAATTGACCAATCCTTCTCTCGGCGTCGCCATTGTGGCGCCCGCCGGCTACGTGCAGGACCCGCTCGCTGTCGAGCGCGGCCTGGCCTATCTCCAGGCGCGTGGCTGCCGCGTGTACAACTACTACGATCACGATGCGATCCACCAGCGCTTCGGCGGCACCGACGCGGCGCGCCTGGCCGCCCTGTACGCGGCGGCGGACAACCCCGAGGTCGACCTGGTCATGGCCGTGCGCGGCGGCTACGGCCTGTCACGTTTGATGCAGGCCATCGATTTCGAACGCCTGGGGAACAGTGGAAAACTGTTCGTCGGCTATTCCGACATCACCGCGCTGCAGATGGGCCTGTATGCAAAGACGGGCACGCTCAGCTACGCCGGCCCGTTCGTCGCCAACGACTTCGGCGCGCCGGAACTCGAGCAATTCACGCTGGATGATTTCTGGAGCTGCCTGGCCGGTCCAACGCATACGGTCGTCGAAACCGCTTGCGGCAATCCGCAGGTGGACGTGGCCGGCACGGTCTGGGGCGGCAACCTGGCGATGCTGGTCTCGCTCATCGGCACCGAATGGTTTCCCCGGATCGACGGCGGCATCCTGTTTGTCGAAGACATTGCCGAGCACCCGTACCGGGTCGAGCGCATGCTGCTGCAACTGCTGCACTCCGGGGTACTGGCGCGCCAGCAAGCACTGGTGCTGGGCGACTTCTCCGGCTACCGGCTGGGGGAGATGGACAATGGCTACGATTTCGACGCCATGCTGGCCTACCTGCGGCAGGCGCTGCCGATTCCCGTGATCACCGGTCTCTCGTTCGGACATATTCCGCGCCGGGTGACGATTCCGTTCGGGGCCCAGGCAAACCTTAAGTCGAACGATGATGGGTTCCGCCTGACGATGAGCGATTACCCGACCCTGCGGCCGGCTTGATGCGTCACCGGGCGCACGATGGTAAAATGCCCGGTTAATCGCATACCTCGCTTATAAGGCAATATTCGTGCTCTCCACCGCTAACATCACAATGCAATTCGGCGCAAAGCCGCTCTTCGAGAACATCTCCGTCAAGTTCGGCGATGGCAACCGTTATGGCCTGATCGGCGCGAACGGCTGCGGCAAATCGACCTTCATGAAGATCCTCGGCGGCGACCTCGAACCGTCGGCCGGCAACGTCAGCCTGGACCCGGGCGAGCGTCTCGGTAAATTGCGCCAGGACCAGTTCGCGTATGAAGACGTGCGCGTGCTCGACGTGGTCATGATGGGCCACACCGAGCTGTGGGACGCCATCGCCCAGCGCGACGCCATCTACGCCAATCCGGAAGCGACCGACGACGACTACATGCGCGCCGCCGAACTCGAGGGCAAGGTTGCCGAATACGACGGCTATTCGGCCGAAGCGCGTGCCGGCGAACTGCTGCTGGGCCTGGAAATCGCGAGCGACCTGCACCAGGGCCCGATGAGCGCCGTGGCACCGGGCTGGAAGCTGCGCGTCTTGCTGGCCCAGGCCCTGTTTTCTAACCCGGACATCCTTTTGCTGGACGAGCCGACCAACAACCTGGACATCAATACGATTCGCTGGCTCGAGGATGTGCTGAACCAGCGCAACTCGACGATGATCATCATTTCGCACGATCGCCACTTCCTGAACCAGGTCTGCACCCACATCGCCGACATGGACTACGGCACGCTGAAGGTGTATCCAGGCTCGTACGACGACTACATGCTCGCTTCGACGCAGGCGCGCAACCAGCAGTTGTCGAACAATGCCAAGGCCAAGGAAAAGGTCGCCGAACTGCAGGAATTCGTGCGCCGCTTCTCGGCCAACAAGTCCAAGGCGCGCCAGGCGACATCGCGCGCGAAAATGATCGACAAGATCAAGATCGAGGATTTCAAGCCATCCTCGCGCGCCTATCCCTTCGTGCGTTTCGAAGGCGAGAAGAAGCTGCATCGCCTGGCGGTGGAGACCGAGGGCCTGACCAAAGCCTATGAGCGTCCTTTGTTCAAGAACTTCTCGATCATGATCGAGGCCGGCGAGCGCGTTGCAATCATCGGCGCCAACGGCGCCGGTAAAACCACGCTGCTGCGCTGCATCGGCGGCAGGGACGTCGCGGGCCTGGAAGCCGATCACGGCCGCACCAAGTGGGCCGAGAACGCGAGCGTGGGTTACATGCCGCAAGATCCGACCGAGGAATTCCCGACCGACGCCATCCTGACCGACTGGATGGGACGCTGGACGAAAGAGGGCGACGACGACCTGGCCGTGCGCTCGATCCTGGGACGCCTGCTGTTCGGTGGCGACGAAGTCAAGAAATCGGTGCGCGTCTTGTCGGGTGGCGAGAAGGGCCGCATGATGTACGGTAAGCTCATGCTGGGCCGTCACAACGTCATGCTGTTGGATGAACCGACCAACCACATGGACATGGAATCGATCGAGTCCCTGAACATCGCGCTCGATAAATACGAAGGCACGCTGATCTTCGTCTCGCACGACCGCGAATTCGTCTCTTCGCTCGCCACGCGCGTGCTGGAAGTGAAGGACAACGAAATCGTCGACTTCCGCGGCACGTATGAAGAATACCTGACCAGCCAGGGCATCGATTAAGTAACGTAGGGTGGACGGGGGATTTCAGTTCCGGGGGACTGAACTCCCGTCCACGCGTTCAACCAGCTTCAGCAAACTGGCGCTGGCATTACCGCCCCACTAGAAGAGTCCACTGCGCATGAACATCCTGCCGATCCAGACCTACGAATACGACCACCCGCAAGGCGGCAACGCCTGCACCGCCCAAGCCTGGGCCCGCACGCCCGCTGTGCCGTCGCCTGAAGAAAAGCGGGAACTCAAAGAGCGCATCCGCCGCCTGCTGAAGGAAAAGCAGGCAGTGCTGGTCGCCCACTATTACGTCGACCCCGACCTGCAGGACCTGGCCGAGGAGACCGGCGGCTGCGTCTCCGATTCGCTCGAGATGGCGCGCTTCGGCCGTGACCATCCGGCCAAGACCCTGGTCGTGGCGGGCGTGCGCTTCATGGGCGAAACCGCGAAGATCCTGAGCCCGGAAAAAACCATCCTGATGCCGGACCTGGAGGCGACCTGTTCGCTCGACCTTGGCTGCCCGGCCGACGAATTCGCGGCCTTCTGCGACCAGCATCCGGACCGCACCGTCGTCGTCTACGCAAATACGAGCGCCGCGGTCAAGGCGCGCGCCGACTGGATGGTGACGTCCTCGATCGGTCTCGACATCGTGAAACACCTGCATGAGCAGGGCAAGAAAATCCTGTGGGCGCCGGACCGTCATTTGGGTTCATACATCCAGAAGGCAACCGGCGCCGACATGCTGCTCTGGCAGGGTTCCTGCATCGTGCACGACGAGTTCAAGGGCATCGAACTCGACCTGTTGAAGGCCGAGTATCCGGACGCGAAGGTGCTGGTGCACCCCGAGTCGCCCGCCAATGTGGTCGCCCAGGCCGACGTGGTCGGCTCGACCACCCAGCTGATCAACGCCGCGGTCACGCTGCCGGCAACCCACTTCATCGTCGCCACCGACAACGGCATCCTGCACAAGATGCGTCAGGCCGCGCCTGGCAAGCATTTCATCGAAGCGCCGACCGCCGGCAACAGCGCCACCTGCAAGAGCTGTGCGCACTGCCCGTGGATGGCGATGAACGGCTTGAAGAACCTGGCCGAGGTGCTGGAGTCGGGCGCCAACGAAGTGTTCGTCGATCCGGCGATCGGTGTACAAGCCGTGCGTGCGATCGACCGCATGCTCGATTTCGCTGCGGCCAAAAAGGCGCAAGCGCTGCCGCAAGGGGCGCTCGAGCGGAACGCCAAGCTGTTTTCGAATGTGGGGCCGGCATGATGACCTCAATGACTACCTTACGTAATCCGCACGCCGCCTTTGACGACAAGCTGCAGGCGTCGTTCGAGCAGAACATCCTGGCCGCCTTGCTGGAAGACATCGGCAGCGGCGACCTGACCGGCATGCTGGTGCCCGACGAGCCGCGCGCAACAGCGCGCGTCATCGTGCGCGAAGCGGCGGTCCTGTGCGGCGCACCGTGGTTCGAAGGCGTGATGCTGGCGCTCGACCAGGACATCGAGATTGACTGGCAGTACGCCGAGGGCGATCTGATGGCGCAAGACAGCGTGGTCTGCACGATCGAAGGCTCGCCGCGTTCCTTGTTGACCGCCGAACGGGCCGCGCTGAACTTCATGCAGCTGCTCTCGGGCGTGGCGACCAGTACCCGCAAGTATGTCGATGTGATCGCGGGCACGGGTGCCGCCATCCTCGACACGCGCAAGACGCTGCCCGGCCTGCGCCAGGCGCAGAAATACGCGGTGCGCGTCGGCGGCGGCAAGAACCAGCGCATGGCCTTGTATGACGGCATCCTGATCAAGGAAAACCACATTGCGGCCGCCGGCGGCGTGACGCGCGCGCTGGCCAATGCCACGGCCTTGAATGCCGGCGTGACGGTGCAGATCGAAGTCGAAACGATTCTTCAACTGGAAGAAGCGCTGGCGGCGGGCGTGAAGTCGGTGCTGCTCGATAACTTCAAGCTCGACATGATGGTGGAAGCCGTCAAGGTGAACGCCGGCCGCGCGCTGCTCGAAGCCTCAGGCGGCATCAACATGGCAACGGTGCGGGCGATCGCCGAGACCGGCGTCGACCGGATTTCGATCGGCAGCCTGACGAAGGATGTGCGGGCCACGGATTATTCGCTGCGTATCCTTGGCTGAGAGCCTGGTCGTGTGAATGAAAATGGGCGGGTTATCCCGCCCATTTTTCTTTTCTTATACGCCGCTCTCGCTCGCCCGCGCCAACGCGTCGGCCTGCTCGGAACGTATGGCAACCGGCTCCCCGACCTGCGCGGCAATCGCATCGATCGCGACGACCACCTGCTCCGGATGCGCGTAATGCACCATGTGTCCCACCCCCGGCTGCAAATGCAATTCGCTCGACTGGCCGTGGCCCTGTATATCCTTATGCAGGCGCTCGGAATGGGACGCCGGCTTGACGACCTTGTCCTGCGTCCCGCTGATGATCTGCACCGGCACCCGCAACTGGTCGAGCCGTTTGGAGAGCGACATCGCCGCCGGCACCATCAGCGCCGCTTCGGCCGCGCTGGCGCGCAGCTGGCCCGGGCGCAGGGCCATCCAGGGCGGCATCCGGCGGAAGCGTTCCGACACCTGCAGCGGCGCAAACATGTGTTTGCAGACCAGCGGCCAGAGCATGCGCGACACCAGCGGCGACACCGTATAGCGCATGACGTCGCCGATGATGGGAATGGCCGGCTGGGCGGCGAGCGGCACGTCCAGGCGCAGGGTAGGGTAGTAGTAGCCCGACAGCAGCACCAGCCCGCGTACGAAGTCCGGCACCTGCAAGCCCATGGCGAGGGCCACCATCGTCCCCCAGGAGTGGCCCAGCACGATGGCCGAGTCGACGCCGATTCCCTGCAGCGCGCGGTGCAGCAGGCGCGCCTGGGCGTCCGGCGTCCAGAGCGTGCTGCGTGGCCGTTCGCTGTAGCCGTAGCCGGGACGGTCGAACGCGATGACACGGTAGCGTTCGCTCAACTGGGTCATCAAGCCGCTGTACTCGAAGTCGTTCGCGAACACGCCGTTCCCGTGCAGCAGGACCAGGACCGGCCCGCTGCCGCGTTCCAGATAATGCAGGCGTATGCCGTCGACCTCGACGAACTTGCCGCGCGGCGGATTCTCGCGCTCGACCTGCGCGCTCTTGCTGCGCACGACGAGGTAAGAGGCGAGCAGGGCCAGCGCACCGAGCGCGACGCCGGTGCGCACGCGACTGCTTCCTGGGATGGTGCTACCAAACGGTGTCGTCAAAATACTCCCCTTTCGTTAATGAGGCCGATGGGTATCGGCACGGGACCGGCGCCAAGCCGCGCCGCAACCTGCGGCAGCAGCCGTTCGGCCGATTGTTCGATTTTCAGCGAGATCAGGTGGTCGGCCCGGGTGCGGCCGAGGTTGACCGCGGCAATCGGTTTGCCGGCGTCGTGGGCGAGGCGGCAGAAACGAAAGCCCGAATACACCACGAGCGAGGAGCCGACCACCAGCAAGGCGTCGGCCGCTTCCATCTGGGCCAGCGCGCAGGCGGTGCGTGCGGCCGGAACGTTGTCGCCGAAAAAGACGACATCCGGCATCAGGGTTCCGCCACAGTGGCTGCAGTCCGGCAGTTGAAACGCATCGATGAAATCCGGCTCGACCTGGGCATCGCCGTCAGGCAGCGCTTGCGCGCTCGCGTGCGCGGCCTGCGGGTTGGCCTCAAGCAGCTGCGTCTGGACGAGCGCGCGCGGCACCCGCATTGTGCAGTCGAGGCAGACGACCGCATGGATATTCCCGTGGAGCTCGAGCACGCCCTGGCTGCCCGCACGCTGATGCAAGCCGTCGACGTTTTGCGTCAGCAGCGCGCCGATTCTGCCCGCCGCTTCCAGCGCGGCGAGCGCTTCGTGGCCGGCATTCGGCCGCGCCTGCGCCAGTACCGGCCAGCCGATCATGCTGCGCGCCCAGTAACGCCGTTGTACCGCCTGCGAGCGGCGAAACTCCGGGCCCTGGATCGGCAGCCGACCGCGCCGCACGCCATCGCGGTCGCGGTAATCGGGGATGCCGGAGGCTGTCGACAGGCCGGCACCCGTCAGCACAAGTGCCTTCGGGTGGCGCGCAAGGAAAGCCGCCAGTGCGGCGGCCTGGTCGTGGTCATCGAATCCCTCTGCCATCGTGATGCATCCTCCCATTCTGCTGGGATCCTAGCACCCTTGCGGCTTCATCCGACACACGATTCCGGGTGTTCATCACACGGCGCTATCTGCGCTGCCGGTTCGACGCTAACGTAGCCATTCCCACATGACTGAAGAGGAAGACATGCGATTCTTGATTCTTGCTGCGATGAGCACGCTGATGATCGGCGCGGCACCCGCCGCCGCCATGGACGCTCCTGCCCATATCGGGCGCCACACGACGACCATTGAGGACCAGCGCCAGATCAGGCAGGTCGTGGCCGACTTCCAGACGGCACTCAAGACCAAGGACATCCGCCTGCTCTCCTCGCTGATGCTCCACTCCGATATCGAGTTCGTGTCGCCGCCCTCGCCGGAAGCGATCAGGAAAATTCGCGAAGCGTACGACCCGAACGCGAATGGCCTGCGCGCCGGCGGCTTCCGCGATTTCGCGCGCTTCATTCGCGAGAGCAAGGTGCCGGTGGAGGAGCGCTTCTACAACCTCAAGATCACCCAGGACAAGCATGTCGCCTGGGTGATGTTCGATTACGAGTTCGTGGAGGACGGCAAGGTCTGGAACTACGGCATCGAGACTTGGCAGATGATGAAGAACGTCGAGGGCAAGTGGAAGATCGGTAACGTCTGGTGGACCACCAACCTGATGGAATAAACGCTCTTTCAGCGCGCCGACACGGCGATGCCGCCGACGATCAGCGCAAACGCCAGCGCGTGATACAGGTGCGGCGCCTCGCCCAGGAAGGCGGACGACAACAGCGCCGTGAACAGCGGCGTCAGGTTGATGAAGAAGGAACCCAGGGTCGGGCCGGCTTTCTGCAGGCCGGCGCCCCAGCAGCGCATGGCGATGATCGCCGGTCCGATCGCCACGTACAGCAGGGCGGCCGCGAGCGGCCAGCTCCAGGCGACATCGACGCCTTTGATGCCCCACTCGGCGCCCGACAAGGCGGCCGACCACAGCACACCGTAGCCGACCTGTGCCAGCAGGAACGCCGCCCAATCGGCGCGCAAGCCCGGGGCGTCGCGCTGCTGCATCAGCATCCAGCTGTAGAAGGACCAGGCGATGGTCGCCAGGATCATGTACAGGTCGCCGGGCACCAGGCGCAGCGCGGCCAGCTGGTCGAGGTCGCCCCGGCACAGCACGACCAGCACGCCCGCGATCGAGAGCAAGGCCCCGCCGACCTGGCGCCGCTTGACCGGCGCCTTGTAGAAAATGCGGCCGACCAGCAGCATCCAGACCGGCATGCCGGAGGCCACCAGTGTCACGTTGATCGGGGTCGAGCTTTGCAGCGCCAGGTATTGCAGCGAGTTGTAGAGACCGATGCCGAGCAGGCCCAGCATGCTGTAGCGGCGCCAATTGCTCAGCACCCCGGTGCCGGGGTCGAGCACTGCGCGCCCGAGCGGCAGCAGGACCAGCAGCGCGATACTCCAGCGCAGCAGGTTGAGCGTCATCGGCGGCACGGCATCGCGCACCATGCGCCCGACGATGGCATTGCCGGCCCAGAGCAGGGGAGGCACGGTCAACAATAGCGCGGTGCGCGGGGTCAGTTTGCGGTTCATGGGAAGGGGGACGCCCGTCGCACAGCGACGGGCTTGTTACGGCATGGCGAGAATCAGCGGCGGTCCGGTGTCAGGACGCTTGGCAGCGCTTTCGGTAGCGTGTCCGGATAGTCGCGCGAATAATGCAGGCCGCGGCTTTCGCGGCGCGAGAGCGCGCTGTTGACGATTAGGGACGCCACGTCGACCAGGTTGCGCAGTTCCAGCAAATCGTGCGTGATGCGGAAGTTGCGGTAGTACTCGTCGATCTCCTCCTTCAGCAGCGCGATGCGGTGCTGGGCGCGCTCGAGGCGTTTGGTGGTGCGCACGATGCCGACATAATTCCACATGAAGCGGCGCAGCTCGTCCCAGTTATGGGCGATCACCACTTCTTCGTCGGCGTTCGTCACGCGGCTTTCGTCCCAGGGCGGCAACACCGGGTTCTCGACCCGCGGTGCGGCGGCGATCTGGCTGGCGCAGGCGCGTCCGATCACCACGCATTCGAGCAGCGAATTGCTGGCCAGGCGGTTCGCCCCATGCAGGCCGGTGCAGGCGGTTTCGCCGACGGCATACAAGCCGGGGATGTCGGTGCGTCCGGCTAGGTCGGTGACCACGCCGCCACAGGTGAAGTGCACGGCCGGCACCACCGGAATCGGTTCCTTCGTGATGTCGATACCCAGCTCCAGGCAGCGCGCGTAGATGGTCGGGAAGTGCTCCTTCAGGAACTCCGGGCTCTGGTGGCTGATGTCGAGATTGACGTAATCCAGGCCGCGCTTTTTCATCTCGAAGTCGATCGCGCGTGCGACCACGTCGCGCGGGGCCAGTTCGCCGCGTTCGTCGTGGGCCGGCATGAAACGTGTACCGCCCGCCGCGCCCGCTTCCGCCGGCAGCTTCAGGAGGCCCCCTTCGCCACGGATCGCCTCCGTGATCAGGAAGGATTTGGCGTACGGGTGGTACAGGCAGGTCGGGTGGAACTGGATGAATTCCATGTTCGAGACGCGGCAGCCGGCACGCCAGGCCATCGCGATGCCGTCGCCGGTGGCGGTGTCGGGATTGGTCGTGTACAGGTAGACCTTGCCGGCGCCGCCGGTGGCCAGCACGGTGTGCTCGGCCTCGAAGGTCAGCACCTTGCCGCTCTTTTCGTCCTGCACATACAGGCCATGGCAGCGCGGCTGGCCGACCAGGTGCGGCGTGCCGCCGTGCACGCCTTTGCCGGTCAGCTTGTCGGACGTGATGACGTCGATCGCGCAGTGCTGTTCGAACAAGGTGATGTTCGGATGCGCGCGCACTTTCGCCTCCAACGTGACTTGCACCGCATGGCCGGTGGCATCTGCCGCGTGGATGATGCGGCGCTGGCTGTGCCCGCCCTCGCGCGTCAGGTGAAAGCCCAGTTCGGCGGTCGCGTCCCGCGTAAACGGCACGCCTTGCTCGATCAGCCATTCGATCGCGGCGCGCCCGTGTTCGACGATGAAACGGGTGGCCGCCTCGTCGCACAGGCCGGCGCCGGCGACCAAGGTGTCGGCGATGTGCTGGCCGTGGCTGTCGCCTGAATCGAGGACGGCGGCGATACCGCCCTGGGCCCAGTTGCTGGCGCCGTCGAGCAGGGCGCGTTTCGAGATAATGGCAACCTGGCGCGTTTGCGCGAGGTGCAAGGCGACTGACAGGCCGGCCAGGCCGCTGCCGACAATTGCGACGTCAAATTTCATGGGAATTTATGTTTTGTACAGAAGCATCACTATAGACCATTTGCAGTGGATGCGTTCCATACAGGTCCGGGGGCGATGGCCCCCCCGGCTCACCACGACCCAAGCCAGCTTGCACAGGCGAAGGCGACCGCGTCGCGCCAGGCACTGCGGCGAGCGTCGAGCCCGGCATGCGCGATCTCGACGCGCCGGCTGCGCGGGTACTGGCCTTCGAGCGTGCGGGTAGCGTCCTGGCCCGGGATGTGCGCGTCGCCGCAGACCAGCAACACCCGGCCGCCAAACCCGGCCAGGGCTTGCGCCAGCGCCGGCGTGACGCCCTGGCCCGGCGGCTCGCGGCCGATGGCACGGCTGGCAGCGCGGCGAAACGCGGCGGCGCGCCGGAACAGGCGGTCGGCCGCCGAGCGCGAACCGTAGCGCAACCCCGGCCTGGCGGCCTGCTCGGGGGGGCCGCTCACGTCCTGGCTTTGCGGCAGCAAGGGATCGAGCAGGGCCAGGCCTGTGACGCGGGCGTCGTGCGCTGCATACAGCGCGGCGCAACCGGCCGCGTCGCCAGAGGCCAGGATGACAGATTCTTTCATTTCGGGCACGTGAATGAAAAATTCTTTCATCGCAGCGCCAATGTCGTCCAGGCCCTGCATGGTCGCCTGGCCGTCGCTGTCGCCGGCGCCCAGCCGGTCGAAGCGCATCACGGCCACGCCGCGCCCCGCCAGCAGGCGCGAGAGCAAGGTGAACTGGCGGTGGCTTCCTGTGCGGTACTGGGTGCTGTCGGCAAGGATCAGCATGCCGCGCGCGAGAGGCCGCTCCGGCACGTCGACAATGCCGATCAGGGCGTCGCCCCTGGCGTGGAAGCGCAAGGCGCGTTGTTCGAGCTTCATGCGGGGTCTCCCGAAAACAGGCTGCAGGTGGCGTCGCGCAGGGCCGGCAGGTCGAGTTCGCCCGCACCGCTCCAGAGCGGTGCGCCGTCGAGTGGGTGAAAGTGCAGGGCCGTCCCGGCCGCGCCCCAGCGTTCGGCCAGCCGCTGTGCACTGGCACTGATTTTCGATGGCGCCGGGCCGCCGTAGGCAAACCAGTGCACGGCGCAGCGCGGAGAAGCGACGTGGGCGGCGTCGCAGGCGTCGATCGCTTTCACCAGCGGCACCGCCACCTCGAAGCCGCCGACCTCGATGGCGCCGTGCACCGCCAGTTGCGCCCGTAGCGCGGCCGTGCTGCGCGGCGCACCCGGCGCCGGATCCTGCAGTTGTTCGGACAGGCGCAGGAACTGGTTGATGCAGGCGCGCCCGCTCATGAACGGCTGCCACAGCAGCACCCGGCGTGCCTCCAGGCGCGCCGCCGCGTCCAGCGCAAGCAGGCCGCCGAGGCGCATTCCCCACAGCGTCAGCGGCCCGCTGTCGCGATCGGCCAGCCAGGCCGCGGCCAGCGCCAGGTCGTCGTGCCAGATCTGCCAGCGTCCGGCGCTGAACTCGCCGCAGCTGTCGCCGCAGCCGAACAGGTCGATCTGCAGCACCGCATAGCCGAGCGCCGCAAACGCGCGCGACTGGACGGCGGCCATGCGCCGAGTGCGGCTGAGCTCGCCGGCAAACGGGTGGACGTAGAGGATCGCACCGCGCGGCGCGACCTGGGGATTGGGTGCGTGGTAAAGGCTGAAACGCGTTCCAGGCTCGGCATCGAAGAAAAACGGCTCGACGCGCGGCGTGGTCAGCAGCGGAGCATTCATGGCCGGTTATCTCCTGCGCTAAGGGGCCTGGCGCGCGTTAGCCGCGTGTCGAAGCCGGTTTGTCGGTTCACGATCATGCATTTATATAAATTAGACACGCGTGCCGCCGGCCGACCTTGCGCGGAGACAGCTGAGACTGAGCAATATCTATTGATGAGGGTCAATGACCTGTTTGCAGTTTTTCTCAATCATGCATTTTTACGTTCAGCAAGATTGGAGAGAAGATGGCCCAGCTGGCACATGAACTGGTAGACGCGGCGGCGCTCTGGTCGCCGAGTGCGACCGCCTTGCGCCACAAGGCCGAGCGTATCAGTTACGCCGGGCTTGCCGGTGCGATCGCCGCCTTCGCCGGCGCGCTGCAGGCGCTCGGAGTCGGCAGCGGCGAGCGCGTGGCCGTGCGACTGCCGGCCTCGACGCCGGCAGTCGCGGCACTGCTTGGCGCATCAAGCGCCGGCTGCGCGTTTGTCCCGCTCGACCCGAACCTGGACGCCGGCGCCAGCGCGGCCCTGCTGCACGATTGCGGTGCGCGCGTGCTGGTCACCGACGCGGCGGGGATGGACCTGCTCGGCGCAGCGCTGCGCAATTGCCCAGCGCTGCGCTCGGTCGTCGTGCACGGCAGCGCCGCGTCCCCGGTCGCTCCCGTTCCCGTGCTCGCCTGGGAGGCCTTCCTGGCGCCGTCGGGTCCGGCCTGCGTCGCCGATCCTGTCAACCCGACCCTGGGCGCACTGATATACAGTGCGGCCCCCGGGAATGCCACGGGCGCGCGCGCGCTGGCACTGTCGCACCGCAACCTGGTCGCAGGCGCCGCCTCGACCGCGCGCTGCCTCGGGCTCCGGCCCGGAGACCGGGTACTTGCCGCGCTTCCGTTCCACAGCGACTACGGCATCAACGCCTTGCTGGCGGCACTGGCCGTGGGCGCCACTGTGGTGCTCGATGGCGTTGGCGCGCCGCAGGACGCGCTGCCCGACCCGGTGGCGCTGGCGCGCCTGCTCGAACGCGGCGAGATCACCGCGCTGACCGCGCTCCCGCCCACGTGGAATGCCCTGGCAGGTCACGACCTCGGGCGCGCCGCCGATTGCCTGCGCTATGCCGCCTGCGCCGGCGGCGGCCTGGAACGCGACGCCCTCGCGGCGTTGCGCGAGGCGCTTCCGCGTACCCGCATCCATCTGCTGTACGACATCGGCGAGGCATGTCGCTCGACCAGCCTGATGCCCGCGCAGCTCGACGAGCGGCCGGGTTCCATCGGGCGCGCCATGCCGTATTCGGACTGGCTGGTACTGCGGGCGGACGGGCGCGAATGCGCACCGGGCGAGGCCGGCGAACTGGTGCGCCGCGGCGCGCTCGTTGCGCCGGGCTGGTGGAACGACCCGGGTACCAGCGCCGAGCAGTTCCGGTTCCTGCCGCCGGCGGCCGGGCCGGCCCAGAGCGGGGTTGGCCGATACCGCGGCTACTGGCCGGGGGTAAGCGCGCGCAAGGACCTCGACGGCTACCTGTACCTGAACGAAGGACGCAACGACACCATCACGACCGGCGGCTACCGCATCAGCGGACGCGAAGTCGAGAAAATCGTGGTCGGCACCGGCCTCGTGGCCGAGGCTGCCGCGGTCGGGGTCGCCCATCCTGTGCTGGGGCAGGTGATCGCCGTACTGGCGACGGCCCGGCCCGGCGCCCGGCTCGATTCCTCGATCCTGTTCGGCGCCTGTCGCGCACGCCTGCCGCAACACATGTTGCCGGCCATGGTGGACGTCCGGCGCGCACCCTTGCCGCGCTCGCGCGATGGGCAGATCGACCGCGCGCTGCTGGCCGGCGAACTGGCCCCGCTGTTCGCTGACGTGGCGCGATGAGCGGGCTCTGTGGCTGGTTCTCGCGCGAGCCGGCCGCGCTGGCATGCAGCCTTGACGCGCCCTGCGGCGACCCGGCAACCGTGGCCATGCTGTTCGCGGCGCGCATGGCGCGCGAGGATGGCCTGGGGCGGTTGCACGGTGCCCTCGGCGCTGCCCCACTGTTCCGCCTTGGCCGCCGTTATGCCTGCCTGGCCCAGCCGAACCGCTACGAGCGCGTGCCAGGCGCGCTGCGCCAGTTGCTGATCGAGCCACTCCTGTTCGGAGCGTTCGCCCACTTGCCGCTGTTCGAACGGCTGCGCACGGGTATCGAACAATCGATGGCGCCGCCCCTGGCGCGCCTGCGCCGGCGCAATGCGCTGCTCGCCCACGGCACGGCAAACGTGTTCGAGCCGGCCTTCCTGGAACTGGTCGACGCCGATGCGCCCGCCAAGGTGCAGGAAGAGGCCTGGTGGCTGGCCCAGGCACGCAGTCCCGTGAACCGCGCGGTCGACCTGGAACTGCAGGGCGACCTCCCGTACCGGATCGTGCCGGCCTTCGGCGCGGCCTGCGCGGCGGCGGGTGTCGGGCCGATGCTTCCCTTTCTGGACAACGCCGTGGTCGCCATGGCGGCGCGCCTGGCGCCGCGCCACAAGAGCGGGGACGGTCCGCGCCATCTGTTTGGCAAAGCGCTGCGCGAGATCGGCGGCGCGCTGCCGGCCGGGACCGCCTGGCGGCTCCTGATGCTGGAGCAATGGCTGGCACGGGGAAGGCGCGAGGGGGTCGCTGCCGCAGCGCCCTGCGAGGTGTCGGTATCCGTGCCCGGGTAAGCCCGGCGCCAGCCGGTCAGGCGCCGGCCAGCGCGTCGTATACAGCCAGGTAGCTGCGCGCCATCGCCGGCAGGCTGTGATGCGCGATCACCTGGCCGCGCGCACGGGCGCCGTGGCGGGCGCCCATTTCGGGAATCCGGCAGTAGTCGGCAATGGCCGCCGCCATCACGTCGGGCGACATCGGCGGCACCAGGATGCCGGTCAGGCCGGGCTGGACCAGCTCCTTGTGCACGCCGACCGACGTCGCCACCACGGGCAGCCCCGTTGCCATCGCTTCGAGCAACACATTGCCACTGCCCTCGGCCAGGGTCGGCAACACCATCAGGTCCATCGCCCGCATCAGCTGCGCCGTATCGAGACGCTCGCCGGGCAGCCAGGCGCGGTGGCCGGCACCGGCACGATCGAGCATCGCCTGGCATTCGGCGCGCATCGGCCCGTCACCAACGATCAGGAGGCGCAAGCGGCTGTGCGATGCATGGGGGGAGGAAATGAGCCTCAGGAAGGATTCGACCAGGGTCGTGTCGTTCTTGGCATCGTCCATGCGCCCGACGCTGCCGATGACAAAAGCATCGTCGCGCATGAAGCCATCCGGGCCGACCGCGGCATGGGGACCGAGGCGCGGATGGAATTCGAGGCTGTCGACACCATTCGAGATGTGCGACACCCGGGATGGCGCGGCCCCGACTTGCTCGATCAGCCAGCGCTCCTGCTCGGCACTGACGGCAATGTAGTGGCCGACGAGCGGGCGCAGCGCCCGGCGCAGCAGGCTGGGCGGGCGCGTACGGCAGGGTTCGGCGGGATCGCGACCGTATTCGCCATGCACCCGCAGCCGCACGCCCGCCAGCGCCGCCGCCAGCTGGCCCTCCAGGCCACCGAAATTACGCGTGTGAACCAGGTCTGGACGCAGCGCACGCAAGGCAAGCACCATGCGCACGAAGTGGCCCGGGTCCGCGCCATCGCGCTTGTGCAGGTCGATGACTTCGACCCCGTGTTCGCGCAAATGGGTATGGAACATGCCGTGGTCGCGCAAACAGAGGACCACATGCCGGTAGCGGTCGCCCGGCATGTGGGCAATCAGGTCGAGCAGGCCATTGCCGGCGCCGCCGGCATCGAGCCGGTTGACGACGTGGGCCACGAGCCGGGGCGGCGCGCACGCGGGGGCCAGGGCGGCGACGGGCCGGTTACCCATGGCAGGCGGCTGCCTGGGGGACTACCGCAAGGGGAAGTGAGCTCATGGGTGCGCGGCAAAGGGAAGCGTCTGGTGCGGCCGGGCCGGCCGATGGCGAGGGACGAGCAACATTGGACGGTCTCCGGTGAGGCAGGGCGGCGCGGGTCGCTGGTCTGTCGATTATATGGCTGCGCGCCGCCAGCACTTCGGAACCCTTTTTCCCGTTGATACCGGTCAAAAGCGTCCTGTGCGTATGCGAAATTTCCTTGTCAACACAGCTTTCCAACAAGTGCTTGCTGCAAATTTCTTTAAAGCTTGATCTATGTCCAGATGGCAAAGATCTGGGCCGAACTGCGGGAACCCGCTCACTGCTGACCTTGTCTGATTGGCAGTCATGACGTTTTCGCCAATAAAGGCGGGACGCTTTTTCAGGGAGACCAGCATGTTGGTAGATGAAATGCCCATCGCATCGTTCCAGGCGCCACCGTTCCAGGCACCGGGCACGCGACGTGCCGCCAGGGAGCAGGCAGCGGCGCGCACCGGGCAGCAGGTATTCAATATCCGCGTTGCGCTGTCGGCCGGCTGCCATGCCGACAGCGGCGCCCTGGTGCGCCGCATGTACGCCTGGCGCGGCTATGCCTTCGACGGCGGCGAGGGCAGCTTCGATAAGGTGACCCTGTACGCCGAAACCGGCGGCGAGCTCGTCGGCACGATGAGCCTGTGCCTCGACCGGGGAGGCGCGCTTCCGGCCGACGAGAACTTCGGCGACCGCCTCGACATCCTGCGCCGCGAGGGACGCCGCCTGTGCGAACCCTCGCGCCTGGCGATCGATAGCGGCATGTCGAAGCGCGTATTCGCAGCGCTGATCCACATTTCTTACCTGTATGCGGGAGAGCTGCACGGCTTTACCGATTACGTTATCGAGGTCAACCCGCGCCATGTCGCGTTCTACCAGCGCATGCTCGGGTTCGCCGACTTCGGCGGCGAACGTCCCTGCAGCCGTGTCGGCGCCCCTGCCGTGCTGCTGCGCCTGCCCCTGGACCAGATGGGCGCGCAGATCCGCAAGTGGGCCGGCAGCTTCGAGCAGCAGGGGGGCGAGCGCTCCTTTTACCCCTGGTTTTTCCCGGTCTGGGACGAACCCGGCATCAGCACCCGGCTGGCCGCGCTGTGCCGTGGAGGCGAACGCGCATGAGCCAGCTCAACGACCTGCAGGAAGGCACAGGCCTTGCCGATGCGCTGGCCGCGATGGCGGCAGTGGTCGGCGCCCGCCACGTGCTGGCCGACGAGGCCACGTGCGAACGTTACGCGCGCAGCACGGCGGCGCGGCCGGTGCGTCCGCTGGCGCTGGTGCGCCCGGGGAATGCCGATGAGGTGGCGCAACTGGTCAGCATCGCCGCCCGCTCGCGTGTCGCCGTGTACCCGATCAGCACCGGCAGGAACTGGGGCTATGGCGACGCCTGCGCGCTCGGCGCCGGCCAGGTGATCCTCGACCTGTCGCGCATGAACAAGATCGTCCACGTCGACGCGGAGCTGGCCTATGCGGTCATCGAGCCCGGCGTGACGCAGCGCCAGCTGTCGGACCACTTGCGCGAACGCGGCTACCGGTTGTGGGCCGACTGCACCGGCGCCGGACCGGACACAAGCTACATCGGCAATATCATGGAACGCGGTTTCGGCCATTCGCCCTACGGCAACCGCTTGCAGCACGTGGCGGGGATGCAGGTGGTGCTGGCCAGCGGCGAACTGCTCGAGACCGGCTTCGGCCATTACCGCCAGGCGCGCGCAGCGCATCTGTTTCCATATGGGGTCGGACCCTTCCTCGATGGCCTGTTCACCCAGTCGAACATGGGAATCGTCACGCGCCTGGGGATCTGGCTGATGCCGCAGGCCGAATGCGTGAACCACTTCCTGTGCAGCGTGCCCGAACACGCCGACATCGAGCCCGTCGTCGATGCGCTGCGTCCGCTGCGCCTGGACGGCACCTTGCGCAGCATCTTGCATATCGGTAACGACATGCGGGTATTTTCCGGCGCCGGCGCGTTCCCGCGCGACGCCGTCACCCAAGGTGCGCGCCCGCCCGACGCGCTGCGCGCACAGATGCGTGCGACAAGCGGTGTCGGCGCCTGGACCGTGTCCGGCGCGCTCTACGGCTCGCACGCCCAGGTAGCGGCGGCGCGCGCCGCGCTGCGGCGCGCCCTGCGCGGCACCGCCGGACGCCCGGCGTTTGTGAGCGAGCGCAGCCTGCGTGCCGGGGCACTGGCGGCGCGACTGCTCGGCGCTACGAAGGCGGGCCGGCGCCTGCGCGCCAGGGTCATGCTCGGCGAATCGCTGTTTGCGATGAACCGCGGCGTCCCCGACGGACGCTTCCTGGCCGGGGCCTATTGGCGCCGCCGCGGCGGTGTACCAACGAGCTTTCCCGATGGCGCCAATCCGGCGCAGGACGGGTGCGGCCTGCTGTGGGTGTCGCCCGTGCTGCCGCTGCGCGGATCGGACATGCTGGCCGTGCATGACCTGGCCCGGTCCAGTTTCGACAAATACGGCTTCGACCTGTTCGCCACCTTCAGCATGATCAACGAGCGGGCACTCGGCGGCGTGCTGACCGTTGCCTACGACAAGGAAGATCCGGACGAGGCGGCGCGCGCCCGGGCCTGCCACGACGAGGTGTTCGGCAACATGTTCGAGGCCGGCTATATTCCCTACCGCGTCGGCAACCACGCGATGGGCCGGCTCGACCCGGAAGGCGACAGTTACTGGCGCACGGTCGCGGCGATCAAGGCGGCCCTCGATCCGGCCGGCATCCTGGCGCCCGGGCGCTATCAGCCGGCGCTGGCAGCCGGCTTGCAATAGAGGGAAGAGGGCGCTTGCGTTCGGCGCCGCACGGAGCGTTGCGTGCGCGCGCTCTAGGATGTCGGTTCACTCAAATCAAAGGAAATGCCATGTCCATGACGAATGCTAACGTCCAAGCGGCCGCGCTGGCGGACAAGATCCGCTCGATGCGGTTTGCAATGTTCACGACTGTTGATGAGCACGGTCACCTGATCAGCCATCCGATGACGAACCAGGAAACGGACGAGCAGGGTGGCCTGTGGTTCTACACGTCGACTTATGCGCCGCTGTGGCTCAATATCGCGACCCAGCCCGAAGTGAACGTCAGCTTCGCCCAGCCGGAGGACAGCCTGTACGTGTCGATCAGCGGGACCGCCGAGCGCGTGGTCGACCGCGAGCGCATTCGCGCGCTCTGGAATCCGATGGTGCAAGCCTGGTTCCCGCATGGCCCGGACGACGAACACGTCGTGCTCGTGCGCGTCGCGCCGCATGGCGCGGAATACTGGGATTCGAACGACAGCAAGATGGTGCGCCTGTTCCAGATGGCCAAGGCAGCCATGACGGGCACGACGCCGGATGTCGATCCGGGCGAGCACGGCATGATCAAGCTGCAACCCTGACCGATACGCGGCGGCCAGGGCCGCCGCACCTTTCGCCGGTCACTGCGCCGGCGGCAGATCCTTGTCCGACTGATTCGCGCCGGATTCGCGCGATCCGAGTCCGGTTCCCGTGCCTCCCGCCTGCTGTGCCTGGGTATCCTGGGCGCCGCGCGCGCCGGTTTGCATGGCGCTGCCTTTCGCTTCGGAAGGAGCCGGCGTCGTGCCCGGGGGCGCGTCGATCTCGCCGGTACTGTGGGTCAGCTGCGCGCCGCCGCTGCCGCCCGTTTCCTGCTGGGTTTCGTGGGCCGGTGTCGCGCCGGCCTGGCCGCTGGTCGTGCCGCCGATGCCCACCGTGGCCGCGTCCGGCGTCGATGCCGCACTGTTTAAAGCTCCTGTCGTCATGCTGCTCTCCTGTTGGTTGATCGCCCATTATGGACGTGTGCGTCCCGCGCGCCATCGGTGCGTGCAGCGTGCGACTGTAGGACAGCAGCCACGCCGGCCAAATCCTGGTCGGCGGGCTCAGGCTTACCCCGTTTGCATTGGGCGTATGCAGGGTGGCTGAATGCTCACAAAACTTCGTCCCGACATCAATCCAAGGGCAAACTCCTCGTGTATCGTTGCGGCTGGGAATTAAATCCAAGCCCGACCGCCCAGGAGACAGCAGATGACAGCCTTGCCGCCACATTCAGCGACCCATACGCCGGACGCCATCCACGAGGCCATCGTCATCGGCGCCGGGTTTGGAGGCATCTGCATGGGGGTGGCGCTACGCCGCGCCGGCGTCGAGCGCTTTTTGATCCTGGAAAAAAGCGCGGACCTCGGTGGGGTCTGGCGCGACAACACCTATCCCGGCGCCGCCTGCGACGTTCCCTCGCACCTGTATTCGTTTTCCTTCGCGCCGAACCCCGACTGGTCGCAGACCTTCGCGCAGCAGGCCGAGATCCACGCCTACCTGCACGCGTGCGTGCGCCGCTTTTCGCTGGGCAGCCATATTCGCTGCGCCAGTCCCGTCGACAGTGCGAGCTACGACGAAGCGCGCGCGCTATGGGAGGTACAACTGGCAAACGGCGAGCGCCTGCTGACGCGCCTGCTGGTCAGCGCGGCCGGCCTGCTCAGCCGGCCCGTGCTGCCGCGCCTTCGCGGGATCGACACCTTCAAGGGGCGCGCCTTCCACTCGGCGCACTGGGACCATGGCTGCGCGCTGGCCGGCAAACGCGTCGCGGTGATTGGCACCGGCGCGTCGGCGACCCAGTTCATTCCCGCGATCGCGCGCGAAGCCGGGCGCTTGAGCATTTTCCAGCGCTCCCCGTCCTACCTCAAAGCGCGCGAGGATCAGCCGTACCCGCTCTGGCAAAAGAAGCTGTTTCGCCGGCTGCCGGTCCTGATGCGCCTGCATCGCGGCCTGATCTACGCCAAGTACGAAGCCCGGGCGCTGGCGTTTACGCGCATGAAAGGCATGATGTGGCTGGCCGTCGGCAAGCCGTTCCAGGACATGCTGGCGCGCGAGATCGCCGATCCGGTGCTGCGCGCCAGCCTGAGCCCGGATTACCCGATCGGCTGCAAGCGCATCCTGGTGAGCGACGATTACCTGGCGGTGTTCGCCCGGCCTTCGGTCAGCCTGGTGACCGGATCGATTCGCCGCATCACGCCTACCGGCATCGAAACGGATGACGGCCAGCACCACGAGTTCGACGTCATTATCTACGGCACCGGCTTCGCCGCGACCGAATTCCTGGCGCCGATGTCGATCCGCGGCCGCGGCGGGCGTGCGCTCGGCGACGCGTGGCGCAGGGGCGCCGAAGCCTATCTCGGGATGACGGTGCCGGGTTTCCCAAATTTCTTCATGCTGTATGGGCCGAACACGAACCTGGGCCATAATTCCATCATCTATATGCTGGAAAGCCAGGTGGAGCACATCATGCGTTGCTGCCGAGCGATGGATGCGGCCGGGGCGGCTTCGATCGAGGTCGAGGCCACGCCGCATGCGAATTTCAACGCGCGCTTGCGCCGGCGCCTGGCGGGCACGGTCTGGCAGGGGTGCAACAGCTGGTACCTCGACCGCCACGGACGTAACAGCGCCAACTGGCCGCGCTTCACCTTCACTTACCGCTTTCTGACGCGCCACGCGAGCCTGCTCGCCTACCGTTTCACGTCGCCCCTGCCGGGATTTTCCGCCGGTGTTTCGGTCGCCGCGCCGCGCTCCTTGCCGGAGCGCCTGGCGGCGGCATTCCAGCGCGCTTTCCTGCGTACCTGCTTCAAGCCTTTCATCGGCCCGCCATTCGGCGCCGGTACCCAGCGCAGCATCGTCAGGCTGCTCGCGCCCCTGATGCCGGGCGTGCGCGGCCTCGCCTACCGCCAGCTGCAGGTGGGGCGGCTGTCCGTGGAAATCGTGACGCCCGCCGTAGCAGGCGAGGGCGCCGTGCTGTACCTGCATGGCGGGGCGTTTTGCCTGGGCAGCCCGGTGAGCCACCGCAGCGTTACCTCGCGCCTGGCGCGCGACGCCGGTCTGGCGGTATGGGTGCCCGCCTATCGCCTGGCCCCCGAGCATCCTTATCCAGCGGCACTCGAGGATGCCCTGGCGTGCTACGACGCCATGCTGGCCGCGCAGATCCCGGCCGAACGGATCGTGCTCGCCGGCGACTCCGCCGGGGCATCCCTGGCGCTGGCAAGCGCAATCCGGTTGCGCGCACGCGGCGCCGCCATGCCCGCCGCGCTGGCGCTGATTTCCCCGGTGACGCAGATACCCCCAAGCGAGCAGCATGCCGATGCCGCCCTCGATCCGATGGTGCGCGCTGCGTGGGTGCGCCAGGGCCTGGCCTGGTACGCGCCTCCACCGGATGCCGACGCCCATCATCCGCTGCGCTGCGATCTGCGTGGCTTGCCGCCGATGCTGGTGCAGGCGGGTGACCAGGAGATCCTGCTGCCTGACGCCAAACTGCTCGCGCAGCACGCCGCCGCCTGCGGTGTGGCGTGCCGCCTCGAGATCCACCGCGAACGCTGGCATGTGTTTCATCTGCAGGCGTTTTACCTGCGCTCGGCCGCCAACGCCATCGGCGCGCTGGCGCATTTCGCCCGTGAACAGGTCGTCAACAGCGCCGCTGCGGCGCCGCCGGCCGACGCGGACATGGGGCAACCGATGGCGGAAGAACCGCCTGCCTAGCGTCAGGATCGACCATGCTCTACGCCGTCGCAGCCGTGCTTGTCCTGCTGGCCCACCTGGCCTTCGTCCTGTTCGTCGTTTTCGGCGCTTTCCTGGTGCTACGCCTGCCGCGACTGGCGTGGCTGCACGTGCCGGCCGCCGTCTGGGGCGTCTACGTTGAGTCGAGCGGTCGTGGCTGTCCGTTGACGGCGTTCGAAAACCTGCTCCGCCTGCGCGCCGGTGTCAAGGGATACAGCGAAGGCTTCGTCGAACACTATATGTTGTGGATCCTGTACCCGGGCGGCCTGACGCGCGAGATGCAATTCGCCCTGGCTGGCAGCGTCGCGGCCATCAATCTGGTGCTGTACGCACTGGTCTGGCGCAAGCGCATGACGGCGCTGCGCCGGCAGCGAATGTGACGGCGCCGCCCCGGCACATTTCCCTTCTGCGAGCAAGCACATGCCGCGAGCGAACGAAAAACGGCCATTAGCGCCGCATTGGCACTGGCAGCGCTTGCCCAACAGGGGTTGCCGGAGCAATAATGCGGATGTGCTGGCTTATTGTTATCGCTTTTCGCGCGCCCCTGACCGAAGCGGACGCGAACCTGGTGGGTCGTTCGGCGTCCGGCAAGATCGCGGGCGTTTTCCCTCGGAAGTGATTACTTGACCTGATCCCCTCGGCGTGATGCGCGGATGGGACGGGTGTGCGTACGCGATGCGCCGGCGAAAAAACAGCAGGAAAGCGGGAAAGCGAACGGGTAACACCGGCGACTTTCCGACAGGAGACGACAATGCAAAACAGGAGAACACGTTGTGAGTATTTTTAGGAAGAAAAATCTCGATGCCATGGTCGCGGGCAGCCGCGCCCCTGGCGGGCTGAAGAAGGTTCTCGGTCCCTTGGACTTGATCTTGATGGGTATCGGGGCCATTGTCGGCACGGGTATCTTCGTGCTGACCGGTACCGGTGCGGTCACGGCAGGGCCGGCGCTGACCCTGTCCTTCATCATCGCCGCCGTGGCCTGCGGGTTTGCTGCGCTGTGCTATGCGGAATTCGCCTCGAGCGTGCCGGTAGCCGGCTCGATCTACACCTATTCCTACGTCACCCTGGGTGAAGGCGTTGCCTGGATGATCGGCTGGGACTTGTTGCTCGAATACGGTCTGGCCACCTCGACGGTTGCCGTGGGCTGGTCGGGCTATTTCCAGTCGCTGCTCAAAGGCATCGGCATCGTGCTGCCCGAAGCACTGCGCGCCGCCCCGGGCGCCATTCCGGGCGTGGAGACCGTCTTTAACCTGCCGGCCTTCCTGATCATGATCGTCCTGACCTTCATGCTGTCGCTCGGCGTGCGTGAGTCGGCGCGCGTGAATAACATCATGGTGCTGATCAAGACCGGCGTCGTCATCCTGTTCATTGTCGTCGGCGTGAACTACGTCAAGCCGGAAAACTGGCAGCCGTTCATGCCGTTCGGCGCCGGTAGCGTGATGAGCGCTGCCGCTCTCGTGTTCTTTGCCTTTATCGGCTTCGATGCGGTCACCTCGGCTGCCGAAGAAGTCAAGAATCCAACCCGAGACCTGCCGATCGGCATCATCGGCTCGCTGCTTGTCTGCACCGTGCTGTACGTGGCTGTGTCGGCGATCATGACCGGTATCGTCCCGTTCATGAACTTCCAGGGCGTCGACCACCCCGTGTCGCTGGCCCTGCAATATGCCGGCCAGGACTGGATTGCCGGTCTCGTCGACCTGGCTGCCATCCTGGGCATGAGCACCGTGATGCTGGTGATGGCCTATGGCCAGACCCGCATCCTGTATGCGATGTCGCGCGATGGTCTGCTGCCGAAGAAACTCTCGAGCGTGCATCCGAAATACGGCACCCCGTTCTTCGCTACCTGGCTGGTGGGCATCGTCTTCGGCCTGATCGCCGCGGTCGTGCCGCTGGGCGTGCTCGCCGAGCTGGTCAATATCGGCACGCTGGCCGCATTCTCGCTGGTCTCGCTGGCCGTCATCATCCTGCGCAAGACCCGTCCCGACCTGCCGCGCGCCTTCCGCTGCCCGGGCGTGCCGGTGGTCCCGGTCCTGGCGATCATCTTCTGCCTGGTGCTGATGTCCTTCCTGAGCGCCACGACCTGGATCGCGTTCGGCATCTGGCTGCTGCTCGGCCTGATCGTGTACTTCGGCTATGCGCGCTCGCGCTCGCTGCTGAACAAACCAGCCTGATCTGAACCGGCCGCGGCCGGTTCAACCCAGTAGCAACAACCTGGCCGCCGGCGTTTAGCCGCGGCCAGGTTTTTTTTCGCGCCTTATTCTGGCTGGACCGGTTCAGGCATTGGCCGGGATGCCGGCGAATTCGTCAAGGCCGGCCGGGCGTGCCCCGAGCGCGGCCATGCGCGCAAGCGCGCGTTCGCCGTCGCCCGGTGCGACATCGACCGCACGCATCGCCTCGCGCACGATGATCACTTCGAAGCCATGCTCGCGCGCGTCGACGACCGTGTTCAGCACGCAGTAGTCGGTGGCCAGCCCGCCCACTACCAACCGGCGCACGCCACGCTGACGCAACTGGTCGGCCAGGTCGGTGCCGTTGAAGGCCGAGTAGGCGTCGGTGTCGGCAGTGTCTGCTTTCGACACGATCAGTGCATCGCCGGGCAGCGCGAGCAGCGTGGAAAACGCCGCGCCCGCCGTGTCTGCCACGCAATGCGGTGGCCACGGACCACCACGCGCGGTGAAGGAACAGTGGTTCTCCGGGTGCCAGTCGCGCGAGGCGGCGACCGGCAAGCCCTGGCTGGCGAACAGGCGCATCAGCCGGTTGACCGGCGTGATCACCTCGTCGCCCTTCGGGACACCAAGCTTGCCGCCGGGAAGAAAATCGACTTGCATATCGATGACGAGGAGGGCGTCGTCACGGGTGAGCTGGATCGAATTCATGCCTTGTCCTGTGGGAGCATTTGATGGAAACAGCTTAGCACGCTCCGCGCGTGGGCACTGCCGGACGCACATGATATACTGTATAAAAACACAGTATTTCATGAAGCCCACAATGACCAAGTTCATCCCCATCGATCTCGCACCACGCCTGGCAGGGCAGCTTGAGGCGCCCAGCGGCCGGCTCGACGTCAAGATGTTCCGCGTCGCCGACGACCCGATCACCGAAGCCCAGACCGACGCCGAGATAGCGCGCGAGTTCATCGGCAACGGAGAACTCAGTCCAAAGTCGATCGCCAACAGCCAGAAAGAATTGTTCCGCTTTCTTACCTGGTGCCGGGAAGAAGCGAAAAAAACGCTGTCCCAGCTGAATGTGGCCGACCTGAACGCCTACAAGGAATTCCTGCGCGATCCGCCGCCCGACTGGGTATCGACCACTAAATGGCCGCGCAGCGATCCGCGCTACCGTCCATTCACCGGCCCCTTGTCCGACCCCAGTCGGCGCCAGGCCATGATCGCGGTCAAAGGCTTGCTGGCCTTCGCCGAGCAGACCGGCTACCTGCGCCGTAATCCAGCCGCACTGGTACGCAACGTGCGTACGCCGATCGCCAGTCGCGTCACACGCTACCTGACGCCGGATGCGATCGCCCTTGCCGTCGACACGGTCGCGCGCCGCGTGCCCGATTCGCCGGCGGGCCTGCGCCGGCGCGAGCGCGACCGCTTCATGCTGATCGCTTTTGCCCATACCGGCGCCCGCTTGAACGAGCTTGTCAGCGCAAACATGGGCGCGATCTACTCGGAAGGAAACGACCGCTGGTGGCTCGACGTGATGGGGAAGGGCAACAAGCCGCGCCGCCTGCCGGTCCCCGCTGACATGCTCGAGGCCTTTCGCCGCTACCGGGAAGCTTTCGGCCTGCCGGGCCATACGGCGCGTGCCGACCGCATGCCGCTCGTGCTGTCGAGCCGCAGCCGGGCGGTCACCCGTCTCACCGACGAGGCGGCATCGGAAGCGATCAAGGGCGTCTTCGCCGAAGCTGCGCAGGCCGCGGCCGGGGCAGGGCAGGAAGACATCGCCGCGAGCCTGCGCCACGCATCGGCCCACTGGCTGCGCCACAGCATGCTGACCAACCACGCCAACAACGGCGTGCAACTCAAGACGCTGCAGGATACGGCAGGGCATGCCAACATCGCGACCACGGCGGGCTACCTGCACAAGACCGATAACGAGCGGCACGATGAAATCATCGGTTCGGTCGTGAACAAGAAAGAGAAGTAAGCAGCGCAGCGGGGCAGGGGACGTGCGTGACACCAAGCAGGCGCGCGCAAATCGCTGGGCTGTGCAAGGGTGCAGTCGGACCTAGCCTGTGGCGGGGGCGAAATGCCGTCACCTCATTGCCGGGCAAGCGATCAACAGCCAAACCAGCTGACAACCGGAAAAACACACCCATCATGAACTCGACATTACGCATTATATTGTCGAGTTCTCATTGTGCACACCAGCCAGGGCGACGGCAGTGCGCCTGAGCGCGTCTGCCGCCACGTCAAGATCGAGTCGAGGTCTTCCATGCACCCAACTTTCGACAAGCGAGAGTTGGGCATGTGCTACTTGCGCTGCAATCAGCTCGAGTGGAATGCGCGCGACGCCGTCGGGACTACGTCTGAGTCGCTCGACAATCAGATTGGCCAAGGTTTGGCACAGCAAGGGTCTCGTTGGCCAGCTCAGCAGGACGCGCGCAACCTGCTGGTGATCCCGAAAATGCCGAAGCAGGGTCGTCACGGCATCGCTCGAACCTGTTGGGCCGACCAGATCGGCCAGGATGGAAAAAGGTCCGACGATGCTTGCGCGCAGCAGGTCGTGCTTGGTCCGGTAATGCTCATAAAAGGTCGAGCGGCCGACATTGGCGCGGTCCGCGACGGTGCCGACCTTGAGCGTCGCGTAGCCTTGTTCCAGCAACAGTTCCACGAATGCGCTGTGGAGCGCGGCGCAAGTGCGCTGGCTGCGTCGGTCGAGCATCTGGTCAACCATGTAATCCTCTCTGACGGACAATGCGGATGTTTTGTCCGCTAGCGGATGAACCGGGAAACTGCTCTGCCACTCCACGCGGCGACGGATGATATTAGTGGGACTCCAACCAAAAAGTAAAGGAATCCCATGAATTTGCAAGCAACTGTTCCTCTTCCGGCGCATCGCCGCCGGGCCGCGTTTGCCATCGCCTGCACCACTGGTCTTGCATTGTTCGCCTTGTCCCATCACCCCGTCGTCACGAAAGCGTCGTCCGTTCAGGAAAGCCTGACCCAGCTCGTCTCGCTGCAGTTCATGGACGGCGTCGTGCACGGTGGTCTCATGGTCATGCTCGCCATGCTGGCCGGCGGTTTTGCAGTATTCAGCGGCCTGCTCGGGCGGCGCCGGGTACCAGTGATCGTCGCGATGGCCGCGTATTCGCTTGGCTGCTGCATTGTCGTCGGTGCGATGCTGCTCGACGGCTTCGTGGTGCCCCAACTTGCGCGGCAGTTCGTCGCAGCCTCCGAGCGTGAGATCGAGGTGATGTATATCGTCCTGCGCGTCATGGGCACCATGATTCAAGTGCTGACCAAGGCAGGCTTGCTGGCCATGTGCGCCGCATTTCTAGCGTGGTCGTACGCTCTGGCATCGGCGCCAGATTGGCCATGGTCGCGTTGGTGTGCAGCGCTAGGGGTCATGGCAGGATTGTTTCCCGGACTTTTCATCCTGATCGCCGATGTGCGCCTTGCGCCACTCAACCTGATGGCAATTTTCGGCGTGCATTCGATCTGGAACCTGGGAGCGGCAGCCTTATTGGTCAGGTCGGGCCGACCTGCGTAATGGCAGGGCGTGCCGGGCTGGGCGCCCATACGATATACTCGAGGTAGGAAGCGTATTTTACATAATATAGATTATGCGAAGTTCTTGATCTGCGCAGTAGCAGCTGGAGCTTCGCTGTCCTGGCAGCTTCCAGCTCCTTCATTTAGGTCAATGCACTTCCGCGAGGTTTGATCGATTTTCTTCATTTGCCAGAACCGATGCCGACACGTCCGAGGCCTAAGCCAAGTTGGGCGATCCCGGGTTGAACTGCCGGGCAAGCACGTTCGGTGCAATCGACAGTGCCTTCGAGACCGTTGCGCAATCCCTGGCCGCACGTGACATATCGCGTTCCATACGCGCGAGCGCGCAGGCACGCGACTACGCCTGTGCTGTGTCGAGCTGGGCAAGGCGCGCCCGCAGCTTGCGTTCCTCGCTCCAGCGTTCGGTCTCATCGCGCACCACTGCGACAATAGACGACACCTCCCCGCTCGGAGCGTGCAACATCGCGACGGTAAAAGCGATTGACAAGGGCTTGCCTTCCTTGTGTACTGCCGGGACACGCAACACGTCGTTGCCGTAGCGCGTCTGGCCCGTGGCCATGGTGTTGTGGTAGCCGGTCCAGTGACGCTCGCGTTGACGCTGAGGAATGATAAGGTCCAGCGACTGTCCGATGGCGTCGCTTTCGGTAAAGCCGAAGATGCGCGTAGCGGCTCCATTCCAGAAGGTAATTGCGCCGGCCGCATCGCAGACAATGACACCGTCGCCCAGTGCATGTACCAGTTGTTGAAAATCGAGTTCGACGTGCATGAACACTCCTTCTAAAAAAGCGAGCGCGCGCCGCAACAGGCCGACGCGCGCAAGGATCCGTTTTATCCAGGTATTCCCGGGATCAGACCACCTGCTGCTCGTGCAGCGCCGCGATCTGCTTCGTGCTGTAGCCGAGACTTTCCAGTACCTCGTCGGTATGTTCGCCCAGCAGCGGCGAACCCGTGATTTCGACCTTCATGTCCGAGAACTTGATAGGGCTGCCCACGGTCAGGTATTTTCCGCGTTCCTTGTGGTCGACCTCGGTGATCGTACCGCTGGCACGCAACGAAGGATCGCTGGCGATTTCTTTCATCGACAGGACTGGCGAACAAGGAATGTCGAACTTGCGCAAAATGTCTACCGCCTCGAACTTGGTCTTGTCTTTCAGCCATTCTTCGATCGTCGCAAAGATGTCGAAAATCTTGTCCTGGCGCGCGGCAGCGGTCATGTACGCTGGGTCGGCGGTCCACTCGTCCTTGCCGATTGCCCTGCAGATTGGCGCCCAGGCGTGCCCCTGGATGGTGAAATAGATGTAGGCGTTCGGGTCGGTTTCCCAGCCCTTGCACTTGAGCACCCAGCCCGGCTGGCCGCCACCGCCGGCATTGCCGCCACGCGGAACGACGTCTGAGAACTTCCCATGCGGGTACTGCGGATACTCTTCCAGGTAGCCGATACGGTCCAGGCGCTGCTGGTCGCGCAACTTGACGCGACACAGGTTCAGCACGCTGTCCTGCATCGATACCGCCACCTTCTGGCCCTTCCCCGTCGTGTCGCGTGCACGCAGGGCGGTCAATATTCCGATCGCCAGGTGCATGCCGGTATTGCTGTCGCCGAGCGCGGCGGCGCTGACGGTCGGGGGACCGTCGTCGAAACCGGTGGTCGATGCCGCACCGCCGGCGCACTGCGCCACATTCTCATAGACCTTCAGGTCTTCGTAGTGGTGACCGTCGCTGAAGCCCTTCACCGACGCCACGATCATGCCTGGGTTGAGTTCCTTGATGTGTTCCCACGTAAAGCCCATGCGGTCCAGTGCGCCCGGACCAAAGTTCTCGACCAGCACGTCCGACTCTTTGATCAGCTTGGTAAGGATTTCCTTTCCTTCGGGCTTTTTGGTATCGAGCGTCAGCGAACGCTTATTGCTGTTCAGCATGGTGAAATACAGTGCGTCGACGTCCGGGATGTCGCGCAACTGCGAGCGCGTAACGTCGCCCGAACCGGGACGCTCGACTTTGATCACGTCGGCGCCGAACCATGCGAGCAACTGCGTGCAAGCGGGGCCAGCCTGGACGTGGGTAAAGTCGATAATCTTGATGCCTTCAAGTGGTTTGCTCATGATGTCAGTCTCCTTTTGTCAATCGATATGCGGGACCCGCAGGCCTGCCTGCCGGCTTGCCTGAGGGATGGCGCCGGCGGTCGTGCGAGTGGCTGTCTTACTTTTTCGTGCCGCTTTGCGGATTCAGGTTGGTCAGGCGGCCGCTCTCTGTCCCGGCGGTCTCATCGATCACAGCATTGATGAGGGCGGGCTTGCCGGCGGCAATCGCCTCGGTCAGCGCACGGGTGAGCTCTTGCGGAGTGGTGACGTTGTACCCGATGCCTCCAAACGCTTCGATCATCTTGTCGTAGCGGGCGTTCTTGACGAACACGGTCGGGGCCACGTCCTTGCCACCGGTCGGATTGACGTCGGTACCGCGGTACACGCCGTTGTTGTTGAAAATAATAGTCGTCACCGGTAAATCGTAGCGACAGATGGTCTCGAGTTCCATGCCGCTGAAACCGAAAGCGCTGTCGCCTTCGATCGCGACCACCGGCTTGCCGCTGACGACCGCCGCGCCGATGGCGTAGCCCATGCCGATGCCCATGATGCCCCAGGTGCCGGAGTCGAAACGTTTGCGCGGCTGGTACTGGTCGATGATGCTGCGTGCATAGTCAAGGGTATTGGCGCCCTCGTTGACCAGGTTGATGTCGGGATGGTGCTTCAGCACGTCGCGGATTGCACCCAGGGCGGTGTGGAAGTTCATCGGAAACACTTCTCGGCCCAGCTGCGCTGCCATCTTGGACATGTTCTGGTCCTTGCGCTCGGCGATCGGACCGAGCCACGATGCGTCCGGCTTGGCGATGCCGGCGCCGTCGAGCCCCTCGAGCAGGGCCGCCACGCACGAGCCGATATCGCCGATCAGCGGCGCGGCAATCGCCACGTTGCTGTCGATTTCGGTGGGCGAGATATCGATCTGGATGAACTGTTTGGGCTTGCCCCAAGTCTTGCCTTTGCCGTGCGCCAGTAGCCAGTTCAGCCGCGCGCCGATCAACACCACCACGTCGGCCTCGGCCAGCACATAGGAGCGGGCCGCTGAGGCCGACTGGGCGTGAGTGTCCGGCAGCAAGCCCTTGGCCATCGACATTGGCAGGTAAGGAAACCCGGTGCGCTCGACCAGGGCGCGGATGTCCTCATCCGCCTGCGCGTAGGCAGCGCCCTTGCCGAGCAGGATCAGCGGCTTCTTTGCGCCCTTGAGCAGCGACAGTGCGCGTTGCACCGAGTCCGGGGCCGGAAGCTGGCGTGGCACCGGGTCCACCACCTTGACCAAGGTGCGCTTGCCGTGGCCCGCCTCGAGCGTCTGCGACAGCAGCTGGGCCGGCAGGTCGAGATAGACACCGCCCGGGCGACCTGAGACGGCAGCGCGAATCGCACGCGCGACACCGATGCCGATGTCCTCGGCCTTGTTGATGCGGTAAGAAGCCTTGGCGTACGGCTTGGCCGCGTTCAGCTGATCCATCTCTTCATAGTCGCCCTGCTGCAGGTCGACGATCTCGCGTTCGCTCGAACCGGAAATCAAAATCATCGGGAAGCAGTTGGTGGTCGCGTTGGCCAGTGCCGTCAGGCCGTTGAGGAAGCCCGGCGCCGATACGGTCAGGCAAATACCCGGCTTTTGCGTTATGTATCCGGCAATCGCTGCGGCATTCCCTGCGTTCTGTTCATGACGAAAGCCGATAAAACGCATCCCCTCGGCCTGCGCCAGGCGGGCAAGGTCGGTAATCGGAATTCCGACCAAGCCAAAAATCGTATCGATGTCGTTATGTTTCAACGCATCGATTACCAGGTGAAAGCCGTCGGTCACGTCTACCGATACGTGGTTTGTCATTGATGTCTCCGGTTATTGTCGATCCAGGTGGCCACGCCATGTGTGTCGCCCTTGAATCATCATATCCAGCCCGTCTGATTTGCCTCATTGACCACGGTCAATTTTCGCCGCATGATGGAGGATTCCAGGTAAATGGCCCGGTTCAATGACGCTCATTGCAAATCACTCGGAACGGAACATCATCCGACTCCAGTTGAAACAGAACGTGATTCTCAAGGAATTACGCGACAGTGAAATGGCCGCGCTCGAGCCCTATTTGACGATCGTGAATCATCAGAAGGGTGATCTGCTGGTGAATCAGGGCGTGCACGAAATGGCCCAGTATTTCATTCTTGACGGCATCCTCAAACGCCAGGTCACCAATCAGGAAGCAAAGGAGATGATCCTGCGCTTCTCGGCGGAACGCGATATCGAAACCAGTTACGCCGCCTGGTGCCTGAAAACGCCGACTCCGTACAGCATCGTGTGCGTCACCAAGGCACGGGTGGCGAGAATGCCGCTGTCGCAATGGGTCGACTACCTGCAAAGCCACAGCACCGTGAAGCAGGCGTTCGAATACGAGGTCATGAACCTGATGAGCAGCATCATGGCGCACACCATTACGCTGCATTTGCTGGATGCGCCGGGCCGGGTTCACCGCTTTGTGCGCAAGCACCCCGACTTGTTTGAACGACTGCCAAAGAAAGAACTGGCGTCGTACCTGAACCTGTCGCCGGAAACGCTGAGCCGCTTGAAAAATCGGGGAAAGATCTGAAGGCAAACGCACCGGCCGGCCAGTGCTGGCCTGGCCGGTCCGTTTTGTTTCTGAAAAGCCGGTCAGGTCGTAACCAGTTTCTGCAGCCTTACCCCGCCGCGTTCCTCGGTCATTGTCTGCTCCAGCAACTTCACGAGCGCATACGCCGAATCGATATGCGGCGTAGGGGTCCCGGTCATGCGCGCCAGTTCGATCACCGAGCCTACCAGTGCATCGATTTCCGGCCCCCGGCCTGCCTCCACGTCCTGCAGCATCGAGGTCTTGTGCTTGCCGATTTTCTCGGCGCCCTCGATGCGCCGATCTAGCGTGACGCGAAACGAAATTCCCAGCTTGGTCGCGACCGCTTCCGCCTCGCGCATCATGGCCGCCGCCAGCTCGCGTGCGAGCGGGTGTTGGCAGATGTCGACCAGGGTCGAATGCGCCAGTGCGCTGATCGGGTTGAAGCTGACATTACCCCATAGCTTGAGCCAGATTTCGGCGCGGATATTGTCCAGCACTGGCGACTTGAAGCCGGCGTTCTGGAAGCAGGCGGAGACCGCATTGACCCGCTCGCTCGCAGTGCCGTCCAGCTCCCCCAGCGGAAAGCGCGCGCCTTCGATGTGCCGGATGACGCCTGGCGCCACCAGTTCGGCTGCCGGGTAGACCACGCAGCCGAGCACCCGCTCGGGTTGGATCCTGCGCGCCAGTTCGCCACCGGCATCGACGCTGTGCACGGTGCGACCGTCGAACTCGCCGCCATGGCGGTGAAAATACCAGAAGGGTATGCCGTTTTGCATTGTCACCACAACGGTCCGCGGACCGAACAGCTGGCCGATCCGGGCGGAGACGCCATCGACCTGGTGCGCTTTCAGGGCCAGGATCACCAGGTCCTGCACGCCGGCCGCCTCATAATCATCGGTCGCGCGCACTTCCAACGCGACCTTTTCTTCGCCGCTCATTTCGATGAGCTTGATACCATGTGCACGAATCGCCTCCAGGTTGGCTCCCCGGACAATGAATGTCACCTCCTCCCCTGCCAACGCCAGCCTGGCGCCGACCAGGCCTCCGATTGCTCCCGCTCCGATGACTGCGATTTTCATGACCCACCCCTCGTCGTTTACTCGAACCGATTGACCAGCTTTCCGATGCCGTCGATCTCTACCTCGATCAAGCTGCCCGGCCGCATCGAGCCAACGCCGACCGACGTTCCGCACAGCAGGATATCGCCCGGCTCCAATGTCATGTCATGCGAAATTTTACTGACCAGCTCGGCCACCGAAAACACCATATCGTTGACGGGGTAGTCCTGGCGCACCTCGCCGTTCAGGATCGTGCGCACGACCAGCATTGTCGGATTGAGTCCGGTAGCAATCACCGGGCCGAACGGGCAAAAGGTGTCGAAACCCTTGGCGCGCACCCATTGAGGGAAGGTCGGATCGCGCTGGATGATATCGGCCACGGTGACGTCATTGGCGCAGGTGTAGCCGAACACATGGTCGGGAGCGTCCTCTACCGAGACGGCGCTGCAGCTGCGGCCGATGACGATCGCCAGCTCGCCTTCGAATACCACCTTGCCCTCGGACGGCGGCCTGCGGATCGTGCCGCCTGGCGCCAGGTACGAAGTCGGCGGCTTCATCAGGTAGAGCGGCTCGGCCGGCGGAGCCAGGCCCAGCTTCTGGCCGAGGGCGTGATAGTTGTTCCACATCGCCAGTACTTTGCCGGGCACGACGGGGGCGAGCACCTTGACCTCGGCCAGGCCGATCGCATGGTCGGTCCGTCGCGGGCTGTCGAACATGTCGCCCTTGAAGATCCGGATCTTGTCGCCCTCGATTGTGCCGAAACGCACGGTGTCGAGGTGTTGAAAGCGTATCCAGTGTTGAATCATGTGATTTTTCTCTCGTACGGCGGGGATCGGGGGACAGCCCGGCATGCAGCCTTGCTTCTCGTCTGATTGTGGAAGAACAACTTCTGCATATCCTTGACCATGGTTAAGATTCGAAAATCTCCGCTCAGCCAGTCGTGTCTATACGCCGATCTGCCGCTGCTGGATCTCTGGCCAGTTGATGAAGGCGGCGGGATTGCCGCCAGCGGCGCTCGCTTGCGCGTGGCAGCGCTCCTTGGTGGCCAGGATCGCCTCGACCAGGAAATCGGCGTCGTGCGCGCTCAGCAGGTGGGCTTGGTGCGCTGCCAGGTAGTTTCGCAAGCCGGTGCGGTCATCACTGCCCGAGGCGACGCTCGCATAGTGTCCTGTGTCCCAGAACCAGCTCAGTCCCAGTTCATGAAAAGCCGCGTTGTAGGCGTTGCGCTGGGCGTCGGCGTCGCTGCTGCGGATCGTCGTCATGGCAATTCTCCAAATGGGTTCGTGCGGTTGAGTAATCTGGAAACCATCCTATTCCAACAAAATGATTAGCAATAGTTAAAGTTTTTAGGGATAATCATTAGCGATTGCTTATACCTCTGGAGTCCGATGAAGAACGCGACACTGCGCCAACTGAAGGTGTTCGAGGCGGTCGCGCGTCGCCTCAGTTTTTCGCGCGCCGCCGAAGAACTGCACCTCACCCAACCGGCCGTGTCGATCCAGATCCGGACCCTCGAGGGCCATGTCGGGGCGGACTTGTTCGAGCAACTCGGGAAGACGATCTACCTGACCCAGGCGGGCACCGAGCTGCTGCCCTTTTGCCGCGCCATCATCCAGCAGTTCGATGAAGCGGAAGACGCAATGGCGCAGCTCAAGGGGATCGCGGGCGGCAAGCTGAACGTGGCGGTGATCAGTGCCGGCGACTATTTCTTTCCACAGCTGATGGTCGCCTTCGCGCGCCAGCATCCGGGTGTGCAGTTGAACCTGATGGTGCACAATCGCGAGGAACTGCTGGGCAGGCTGTCGGCCAACAGCACCGATCTGGCTGTGATGGTGCGCCCGCCTGCCGGGCTCGACACGCAGAACGATGCGTTCGCCCCCCATCCCTACGTGATCGTGGGCGCGCCGGACCATCCCCTGGCTGGACGCGGGCCCATTTCGATGGACGAGCTGATCCGTCAGCCCTTCGTGATTCGCGAACCCGGCTCCGACACCTGGTTCTCGATGGAAGCTGCGTTCGGCAGCCACCTGGGCGAACTGAAGGTTGCGATGGAAATCAAGAGCACCGAGACGATCAAGCAGGCGGTCATCGCCGGTATCGGACTGGGCTTCCTGTCTGCCCATACGATCGGCCGCGAGCTCACTGCGCGCAGCCTGGTGGTGCTGGAGGTCGAGGGGTTTCCATTGATGCTCAACTGGTATGTCGTGCACCGCCGCGAGAAGCGGCTCCCGCCGGTGGCGCGGGCGTTCCGGGCGTTCCTGCTGAACGAAGGGGCGGCCCGGATCGCCCTGCTGATTCCCCCGCCCTGCCCTTAGCGCTGCATCAGCGCGCGCAGGTGCGCCGCGCAGCCCCCTGCCAGCCCGTCGGCGCTGTAACCGCCTTCGAGGATCGAGACGATCCGGCCCTGGCACACATCCTCGGCAATCCCCATCACTTCGCGTGTAATCCAGCCGAAATCCTCGTCCTCCAGATTCATGCCCGCCAACGGGTCGAGCCGGTGCGCGTCGAACCCGGCCGACATCACGATGAACTGTGGCGCAAAGCGGCGCAATGCGGGCAGCAACGCGCTCGCCACCTGCGCGCGAAACAGCTTCGTGCCGCAGCCAGGCGGCAGCGGAAGGTTGACAATGTTCCCGCTCGCTCCGGTTTCGCTGGCCGCACCGGTCCCTGGATACAGCGGCGACTGGTGGCTCGAGCCGAAGAAGAGTTCCGGACGGTCGAAGAACGCGGCTTGCGTGCCATTTCCATGGTGGACGTCGAAATCGATCACGGCTACGCGCTCCAGGCCGTGCGTTTCGAGGGCGTGGACGGCAGCGATGGCGGCCTGGTTGAAGACGCAAAAGCCCATCGCCCGGTCCGGCTCGGCATGGTGTCCGCAAGGCCGGGTCGCGCAGAACACGTTGCCGGCCTCACCCGCCAGCACGGCATCGACCCCGGCACAGGCGGCGCCGACGCAGCGCAGCACCGCCTCCCACGTGCCGGGCGACATCACGGTGTCGCCGCCGTCAAGCGCCACCAGGCCACTGCGCGGCGCTGCGGCGGCGATCGCATCGACATACTCGGCGCTGTGCACCAGCAATACCTGTTCGCGCGTGCCGAGCGGCGCCTCGCGCCAGGCCAGTTGCGCAAATTCCGGCTGCCGCAGCGCCCCCATCACCGCATGCAGGCGCTGCGGCGATTCCGGATGGCCCGGCCCGGGCGCGTGCCCGAGGCAGGCCGGATGATAGAACACCAAAGTAGTCATGAGAAGTTCTTGTCAAGCCGCGGCGATGGCATGGTTCGACATCCGCTCGATCGCCTGGCACAGCGACGAGTGATCGAGATGCGCCATGCCGTGTGCGGCGCAGGAATTCATCAGCTCCTGCACGGTGGCGGTGCTCGGCAGCGAGATCCCCAGGCTCTTTGCGCCCTGCAGCGCAAGGTTGAGGTCCTTCTGGTGCAGTTCGATCCGGAACCCCGGTGCGAAGGTGCGCTTGACCATGCGCTCGCCGTGCACTTCCAGGATGCGCGAAGCGGCAAACCCGCCCATCAGCGCCTCCCGGACCTTTGCCGGGTCGGCGCCCGCCTTCGAGGCGAACAGCAGGGCCTCTGCTACGGCCTGGATGTTCAGCGCAACGATGATCTGGTTCGCCACCTTGGTGGTCTGGCCGTCGCCATTGCCGCCCACGAGCGTGATGTTTTTCCCCATCAGTTCAAACAGCGGCCTGACCCGGTCGAACGCCTCTTGCGAGCCGCCCACCATGATCGTCAGCGTGGCGGCGCGCGCCCCCACCTCCCCGCCCGACACCGGCGCGTCGAGGTAGTCGCACTGGCGCTTGTTGATCCTTTTTGCAAACTCCTTGGTAGCCATCGGCGAGATCGAACTCATGTCGACCACGATCTTGCCCGGCGCCAGACCGGCGGCCACCCCGGTCGCGCCGAACAGCGCCTCTTCCACGTGCGGGGTGTCGGGCACCATCACAATAATGATGTCAGCCCGTTTTGCCACCTCGGTGGCGTTGGTGCAGACGGTGGCGCCGGCCTCGACCAGCGACAGCGGCGGATTTTTCAGGTCGTGCAGGTACAGTTTGCAGCCGCCCGCCTGCAGGTTGGCGGCCATGGGCCCGCCCATGATGCCAAGGCCGATGAATCCTACTTTCGTCATGATGGTCTCCAGGTTTGAAATGTGTGCAAAGCGCTTTGCAGTACGTGTCTACAGGCCGTGTTCGGCCATCCAGCCCAGACCCTGCGCGCTGCCGGCCCTCGGCTTGTATTCGCAGCCGACCCAGCCGGCATACCCGATCTCGTCGAGCATGCCGAGCAGGTAGCGGTAATTGATCTCGCCCGTGCCCGGCTCGCAGCGGCCTGGATTGTCGGCCAGCTGGATGTGGCGGATCAGCGGCAGGTTAGCCTTGATCGTCGCCGCCAGTTCGCCTTCCATGCGCTGCATGTGATAGATGTCGTACTGCAGGAACAGATTGTCCGAGCCAGTCTCGCCGATGATGTCCAGCGCCTGGCGCGTACCGTGCAGGAAGAATCCGGGGATATCGAAGGTGTTGATCGGCTCGATCAGCAGGCCGATTCCTTCGGCCTTGCACTGGCCGGCGGCGAACGCGAGGTTCGCCACCAGCGTAGCGTGCGCTGCCTCGGGCGCGACCCCGGGCGGCACGATGCCGGCCAGGCAGTTGAGCTGTTTGACGCCAAGCGCCTTGGCATAGCCGATCGCCGTGCCCACACCGTCCTGGAATTCGGCACCGCGCCCCGGATGGCAGGCGATGCCGCGCTCGCCGCGGGCCCAGTCTCCGGCCGGCAGGTTGTGCAGCACCAGCTCGAGACGCCACGCGTCGAGCCTGGCGGCGATTTCTTCTGCCCGAAACGCGTAGGGAAACAGGAATTCGACGCCGCGAAAGCCTGCCTTCGCGGCGTGCTCGAAGCGGTCGAGGAACTCGACCTCGGTAAATAGCATGGTCAGGTTGGCGGCAAGTTTGGTCATCTCGGTTCCTTGTGCTGGCGTCACTCGACGTCGAGGACTTCGTTAAACTCGTTGAGCGCGTCGATCTCGGTGCCCATCGCTATGTTAGTGACGCGCTCAAGGATAATTTCGACCACCACGGGCACGCTGTATTGCTTCATCAGTGCGCGCGCGCGCTCGAAGGCCGGGATGATATCGGCCGGCCGGAATACCCTGAGTGCTTTGCACCCCAGGCCCTCGACCACGGCAACGTGATCGACGCCGTACCCTTCCAGTTCGGGTGCGTTGACGTTTTCGAATGCCAGCTGGACACAGTAGTCCATCTCGAAGCCGCGCTGCGCTTGCCGGATCAGGCCGAGATACGCGTTGTTCACCAGTACGTGGATATACGGAAGCTTGAACTGTGCAGCCACCGCCAGTTCCTCGATCATGAACTGGAAGTCGTAGTCGCCCGAGATGGCGACGATGTCGGCATCGGGGTCGGCCACGCGCACACCGAGCGCCGCCGGGATGGTCCAGCCCAGCGGGCCGGCCTGACCACAGTTGATCCAATGGCGCGGGTGGTGCACGTGCAGGAACTGGGCGGCAGCGATCTGCGACAGGCCGATGCTGGCCACGTAGCGCACATCACGTCCGAAGTATTGGTTCATCTCGTGGTAGACGCGCAGCGGCTTGACCGGCACGTCGGCAAAATCGCTCTTGCGCAGCATGGTGCGCTTGCGCTCCTGGCACGCTCCCAGCCACTCGGAATGATCGGCCAGCCTGCCACTGGCGCGCCACTCGCGGGCCAACTCCACCAATTGCTCCAGCGCGGCCTTCGCATCCGACACGATGCCGAAATCGGGACCGAACACGCGGCCGATCTGGGTCGGTTCGATATCGATGTGGACGAAGGTGCGATCCTTGGTGAACACCTCGATGCCCCCGGTATGGCGGTTGGCCCAGCGATTGCCGATGCCCATGACGAAATCGGAGGCCAGCATCGTCGCATTGCCGTAGCGGTGGCTTGTCTGCAGGCCCGCCATGCCCGCCATCTGGGGATGGTCGTCGGGGATCGAACCCCACCCCATCAGGGTCGGAATCACGGGGACGCCAGTGATCTCCGCGAACTCGACCAGCAGCGCGCACGCGTCGGCATTGATGATGCCGCCGCCGGCGGTCAACAAGGGACGCTGCGCCCGGTTCAGCATGTCGAGCGCTTTCTCGATCTGTGCGCGGGTAGCCCTGGGCTTGTACAGCGCCATCGGCTCGTAGGTGTCGCCGTCGAACTCGATCTGCGCCATCTGCACGTCGATCGGCAGGTCGATCAGCACCGGGCCGGGCCGGCCGGAGCGCATCAGGTGGAACGCCTGCTGGAACACGCGCGGCACCAATGCCGGCTCGCGCACGGTGACGGCCCACTTGGTGACCGGCTTGGCGATCGACTCGATGTCGACTGCCTGGAAGTCCTCCTTGTAGAGGCGGGCACGCGGCGCCTGGCCGGTAATGCAAAGAATAGGTATCGAATCTGCTTGCGCCGAATAAAGACCTGTAATCATGTCGGTGCCCGCCGGCCCGGAGGTGCCGATGCACACGCCCAGGTTGCCGGCCTTGGCCCGGGTGTATCCCTCGGCCATGTGCGAGGCGCCCTCGACGTGGCGCGCCAGGAAGTGGCGAATGCTGTCGCGCTTGCGCAGCGCGGCGTAAAACGGGTTGATCGCGGCGCCAGGCACGCCGAAGGCGACGCTAATCCCTTCTTTTTCCATCACCAGGACCGCTGCCTCTGCTGCTGTCATCTTTGCCATGCCATACCTCCAGGCTCATAAAAGTAAAAAGTACACTTGCGATGAACGTATGCTAGAGCGTTGGAGGGCACTTGATAAGAACACAAAAAATAGGTTTATTCGATACCTGGAGTATGGAACACTGCAGGCATGGATAAAGTCAAACAGATGTGCGCCTTCGTCGATGCGGTCGACAAGGGCAGCCTGGCGCGCGCTGCGCTGGAACAGAACATCACGCCGGTCATGCTGGCGCGACGCATCGATGCGCTGGAGCGGCGCCTTGGCGTCAAGCTGCTGCACCGGACTACGCGCCACCTGACCTTGACCGAATCGGGATCGCTCTTCCTCGAGCACTGCCGCAAACTGCTGGCAGAAATCGAGATGGCCGAAACCATCGTTTCCGAAGGTCGTGACCAGGCAAGCGGGCACCTGATCGTGTCGGCACCGGCGGCGTTCGGACGGCTGCACGTGGCGCCGCACGCCCCGGCCTTCCTGGCGGCCAATCCGAAAGTGCAGATTTCATTCAACCTCACCGACCACGTGGTCGATCTGGTTCGGGAAGGATACGAACTGGGGATCAGGATCGGCGGAGTGCTCGATCCGAGTTTCGTCGCCGGCCGTCTGGCGACCAACCGGCGTGTGGTGTGTGGTACTCCGACCTACTTCGCGCGCTGCGGCATTCCGCGCACGCTCGACGAGCTGGCGCAGCATAACTGCCTGGCCTTCAACCTGCAGGGCGGGCAGCAGCGCGGCTGGTACTTCCAGAAGGACGGCAAGCCGGTGACGATCAAGGTGAACGGCAACCTCGATTGCAATGACGGGGAATTGCTGCACCGCTGGGCGAGCGAAGGACTTGGGCTGGCCTGGCGTTCAACCTGGGAGATACAGGCGCAGCTGGCGGCCGGCGAACTGATGACAGTGCTCGACGAGTACGCCCTGCCCGACTACGACATCATGGCGGTTTACATGCAGCAGCGCCACCTTCCCGCCAGGGTACGTTTCTTCATCGATACACTGAAAGCCGTATACGCCCAGCCAGGGTACTGGACCCGGCCGCTCATGCGCTAGGGCGGCAACCGCCCTGGCCCCTTTCCCGTCGCGGTCTATTCCAATCGGGCTGCCGGTCGCGCCATCGTGGTCGCCGCCAGCACCTGTCCACCGCCGTAGCTGCCCTGCACCGGGTCGGCGCCGCCCGGGGTCACCCGGATCGCGCAGTATTTGAACTCCGGGATCTTGGCGAACGGATCGAGGGCGGCATTGGTGAGCCGGTTGATGGCCGCTTCGTAGTAACAGAACGGTACGAAGATCGCGCCGCGCGGTGAACTGTCGTCGGCACGCGCATACAAGGTCACGCGGCCCCGCCGCGACTCGATGGTGACGACCGCGCCCGGCTGCGCCCCCATCGCCGCCAGGTCGAGCGGATGCACCAGCGCCACCGGATCGGGCTCGAGCGCATCGAGCACCAGTGCGCGCCGCGTCATGCTGCCCGTGTGCCAGTGTTCCAGCTGGCGCCCGGTGATCAGCACCATCGGATATTCCAGATCCGGCCGTTCAGCGGCCGGGATGATGTCCGCCGGGACGAAGCGGGCACGCCCCGATTCACGCGGGAAGCGGGCGGTGAACACGACCGGCTGCCCGGGATCGCCCTCCTTCGTGCACGGGTACACCACCGCGTGCTCGCGCTCCAGCCGCTCCCACGTGATACCGCCGATGCTCGGCATGGTGCGGCGCATCTCGTCGAAGACTTCCGACACGTGGCCGTAGTTCCAGTCCAGACCCAGTCGGCGTGCGAGCTGCTGGATGATCCACAGGTCGGGCTTTGCCTGGCCTGGCGGGTCGAGCGCCTGGCGTCCCATCTGTACCAGGCGATCGGTATTCGTGAAGGTCCCGGTTTTCTCGGGGAACGCGGTCGCCGGCAGGATCACGTCCGCCAGGTAGGCAGTTTCCGTGAGGAAGATATCCTGCACTACCAGGATATCCAGCGCCGCGAGCGCCGCGCGCGCGTGGTTGGCGTCCGGATCGGACATCGCGGGATTCTCGCCCATGACGTACATGCCGCGCACATCCCCATGCAAGATCGCATGCATCACCTCGACGACGGTCAGGCCTGGCGTACTGTCCAGCGTGCCGGGCTCGAGCCGCCATGCGGCCTCGAAGCGCGCCTGCACCGCCGGGTCGGACACGTGCTGGTAGTCCGGATACATCATCGGGATCAGGCCGGCATCGGACGCTCCCTGCACGTTGTTCTGGCCGCGTAGCGGATGCAGGCCGGTGCCAACACGGCCGATCTGCCCGGTCATCAGGGCCAGCGCGATCAGGCAGCGCGCGTTGTCGGTGCCGTGCACGTGCTGGGACACTCCCATCCCCCACAGAATGATCGAGGCGCGCGAGGTCGCGTACAGGCGAGCGGTATAGCGCAGGGTCTCGGGGTCGATGCCGCAGATCGGCGCCATCGCCTCGGGACTGTAGCCCTCGACGTTCTTCTTCAGGTCCTCGTAGCCGACAGTGCGGCTTTCGATGAACTCGCGGTCGACAAGGTTCTCGTGGACGATGACGTGCATCATCGCGTTCAGCATGGCGACGTCGGTATCCGGCTTGAACTGCAGGAAGCGGTGCGACATGCGCGCCAGTTCCGAGCGGCGCGGGTCGCACACCACCAGCTTGGAGCCGTTTGCGACCGCGTTCTTGATCCAGGTGGCAGCCACCGGATGGTTAACGGTCGGGTTGGCGCCGATGACGAGTATCACCTCGGCATTGACCACATCCATCACCGGATTCGATACCGCGCCCGAACCGATACCTTCGAGCAGCGCCACCACCGACGATGCATGGCACAGGCGGGTGCAGTGGTCGACGTTATTGCTGCCGAAGCCCGTCCGTACCAGTTTCTGGAACAGGTAGGCCTCCTCGTTGCTGCCCTTGGCCGAGCCGAAGCCCGCCAGCGCCTTCTTGCCGTAAGTGTCGCGGATCTGCGCCAGCGTGCCGCCCGCCCGTTCCAGTGCCTCGTCCCAGCTGGCCTCGCGGAAGTACTCCAACACGCGGGTCGGGTCCATCTCGACGTCGCCGCGTTTTGGCGCGTCGGCACGGCGGATCAGGGGCACTGTCAGGCGATGCGGATGTTGCGCGTAGTCGAAGCCGTAGCGTCCCTTGACGCACAGGCGCCCGTGGTTGGCCGGACCGTCGCGGCCCTCGACATACAAAATCTTGTTATCCTTGACGTTATAGGTCAACTGACAGCCGACGCCGCAATACGGGCAGACCGACTCCACCTGCTTGTCCGGGATGTTCAGCGCCACTTCGCGCGCCGGCATCAGTGCGCCGGTCGGGCAGGCCTGCACGCATTCGCCGCAGGCCACGCAGGTGGAGTTACCCATTGGATCGTCCATGTCGAACACGATCCTGGTATCCGGACCGCGCAGCGCCAGGCCGATCACGTCGTTCATTTGCTCGTCGCGGCAGGCGCGCACGCAGCGCGTGCACTGGATGCACGCATCGAGGTTGACGGTGATGGCGGCATGCGAATGGTCCGGTGCGACGCGCTCGCGCGCTTCGAAGCGCGGTTTGCCCACGCCCAGCCTGGCCGCCCATTGGTCGACTTCGTTGTGGCGCGTGTACTCGGCTTCCGGCATATCGGACTGCAGCAGTTCGAGCACCATCTTCTGCGCCGCACGGGCGCGCTCGCTGTCGGTGCTGACCTTCATGCCGGGCGACGGGAAGCGGCAGCACGACGGCGCCAGCACGCGCTCGCCGTCAATCTCGACCATGCAGGAACGGCAGTTGCCGACCGTGTCCAACCCTTCCTTGTAGCACAGGCGGGGAATCTCGAGACCTTCGCGATCGGCGATCTCGATGATCGTCTCGTTGGCAAGGCCGGTGACCGTGCGGCCATTGAGTTCAAAGCTGACGGTTGGTGCATTCACCTGCGCCATTTCATTACGGGTAATTGCGTTCATCTTTTATCCCAGCTCGTGTGGAAAATACTTGACGACGCAGTCGACCGGATTGGGCGCTGCCTGTCCCAGCCCGCAAATGGAGGCGTCGCGCATCACCTGCGACAGCTCGGCCAGCAACGTCAGGTTCCAGCGCGGCTGTTCAATCAGCGCCGCCGCCTTCGAGGTGCCGACCCGGCACGGCGTGCATTGGCCGCACGATTCGTGCTTGAAGAACTGCATCGTGTTGCGGGCAGCGCCGACCGCGCTGTCCTGGTCGGACAGGACGACCACCGCGGCCGATCCGATGAAGCAGCCGTACGGCTGCAGGGTGTCGAAGTCGAGCGGGACATCGCTCATCGACGCAGGCAGGATGCCGCCCGACGCGCCGCCCGGCAGGTAGGCATAGAAACCATGTCCGTCCTGCATGCCGCCGCAGTACTCCTCGATCAATTCGGCGATGGTGATGCCGGCCGGCGCCAGCTTGACGCCGGGTTCCTTGACCCGCCCGGAAACCGAGAACGAGCGCAGTCCCTTGCGGCCGTTGCGGCCATGGCCTGCGAACCAGTCGCCGCCCTTTTCGAGGATGTCGCGCACCCAGTGCAGCGTCTCGAAGTTATGCTCCAGGGTCGGGCGACCGAACAGGCCGACCTGCGCCACATACGGCGGACGCAGGCGCGGCATGCCGCGTTTGCCTTCGAGCGACTCGATCATGGCCGATTCTTCGCCGCAGATGTAGGCCCCGGCGCCGCGGCGCAGGACGATCTCGGGAATGCCCTGTACGGGCGGGTCGGCGCGCAGCAGCGCGAGCTCGCTTTCGAGCAGCGCACGGCAGCCGTGGTATTCGTCGCGCAAATAAACGTAAATAGTGTCGATGCCAACTGCCCAGGCAGCGATCAGCGCTCCCTCAAGGAAGCGGTGCGGGTCGCGCTCGAGGTAGAAGCGGTCCTTGAAGGTGCCTGGCTCGCCCTCGTCGATGTTAATCGCCATCAGTCGGGGCCCTTGCTCGGCGCGAACGATGCGCCATTTGCGCCCGGCCGGGAAGCCTGCGCCGCCGAGGCCGCGCAGGCCAGAGTGTTCCATCGTGCGCAGCACCGCATCGACGTCGTGCACGCCGGCGACGCACTCGCGCAGCAGGCGATAGCCGCCGCCCTCCCGGTAAGCCAGGTAGCCGCTGTAGTGACTCGGCACATGGACGGTGGCGCCGGCAGTCACCGCGGCTTCGACCGCCTCAACCGTCGCGAACGGCATCGGGTTCTGGCCGACGACGGCCGCAGGGGCCTGCTCGCAGCGGCCGATGCAAGGCGCCGCGAGCACGCGCACGCCGCGGCCCAGAATCGCCGGCAACTTGTCGAGCAGCGCACGGGCGCCGGCCATCTCGCATGACAGGCCCTCGCACACCCGCACGGTCAGTGCGGCCGGCGCCTCGCCGCCTTCCTTCACCACGTCGAAGTGGTGATAGAAGGTTGCCACTTCGTACACCTCGGTCTGCGCCAGCTTCATTTCGCTGGCCAGCGCGGCCAGGTGCGCCGCCGACAGGCAGCCGAAGCGGTCCTGGATCTTGTGCAAGTGCTCGATCAACAGGTCTGCCTGGCGCGACTCGTTGCCGAGCAGTTCCCGCACTTGCGCCAGTGCGGCAAGATCGACGCGACGCCCTTTGGGCGCTTCACGCTTGCGTTGGCGCGAGGCGCCTTCGACTCTGATTGGAATGATCATTTGGTTCATGGCTGGATCCGCTACAGAATGGCCTTGACGGCCTGATGCCTGCTGCGCGCGGTTGCGTGCAGCGTCGAAAGAATGATGGCGCTGGCGCCGTGGCCAGCTTCAGATTACCCGCTCGTCGCGCAGCACGGCAATGTGCTCGCGAGAGTAGCCCAGTTCGGACAGCACTTCGTCGGTATGTTCACCCAGCAGGGGCGAACGGAGCACCTCGGTCGGGCTGTCGGACAGCTTGATCGGGTTACCCACGGTAAGGTAGGGGCCACGCTCGGGATGATCGACCTCGACAATGGTGCCCGAGGCGCGCAGCGACGGCTCCTCGGCGATTTCCTTCATCGACAGGATCGGTCCGCACGGGATATCGTACTTGTTCAGAATGTCCATCGCCTCGAACTTGGTCAGGCTGCTGGTCCACTCCTCGACAGTAGCGAATATCGACATCAGGCGCGGCAGGCGCGCCTTTGGCGTCGCATAGTCGGGGTCGGTGATCCACCCCTCGCGCCCGATCAGTTTGCAGATCGAGGCCCAGACCGGCGCCTGCGCAATGAAATAGATATACGCGTTCGGATCGCTTTCCCAGCCCTTGCACTTGAGGATCCAGCCGGGTTGCCCACCTCCCGAGGCGTTACCGGCGCGAGGGACAGAAGTGCCAAACTGGCCGTTGGCAAACTGCGGATACTCTTCCATGACACCATTGCGCTCGAGGCGCTGCTGGTCGCGCAGCTTGACCCGGCACAGGTTCAGCACGGCATCCTGCATCGAGGTGAGCACCTTTTGGCCGCGTCCCGTGGCGTTTCGCTGGTACAGCGCGGTCACGATGCCCAGTGCCAGATGCAGGCCGCTGCCGCTGTCGCCGATCTGGGCGCCGCTGACCATCGGAGGACCATCGTCGAAACCGGTGGTGGCCGCCGCGCCGCCGGCGCACTGGGCCACGTTTTCATAAACTTTGCAGTGCTCATAAGGGCCGGGGCCGAAGCCCTTGACCGATGCGACGATCATGCGCGGATTGAGCTCCTGGATACGCTCCCAGCTAAAGCCCATCCGATCAAGCGCGCCTGGAGCGAAATTCTCGACGAGCACATCGCATTCCTTGATCAGCGTTTCCAGCACTTCCTTGCCGGCAGGCCGCTTGGTATCAAGCGTTATTGAGCGCTTGTTATGGTTGAGCATGGTGAAGTAAAGGCTGTCCACACCCATGATGTCGCGCAACTGATTGCGTGTGGCATCGCCCTCACCGGCCCGCTCAACCTTGATCACATCGGCCCCGAACCATGCCAGGAGTTGGGTACAGGTTGGCCCGGACTGGACATGGGTGAAATCGAGAATGCGAACGCCTTCCAACGCTTTGCCCATACCTGTTTCCTCCGAAGATTTATGTTAGCTTTTTTGCATTCTGCGCCCACCAATGCTTCCGTGCAAATGTTACCCACGTGACATAGCAATAAGGTCGAATCATTCTATCGAGGCGAACCCGACTTGTTCATTGACCGAAGTCAAGATTCACCAAACGACGTTCTGCCAGGCGCACGAGAGAAAGCGGGCTTCCGAAGAAGCCCGCTTTCTGTGTTACCGAACGCTTGCGCCAAAGCGGTCAGGCAGGCAAGGCGCCTTGGGTAACAGTCTTCTCTTTTGCGAACAGATCCTTGGAGTACGCCACGTGCTTGGCCAGGACTGGTCGCAGGACCACGATCGCAAGGAGCGCCGCGGTCAGGTCCATGGCGGCAACTGTGTACAGGACGGTCGACCAGGTGCCGGTCGCCTCCATCATGAGGTTGCCGACCGGGACGAACAGCGCGCCAATACCCTTTGCCGTGTACAGGACGCCGTAGATTTTTCCGATGTGTTTGGTACCAAACGCATCGCCGGCAAGAGCAGAGAACAGTGAGTACACTTCGCCCCACGCAAGAAACACGATACCGGACAGGATCAGGAATGCATACGGATTGCTACCGAAGTAACCGAGTGCAATGATGCCAATACCTTCAAGCGTGAACGCGATGACCATGGTCTTCTCACGACCGATATGGTCCGAGATCCAGCCGAACAGCGGACGCGAGATGCCGTTCATGATGCGATCGAGCATCAGGGCAAGGGGCAAGGCAGCCATCACGAAGAAGTGCATATCTACCTGGAACTCTTTCACCCCCAGGTCCTTTGCGATAACGCCGAGCTGTGCAACTGCCATCATGCCGCCAGTGACCACCAGGATGAACATCACGAACATCAGCCAGAACAGCTTGGTGTTCATCGCCTCTTTGAGCGTGTAGTCACGGGTTGCTTGCATCAGCTTGCTCGACTTCCTGACCTCAGCCGGCTTTGGCGAGCGCAGGAACCATGCAGCGACGAAGGCCAGAGAGCCCTGCAGGATGCCGAAGAAGAAGAAGGTTTCCTGAAAACCCGACGACTCGATCATGGCCGCGATCGGCAAGATCGTCGCGGCCGAACCCGCGCCGTAACCACCCGCAGTGAGGCCGACGGCGAGGCCGCGGCGATCCGGGAACCACTTGAGCGCATTGTTAATACAAGTCGCATAAATCGAGCCTACCCCGATGCCGCCGACGGCTGCCCCGAGATAGAAGCCCGCGAGGCTGGTGGCTTGCGAATTGATAACCCAGGCCATGCCGATGAAAATGGCGCCAAACGCGACCATCAGGCGCGGGCCGAACTTGTCAATAAAATAACCTTCGATAGGCGCGAGCCAGGTCTGGACGATGACGAATACCGTAAAGGCGATCTGGATACTGGCGCGGGACCAGCCGTAGGTATCCTGGATTTCAGGAACGAACAAGGTCCAGGCATACTGGATATTCGCGGTTGCAATCATGCAGATGACGCCGACGGCGAGCTGTATCCATCGTGTTCTGTCAGAGAGCGGTTGATCAGGGCGAAGCGCCGCTGTCGATGAATTATGCATTTGGCGCTCCTTGAATCGATAGTTTTTTTCTATTCGAAGGTGCAGACGGGTACGCGAGCGCCCTGCGCGCCAGCTTGGATGTGGTCTCTAGCATTTCATGTCTCCATTATTATGGTGTGATGTGCTTGCTTCACGTTGAGCCTTAAACTCGCGTTCCGGTCCTTACGCTTTTTCTCATTGAAAGATTTATAAAGCAATAAGTATTTTAAAAAGCCGTCAGCATGTCGGAAGCGGCAGAACTGCCGGCCACCAAGCGCGACAGCCGCTCATGACAGCGTCGTCCTGATTGTGAAAGTTCGATATTGCCGCTCTCCTCCTATAGAAAAATTGCATACCTCGACGACCGCAGGTTCCGATTGCGTTCACTACTTTCACCCCAGGCGCATGATCCGGTGACGCCGCATCGTGGTCTGGAAAGAAAGTGAAAGTAAGACGATGTTGCAAGAGCCGAATGCGAGAATCATTGACCGCGGTTATGTTTTAAGTTTTTTTCACGGCCTGCCGCCGGAGGCTTTGACATCACGAGCGCCCGCGCCATTGACGCCAAGCAGCTAGCTTCACGTGTCGTGAGTCCTCTACGCACTATTCCCAGAAGTATTATTTATTTCTTATTTGAATTTTTTTGCCAGCAGCGCTGGCGCGACACCGTTCGTACGGTGCAAGCTGTGAACAATCGTCAGCGCAGGCACGGCTGTTCGGCGAGGCCGAAGTGCTTGCCCGAGATCGCGGGCGCCACTGCCGGGCAGTTTAGTCAAGCAACTGGCAGCGCAAAGCAGAAGGGCAGTGGGAGCAGACGAACCCCTTGGCGTTCAATTACCGCACCTGTTTCGATTGTGCGGGTCATACTTCGCTCATCGAGTATTACAATTACCGCGAATATCCGATGGGTCGGTATATGAGCCCTGCATTTTGTTCCGTAAGTCCAGTGCGCCTGTGCGATAAAGCAATTGGAGCATTCACCCTGCGTCGTAACAAGAAATAATAGCGTCGTGCGTAGTTGGGAAACAAAACGCCCGAATATCAAGGCGGTTCACGGGAGACGTCTGCTTTTATCTGCATCGGATGGATGGGTAACCTGGCCGCTCATGCGACGAGTGGTGGCGAGCTCGAATTTGATTACGCATCGCCGCTCCGCGATCGATTGATCGACCGCAGCAAGTTTCGTTGGATTTAAAATCAATGATTCGAGTACTTTGCCAATCTTTTCTGTCAACGTCGAAAGGACGCTGATGCAAGGCTCGCGCGATAAGTCTTCCAGCTCTGTCGCAGGACGAACGACACACACTGCGAGAAATAGGAATTTCCCGCATTCTCAGTCGCGGATGCCGGCTCAGGGGATTTTACGATCGAGTCAAGGATTGACGTCGCAGCAGACTGCTGACGAGTCCACGGCGCATTTGAAGAGTGTTGATTTGAACAGTGGCGAGAACGCCGGAATAAGCTCGGTCTAGCCGTTTGCATGAAGGACGTCAGAGGTGTACTGTCAATAAAAGACACGCTCGTCCCGAGCTTTCTGCGGCTGTTCGCTGAAGGACTCGGCGAATAAGGTTGGCGGAATAAACCCGACACGGGAATGACGCCGCTGTCGGATATAGAAAATCTTGAGGTCCGGTATAGTCCGGAACTCAACGGCATCGCGCTCTCGTTAAAGCATGCCAAGTATTCCTGGCGACGCTTTGCAACTATCAACGTCGCCTACTTACTCAATGAAATTCAGTCATTGGTGAGCAGCTTTGGAAGCATATTCACGATAAAGTTTGTCTTATCATTTAGCCAGGCCAGCGGATGCTTCGTTTTAGGAAAAAGCACTCCGGGATCAATCGGCTGCCGCCTCGCTGTCGGCGGGCCCGGGTTTCTCGGCGCCGAATACCGCCTTGTCGAGTTTGGCCAGGCGGTCCTCCCACGCCGTCACGCTGTTTGCGCTGGCCAGCTGAACCTCGAGCATGGCCTTTTGCTGCCGGAGTTCGTTGCACAGTTCAGCGACCCGTGTGGATGCCTCTTCAGCCTGCGCCGCCCGGTTCCGGCTCTCTGCAAGCTGAGCCTCCAGCACGGCGACGCGCGATTCGACAGTCTGGAGCTGCTCGATTTTTCGCGCAAGGTTCCGGCCAGCGTCCCGTTCGAGATGCAATGCCTGTTTATTCGCGCCCAGTTCGCTTGCAAGCGCCGCGGCTTCCTTGTTCAACCGGGTCAATTCCTCCTGCTTGAGCGATACCGCGAGCTGCCCTTGCCGCAGTTCGGCCTGCAAGCCATGCACCTGCTGTTCATGGCGCCGGCTTTCCTGTTCGCGCTGTTCCCTGGACGCGCTTCGATAGTGCTCCAGCGAGTCGCGTGCATGCCGGTGCTTTTCTTCCAGTGACGCCTGGTGCCGCTCAGCGTCCGCGAGTCTTTCGCCAAGATCACGACTGCGCTGCTCCGCAGTGTGCCTGGCAATTTGTTCAATGCTTAGCTGGTCCTTTAGCCCGGCCAAGTCCTGCTCGGTCGACGCCAGTTGCCGGGACACGCCCTCCAGCGCTTGCCGCATGTCGACCAGCTGCGATTCGAGCGCAGCCTGGACGTGCTCGTGCGCTTCCTGCAGTTCAGCCATTCGGACGCGCATCACTTCGACCGTAGTGGCGGCTTCACCCTTGAGCTGATCCGCAAGCTGGGTCACCAATGCCTGGATGGCGTCGCTCACGCCAGCTTGCTGACCGCCCTCCTCGGCTTCGATCTCCCGCAAATACTTGTGGATCGTCGTCTTTGACCCGGTATTCCCGAGAGCGGCGCGAACGGCGTCAATGGACGGATGCCGCCCTTCGGCAACGACCGCATCCCGCGCGCGTTTGACGTCAGAAAAATAAACTCCGGCACGTGCCATAAGTGTTCTCCGTAAAATAACGTACTGCATTACATACTAATGTATTACGTACTAATATTGTAAAAATTCACCCCCATAATTTTTGATTTTATACGCTTTATAATGAAAGATTATCCCGTGTCAGCAATGGTTTTCGCTCTAAAATGCGCGTTCACCGGTACATTTGCTCGTTGCCGGCAATTTCCAAAGCGCGAACCGAACCATGAGCACTGTCGACATTTACGCGCGCGCAGCCACGCGTGAGAACACCCAGCGCAGCTACCGCTCGGCCTTGCAGCACTTCGAAGTCGAATGGGGCGGCCTGCTGCCGGCAAGCCCCGATACCGTTGCGCGCTATCTCGCCGAGCACGCCGGGACGCTGTCGATCAGCACGCTGCAGCAACGCCTGGCGGCGCTCGCCGACTGGCATCACACGCATGGATTTGCCGACCCGACCAGGTCGCAGATCGTGCGCAAGGTCTTGAAGGGGATCCGCGCTTTGCATCCAGCGCGGCAGAAGCAGGCGCGTCCAATCCAGCTGGAACAGGTCGGCCAGATTGCGCTCTGGCTCGACGAAGCGATCGCGGCCGCCACGCTGGCCGGCCGCCGACCGGATCACTTACGCCATACGCGCGACCGCGCCCTCCTCCTGCTGGGCTTCTGGCGTGGTTTTCGCGGTGACGAGCTCACACGCCTGCGGATTGAACATATCGATGCGGTGTCTGGCCAAGGAATGACTTGCTTCCTTTCCCAATCAAAAGGCGACCGGGAATTGCGCGGCAAGACATTCAAGGCCCCGGCACTGCGTTCCCTTTGTCCAGTCGATGCGTATCTCGCCTGGGTTGCATTGGCTGGAATGACCGAGGGCCCGGTCTTTCGCGCGGTGGATCGATGGGGAAACCTTAGCGACGCGGGTCTGCATATCAACAGTCTTGTTCCCGTGCTGAGGGCCTTGTTCCATCATGCGGGCATCGCCTTGGCGCACCAGTACAGCGGCCATTCCTTACGCCGTGGCTTCGCCAACTGGGCGACGTCGAACGGTTGGGACCTGAAAACGCTGATGGAATACGTCGGCTGGCAAGATGCCCACTCCGCCATGCGCTATATGGATGCCACCGATCCGTTCGCAACCATGCGTGCCGCGCAAGTTCGAGCATGAGCCTCAGCGGTGTAACGCACTGGCGGCTCCCAGAGCGCTTTCCACCAACCCCAGCCGTTTCTTCTGCCGGCCTGGTTCTTCAGGAATCTGCCGACCCGCACCCTGCTCCCGATAAAGCCGAGCCGACGACGGATTTCTTGGTCGAGGGGTTTGCCCCTTTCTTGAAGACCAGGATCGGAGTGGTATGCGCGGCCTTGCTTGGGAGTGCTCGGAGTTGTTGGCGTTCGAAAACCTGTTTTTAGTTTCGATCTTAGTTGGTTAGTTACCTTTTTTGTGTTAGCTTGAGATATTTTCCTTTTAGTCCAATTGCCATGCCTGATCTAACATCGTGGAACGCCGATCCCGTCAAGGCGTTCAAGCAATTTGTCTTCACTACCGATTTCGCTGAGACAGGCCGGCGCTTGCGCGCCGACGGCACGTTCAAGGTAGTGTCGGAGGAATCGGCCAAGGTCTACATCTTTATGTTTGCCAATGTGACAGGCTGGATGGGGGAACGAAAAATGACCCTGTCGACCGTGACGCATGCCGACCTCCTGCGCTTTGTCAACCGCGAAGAGAACAGCAAGCGCGTGCTCAACAGCAAGATCGCCTACCGTTACCTGCGCCTGCTGGAACGTTGCTACGAATACCTGGCTGCCGACCCCAACCCTGCCACGCAGGCGATCCTCGGCATCGACCGCGCCCATCTGGCGAAAGATGAGGCCGGTCGAACCTTATCCGACGATCAGCTGCAACGCTTCTTCGCTGCCCTTCCCGCCCACCCGCCGCGGCGCCGTCAGGTAACGCCCTTCGACGGCTGGAAGCGCCGGCGTGACCGCGCCATGCAGGTCGTCATCGCGCTGGCAGGCCTGCGTGTTGCGGAAGCGACTGGCCTGCTCATCCACGAGATCGGCCAGCAGACGGCCATCGACGGATCCATCGAACTGACGATTACTCCCGAAGAAAAGCACGACACCAGTTACGAACACACGATCAGCCTGCCGTGCGAAGGCGTTGCCGAACTCCGTGCCTGGCTGGAAGAACGCAAAAACATGGGTATTCCGGGCGAGTTCGCCTTCCCTGCTAACCTGGTTGGCAAGAAGTTAACGAAGAAAACCGTGTATATGCAAATTCGGGCCACCTTCGAGCGCGCGGGAATGGACCTGGCGCGCTCGGGCGGCAGAACCTTGCGCAATACATTCGCAAAGCGGCAACTGGACAGCGGCGCGAGTCCTGACGATCTGAAGGACGTGCTCGGCCTGGCGCTCGAGCGTTCAGCCGCCGACTACAAGCTCACCCGTGTGAAACCGGATCCGGCCACATGAACCATCCGTCACATTCGACACTCCGGGCCAGTGTGCTGGCGCTGTCGGATGCCGGCGTCCTCGAGAACCTGGGCCCGAGCGCCGTGCCCTGACACTGCCATTTATTCCGCCATCACGGGAAAAACTTCGGTTTTTCCGAACCAACGCTCCGTATAATCCGTTTTTTTACCGTGTCTACTGATCTATACTCACTGCACATAAATGGTGCAGCCACCTTACGATACGCAGCAACTAACGACCAGTGACCCAACAGACGCCCTCGCTACCTCGACCATTCGCCTTTATGGCCAGTTCCTCCCGATCGACCGTGCAGGAGCGTGCCTGAATCATGACCGGTATGCGCTATTCCGCCCTGATCCTTCCGATTGCGTTTGCCCTCGTGCTGGCATTCCTGTTGCAGCACTTCCTCGGTTCGCTCGCCTGGGCCGGGCTGCTGGCCGTCATCACCTGGCCGCTGCATACGCGCCTGCTGCAGCGCGGATGGCATCGCGCCCTCTCTGCAAGTACCCTGCTCGGCGTCCTGATCGTCAGTTTCGTCGGGCCCGCGCTACTGCTGCTCGACACCTTGAGCCATGAAATGGCGGGCGTGCATCGCCTGGTCGGCCACCTCAACGAGGCGGGCGTGCCGGTACCGGGCTGGATTGCCGACCTTCCCATCATTGCCACCTCGGCAAGGGAATGGTGGGAAAAGCACCTGGCCGTGCCCGGCGGCCTGAATACCCTGATCCAGACGACGGTCGGCGATTTCATGCCGCACCTGAGCGGGGCGGCGCGCAGCTGGGGCTCGACCATCCTGGCCAATGCGCTGTATCTGTTCCTCACCCTGCTGACGCTGTTCGTGCTCTACCTGCACGGCCACGCGGTGGTGCGCTACGTCGACCGCACCGGGATGCGCCTGGTTCCGGCGCACTACGGCATGCTGCGCCGCGTGTTGCCCCTGTCGGTACGCGGCACCGCACTCGGCCTGTTTTCGATCGCGATTCTTGAAGGCGTCGTACTCGGAATCGCCTATGCGGTGGCCGGCGCCCCGGCGCCAGTCCTCCTGGGCGTGATCACCGGTTATCTCGCATTGATTCCCGGCGGTGCGCCGCTGTCGTTCACCATGGTGTCGCTCCTGCTGCTGGGCCAGGGACACTCGGCGGCGGCGCTCGGGCTGTTCATGTGGGGAACGATCGAGCTGTTCCTGGTCGACAAATTCGTCCGGCCCAAGCTGATCGGCCATAAGGTCAACCTGCCCTTCCTGGCGGTCCTGTTCGGCCTGCTCGGCGGCGTCTCCACGCTGGGCGTGATTGGTCTGTTTGTCGGACCGTTCATCATGGCCGTCCTGTTCGTGTGGTTGCGCGAAGGCACGGACCCCGCGACGCTTGAACGCCCCGCGGCCGCCAGTACAAAGGCCACATAGCGCGACCCGTGCTCGCCACCGATAACCGCGCCATGTCACCGGAGCGCGTTTGATCGCGATCAACCTCACCCTCGGGTCGGGCGCCAGACTGGTGTTAGATACGCGCCGACGCGCGCCATGTCCCCGACCCAGGAGGCACCATGTTCAAACGAATTCTGTTACCAACCGACGGATCCGAACTATCCGCGCGCGCCGTGCTGGCGGGCGTGAGTTTTGCGAAAGAGATCGGCGCCCAGGTGGTCGGCGTGACCGCCCTGCCCGACTTCAAAACCATCACCGTCGACACCGACATGCTCGAGAGCACCGAGGATGAGTACCTCGCCTCCAGCGAAGCACGTGGAGCCAAGCATCTGGCGACGATCGCGGATGCGGCCAAGTCGGTTGGCGCCGAGTGCACCACCGTGCTTGTGCGTTCCGACGATCCGCACGAGGCCATCCTGCGCACCGCGCGTGACCGGGGCTGCGACCTCATCATCATGGCTTCGCACGGCAGGCACGGCCTGGGCGGTTTGCTGCTGGGGAGCGAGACACAGAAAGTGCTGGTGCACAGCGCGATTCCCGTGCTGGTCTATCGCTGAGCGCGGATTACACCCAGTAGATAAAGGCGGCCAGCGCCACGATCAGCAAGACCTTCGTCACCTTGTAGGCGGTCCCGTTCCACGCCTTGTACTGGCGCCGGTATTGGCCCATGACGTGCGAGATGCGGAACAGTTTGCTGACGAGGCCGGTCTGGTCGCCGCTTTCGTTGGGCGAACTGGCGGCCGTCATCATCGTGCGGCCGAGCCAGCGGTTGATCGCCGCCATCCAGCGGTAACGCATCGGCCGCTCGATGTCGCAGAACAGGATGATGCGGTCGCTGTCGCTGCCGTTGACCGCCCAGTGGATATAGGTTTCGTCAAAAATCACGCCCTGGCCGTCGCGCCAGCTGTGACGCTCGCCGTCGACTTCGATGAAGCAGCGGTCGTCGTTGGGCGTGGCCAGGCCCAGGTGATAGCGCATCGAGCCGGCAAACGGGTCGCGGTGCGGATTGAGCTTGGCGCCGGGTGGCAGTTCGGCGAACATCGCCGCCTTCACCGACGGAATTGCCTGCAGCAGCGCATGGGTTTGCGGGCACAGGCGCGCAGCCGACGGATGGCTGGCGTCGTACCACTTCAGGTAGAAACGCTTCCAGCCGGTCTTGAAGAAGGAATTGAAGCCGGCGTCGTCGTTATGCTCAGCCGCCTTGATCTTGTTCAGCGAAATCAGATGCTCCGCCTCGGCGCGGATGATCTGCCAGTTCGCCTGCAGCGGCGCCAGTTCGGCGAAGTCGCGCACGGGAATGTAGGGGGTGCTTGGCACCCGCGAAAACAGGTGCATGAACAAGTTGATGGGCGCCATGAACGACGAATGGTCGAACAGCTGGCGGCCGAACGGCAACCGTACCTTGCCGCGGAAGTGGATATGAAGAACCGCGAGGAAATAAAAACCGACCACCGCCCACTTCATCGTGTCCCCAACCCGGCCCGCAGGACCAGCGTCAACGTAAATAGGGCGCAAGAATAGCATATTCACCAGGCCCCCGACCGGGGGCCCGGTGAAAACAACTTTACTTGTCGCGTACACACCGAAGCTTGCGCATTGTGAGCGCGCGCTGCGGCGAAAGGGTTTAGAGCCTATCCCAGTAGACTGGGGGAAGCTGGTGGCGATGCATGGCAAGCGCGGGCAAGGCGTGAGGAGGCCGCATGGCTGGCCATGCAAGGACGAGCAACGCAGCACGCGTTTGTCAGGCGCGCCAGCAGCGACTCCAGGCTACTGGGACAGGCTCTTACTGCAAGGCCGTCATCGCGTAACCTTTTTCGGCAAGCTGGTCAGTGAGATTGTCGATCGCGAAGTCGGGCAGTTGATCGGCGTTATCGTCGATCTCGAAGGCCTTTGCCTCGACTTCCCAATCGGTATTCGTGGCTTCTTCGGGGATGTTGCGAGTTTCCGGCACGGCCAAGTAGGAGAACTTGCCGTCGCTTTCGGCTCTGCGGTAGATGTCCAGGCGCATAATCGTTTCCTTACTGTGAAAAAGCGCGCTTTCGGATGAAAGCGTACGACTCCACAGTAGGCGATCGCCACTCCGGCGTCTGTTAATTTCCGCACACTCTGCCGGACTGGGCGGCTGATCATCTTCCGGGCGACAGGCCAAGCACGCGCGCCGGCAGCATCAGGACCGCGCGCAGCAGGCCCAAGACGGCGTCGACACTCATCCCCAGCAGCCGCAAGGGCAGCAAGACCAGCCAGACAATGGGATACAGCACCAGCGCCAGCAAGGCGAGCGGCCAGCACAGGAACAGGAGTAGCAGCCACAGCAGGAAACCGAACATCGCACGCTCCAGGGAAGTGATGGAGCCAGTGTACGGCGCGAGCGAACGGGATGCGGGCCGATGCGATGAACGGCAGGCTGGAGGCCGCCAAGCTGCAGAATCGCGCGACGAACCAGCCTGAAATTCAGGCCAGCCGGGGAGCTACGAGCCGTTTACGCGAATTCGGCAGTGCGAATGGCGACCGGCGCCGTCGCCTCGATCCCATCGGGTGCCAGCGTGGCGCGGATCGATGCCTGCAGACTCGGAATCGAGGCCCCGGCGCGGTATTGGAACGCGACGTTCACGACGTCGCCAGCGACCACATCGAGGGATTTCACCAGCGGCAGCGTCATGTAATGGTTCAGCCAGTCGATGGTCGTGCCGCGTTCCTGCACGATAGCCAGCACATTCTTGGTCACGAAGCGCAGGGCATTGAGCGTTCCATCCTGCTCCACCGTGAAACTGCCGCGCCAGGCGATCAGGCTGCCCGTTGCCTCGGCGAAGTCGAGCACGCTGTACACCGCCGGCTGGGCCAGCTCCAGCGTGCCCGGCCAGGCGACAGTCGTATCCTGGAACTGCACGATCGGCGCGTGGAAACCGTGGAAATTGTAGTCCTGCTGCAGCGGCTGGACGGCCATGACGACCGCTTCCGGCATGAAGATCGGCAGCGGGCCGCCGAAACGCGCGAGGTAGCGCTCCTTGAACGCTTCAATGACGGCCACCTGCTTTTCGCGCAGCATGGCGACATGGATCATTTCGCAGATCACGACGTCGACCGGCTCGGGCGGCAGGTACTCGAAGGCATCGGCGTGGATCACCTCGACCTTTTGGCCGTTCGGGTTCATCGCCAGGAAACGGCGCGCCTCGATCACCAGGTCCGGATTGAACTCGACGCAGTACACCTTGTCGGCCTGCTGGGCCGCGAAATACGAGAGCACGCCGGTGCCGCCGCCCAGCTCGAGCACTTTCATGCCGGGACGCACCGCATGCGCGATCGCCGCCTGGAAGGCATTCATGCGGTTCTGGTCCATCAGCATGTTGTGGTGGTAATGGACCGGGATGAATTGGCCGAGGTAGCAGCTTTCGATTTCGCGTTCGTTCAGCATGGGAGATCCTTGGTAAGCGACACTGTTGCCGTGTCGCAATGTTCGATTTGATGACGCGATTATGCGGCGCCCCGGGGGTGGGCGATAGGAGGAGGAAAGGCGGGAATACCCGCCAGTTCCGGCGACACAGGCAGGGTTGGCGAAAAAAAGCCGGCTTGAAGGAGCCGGCCAGTGGATTACAGGACCAACTCAGCGGCCTCGTTCGAGTGCCTTGGCCACACGCGGCTTGCCGGCGCGCTCGGCCAGCTGCACGGCGGTCAAGCCTTCGGTGTTCCTGCGCACGCGGTCGGCGCCGTGGGCGATCAGGACCAGCGCCGTGCCGTCATGCCCTTCGCGCGCCGCCATCATCATCGGTGTGTAGCCGCCACTGGCCTTAGGCGAGACCGGGTCGACCTGCGCGCCGCGCGCGAGCAACAGGCGCACGATCTCCTCGTCGCCACTGGACGCGGCGTAGTGCAATGCTGTCCAACCCGGCTGGTCGACGGCCGCGCCCCTGGCCAATAGAGCTTCCACGGCGGGACGGTTGCGCTTGAACGCCGCCATCATCAGCGCCGTATTGCCGTTCGCAGCCTTCGTCTCCAGATCCGTTCCGCGATGCTCGAGGAACACCTTGACCACGTTCATCGCATCCTCGCGCAGGGCCTGCACCAGGCCCGGCTCGCCCCCGATCGGATTGATCTGGTTGGCGTTGACGACCGCACCCAACATGGTCCTGACCGTCCTGGCGTCGTCCATCTGCACGGCACGGAAAAAGCTGGTCAGCTGCCTTTCGTTGGGCGGCACGGGCGCCGCGGCAACGACGCCGCAGGCCAGGCCGAGACCGAGTACGGCAGTGCGAAGGAGGAGGCGGCGCGTTGGGTGCATGTCAGGACTTTGCGTGCTGGAACAGGTTGAAAAAGTTGTCGGTCGTGCGGTCGGCCACTTCGCGCAGCGGCAGATCCTTGAGCGTGGCGATGTACTCGGCCACGTGCGCGACATAGCCGGGCTCGTTCATCCTGCCGCGGTAGGGCACCGGCGCCAGGTAAGGCGAATCGGTTTCGATCAGCATCCGCTCGAGCGGCACCGCGCGCGCTACGGCCTGCAAGTCTTTCGCGCTTTTAAAGGTGACGATGCCGGAGAACGAGATATAGAAACCCATCTCGATCGCCGCCTCGGCCACGTCGAGCGACTCGGTAAAGCAATGCATCACGCCGGCCACGCCGCCGTCCTTGATGCCCGCGCCCTCTTCCACCATGATCCGGATCGTGTCGACGCTGGCCGCGCGGGTATGGATGATCAAAGGCTTGCGTGTCTCGCGCGAGGCCCGGATGTGTGTGCGAAAACGCTCTCGCTGCCATTCGAGGTCGCCCTCGAGGCGGTAATAATCCAGGCCGGTCTCGCCGATCGCGATCACCTTCGGATGCTGAGCCAGTTCGACCAGCTGGGCCACGGATGGTTCCGGCGTGTCCTCGTAGTCCGGATGGACGCCGACCGAGGCATAAATATGGGGATATTGCTCGGCCAGGGCGAGCACCGAAGGAAAGTCGGGCAGGTCGACCGAGACGCACAGCGCATGCGTGACCCGGTTTTCAAGCATCTTGGCCAGCACCTCGGGCATGCGGGACGCTAACTCGGGGAAGTTGATGTGGCAGTGGGAATCGATATACATCCCGGTATTGTACGGGGAGGCGGCGAGTCGCGTCACGCGGGTCAGTCGACAACCCGTTTGCCGAGAATGATCAGGTCCCGCTCGATCCCATCCAGATTCGCAACCCTAGGGAAATTGGCCCAGGTATCGAAGCCGAACTTGCGGAACAAGGCCAGGCTCGGCACGTTGTGGCCAAAGATAAAGCCGAGCAGCGTATGCACGCGGATGGAAGGCGCAAACGCGATCGCCTGTTCCAGGCAATACCGTCCCAGCCCCTTGCCGCGCCATTGCTCCGCGATATAGATCGACAGCTCAGCCGTGCCCGAATACGCCGGACGGCCATAAAAATTCGAGTACGACATCCAGCCGATCACGGCGGGATTGTCCGACGTGTCGGCCGCGTCGTGGATGGTCCACAGCGGGCGCCGCTCCGGCGTGTGCTCGTTGAACCAGGCTTCGCGCGAGGCGACGCTGACCGGTTCGGTGTCGGCGGTGACTTCGCGCGAGGCAATGGTGGAATTATAGATGTCGACGATGACAGGTAAATCATCGCGGCGGGCAAGACGGTGGGCGTAAGACATAGTGTCGAAAAAGCGCGGGAAAGATGATTACAGGGTGTGCGTGGCGCGCGAGGAGCGCAGCGCCGCGCCCAGGATTTCTTCGATGCGGGCCTTGGCGCGCTGACCGGTTTCATCGGCCGGGAATTGCACGCCGATCCCCTGCGCCTTGCTGTTGTTGGCGCCGGCCGGGGTGATCCAGGCGATTTTGCCCGCGATCGGGTATTTGTTGACGTCGTCCATCAACGACAGGATCAGGTAGACCTCGTCGCCGATCTTGTACGGTTTATTCGTCGGCACGAACATGCCGCCGTTCTTCAGGAACGGCATATAGGCCGCGTACAGGGCCGCCTTTTCCTTGATCGCAAGCGACAGGACCGACGGCCGCGGCACGAGCGAGGCGTTCGGGTCGGTGGTATTGCCGGTCATGTTCAAGCCTTTCAAGCCGCGTTGCAGCACGCTGTATAGTCCAGCAACATGTCCTCGACAAACAGCTTGGGCGAGAGCGGATGGTCCGCCACTGCGCGGCGTTCGTTCGCGGACTTGATCGCACGTAACAGATTCGCAGTGTGCACGCTGCCGGCCAAGGCTGCAAGTTCCTTCTGGTAGCGCGGATAGTAGCGCACCGTGCCGGCCAGCTTGCTGGACAACAGGTCGTACAACCAGCGCTGCTGCCAGGACACCAGCGCCGCCAGCGGCGTCTTGCTCAGCTTGTCAGCCTGGCGCAGGGCGGACTCGGTGTTCGGCCGGGCCAGGAAGCCCAGCAGACCATCGAGTTCTTCGCGGCTGCCCCCTGCCGACTGGGCCAGCGCGGCCAGCGGCGCACCGCCCTCCTCGCGCAGCCAGCTGTCGGCGTCGTTCACGCCCTGCTCCTGCAACCAGGCCAGCGCCGCGGCGTGACCGGGTACGGCCATCGCAAACTTGCGGCAACGCGACAGGATCGTCGGCAGCAGGCGGTCCAGGCTGTTGGAGGCGAGCAGGAACACGGTGCCCGGCGGCGGCTCTTCCAGTGTTTTCAGGAGCGCGTTCGAGGCCGGCATGTTCAGGCTTTCCGCCGGATACAGCACGACCACGCGCAGGCCCCGGCGATGGGTCGACATGTTCATGAAATCGGCCAGCGCCCGGATCTGCTCGATCTTGATTTCCTTCGACGGCGCCTTGGCCGACTTCGATTTCTTATCGCCGTCGCCGGCCTCGTCGCCCTCGCCGGTGAGCTCGTCTTCCAGCGCTTCCGGCCGTACGCGGCGATAATCCGGATGGTTGTGCTGGACAAACCAGCCGCAGGAGGCGCAGCTGCCGCAAGCCTGGCCACCGGGCTGCACGTTTTCACAGAGCAGCGACTGGGCGAAGGCTTCGATGAAGTCCGCCTTGCCGATGCCGGCCGGACCGTGGAACAGGATCGCGTGCGGCAGGCGAGCGCGCATCGCGTGGAGCTGGCTCCAGGCGGCTGCCTGCCAAGGATAAATCGTCACAACAATGTCTCCAGCGCCTCACCGATCTTGGCCTGGGTCTCGGCGATGCTGCGCGTCGAATCGATGACGGCGAAGCGTGCCGGATACTGGGCGGCGCGGCGCAGGTATTCCGCGCGGCAGCGGGCAAAGAATTCGCCCTGCTCGCGCTCGAACTTGTCGAGGTCCCGCGTCGCATCCAGGCGTTCGCGCGCCACTTCCAGGGGCACGTCGAACAACAGCGTCAGGTCAGGTTGCAGGTCCGGGTGGACCCAGGCTTCGAGCGCTTCCATCTTCGCACGGTCCATGCCGCGCCCGCCGCTCTGGTAGGCGAAGCTGGCGTCGGTAAACCGGTCCGACAGCACCCAGGCGCCGGCATCGAGCGCCGGCTCGATGACCTGCGCCATGTGCTCGCGCCGGCTGGCGAACATCAGCAAGGCTTCGGTTTCCAGGTGCATTTTTTCGTGCAACAGCAGGTCGCGCAACTTTTCGCCCAGCGGCGTGCCGCCCGGTTCGCGTGAAGAAACGACTGTCTTGCCACGCGACTCCAGCAATTGCGTCACGAAGCCGATATGGGTCGACTTGCCGGCGCCGTCGATCCCCTCGACCGTAATGAATTTACCGCGCGAACTCATGGCGTGCTCGCGCCGCGCTGATACTGGTTCACGGCGCGGTTATGGTCGTTGAGGTTTTCCGAGAACTGGCTGGTGCCGTCATTGCGCGACACGAAATACAGGGCCGGGGTGTTGGCGGGCGCCAGGGCCGCGGAGAGCGACTGGGTGCCCGGCAGCGCGATCGGCGTCGGCGGCAAGCCGTAGCGGGTATAGGTGTTGTACGGCGTATCGGTCTGGAGATCCTTCTTCGCGATCTTGCCATGGTAGCGCGCGCCCATGCCGTAGATCACGCTCGGGTCGGTCTGCAGCATCATGCCGGTGCGCAGGCGGTTGACGAACACGCCGGCGATCATCGCCCGTTCGCTCTTCTGCCCGGTTTCCTTCTCGACGATCGAGGCCATGATCAGCGCTTCGTACGGTGTCTTGTAAGGCAGGTCCGCGTCGCGCTTTTCCCAGGCCGCGTTCAGGCGGGTCAGCAGCATCTGGTGCGCCTGCCTGTAGATCTGCAAGTCGCTCGCGCCCTTGGCGAACAGATAGGTATCCGGGAAGAACAGGCCTTCGGGCTGTTTGTAGGAAGGAGAGACCTTGGCCATTAATTCGGCATCCGACATCTTCGCCGTTTCATGGCGCAGCGTTTTGGCGCCATCGATCGCTTCACGCATCTGGCGGAAGGTCCAGCCTTCGATGATGGTAAGCGTTTCCTGAGCGAATTCGCCTCGCACCAGCTGGGCGAGCAGCAAGCGCGGCGAGGTATCCGGTTTCAGCTCATAGCTGCCGGCCTTGATGCGGGCGCTCTGCCCGGTCACGCGCGCGAGGATCTGGAACAGGAATGGGTTGACGGGCACACCCGCCTTGACCATTTGCTGGGCGGCGGCGCCGACGCCGCTGCCAGGGGTGATCGTGAATTCGATCGGGGGTTCGGCCGTGGTCAGCGGATCCTTGGACCACCACGCGAAAGCGCCGACGACCATGATGGGCAGGACGATCGCAGCGACGAGAGATTTTTTGATGAATGCCATTCTGTTTTGTGTGTTTCGCGGAGGCTGTTTTGCCGTCTCCGGCGCGATTTGCTCGACAACTCTATAATGAGGCCGTAATGATAAAGCCTAAACCGCGAAGCATATTGCATTTATGAGCAACTGGACAGAATATCTGGCGTCGCACGGCGCCCGCTTCCATATCGATGAAGCGACAGCGGTCGAGGATTTCGGCCGCACCTTGACGGTCGACGATCTGGCGCTTGGGTTCGTCGCGCCGGTCACCGATCTCGGCCTGATTGCGGTCGCCGGCGAGGACGCCGCGCGCTTCCTGCACAGTCAGCTGACGAACGACGTCGAGCACCTGGGTACGGGCGAAGCACGGCTCGCCGGCTTCTGTACGCCCAAGGGGCGACTGCAGGCGACCTTCCTGATGTGGCGCGACCCTGAAGCGACCGTGTGGCTGCAACTGCCGCGCTCGATCCAGGCGCCGCTGCAAAAGCGTCTGTCAATGTTCGTGATGCGCTCGAAAGCGAAGCTGCGCGATGCGACCTTTGAGGACGCCGTCGCGGCCGTGATCGGCATCGGTGGCGTCAAGGGCGAAGCCGTCCTGCGCGCCTGGGGCCTGGTCTTGCCGGACGTTGCCATGGCGAGCACGCATGACGAGCGTGGCACCGTGATTCGTTTGTCCGACGCATTCGGCGCCCCGCGTTACCTGTGGGTCACTTCGGCTGCGCATGCCCAGGCCATCCTGCCGGCGCTGTCGACGCAGCTGGTGCTCGGCGGCAACGCCGCCTGGCAACTGGCCGCGATCCACGCCGGCGTGCCGCAAGTGACCGCCGCCACCCAGGAGCAGTTCGTGCCGCAAATGATCAACTTCGAGTTGCTCGGCGGCGTGAACTTCAAGAAGGGCTGCTATCCGGGCCAGGAAATCGTCGCGCGCAGCCAGTATCTCGGCAAACTCAAGCGCAGGACGAGCCTGGCGTCGGTCGAGAACGCCGCCGCCCGCGCCGGCGACGAGGTGTTTTCGAAAGCCGACCCCGACCAGCCCTGCGGCATGGTCGTCAATGCCGCGCCGAACGGCCTGGGCGGCGCCGACCTGCTGGTCGAAACGAAGCTCGCCGCGCTGGAGGAAGACGTGCACCTGGGCGCGAGCGGCGGCGCGCCCCTGCGCTTCCTGACGATGCCCTACGCGCTGGACGCGCTCGACCTGTAGCATGATCGACCTCTACGTGTATTACAAGGTGCGCGACGAGCACGCCGCGGCACTCGCGCCACTGGTCTGCTCCCTCCAGGCCAGGGTGATCCAGCCCGGCGCCGCCCGCCTGCTGCGCCGGCCGGAAAGTCAGGGCGGCTTGCAAACCTGGATGGAAGTCTATCCGGACGTGCCCGAGCACTTTGCCGCCGATCTCGAAGCAGCTGTCGCGCACGCCGGCCTGGAGGGCCTGGTGGAAGGCCCGCGCCGTGTCGAAATTTTCATGGAGTTCCCACCATGTGCCTGATCGTATTTGCCTGGCGAGTCATCCCCGGCGTGCCGGTGATCGCTGCCGCCAACCGCGACGAATTCTATGACCGCCCGGCCGCGCCCGCCGCGCCCTGGCTTGAGCATCCCAACCTGATTGCCGGACGCGACCTCGAACACGGCGGCAGCTGGATGGGCATCACGCGCGAAGGGCCGAACGGCCCGAAATTTGCCGCGCTCACCAACATCCGCGCCCCCGGCGAAGGCCGCGCGAACGCGCCCTCGCGCGGCGAACTGGTGGCCGATTTCCTGAAGGGTTCGCTTTCAGCGGCCGAGTACCTGGACCTGATCGCCGCGCGCGGCGACGTGTACAACGGTTTCAACCTTGTGCTGGGCGACGTCGGCAACCTGTACTGGTACTCGAACCGCGCCGGCGACGACCCGCGCAATGGCCAGCCCCTGGAGGCCGGGCGCATTTACGGCGTCTCGAATGGCTTGCTCGACGCACCATGGCCGAAGGTGACGCGTACGAAAGCCCAGTTCGCCAGCCTGCTGTGCCAGGGCGCGCCCGAGGATGCCTATTTCGAAATGCTGGCCGACACCACCTGCGCGCCGGACATGCGCTTGCCGGCGACCGGCGTGCCGCTCGATCTGGAGCGCGTGCTGTCGGCGGTGTGCATCGAGACGCCGGGGTATGGAACCAGGACCTCGACGGTAGTGAAGCTGTATGAACATGCGCCGGCGGAGTTGCATGAGCGGGTTGTGCAGCCGTAAATTAGTTCCCGGAATCCGTTTGATCGAATTCAAACCTCCCGCCACCCACGGCGCTAGCGTCGTCCTTCGATGTATTCACGCACGGAGGACCACCATGCGCACTTCCCGACTCCTGTTCAGCGCCAGCCTGGCCGCGTTCCTGCTCGGTTGCCAGACCCCATCAAGGACTGGCACGATCGGCGAGCTGCCAAGCAATAACCCGACGGCTACGACGGCGGAGCTTGCTAACGGCAGCTGACACGCCATAAAAAAGCGGAGCCCGCAGGCTCCGCTTAAGGTCGCATCGCTGCCCCGTTTACAGCCGCGAGCGCAGCATCTCGCGCACGTGCGGCGTCGCTCCGTACGGATCCGGCGGATTCTTGGCGTGGACGATGGCGTCCATCCGTTCCTGCACGCCGCCCAGCGCCTGCGGGTGCGAATAGATGTAGAACTGGCCGTCGCGGATCGCGTCGAACGTGATGCGCGAGACGTCGCCCGCCGACACCTTGCCCGACTGGACCGCCTTGGTCGTCACGGCCTGCGATGCCAGTTGGCTGGCGGTCGGGCCGACATCGGGTTTGAGCTCGTCCGGACGGTTGCGGTGCGACTGGTTGATTCCGGTCGGCACGAAATACGGGCAGAGCACCGACGCGCCGATCGGGGCGTTGACCAGTTGCAGGTCGTGGTACAGCGTTTCCGAGAGCGAGACCACGGCATGCTTGGAGACGTTGTAGACGCCCATCGCCGGGGCATTGAGCAGACCCGCCATCGAGGCCGTATTCACGATATGCCCCTCGTAGTCCGGATCGCGCTTGGCGCACTCGAGCATGGCGCGCATGAAGATGCGCACACCGTGGATCACGCCCCACAGGTTCACGCCCAGTACCCATTCCCAATCGGCCTCGCTGTTTTCCCAGATCAGGCCGCCCGAGCCGACGCCGGCGTTGTTGAACACCAGGTGGATGCCGTGAAAGCGGGCGATGGCCGCGTCGGCCAGTTCCTGCACGTGCGCGCCCTTGCTGACGTCGCACACCATGGCCAGCACTTCGGCGCCGCCCGCCAGCAATTCATCGGTGGCGCGTTCGAGTGCGTCGGCCTGGACGTCGGCCAGCACCAGCTTCATGCCCAGCTCGGCGGCGCGGTCGGCGAATTCACGGCCCAGGCCGCTGCCGGCGCCGGTGATGACGGCTACCTTGCCCTTGAAATTTTTCAATTGACTCTCCTCAGACCGCGGACACGCCGCCGTCGACAGCCAGGATCTGGCCCGTGATGTGCTTGCTCGCGTCGGAGGCGAACAGCACCACCGCGCCCTTCAGGTCTTCGTCGTCGCCCAGGCGGCCCAGGGGCGATCCTTGCGCGAGCTTGTCGACGCCGATCGAAGCCAGTACGCCCTTGGTCATTTTAGATGGGAAAAAGCCTGGCGCAATCGAATTGACGGTGATCCCGTGGCGGCCCCACTCACCGGCCAAGGTGCGCGTGAAATTGACCAGGGCACCTTTCGAGGTGTTGTAGGCGATCGTGCTCATCGTGCCCGGCGCATTGCCCGCCAGCCCGGCGATCGAGGAAATGTTGATGATCTTGCCGTAGTGGCGCGGAATCATCGACAGCTTGCCGACCGCCTGCGAGACCAGGAAGATGCTGCGCACGTTCAGGTTCATGACCTTGTCCCAGGCTTCGAGCGGGTGGTCCTCGGCGGGCGCGCCCCAGCTGGCGCCGGCGTTGTTGACCAGGATATCGATCTGGCCGAGGCGGCGCAGCGCTTCCTCCACGAAAGGCTGCACGTTTGCCTCGCTCTGCAGGTCGACCGCGATGGCGGACGCCTCGATGCCGCGTGCGGTGAGGTGTGCGACAGCTTCGTCGAGTTCATCCTGCTTGCGCGCCGAAATCACGATGCGCGCGCCCTGCTCGCCAAGTGCCTCGGCCATCTGCAGGCCGAGCCCGCGCGAGCCGCCGGTCACCAGCGCCGTCTTGCCTTGCAACGAAAAAAGTTCCTGTGTAGTGCGCATGCTGTCTCCGTATTTTTTATGGTGGGGGTGTCAAACTTCGTAATCCATGCACTGGCGCCCTTCGCGCACGGCGCCGATGAAGGGCACCAGCGCCTTGTGCGTCGGGTGCATGGCGTAGGCTTCCAATGCCGCCTTGTTCTCGAATTCCGAGTACAGGACGACGTCGCAGGTCGCTTCCAGGCCCGGCTGGGCGAGCGTGACTTCGAAGGTGAGGATGCCCGGGACGATGTCCGCGCACGCGTCGAGGCGGCGCTTCATTTCACGCGCATTCGTGAGGCGGTCGGCGCCTTCGGCCTCGTCCTTGAGCTTCCACATGACGATGTGTTTGATCATATGTTCTTTCGAATCACAGCACTTCAAACAAGCCTGCCGCGCCCTGCCCGCCGCCGATGCACATCGTGACGACGACATATTTCACGCCGCGGCGCTTGCCTTCGATCAGTGCATGACCGACCAGGCGCGCACCGGACACGCCATACGGGTGGCCGACCGCGATCGCGCCGCCGTTCACGTTCAGGCGGTCCATCGGAATGCCGAGCTTGTCCGCGCAGTACAGCACCTGCACGGCAAACGCTTCGTTCAATTCCCACAGGCCAATGTCGGCCACCGTGAGGCCCGCCTTGTGCAGCAGTTTCGGCACCGCGAACACGGGACCGATGCCCATCTCGTCCGGCTCGCAGCCAGCCACCGCGAAGCCGCGGAACACGCCCAGCGGCTGCAGGCCTTTCGATTCGGCCATGCTACGGCTCATCAGGATCGAGACCGAGGCGCCGTCCGAGAACTGGCTGGCGTTGCCGGCCGTGATCACCCCGCCCGCGAGCGCGGTGCGAATCTTCGACACGGCTTCGATCGTCGTATCGGCGCGGATGCCCTCGTCGGCAGACATGGTGACTTCACGCGTCAGCAGGCGGCCGGACGCCTTGTCGGCCACGCCCATCACCGTGGTCATCGGTACGATTTCGGCCTCAAAACGACCGGCGGCCTGGGCGGCCGCGGCGCGCTGCTGGCTCTGCACGCCGTAGGCGTCCTGGCGTTCCTTCGGGATGCCATACCGTTTCGCGACCGTCTCGGCCGTCTGCAGCATCGGCCAGTAGATTTCCGGCTTGTTTGCGCGCAGCCACGGGTCGGTCATCATGTGCGTGTTCATTTCCTGCTGCACGCAGGAGATCGATTCGACGCCGCCGGCGGCGTAGATCTCGCCTTCTCCGGCGATGATGCGCTGGGCCGCCAGCGCAATCGTCTGCAGACCCGAGGAACAGAAGCGGTTGACCGTCATGCCCGGCACCGTGGTCGGGCAGCCAGCGCGCAGCGCGATCTGGCGCGCGATGTTGGCGCCCGTGGCGCCTTCCGGATTGGCGCAACCCATGACCACGTCTTCCACTTCGCCCGCTTCGATGCCGGCGCGCGCAATGGCCGCGGCCAGCACGTGGCCGCCAAGGGTGGCGCCGTGGGTCATGTTGAAGGACCCTTTCCACGACTTGGCCAGGCCCGTGCGGGCGGTCGATACGATCACTGCGTCTTGCATGCTGGTCTCCCTATAGTTGGTTTTGGACCAACCGAGAATAGCACAATTAAGTACGACCGTTCGCAAATTCTGTGAGCGGCCTCAAACGGTTGTTCCGGATCTTTTTGGCGCCGGTCGCTGTCCAAATACAGAGAGACTGGTTGGCTCCGCTACCGACAACCGAAGTCGTCAAGAAACTGTAAGTTTCCGGTAAGTTTGGAGCAAGCATGACGTAAGTTTAACGAGTCACACTGCGTCCCAGCTGACAAAGTCTCGGCTATCCGATGCGGCAATAACATTATTATACGGAGACAAAAAATGGCAGTCACACCCGGAATGACCGCGGGCGGCAAGGCAGTGCCTTCCTCGCAGGGGATGACCAAGGAAGAACGCAAGGTGATCTTTGCTTCCTCGCTTGGCACCGTTTTCGAATGGTACGATTTCTACCTCTACGGTTCGCTTGCCGCCATCATCGGCAAGCAGTTTTTCCTTGGTGATCCCACCACCTCCTTCATCTTCGCCCTGCTCACCTTCGCCGCCGGCTTCATCGTGCGTCCCTTCGGCGCCCTCGTGTTCGGCCGCCTGGGCGACATGATCGGCCGCAAATACACCTTCCTGATCACCATCCTGCTGATGGGCGCCTCCACCTTCATCGTCGGCCTGTTGCCGGGTTACGCCACGATCGGCATCGCGGCGCCGATCATCCTCGTCACGCTGCGCATCCTGCAGGGCCTGGCGCTGGGTGGCGAATACGGCGGCGCGGCCACTTACGTTGCCGAGCACGCTCCGGAAGGCAAGCGCGGCTTCTTCACCGCCTGGATCCAGACCACCGCGACCATGGGCCTGTTCCTGTCGCTGCTGATCATCCTCGCGACCCGTACCATCGTCGGCGAAGCCGAGTTCACCGAATGGGGCTGGCGCATTCCGTTCCTGCTGTCCGTCGTCCTGCTCGGCATCTCCGTCTGGATCCGCCTGTCGATGAACGAGTCGCCGGCGTTCGCCAAGATGAAGGCCGAGGGCAAGACCTCGAAGGCGCCGCTGTCGGAAGCCTTCCTGAACTGGAAAAACGCCAAGATCGTCATCCTGGCCCTGATCGGCCTGACGATGGGCCAGGCCGTGGTCTGGTACACCGGCCAGTTCTACGCCCTGTTCTTCCTGACCCAGACCCTGAAGATCGACGGCCCGACCGCCAACATCCTGATCGCGATCGCCCTGCTGCTGGCGACCCCGTTCTTCCTGTTCTTCGGCGCGTTGTCGGACAAGATCGGCCGCAAGTGGATCATCCTCGGCGGCTGCCTCATCGCCGCGGCGACCTACTTCCCGATCTTCAAGGCGATCACGCACTACGGCAATCCGGCCCTGGCACAGGCAATCGCCACCGCCCCGGTCACCGTCGTCGCCGACCCGGCCACCTGTAACTTCCAGGTCGACCCGACCGGCACCGCCAAGTTCCCTGCGTCCTGCGACATCGCCACCCGCATGCTGACCAACGCCTCGGTGAACTACACGACCGTCGACGCGCCGGCCGGCTCCGTGGCCCAGATCAAGGTCGGCGACAAGCTCATCCAGTCGTTCAACGCCGTCATGACGCCTGACAACCTGAACTTCGACGCCGACAGCAAGGCCAAGGAAGCGGCGCTCAAGACCGAAGTCGTCGGCACCCTGAAGGCCGCCGGCTATCCTGAAAAAGCCGACCCGGCCCGGATCAACAAGCCGATGCTGGTGCTGCTGCTGTTCATCCTGGTGCTCTATGTGACCATGGTCTACGGCCCGATCGCGGCGATGCTGGTCGAGATGTTCCCGACCCGTATCCGCTACAGCGCGATGTCCCTGCCTTACCACATCGGTAACGGCTGGTTCGGCGGCCTGCTGCCGACCATCTCGTTCGCCCTGGTAGCGGCCAACGGCAACATATACTATGGCCTCTGGTACCCGATCATCATCGCCCTCATCACTGTCGTGATCGGTGCGTTCTTCGTTCGCGAAACCAAGGACAACAACATCTACGCATCCGACTGAGCATCGTCCGCGTTGAAACGACAATGCCGCTGGAAACAGCGGCATTTTTTTATGGCTGGTGCCGCGCTTCAGCCAGCGGGCGCTGCGGCCACAGCGGTGATCCGGTACGCACAGCGCCGCGCCCCAGCCAGTTGATGTTCGATGCGCAGCACCGATACACCCGGCCCCAGTACCCGTCCGAACACGGCAAGCTCGGAGCGGCAGAAATCCTGGCAGCTGCGTGCGGCCGCGCGGATCGGGCAATGGTGGTCGACCAGCAGCACGCTGCCGTCCGGCTGGGGTTCGGCCTCGGCCATGTAGCCCTCGGCTTTGCGTGCGCGCGCCAGCGCGGCGACCTGTTCTGGCAGCCTTGATGACGCATCGACCTGGGAACGGTAGGCCGCTTCGACGGCGTGTTCGCGCGCGCCGATCAGGCGCCCGAGTCCTTCTTCTCCGAACAACAGGCGCAGTTGCGCGATCAGGTCCAGCGTCAACTCGGCATGGCGGTCGGGGAAACGCGCGTGGCCCGCTTCGGTCAGCATCCAGCGCCGCACCGGCCGGCCCACCTTGCCCGGGCTGTCGACATACGCCACCAGGCCTTTTTCCTGCGCCGCTTCGAGCTGGCGCCGCGCGCCCATCGACGTCAGGCCGAGCAGGCTCGAGAGCGCCTGGGCCGTCTGCGGCCCGCGGGTTTTGAGCAGCGACAGCAGCTGTTCGATCGAATTCATTTGGCCCCCACCGCGCGCTCTGCCTTGCGCGCGCTTGCGCTGCGCATGGCAAGCGCCGCCCAGACCGCCATCGCCCCGCCGACAATGAGCACGAGGCGGGTGTCGACCAGCGCCAGCAGGCCGCCCGCCAGCGCCATGACGATGTTCGCCAGGCAGAAGGTGGCCGACAGCAAGCCCATGACGGCGCCCTGGCCGAAGCCGCCGAAACGGTCCGCAGCCCAGCCCTGCACGGTCGCGTTGTAATACGCATGCGGCAAGCCAAACAGGACGATGGCCGCCAGGCCGACGCCGAGGCTGCCGAAGCCAACCGCCAAGATCGCCAGCGCCGCCAGGCCCGCCTGGACACTGGCGCGGCGCTGCGGGTCGATGTTGCTCGCGCGGCCTGCGAACAGCGCGGCAAAGGTCATCAGGGCGCACATGCCCATGTTGACGAAAGCGATCTGGCGCACGTCGTAGCGTCCGACATCGACCAGCCACAGCGGGAAGAATTCGTAGAAGGCGGCAACGCCGCAGGCGTAAGCGAAGTGGATGTAAAAGAGCGCGCGTAGCGGTGCGTGGCGCAGCAGGGTGAACGCATGGCGCTCGCGCGCCACCGCCCACCAGCGCTCGCCGGTAGCGGGCGCCGGCGTTTCCCGCGCGAGCGCAAGCGCCGCCAGCGCGGCGCCGAGCAGCAAGGCGCCGGCGGCAATCGAAAACGGCAGCGTGATCGAGACACCCACCGTCAATCCCGCCAGCAGCGGCCCGACCAGCCAGCCCAGATGAAATGCCCCGTTCAGCCAGGACAGCGCGTGGTTGCGCAAGCCTCCTTCCAGCTTTTCCGCCAGCATGGCACGCATGATCGCGCCATTCCCCTCGAGCAGACCGGTGCCGAAACGGGCCAGCAGGAACAGCGGATAGGATTCGGCGACCAGGGCCGCTGCCGTCAGGGCATGGCCGAGCGCGCCGCCGATTGCGGTCGCAAGCAGGATGCGCCGCCGTCCCAGGCGGTCGGAGACAGCTCCCAGCACGGTGCTGCCGATCAAGAGCCCGAGCGGGTTGACCATCAGCGCGATGCCGAGCAACAGTTTGGCCGGGATGCCGAGAAAGTTTGTCAGCCCGTTGCCGGTGTCGCCCCCGAACAAGGGCGCGAGGATCGGATACGGCAGCGAAGCGCCGGTCGTGGACAGCAAGCCCAGCAGGCAGGCACTGGCGATCAGCAATGCGTTGTTGGTCGAGGGTGAACGGGAGCGCATGCGCACATTCTGGTCCCGGCTCGGCAATAAGTAAATTGCTGTGTTTATTTATTGCCAGCCGGGCTCGTCACACCGCAGCCGAACGTCACGCAAGATCTCAAGCTGCGTTCTTATTCATGAAGACCGAGAGCGAGTGAGTACATGTTTTCGGCCGGATAACGGGAATACAGGTAAGCATCGAGTTCCTGCACTAAAGTACTCGCCCAGAAATAAATGTGTTTTTGGCTGCCAGAACCGGCGCGTTGCTGCGTTGCCTCGTGCTTGCAGTGCTCGCAGTGCTCGCACTGCGGCGCACTCGCCGCCTTGCACCGCATCCGGTTCTGTTTGCCAAAATTCACATTTATTCCCGGTCAAGTACTTAGCGCGTGCACGTCGGGTTGATCCGGGGTTTTAAATGTAATGCGCATGCGGCGTTCCACCAGGCCATCGTCAAGCGCACAGGCCGGCGGCCAAACCGTGCCGGGCGGCGCAGAATCGCTTTCAAGGCTAGGACAATATTCGCCTTTTAACCATGCGAATATGGGCCAGATGTGGCGCAGGAGCAATGGAAAGGACTGGAACTACAACACCGTGCCGGGCCTGTGCAGGAAATATTCGACCTTGGTGTCACTGACCGGCCGGCGTTCCCAGCCTTGCAAACGATAAAAACGGTCGGCCCGGGTATTGGCCGTCGTATCGAGTCGGGCAGATGCGTGGCCCAATTCGAAAATCCAGTTCACCGCCAGGCCCAGTAATCTCTTTGCCATACCCTGGCCTTCGTCCCCTGGATTGACAAACAAGGCCCAGATCGATCCGTCGTGTTTATCGGCGTAACAGAAAGCGGCAACCTCCCCGTCGATTTCCGCAACCCAGCCACGGCCCGCGGCTTCAAGATAGTCTTCGTACATCTGGTCGGTCACCCGACTCGGGTCGGATAACACGTTTTCAGTGACGGATAAGCGAATTCGCGACATGGCGGGAATGTCCGCGCTGCGCGCTTGTCGAAAATGTGGAGAGCGATCAAGAAACATTTATCGTGAGCGGGTTGACGATCTAGCCGGAAATTATACCGGGCATGACACAGCGTACGGATTGTTGCGAACGGTGTGTTCAGTTTCGACACACTGTTCTATCCGTGAACATGCCATGCCGCCGGCGCCCCGCCTGGCCACACGGCACAGAAATTGCTCTTGCTTTCATTCTGCAAGGGCCCGGGGGTTCTCCCCCAGCGCAGTGTGTCCGTGCATTCGACAGACCCAACCATTTTATTCTTGAGGAGATCGATCATGACCTGGAGCAAACCGGAATTCATCGACTGGCGTTTTGGCTTCGAAATCACGCTTTACATCGCCAAGCGCTAAGCGCCAAGCGCGCGTTTCACCGGAAACCGTGCCCCGGAACTTAGCCCCGGGCGCACGGTCCTCCGAACAACCGGACAACACATGAAGATCATCGTCTTGGGCTCGGCGGCGGGTGGCGGTTTCCCGCAGTGGAACTGCAACTGCCGCAATTGCGCCGGCCTGCGCAGTGGAAGCTTGCGCGCCACGGCGCGCACCCAATCGTCGATTGCAGTCTCAAAAGACGGCAACGACTGGGTGCTGATCAACGCTTCGCCCGATATTCTGGCGCAGATCCGCGCCACGCCGGCCTTGCAGCCTGCGCGGAGCAGGCGCGATTCCGGCATTGCCGCCGTGATGCTGATGGATGCCCAGGTCGACCACGTCACCGGCCTCTTGATGCTGCGCGAGGGAAAAACGCTGCCGCTCTACTGCAGTGCATCGGTCTGGGACGACCTCAATACCAGTCTGCCGCTCGTTCCCGTCCTGTCGCACTACTGCGGCGTGCGCTGGCACGCGCTGCATGCCGTGGATGGTGGCCCGGCCATGCTGCCGGTGGAGGTGCCGGGCATCGAGGGCATCCGCTTCACGCCGCTATCCTTGACCAGCAAGGCGCCGCCGTATTCGCCGCACCGGACCCATCCCGGCGTGGGCGACAACATCGGCCTCCTGATCGAGGACCTGGACAAGGGAACATCCGTGTTCTACGCACCCGGACTCGGCGCCATCGAGCCGCATGTGGAGGCCGCCCTGCGCGGCGCCGACTGCGTGCTGGTCGACGGCACCTTCTGGACCCAGGATGAAATGACCGAACTCGGGTTCTCGCGCAAGAGCGCGGCCGACATGGGCCACCTGCCGCAATCGGGCGCGGAGGGAATGATCGCCGTGCTCGACAGCATCGATGCGCGCCGCAAGATCCTCATCCACATCAACAATACCAACCCGATCCTCGACGACGACTCGCCGCAGCGCGCTACCCTGGCGCGCCATGGCATCGAGGTCGCTTTCGACGGCATGGAGATCCACCTATGACGCTTCCACCCTGGAGCCGCAGCGAATTTGAAGCGCAACTGCGCGCATGCGGCGCCGGTTACCACATCCATCACCCGTTCAACGTCAGGATGAACAGCGGGCAGCTGAGCGGGGACCAGCTACGCGGCTGGGTCGCGAATCGCTTCTATTACCAGGTCAACATCCCGCAGAAAGACGGCGCCATCATCGCCAACTGCCCCGACCGGGAAACCCGGCGCAAGTGGGTGCGCCGGATTCTCGACCATGACGGCTGGGACGACAACGAGGGCGGCATCGAAGCCTGGGTGCGCCTTGGCGCGGCGGTCGGCATCGACCCGGTGGCGCTGTGGTCACAACGGCTCGTCGTGCCCGGCGTGCGCTTCGCCGTCGACGCGTATCTCAACTTCGCCCGCCAGGCGCCCTGGCAGGAAGCGGTCTGCTCCTCGCTCACTGAAATGTTTGCGCCGCAAATCCACAAGGACCGCCTGGCCAACTGGCCGGAACACTACGGCTGGATCGACCCCGAGGGCTTGCAGTATTTCCGCAGCCGGATTTCGCTGGCCGAGCGCGACGTCGAGCACGGCTTGCAGGTGACGCTCGGCCATTTCACGACCCGTGCCCAACAGGGCCGCGCGCTGGAGATCCTGCAATTCAAACTCGATGTCCTGTGGGCCATGCTGGACGCGATCGATAAAGCCTATCCCTGAACAGCGGAGACCGACATGAACACCCTGCCCGACAAACCATCGCTGTCCCGCGTGTTTCGCATGCAGTGGGAGGAAACGCAGAACAAATACGTCCTGCTGTATCCGGAAGGAATGGTCAAACTGAACGGGAGTGCGGCCGAGATCCTGAAACGCTGCGACGGCCAGCGCAGCATACCGGCCATCGTCGCCGACTTGGAACAGGCCTTCGGCGCCAGCGGCCTGCAGGACGATGTCGACGATTTCCTGCGCGCCGCCAACGAACGCGGCTGGCTTGCCTGAGGGAGCGTCCATGAACGCTCCCCTGCCCCCGGCCGGAATCGCGGCGCCCCTCTGGCTGCTGGCCGAGCTGACCTACCGCTGCCCGCTCCATTGTGCCTTCTGCTATAACCCGGTCGACTACACGCGTGAGAAAGCCGAGCTCTCCACCGCCGGGTGGTTCGACGTCATGCGCCAGGCGCGCGCACTCGGTGCGGCCCAGCTCGGCTTCTCGGGCGGCGAACCCATGCTGCGGGACGACCTCGAGGAGCTCGTCGGCGAAGGCCGCCGGCTCGGCTTCTACACCAACCTGATCACGTCCGGCATCGGTCTCACCGAAACGCGCCTGGCGCGCATGAAGGCACTTGGCCTCGACCACGTCCAGCTATCGTTCCAGGACTCGACGCGGGAGATGAACGACTTCCTCTCGAGCACCAGGACCTTCGACCTCAAACTGCAGGTCGCAAAGCTGATCAAGCAATACGACTATCCGATGGTGCTCAATGTCGTGCTGCACCGCTTCAACCTCGACCATGTCGGCCGGATCATCGAGATGGCGCTCGAGATGGGTGTCGAGTACCTCGAACTGGCGAATACGCAGTATTACGGCTGGGGTCTTGTCAACCGCGCTCAGCTCATGCCGACGCGCGAGCAACTCGTGCGCGCCGAGGCCGTGGTCAACGACTTCCGCGCCCGAATCGGCAACAAGGTACGGATCCTGTTCGTCGTGCCGGACTATTTCGAGGAACGCCCGAAGGCCTGCATGAACGGATGGGGCTCGGTCTTCCTCGGCATCGCGCCCGATGGCACGGCCCTGCCCTGCCATGCGGCGCGCTCGCTGCCGGGCATCGCGTTTCCCAACGTGCGCGATTTTTCAGTGGAGGAGATCTGGTACGCCAGCGGCGCCTTCAATCGCTACCGGGGCGATGCATGGATGAAATCGCCTTGCCGCAGCTGTCCCGAGAAGGACAAGGATTTCGGCGGCTGCCGTTGCCAGGCCTATGCAATGACGGGCGACGCGGAGAATGCCGACCCGGTGTGCGCCAGGTCGCCGCACCACGCCGAGCTGCAGACCATTGTCATGCAAGCGCAGCGCGGACAGGCAGAAGCCGCAGCGCAACCGATCGTGTTTCGCACCGACCTCAATTCGCGCCGTATCGGTACTGTGGGAACATGAAGTCGCCAGCGCAACGAAAGACGCCGCTGCAGGCAGCGGCGTCGCGGTCACTTCAAGCCGGCGCTATCAGCCGTTAAACCCCTTGCCCTCGCCTGCCAGGCGTTCGAGCAGCGGGGCCGGCTTCCAGGCGTCGCCATGCTTGCCGCGCGCAAAACCGCGCATGGATTCGAGCACGTTCGGCAGGCCGACCGTGTCCGCGTACAGCATCGGGCCACCGCGGTGCAGCGGGAAGCCGTAGCCGGTCAGGTAGACCATATCGATGTCGGACGCGCGCAGGGCGATGCCTTCTTCCAGGATCAGGGCGCCCTCATTGACCAGCGCGAACAGCAGGCGCTGGACGATTTCCTGGTCCGATACCTTGCGCGACTCGGCGCCGCTCGCCTGCAATTGCGACATGATCAGGTCGTTGACGACCGGCGACGGATAGGCCGTGCGGTCGCCCGCCTTGTAGTCGTACCAGCCGGCACCGGTCTTCTGGCCAAAGCGGCCCTGTTCGCACAGCAGGTCCGGCACCTTCGAGTAGTCGATGTCCGGGGTCTCGATGGTGCGGCGCTTGCGGATGTACCACCCGATGTCGTTGCCGGCCAGGTCGCTCATGCGGAACGGTCCCATGGCAAAACCGAATTTCTCGATTGCCTTGTCGATCTGTTCCGGCAGCACGCCTTCTTCCAGCAGGAAGAAGGCCTGGCGCAGGTACTGTTCCAGCATGCGGTTGCCGATGAAACCGTCGCACACGCCCGACACCACGCCGGTCTTTTTGATCTTCTTCGACAGCGCCAGGGCGGTCGCCAGCACGTCCTTGCCGGTTTCCTTTCCGCGCACGATTTCCAGCAGCTTCATCACGTTGGCCGGGCTGAAGAAGTGCAGGCCGATCACGTCCTGCGGACGCTCCGTGAAGGCGGCGATGCGGTCGAGGTCGAGCGTCGAGGTGTTCGAGGCGAGGATCGCGCCCGGCTTCATGACCGCGTCCAGCTGGCGGAACACGGTTTCCTTCACGCCCATGTCTTCGAACACGGCTTCGATCACGATATCGGCCTGGGCAATCTCCTCGTACGACAGGGTGCCGCTGATCAGGCCGATGCGCTGGCCCGCCTTTTCGGGTGACAGTTTGCCCTTCTTGACCGTGTTTTCATAATTCTTGCGGATCAATGCCAGGCCTTTATCCAGTGCTTCCTGCTTCGTTTCCAGGATCGTGACCGGAATGCCGGCGTTCGCGAAGTTCATGGCGATGCCGCCGCCCATGGTGCCGGCGCCAATCACGGCTGCCCGGGCAATATTGCGGGTCGGGGTGTCGCCTGGCACGTCCGGCACCTTGCTCGCTGCGCGTTCGGCGAAGAAGGCATGGCGCAGTGCTTTCGATTCGTCGGTCTGCGCCAGCGCCAGGAAACGATCGCGCTCGTACTTCAAGCCCTCTTCGAACTTCATCGTGACGGCGGCTGCCACGCACTCGACGCATTCGAGCGGCGCCGGGAAGACGCCGGCCATGGCCTTCACGGTGTTACGCGAGAACTGCAGGAAGGCTTCATGGTTCGGATAATCGACCTTCAGGTTGCGCACTTTCGGCAGCGGACGGGCGTCGGCGATGCCGTTCGCAAATTCCACGGCGGACGCCACCAGGTCAGCGCCTTCGGCGAATACCTTGTCGAACAACTTGGTCTCGGCCAGCAGTTCGGACAGCACCGGGTTGCCTGAGACAATCATGTTCAGGCCAAGCTCGAGGCCGACGACGCGCGGCAGGCGCTGGGTGCCGCCGGCGCCCGGGACCAGTCCGATCTTGACTTCCGGCAGGCCGATCTGGGCGCCACGCGTAGCGACGCGGTAGTGGCAGCCGAGCGAGAGCTCGAGGCCGCCGCCCATGCAGACGCCGTGGATGGCGGCCACGACCGGCTTGACCGAATTCTCGGCCGTCGCGATCAGGGTGTGCAGGGTCGGCTCGGTCAGCGCTTTCGGTGAGTTGAATTCGCGAATGTCCGCCCCGCCCGAAAACACCTTGCCGGCGCCGGTGATCACGATCGCCTTCACGGCATCGTCCTCGGCGGCGCGGCGCAGCGCTTCCACAGCCGCGGTACGGGTGTCCATGCCGAGGCCATTGACCGGTGGATTGTTCAGGGTGATGACGGCAACGCTGCCATGCACGACGTAGTCTGCACTCATGTCTCTTCCTTTTTAATAGTTGAACCAGCACTTTCAACTATAACGCCAAAAAGTACGGTCGTGTTATTTCTTCAGGGCCGGCGCGGCGTTTTTTGAGATGCGCCCGCCTGGTCCCGGTATTGGCTGCCGTGCTGTGTCAGAATGCGCTCGAACAATCGCTGCGCACAAGAGCGCAGCGCGCACGAACTTGGAGAAGACAGATGGAAAAACTGATTGCGCAGCTGGTGCGCCTGTATATGGCGACCGGCCAGCCGAACCCGGGTCTGCTGGCCCAACGTGTACTGGGCGAGGACACGGCGCCCGTCGACTTGAGCACGCCTGAGGGGACGACCCGCGCCATCGTCATCCCCTTCGACAAGGCCAGGTACCAGGAAGACGGCCAGCACTGGGCGCGCCTGTGCGAAGTCGCCCATGCCTTGCAGGCGCGCTACGGCTTCCCTGCGCCAGGCGTCAGCATCTCCGCGGTGTCGGGTTTCCGGCTGTGGTTATCCCTGGAGGCGCCGGTGCCGGCCGACCTGGCCCGGCAATTCCTGGAACTGCTGCGCGAGGCCGCTTTCCCGGATCTGGTGGTCGCGCCCGACGCGGCGACGCGGCTTGCGGAACTGCCGCCCTGCCGCGATGGGGCAAGCGGGCGCTGGGCCGCCTTCATTCATCCGGGCATGGGAGCTTCGTTCATCGATGAACCCGGCCTCGAGATGGCGCCCCCGCCGGTCGCGCAGGCCGCTTTCCTCGAGCAGCTCGAGAGCATCGAGCTGGAACAGTTTCATGCAGCGATTGCCGCATTGCAGCCGGTGCGGCCGGCTGCTGCGGTGACGCTGACAGCCGTGCAGCCCGGCTCGGCCCCGCAGGCTGACACGAGCGAACTGCTGCTACGCAATGCTACGCTGGAAGATATCGTACGTCACCTGCACGCGCAAAACATCGAGCCGACCTTCCGCCATCTGGTCAATCGGGCCGGCGGTGGGTGATTGAGCTGCGGGCGAAATGCCGCCCACAGCTCAACATCCCTTACGCCGTCGGCAGCTTGTGCTCACGATACTGATCGCGCAGCCGGTTCTTCTGGATCTTACCGGTGGCTCCCATCGGCAGCGCCTCGGTAAACACCACGTCGTCCGGCAGCCACCATTTCGCGATCTTGCCTTCGAAGAAGCTGAGTAACTCCTCGCGCGACAGTTCCTGGCCCGGACGTTTCACCACGACCAGCATCGGGCGCTCATCCCATTTCGGGTGCGCGACGCCGATGCAGGCCGCCTGCAGCACGGCCGGGTGTGCCATCGCGATGTTTTCCAGGTCGATGCTGCCGATCCACTCGCCACCGGACTTGATCACGTCCTTGCTGCGGTCCGTAATTTGCATATACCCGTCGGCATCGATGGTCGCCACGTCGCCGGTCGGGAACCAGCCATCCTTCAGTACGTCGCCGCCTTCGTCCTTGAAATAGCGCGTGATGATCCACGGGCCCTTCACGTACAGGTGGCCGTAGGTGACACCGTCCCACGGCAGTTCCTTGTCGTCGTCGTCGACGATCTTCAAGTCGACGCCATAGATCGCATGGCCCTGCTTTTGCAGGATCTTGCGCTGCTCATCCTTTGGCAACTTCAGGTGCTTGGCTTGCAGCGTGCTGGCCGTGCCGAGCGGCGACATTTCGGTCATGCCCCAGGCGTGGATGACTTGCACGTCGAGCTTGTCGATCAGGGTGTCCATCATCGCCGGCGGGCAGGCCGAGCCGCCGATCACGGTGCGGCGGAAGGTCGAGAATTGCAGATTGTTTTGGACCGCATGGTTGATCAGGCCGAGCCAGACCGTCGGCACGCCGGCCGAGAAGGTCACGCCCTCGGATTCGAACAGGTCGTAGAGCGACTTGCCGTCCAGCGCGGCACCCGGGAACACCATCTTCGCGCCCGACAGCGGCACCGAATACGGCAGGCCCCAGGCGTTGACGTGGAACATCGGCACCACCGGCAGCACCGTGTCGCTGGACGCCACGTTCAGCGCGCTCGGCGAACTGGCGGCGTAGGCGTGCAGGATGGTCGAGCGGTGCGAGTACAGCGCGCCCTTCGGGTTGCCGGTCGTGCCCGAGGTGTAGCACAGGGTCGCCGCCGAGTTCTCGTCGAACAGCGGCCAGGCGTAGTCGTCGCTGGAAGACGCGATCAGGTCTTCGTAGCACAGCAGGTTGGCGATCTTGGTCTCGGCCGGCATGTGCGCGCGGTCGCTCATCAGGACGAAGCCCTTGACCGTCTTGCAGTGGGCGGCCACGGCCTCCACCAGCGGCAGGAAGGTCAGGTCGAAGAACAGGTACTGGTCTTCGGCGTGGTTGACGATATAGGCGATCTGCTCCGGATGCAGGCGCGGGTTCACCGTGTGCATCACCGCGCCCGACCCCGAGACCGCGTAGTACAGCTCGAGGTGGCGGTAGCCGTTCCAGGCCAGGGTCGCGACCCGGTCGCCGATCTGCACGCCCAATCCTTGCAGCACATGTGCCATGCGGCGCGCACGGCCTTCGCACTCGCGGTAGGTGTAGCGGTGCATGTCGCCTTCGACGCGGCGCGACACGATTTCGTTGCCGCCGAAATGGCGCGCCGCAAATTCGATGATGCTCGATATGAGCAGCGGCTGGTTCATCATCTGGCCCATGAGCGGGCTCTTCGGATAGGACGTCATTGCGGGTCTCCTGTGGACGGAATGTTAACTCCGGACGAGTGTGATTCGCGCTGGCGCAGCCCGTCAAGACGTTTCGATGTTGCGGTGCAGCACGAGCGTGCTTTTCCGTTACCGGATGTAAGGGCCGGGTGCAGATCGGGCGTGCGCGAATAGAATGTGCCGGGTACGGTAAAATCGTCCTGTTTCCTCTTTTTGCCCTGGAGCTGCCATTACGCCCGACGACCTGCACCTCAAGAACGGCTTTGCCGCGCTGCCGCCCGCCTTCCATACGCGCTTGATGCCGACGCCCCTGCCCGCGCCGTATTTTGTCGCGGCCAGCAGCCGCGCCGCAGCCCTGGTGGGGCTCGACGTGGAGACCTTGAAGGGCGACGATTTCGTGAATGCCTTCACCGGCAACACTCCCCTGCCCGGCTCCGAACCGGTATCGGCGGTCTATTCCGGCCACCAGTTCGGCGTCTGGGCCGGCCAGCTCGGCGACGGGCGCGCGATCCTGCTGGGCGACGCCGACGGCCCGGAAGGCCGCATGGAATTGCAACTCAAAGGCGCCGGCAAGACGCCGTATTCGCGCATGGGCGATGGACGCGCGGTGCTGCGCTCCTCGATCCGCGAATTCCTCTGCTCCGAAGCGATGGCCGCGCTCGGTATTCCGACCACGCGTGCCTTGGTCATCACCGGTTCGAACCAGCGCGTGATGCGTGAGAACATCGAGACTGCCTCGGTCGTGACGCGCATGGCGCCTTCCTTCGTACGCTTCGGCTCCTTCGAGCACTGGCATTACCGCGACCGCCCGGACGAACTGCGTCTTCTCGCCGACTACGTCATCGACACCTTCTACGCAGAGCTGCGCGGTGCTGCCAATCCGTATAAAGAACTGCTTGCCGAAGTAACGCGCCGCACGGCGCGCATGATCGCCGGCTGGCAGTCGGTCGGCTTCATGCATGGCGTGATGAACACCGACAATATGTCGATCCTCGGCCTGACGCTCGACTACGGCCCCTTCGGCTTCATGGAAGCCTTCGACGTCAACTACATCTGCAATCATACCGACCAGGGCGGGCGCTACTCGTATGCGAACCAGGTGGCGATCGGCCATTGGAACTGCTATGCGCTGGGCAATGCGCTGCTGCCACTGATCGGCACGGTCGAGGATGCCCAGGGAGCACTCGACGCCTACATGCCGGCGTTCGAGGAAAAGCTCGACGAGCTGCTGCACGCGAAAGTCGGCCTGGCCACCACACAGGAAGGCGACCGGGCCCTGATCGACGGCTTGTTTACCATCATGCAGGCCGGCCACGTCGACTTCACGCTGCTGTTCCGCCGCCTGGGCGACCTGCAGGTCGATGCCCAGGAGCTTGACGCACCACTGCGCGACCTGTTCCTCGACCGCGCCGCATTCGACGAATGGGCCCTGCGCTACCGGGAACGCCTGCGTGGCGAATCGAGCATCGATGCCGAACGCCGCGCGCGCATGAACCGCGTCAACCCGAAGTACATCCTGCGAAACTATCTGGCCCAGCAGGCGATCGAACAGGCACAGAACGGCGACTATGCGGGCGTGGCCACGCTGCTCGCCATACTCGAGCAGCCTTTCGACGAGCAGCCGGGCAATGAAGTCTACGCCGCGCTGCCGCCGGACTGGGCGGCGCACCTCGAAGTAAGCTGCTCATCCTGATTTATTCCAGAAAGACCACCATGACCGATAAAGTAACGAAGACCGACGCCGAGTGGCGTTCGCAGCTGGACCCGATGGAATACCAGGTGACGCGCCATGCCGCCACCGAACGCGCCTTCACCGGCAAGTACTGGGACCACCACGGCCACGGCATCTACCACTGCGTCTGCTGCAATACGCCGCTGTTCGAATCGGACGCCAAGTTCGAGTCCGGCTGCGGCTGGCCGAGTTATTTCCGTGCGCTCGATCCTGACAACGTGATCGAAAAGACGGATACCACGCACGGCATGCGGCGCACCGAAATCATCTGCGCCGTCTGCGACGCCCACCTCGGCCATGTGTTCCCCGACGGCCCGCCGCCGACCGGCTTACGGTACTGCATTAATTCCGCCTCGCTGCGGTTCGACGAAGTTTAAATTCCCGGAGCACCATGAAATTCCTGTTCGACTTTTTCCCGCTGATCCTGTTCTTCCTCGTCTACAAACTCGGGAACGGCAACGAAGCGGCCGCACTTGCCCTCGCCGAGCAATATCTTGGGGGGTTGGTTTCGGGCGGCAAGATCCTGGCGGACCAGGCGCCGATGATGCTCGCCACCGTGGTGGCGATCCTGGCGACTTTCCTGCAGGTGGGCTACCTGATGCTTCGGCGGCGCAAGGTCGATGGCATGCTGTGGGTGTCGTTCTTCGTCATCGTCGTCTTCGGCGGCATGACCATCTACCTGCACGACGAAACCTTCATCAAGTGGAAGCCGACCATCATCTATTGGGTGTTCGCCGCAGCGCTCCTGATCAGCCAGCTGTTCTTCGGCAAGAATTTGATGCGCAAAGCCATGGAAGAAGCCTTGCCGCTGCCGGACGCGGTCTGGCCGCGCGTCGGTTTCACCTGGGCCGCCTTCCTGTTCCTGCTCGGCGCCCTGAACCTGGTGATGGCCTTCGTGGTGTTTCGCGATAACACGGCGGCCTGGGTCAACTTCAAGGTCTTCGGCATGACCGCCATTTTCTTCCTGTTCACCATCGGCCAGTCGATGCTGCTCATGAAGCACATTCCGCAGGAGAAAGCATGAACTTGACTAACCCCGTCGATCACCGCGTGGAGCGCATTCGCGCTGCGCTGCAGGCCGCCCTGGCGCCGACATCCCTCGAGGTCGGCGACGACTCGCATCTGCACGCCGGCCATGCCGGCGCAGCCTCCGGCGGCGGGCATTACAGCGTGAAGATCGTCTCGGAACGCTTCCATGGACTGAGACTCGTCATGCGTCATCGACTGGTGTATGATGCCGTGGCCGAAATGATGCGGGCCGAGATCCATGCCCTTGCCATTACGGCCCTGGCGCCTTCTGAAACGGACTGAGGCCGGTTCAGGGTCGCTTAAGACTTGTATCGCACAATCATGTTTGAACTGATCCGCACAAAAAATACTCCAATAACGTCCAAGCAACTCCCTCCACAGGAACCAATAATGACTTTGAAGCCAGCACGCCTGCTGTTAGCCTTGACCGCCCTGATCGCAGCGCCCGCATTCGCACAGAACCTGGCCGTCGTGAACGGCAAGGCCATCCCGACCTCGCGCGTCGACGCGGTCGTCAAGCAGGTTGTCGCCCAGGGCCAGGGACAGGATTCCCCGCAACTGCGCGACGCCGTCAAGCGTGACCTGATCGCGCGCGAAGTGCTGATGCAAGAAGCCATCAAGCAAGGCTACGACAAGAAGCCGGAGGTCAAGGAAGCCCTCGACAGCGCCCGCCAGGCCATCGTCGTGAACCAGCTTGCGCGCGACTACATCACCAAGAACCCGGTGACCGATGCCGAAGTCAAGGCCGAGTACGACCGCTACGCCAAGACCCAGGCCGCCGAGAAGGAATACCACCTGCGCCATATCCTGACCACGACAGAAGACGAAGCGAAAGCCGTCATCACCAAGCTCAAAGGCGGCGCCAAGTTCGAAGAATTGGCCAAGACGAGCAAGGACACCGGTTCGGCTGCCAATGGCGGCGACCTCGACTGGGCTGCGCCATCGGCCTTCCCGCCTGAATTCGCAGCCGGCTTTGCCAAGCTGCAAAAAGGCGGCGTGACCGACACCCCGGTCAAGACCGGCGCCGGTTTCCACGTCATCAAGGTCGACGACGTGCGCGCAGTGAAAGTGCCTGCCCTGGACGAGATCAAGACCCAGATCTCGGAAAGCCTGACCCAGGGCAGACTGGCGACTTACCAAGAGGAAATGGTCAAGAAGGCAAAGGTGCAGTAAGATATTTGCCACGGCGCCGTCGCGGGCGCCGGATTATCGTCGCCACCGGGCGACTTTTCGAGTTTTTATAGGATCTGAACAATGATTTCAAAGCCAACCCGCCTGTTGCTTGCCATGTCGTTCATCGTGGCCGCACCTGTCTTCGCCCAAAACGTTGCGACCGTGAACGGCAAGCCGATTCCGGCGACGCGGGTCGACCAGATGGTCAAGCAGGTCGTCGCCCAAGGCCGCGCGACGGATACGCCGCAGCTGCGCGACATGATCAAGAAGGACCTGATCGGCCGTGAAGTGCTGATCCAGGAAGCCGACAAGCAAAACGTGGGCGCGCGCGCCGACGTCAAGGCCGCCATCGACAACGCGCGCCAGAGCATCATCATCAACGCAATGCTGGCCGACTACGTCAAGAAGAACCCGGTCAAGGATGCCGACATCAAGGCCGAGTACGACAAGGCGAAAGCCGGCGCACCGGACAAGGAATACAAGGCGCGTCACATCCTGGTCGAGAAAGAGGAAGACGCGAAAGCGATCATCACCAAGCTCAAGGGCGGCGCCAAGTTCGAAGAACTGGCCAAGCAGAGCAAGGATCCTGGCTCGGCAGCCCAGGGCGGCGACCTCGGCTGGACCGACCCGGGCCGTTTCGTGCCCGAGTTCTCGAAGGCCCTGACCTCACTCAAGACCGGCGCCATCACCGATACCCCGGTGAAGACCCAGTTCGGCTTCCACGTCATCAAGCTCGACGAAGTCCGTCCACTGACGATCCCGCCGCTGGAGCAGGTCAAGCAGCAGGTGGCGGAACAGCTGCAACAGCGCAAGCTGGCGGAGTACCGCGAGTCGCTGTTGAAAAAGGCCAAGATCCAGTAATCATCGGGTCGCTGGTGTGAAGAAGGCGCTTCCTCGGAGGCGCCTTTTTTATTGGGGCTAACTCCTGGGGTAGTGATCACCATGAAGAAACGCCTCCCGGAGGAGGCGCTCTCGTTCACGCTGGCGGACGAATCAACAGACCCACTTGCGCGCGTTGCGGAACATCCGCATCCACGGCGCGTCATCTCCCCATGACGGCGGCGCCCACGAATGCACGGCCGTGCGGAACACGCGCTCGGCATGCGGCATCATCGCCGTGAAGCGGCCGTCAAGCGTGCTTACCGCCGTCAAGCCGCCCGGCGAGCCGTTCGGGTTGAACGGATATTGTTCGGTCGCTTGCCCCCGGTTGTCGACATAGCGCATCGACTGGACGACCTCATCGAGGCTACCGGTGAGCGAGAAGTCGGCAAAACCTTCGCCATGCGCAATCGCGATCGGCGCCTGGGTGCCCGCCATGCCGGCGAAGAAGATCGAGGGCGAATCGAGCACTTCGACCATGCCGAATCGCGCCTCGAACTGCTCCGACTTGTTGCGCGTGAATTTCGGCCAGGCGTGCGCGCCCGGAATCATCGACTTCAGGTTCGACAGCATCTGGCAGCCGTTGCACACGCCCAGGCCAAAGGTGTCCTGGCGCGCGAAGAAGGCGGCGAACTGATCGGCCAGCCGGGCATTGAACAGGATGGTCTTGGCCCAGCCCTCGCCCGCACCGAGCACGTCGCCGTACGAGAAGCCGCCCACGGCGATCACGCCCTGGAAGTCGGCGAGCGTGGCGCGGCCCGCGATCAGATCGCTCATGTGGACGTCGACCGCGGCAAAGCCGGCCTGGTGCATCGCCCAGGCGGTTTCGATATGCGAGTTGACGCCCTGCTCGCGCAGGATGGCCACGCGCGGACGCACGCCCGTCGCAATGAAGGGCGCGGCAATGTCCTCGCTCGGATCGAAGGACAGTCGCGGCGTGATGCCCGGATCGCTTGCGTCGAGCAGGCGATCGTATTCCTGGTCCGCGCAATCCGGGTTGTCGCGCAGGCGCGCGATGCGCCAGCTAGTCTCGGACCAGAGTCGGTGCAGGCTGCTGCGCGACTGGTTATAGATGAGCTTCGCATCGCGCGTAAACTCGATCGCGCCGCGCTCGTTGAGCTTGCCGATGATATGGCTGCAGGCACCCAGGCCCAGCTCGCGCAGGACGTTCATCACCTCGCGCTTGTCTTCGTCGCGCACCTGCACCACGGCGCCGAGCTCTTCCGAGAACAGCGCGCGCAGCGTCATCTCGTTGCGCCGTTCGCCGACCTGGGAGGCCCAGTTCTTGGCGTCGCCCCAGTCGGATGCATGCTCGTCTCCCATGGCCAGGATGTCGAGGTTGACCGACACGCCGGCGCGCCCGGCAAAGGCCATCTCGACCAGCGTGGCGAACAGGCCGCCATCGGAACGGTCGTGGTAGGCGAGCAATTTGCCGCCTTCGTTCAACCGTCCGATCGCGGCGAAGAAGGCTTTCAGGTCTTCGGCCGAATCGACGTCCGGCACGGAATCGCCCAGCTGCTGGGTCACCTGCGCCAGCGCCGAGGCACCGAGGCGGTTCTTGCCGCGGCCGAGGTCGATCAGCACCAGGGCGGTGTCGCCCAGATCGGTACGCAGTTGCGGCGTCAGGCAGCGGCGCACGTCCGGCACCGGCGCGAAGCTCGATACGATCAGCGAGACCGGCGAGATCACCGACTTGGCTTGGTCCCCGTCATTCCAGGTGGTGCGCATCGACAGCGAATCCTTGCCGACCGGGATGCTGATGCCGAGCGCCGGGCACAGTTCCATGCCGACCGCTTTCACGGTATCGAACAGCGCCGCGTCCTGGCCCGGCTGTCCGCAGGCCGCCATCCAGTTGGCCGACAGCTTGATGTCTTCGATCGAGGCTATTCCAGCCGCGGCGATGTTGGTGATCGCCTCGCCGACGGCCATGCGGCCGGACGCGGCGGCATTGATCACCGCCAGCGGCGTGCGCTCGCCCATCGCCATCGCTTCGCCCGCAAAACCTTCGTAACTCATCGCGGTGACGGCGCAGTCGGCAACCGGTACCTGCCACGGGCCGACCATCTGGTCGCGCACGGTCATGGCGCCGACGCTGCGGTCGCCAATCGTGATCAGGAAGGATTTGTCGGCGACGGTCGGCAGCAGCAGGACGCGGCGCGCGGCCTCGTCGAGTGCGATGCCGGTCAGGTCGACCGGCGGCAATGTGCAGGTCACGTGTTCGACGTCGCGCGTCATCTTCGGTGGTTTACCGAGCAGGACGTCCATCGGCATGTCGACCGGGTTGTTGCCGGCCTGCGGATCGGTCACGCGCAGCTGGCGCTCCTCGGTGGCAACGCCGATCACGGCGAACGGACTGCGCTCGCGCTCGCACAGCGCTGCAAATATGCTCAGGCTTTCCGGCGCAATTGCCAACACATATCTCTCTTGTGACTCGTTCGACCAAATTTCCTTCGGCGCCATGCCGGACTCTTCCAGCTGGATCTTGCGCAGGTCGAAAATCGCGCCGCGCTTGGCGTCGTTCACGATTTCCGGGAAGGCGTTCGACAGGCCGCCCGCGCCGACGTCGTGGATCGAGATGATCGGGTTATCGGCACCCAGCTGCCAGCAGCCGTTGATGACTTCCTGGGCACGGCGTTCCATTTCCGGATTGCCGCGCTGGACCGAGTCGAAATCGAGGTCCGCGGTATTCGTGCCGGTCGCCATCGATGACGCCGCCGAGCCGCCCATGCCGATGCGCATGCCCGGGCCGCCGAGCTGGACCAGGAGGCTGCCGACCGGGATATCGTTCTTGAACGTGTGCTGGTCCGAGATATTGCCGATGCCGCCCGCGATCATGATCGGCTTGTGGTAGCCGTAGACGCCGCCGGCGGCCTGCGCGTTCTGCTCGTAGGTGCGGAAATAGCCGGCCAGCACCGGACGACCGAATTCATTGCTGAACGCCGCGCCGCCCAGGGGGCCGTCGATCATGATCTGCAATGGCGAGGCAATGCGTTCCGGTTTGCCGTAGACCGGCGCGTCGCCCTTGTCGAGCGCGGTGACGTCAGCCGCGTTTTCCCACGGACGCCTGGCGTCCGGCAGCAGCAGATTCGATACCGTGAAGCCCGTCAGGCCCGCCTTCGGCTTGGCGCCGCGGCCGGTGGCGCCCTCGTCGCGGATCTCGCCGCCAGCCCCGGTCGAGGCCCCCGGGAATGGAGAAATCGCGGTCGGGTGGTTGTGGGTCTCCACTTTCATCAGGGTGTGCGTTAACTCCGTCATCGGCGCGTATTCATTATCCGCACGCGGGAAGAAGCGCGTGACGACCGCGCCTTCCATGATCGACGAGTTGTCGCTGTAGGCGACCACGGTGCCCTTCGGCTGCAGCTGGTGCGTGTTCTTGATCATCCCGAACAGCGACTTGTCCTGCTTCACGCCGTCGATGATCCAGTCGGCGTTGAAGATCTTGTGGCGGCAGTGTTCACTGTTGGCCTGGGCGAACATCATCAGCTCGACGTCGGTCGGGTTGCGCTGCGCTTTCGTGAACGCCTCGTTCAGGTAATCGATCTCGTCGATCGACATCGCCAGGCCCAGTTCCGTATTTGCGCGCAGCAGGGCTTCCCGGCCCTCTTTCAACACGTCGATCGATTCGAGCGACTTGCCCTCGAGCTCACGGAACAGCTGCGCGGCGTCTTCGGCCTGGCGCAGCACCGTGTCCGTCATGCGGTCGTGCAGCAAGGCGGCCACGTTGGCGAGCTCGTCTTCCGAAAGCTTCTTCGGCGCGCCGATGCTGCTGCCCAGGATGCCGCTCTTTAACACGACCTTGTACGCCACGCCGCGCTCGATGCGGTGCACGTGCATCATGCCGCAGTTGTGCGCGATATCGGTCGCTTTCGAGGCCCATGGCGAGATCGTGCCCAGGCGCGGGATCACGAAGAACTCAACGGTCGATCCTTCGTACAGCGTTTCCGGAACAGGCTCCCCGTAAGTCAGCATGGCGGTAAGGCGCTGGGTATCGTCGATGGACAGCGCCGCGGCGCTGTCGATGAAATGGACAAAGCGGGCCTGGACCGCGGCAATCGCGGGGGCGACAGCTTGCAGTTGGCTCAGGAGGCGTTGGCTACGAAAGACAGACAGGGCATTGGAACCCGGCAGAATCAACATGGCTGGAAGTCGGTTGATGCAGCGTGGCTGCGGGTGGAAGATGGCCCGCTATTATACAGGGTCGGCAATATTGCCTATGCATTGCAACGGTTGGCAGTTGCCCGGCAACACGCTTGTCGGTATTGTAGCGAGTACGATGGCGGCGCGCGCCCGCCCAAGAGAGAGACGATGCAAGAGAACAGCCAACTGTCGGTACTGGTAATCGACCCCAACCCGGGCATGCGCAGCAATCTGCAGAACATGCTCAATGCATCGAACATCAACAAGATCGAGTACGCCGTCAATTCGGGCACCGCGATCCGCCAGCTGACGCGCCGCAGCTACGACATCGTCCTCTGCGAATACGACCTCGGCAGCGGTTCGGGCGATGGCCAGGACGGCCAGCAGCTGCTCGAGGACCTGCGCCACCATCGGCTGATCAGCCCGTGGTCGATCTTCATCATGCTGACCTCGGAAGCGGTCTACGGCAAGGTGATCGGCGCGGCCGAACTGGCTCCGACCGATTACGTCCTGAAACCGTTCACGGCCGAGACGCTCGGGGCGCGCATCGCGCGCGCGATCGAACGCCGCGCGGTCTTCCTGCCGACCTACCAGCTGGTCGCCCAGGGCAATGTGCGTGAAGCGATCCGCTCGGCCTCGGCCGCCGAGATCGCGCATCCGCGCCACGCCCTGGAATTCGCGCGCCTGCGCGCCGAGCTGCATGTGAACCTCGCGGAACACGGCGAGGCGCACGAGATCTACACTAAAGTGCTGGCCTACAAGCCGCTCGGCTGGGCGGGTCTCGGCCTGGCGCGGGCGCAATTTGCGCTCGGGCGTATCGAGGAAGCGCGCGAGACGCTGCAGGTGCTGGTGGCCGCCAACCCGCGCCTGATGGGCGGCTACGACCTGCTGGCGCGTTGCCACGAAGCGGCGGGAAACCACGCACAGGCCCAGAAAATCCTCGAGGAAGCCGTCGCCATCTCGCCGCACATGGTGCGACGCCTGCGCAAACTGGGCGAAGTCGCGCTCGAGGCGGGCGACGCGGCCGCGGCCGAGAAATCCTTCAAGCAGGTGGTCGCCAAGGCGCGCTACTCCGAGTTTCGCGACCCCGAGGATCACGTGCGGCTGGTGAAGGCGCTCGTCAAACGGGGCGACGTGCTCGGCGCGAACGGCGTCGTGCGCGAGCTGGAGCGCTCAATGCGCGCGTCGCCTGAACTGGACGCTTGCGTGGCGGTGGCCAACGCGGCGCTGCACGATGCTGCCGGCAACCGCGCCGGGGCGCTGTCCGACCTGCAGGGCGCGGTGTCGGCGGTACGCGCCAGCAGCGGCCTGTCGACCGGGCTCAAGCTCGGTCTGGTGCGCGCCTGCCTCGACCACCGCTTCGACAAGGGTGCGCAGGACGTGATGATGGCGGTGGTGAACGACCAGCACAGCGGCCTGACTTCGCAAGACGCCTTGAGCTTGTTTGCGAACGCGGGCCGGCGCGACCTGGCCGACGGCGTCCAGCAGCAGCTCAAGGCGCAAGCCCAGATCCTGCTCGGCGTGGCCGACGAAAAGCGCAACATGGGCGACGTGCGCGGCGCGCTGCAGACCTTGCAGGAGGCGCTGCACATGGCGCCGACGAACCTGCAGGTGACGATCGCGGTGGCCGGCGGCGTGCTCAGGCAGATCAGCGAGCTGGGCTGGGATCACCCGCTCGGGGAATTGTGCCTGGCGCAGCTGGAGAAGATCAGGACGATCGATGCGCAGCATCCGCGTCTGGGGCCGCTCGAGGACGAGTATCTGGCGATGCGCAGGAAGTACGGTATATCCGGGTGATGCCGCTCGTGCGCCGCCGGTAGGTGGCAAACCCGGACGCGCTATGACGCCCGTCCGTACCCTCCCCCGCCCGGCGTCGCGATCACAAACTTGTCGCCGGCCGCCATCTCGACCTTGCCGATGTGGCCGACCTGTTCGACGCGCCCATCGGCACGCACGACCGTGTTGGTGCCGCGCTCCCCCGGTTCGCCGCCCGCCATCCCGAACGGCGCATAAATCCGGTTGTTCGACAAAATCGCCGCCGTCATCGGCTCCAGGAAGCGCAGTTCGCGCACGCCGCCGTTGCCGCCATGCCAGCGTCCCGCCCCACCGGAGCCAGGCCGGATCGCATAACTCTCGAGCCGCACCGGGAACCGGAATTCCAGGATCTCGGGATCGGTCAGGCGCGAGTTGGTCATGTTGGTCTGCACGACGTCGGTGCCGTCGAAGCCGTCGCCTGCGCCGCTGCCGCCGGAAATCGTTTCGTAGTACTGGTATTCGGCGTTACCGAAGGTGAAGTTGTTCATCGTTCCCTGGGATGCGGCCATCACGCCGAGCGCGCCGTAGAGCGCATTCGTGATGCAGGTCGAGGTCTCGACATTGCCCGACACGACCGAGGCCGGGTAATGCGGGTTGAGCATGGAGCCGGGCGGGATGATCACCTCCAGTGGTTTCAGGCAGCCGCCGTTGAGCGGAATCTCATCGGCCACCAGGGTGCGGAACACGTACAGCACGGCCGCCATGCAGACGGCGGAGGGTGCGTTGAAATTGTTCGGCAGCTGGCTTGATGTGCCCGTGAAATCGATGCGGGCGCTGCGCGCGGCGAGGTTCACGGTAATCGCGACCACGATGCGGGCGCCGTTGTCCAGTTCCACCGTGAAGGCGCCGTCCTTCAGGGCCGTGATCACGCGCCGCACCGCTTCCTCGGCATTGTCCTGCACATGGCCCATGTAGGCGCGCACCACGTCCAGGCCGAAATGCGCGACCATGCGGTGCAGCTCGTCGACGCCCTTCTGGTTGGCGGCGACCTGCGCGCGCAGGTCCGCCATGTTCTGGTCGGGATTGCGCGCCGGGTAGCGTGCGCCGGTGAGCATGGCGCGCGCCTCGGCCTCGCGCAGCAGGCCGTCACTGCCGTCGATCAGCTTGAAGTTGTTGATCAGGACCCCCTCGTGCTCGATGTGACGCGAGTCCGGCGGCATCGAGCCGGGCGTGGTGCCGCCGATGTCGGCATGGTGGCCGCGCGAGCCGACGTAGAACAGGATCTTCATCCCTGTTTCGTCGAACACCGGCGAGATCACGGTCACGTCGGGCAGGTGGGTGCCGCCGTTATACGGGTCGTTCAATACATAGACATCGCCGGCAACCATGCGCCCGGCGTTTTCGCGCATCACGGTCTTGATGCTCTCGCCCATCGAACCCAGGTGCACCGGCATGTGCGGCGCGTTGGCGACCAGGTTGCCGCCGGCGTCGAAAATGGCGCAGCTGAAGTCCAGGCGCTCCTTGATGTTCACGGAATGCGCGGTGTTCTGCAGGCGCAGGCCCATCTGCTCGGCGATCGACATGAACAGGTTGTTGAAGATCTCGAGCATCACCGGGTCGGCCGTGGTGCCGATCGCGCGCCGCTCGGGAAGCGCTTCGACGCGGCGCAGCACCAGATGGTTATAAGGGGTGACCTCAGCCTGCCAGCCGGCTTCGATGACGGTGGTGGCGTTGTCCTCGGCGACGATCGCCGGGCCATTGAGGACATCGCCCGACCTGAGGTCGGCGCGGCGGTAGACGCCGGTCGCGCGCCATTGCCCGGCGCCGAACATCGGCACCGATTGCGCGCTCGCCAGCGGGTCGGTGCGCTGCGCCGACACTGCGAGTGTCTCGGGCGGCGCTTCCGAACGGCCCAGCGCTTCGACCGACACCGCTTCCACGATCAGCGCGCGCGCGGGCATCAGGAAGGAGAAGCGCCGCTTGTAGGCGTCTTCGAACGCGGCCTGCATCGCTGTCGGCTCGCCGAAGCTCACCACCAGCGCCGAATCCGTGCCTTCGTAGCGCAGGTGCACGCGCTTGACGACGTCGATCCGCTCGTCGCCCACGCCCTGGGCGCGCAAGTCGGCGCTCGCCGCATCGGCCAGCGCATCGAGCCGCGCCGCCAGTGCGCCGCAACCGCCGCCCTCCAGGCGCTCCTCGACCGCCTGTTCGCGCATCGCGCTCTGGTCGGCCAGGCCCATGCCATAGGCCGACAGCACACCGGCCAGGCTGTGGATGAACACCGTCTTCATGCCGAGCGCGTCGGCGACCAGGCAGGCGTGCTGGCCGCCGGCGCCGCCGAAACTGGTCAGCGCATACTCGGTGACGTCGTGCCCGCGCTGAACGGAGATCTGCTTGATCGCGTTGGCCATGTTCCCGACCGCGATCTGGATGAAACCCTCGGCCACCTGCTCTCGTGTGCGCAATTGCCCGGTGGCCTCGCCGACCTGCCGCGCGAGCTCCCCGAATTTCAGGCGCACGACATCGATATCGAGCGGCGCGTCCCCGTTAGGCCCGAACAGGTGCGGGAAGTGCGCCGGCTGGATTTTCCCGAGACACAGATTGGCATCGGTGACGGTGAGCGGCCCGCCGCGGCGGTAGCTGGCCGGCCCCGGATTGGCGCCGGCGCTGCCTGGCCCGACGCGGTAGCGGCTGCCGTCGAAATGCAGGATCGAGCCGCCGCCGGCTGCCACCGTATGGATGCTCATCATCGGCGCGCGCATGCGCACGCCGGCGACCTGGGTTTCGAAGACGCGTTCAAACTCCCCGGCATAATGCGAGACGTCGGTCGAGGTGCCACCCATGTCAAAGCCGATGACGCGCTCGAATCCCGCTGTGCGGCTCGCGCGCACCATGCCGACGATGCCGCCGGCCGGTCCCGACAGGATGCCGTCCTTGCCCTGGAAGGCGCGCGCGTCCGTCAGGCCGCCGTTCGACTGCATGAACTGCAGGTGCACGCCGGGCAATTCACCCGCTACCTGATCCACATAGCGGCGCAGGATCGGCGACAGGTAGGCATCGACCACGGTGGTGTCGCCACGCGCGACCAGCTTCATCATCGGGCTCACTTCGTGCGACACCGAGACTTGCGTGAAACCGATCTCGCGAGCGATGCGGGCGACCGCGAGCTCGTGCCGGGTGTGGCGGTAGCCGTGCATGAAGACGATGGCCAGTGCGCGGGTGCCGCTGTCGAACACACGCTGCAAGTCGGCGCGCGCAGTAGTGGCGTCGAGTTCGCGCACGATGTCGCCGTGGGCGCCGATGCGTTCAATGACCTCGACCACCTGGCCGTAGAGCAGCTCGGGCAGCACAATGTGGCGCTCGAACAGCTTGGGCCGGTTCTGGTAGGCGATGCGCAGCGCGTCGCGAAAGCCCAGCGTGATCGCCAGTGCCGTGGGTGCGCCCTTGCGCTCGAGGAGGGCGTTGGTGGCCACCGTCGTGCCCATCTTGACGGCCTCGACCTGGTGCACGGGAAGCGGCTCGCCGGGGGCCACGCCGAGCAGGTGCCGGATGCCGGCCACCGCGGCGTCGCGGTACTGCTCGGGATTCTCCGACAGCAGCTTGTGCGTGGCGAGCAGCCCGTCGGGGCGGCGCGCCACGATGTCGGTAAAAGTGCCGCCGCGGTCGATCCAGAACTGCCAATCCATGTGCAAACTCCCATGCTGGTGTAAGTATCGCGTATTGTATGCGCGCAGCGCCTGCAAATTGGCGAAAATGCATGAATCGAAGAATCTGAGGAGTTTGGATGGACAATCGTCTTTATAGCGTGGCGCAGATCCGTGCCACAGAAGCCGCCGCGGCGGCCAGCCTGGAAGCGGGCGCGCTGATGCGCCGCGCCGGCCGCGCAGCAGCCGACGCCGCCCTCGCCCTGCTCGGCAGCGACCGCGCACGGCCGGTGCTGGTACTGGCCGGCCCCGGCAACAACGGCGGCGATGCGTTGGAACTGGCGGCCAACCTGGGCGAAGCCAATGTCGACGTCGTCGTCCTGCACCTGGCGGGGAGCGGCAAAATGTCGCCGGAAGCGGCCCAGGCCCTGGCCCGCGCCCGCGGCAGCCGTGCCAACTTCGCCGACGTCGGCCTGGACGTGCGCGACTGGGCGCTGGTCGTCGACGGCCTGTTCGGGATTGGTCTCACGCGCGCGCTCGAGGGGCGCTACCGCGAGCTGGTGACCGGCATCGACAAGGTGGCGTGCCCGGTGCTGGCGCTGGACGTGCCGAGCGGCCTCGACGCCGATAGCGGCGCAGTCGTCGGCGCAGGCGGCGTGGCCGTGCGCGCGACCCACACGATCACCTTCATCGGCGACAAGCCGGGCCTGCACACGGCCGAGGGACGCGACCATGCGGGCCTGGTGCAGGTGGCCGACCTGGGGCTCGAGGCGGCACTGTTCGAGCCGGCGCAGGCCGGCATCGGCGCGCCTTCCTTGTTTGCCGCCTGCCTTGCGCCGCGGCGCCAGAATTCGCACAAGGGCCAGTTTGGCGACGTCGCCGTGATCGGCGGCGCGCATGGCATGGCCGGCGCCGCGGTGCTGGCCGCCAGGGGCGCACTCTACGCCGGGGCCGGCCGCGTGTTCGCCGTCATGATCGGCCCGGCCATGGCGCTCGACCCGCTGCACCCGGAACTGATGCTGCGCGCTGCGAACGACTTCGACATGGCGGGGCGCGTGCTGGTGCTCGGCCCCGGCATGGGGGGCGCGATGGAAGCGATGCGCGCGCTGGGCGCCGGCATCGACAGCGCGACGCCGATCGTGATCGACGCCGATGGCCTGAACCTGGTCGCGGCCAGTACCGATCTGCAGGAACGGGTGACGCGGCGCCAGGCGGAGACGATCGTCACGCCGCATCCGCTGGAGGCGGCGCGCCTGCTGGGCATCTCGGCGACGGAAGTGCAGCTTGATCGCCTTGGCGCGGCGCGCAGCCTGGCCAAACGATTGCAGGCGATCGTGGTGCTCAAGGGCTGCGGCACGGTCCTTGCACGGCCGGATGGCGAAGTGGCGATCAACCCTACCGGCAATCCGGGGCTGGCGACCGGCGGCAGCGGCGACGTGCTCGCCGGCGTGTGCGGGGCGCTGCTGGCGCAGGACTGGCCGGGCTGGGAGGCGGCCGTCGGCGCCGTGTGGATGCATGGAGCCGCGGCGGACCGGCTGGTGGAAAGCGGTATCGGGCCGGTCGGGATGACGGCGGGGGAATTACCGGCGGCGGTAAGGGGGGTGTACAACGACCTCGTTACGAAGCACGCTCGCGGCCGTTCGTCAGCTGGTTGAACGCGTGGGCGGGGAACCCTACACCAGCTTCCCCGCCGCAATCGTAATCGTCCGAACACAACGCGCCGCCATCGCCGGATCGTGCGTCACGAGCACCAGCGTCGAGCCGCGTTCACGATTGAGTTCGAACATCAATTGAATCACTGCCTCGCCCGTCGCCGCATCCAGGCTGCCGGTGGGCTCGTCCGCAAACAGCAGCGGCGGCTCGGTGACGAAGGCGCGCGCCAGGGCCACGCGCTGCTGCTCGCCGCCAGACAGATATTTCGGGTAATGACGCAGCCGGCTCGACAGGCCGACCCGGCCCAGCATTGCCTCGGCCTTGACGCGCGCCTGGCCGTCGCCGCGCAATTCCAGTGGCAGCATCACGTTTTCGACTGCGTCCAGATGCGCCAGGAGCTGGAACGACTGGAACACGAAGCCGAGATTGGCCTTGCGAAACGCGGCGCGGCCGTCTTCGTCGAGGGCGAAGATATCGGTGCCGTCGAGCAGCACTTTACCGCCGCTCGGCGTATCCAGGCCGGCCAGCAGCCCGAGCAGGGTCGACTTGCCGGAACCGGAAGCGCCGACGATCGCGAGCGTCTCAGCCGGTTGCACGGTAAAATCGATGCTGTGCAGGATGGTGAGTTCGCCGCTGGCGTCCGCTACCCGTTTCGATAGTCCTGCCACCTGTATTGCAGCCGTCCCGCCTGGGGCGGCCGACAACGTATTTTTGAAAGCCTCGGGGTTATCGCGCATGCTAGCTTTTCTCAAGAACGCATTTTTAAAAAAATTGACTGTCGCCGTCAGCCTGACGCTGGCGGCGGCGAGCGCCTATTCTGCACCAAAAACCGTACTCGTGGTGGGTGACAGCCTTTCGGCCGAATATGGCCTGACGCGCGGCGCCGGCTGGGTCGCTCTGCTCGAGCAAAAGTTGAAACGCGAAAAGATCGACGCCAACATCGTCAATGCCAGCATCAGCGGCGAGACCACCAGCGGCGGACGCGCGCGCCTGCCTGCCCTGCTGACCGCGCACAAGCCCGACCTCGTCGTGATTGAACTGGGCGCCAACGACGGCTTGCGTGGCTTGCCGGTCGAGGCCGCGGCGACCAACCTGCGCCAGATGATCACGATGTCGCAAAAGCAGAGCGCCAAGGTAATGCTGATCGGCATGCGCATGCCGCCGAACTATGGACGCGCCTACACCGAACGCTTCTTCGGAATGTTCAACACACTCTCGAAGGAATTCAAGGCGCCGCTGGTGCCCTTCATGCTCGAAGGCGTCGCCGACAAGCCGACGCTGTTCCAGCCAGACCGCCTGCACCCCAGCGCGCAGGCACACCCGATTATCCTGAATAACATCTGGCCGACCTTCTCTTCCCTGATCAAGTCCCAATGAGATACCCAGCCTTACTCGCTTTTGCCGACATCCTTCCCGACATCGACAGGTTCGACACCATTATCGACGCGCGCAGCGAAGGCGAGTTCGCCCTCGACCACCTGCCAGGTGCGATCAATTGCCCGGTGCTAAATGACGAGGAACGGGTGCGGGTCGGCACGCTCTACAAGCAGGTCGGGTCGTTCGAAGCGAAGAAGCTGGGCGCCGTTTTGGTGGCCCGCAACATCGCGCGGCACCTGGAAACGCAGTTCGCCGACAAGGGGCGCGACTGGAAGCCGCTGGTCTACTGCTGGCGCGGCGGCAACCGTAGCGGTTCGCTGGCCCACATCCTGGCCAAGATCGGCTGGCCGGCCATCCAGCTCGACGGCGGCTACAAGGCGTACCGCGCCCACGTCAGCGCCGCGCTCGAGGCGCCGCCGGACTTGCAATGGCGCGTCGTTTGCGGCACCACCGGCAGCGGCAAGAGCCGGCTGCTGGAAACCCTGGACGGGATCGGTGCCCAGGTACTCGACCTGGAACGCCTGGCGGCCCACCGCGGTTCCGTGCTCGGCCACCTGCCGCATGAACCGCAGCCGTCGCAAAAGCGGTTCGAGACCCTGATCTGGGACCTGCTCCGTCATTTCGATGCGAGCCGCCCCGTGTTCGTCGAGTCCGAAAGCAAGAAAGTCGGCAACCTGCGCGTGCCCGACGCCGTCATGGAGCGCATGCGCGCGGCGCCCTGCATCGCCTTGACCCTGTCGCGCCCGAACCGCGTGCGCCTCTTGATGGAAGACTACGAACACTTCGCGCGCGACCCCTGCGCCCTGAACACCCAGCTGGACCACCTGGTACAGCTGCACGGCCGCGCCAGGATCGACGCCTGGCACGCGCTGGCGAACAGCGGCGCGATGCCGGAACTGGTCGACCAGCTGCTGGTCGAGCATTACGACCCCGCCTACCTGCGCTCGATCGACCGCAATTTTGCGCAAGTCGGGCAGGCAAGCGTGCTGGAGCTGGACGACATCGGGCCGCAGGATTTCCTGCAGGCGGCGCGGACGCTGCACGAAGGCTGAGCAAGCTTCGGCTTGGCTCGAAGGAAGGTACGAACGAAAAAAAACCCGGATGCGCGAGCATCCGGGTTTTTTTAATCGTCGCTTCGAGCCGGGCTTATTCCGCCTTGGCCGGCGCGCTGCCTGCGCTGATCTTTGCCTTCGACTTGACCTTGATCGATTCCACGAAGTTGTACAGCTCGGTCTGGCCGACCAGGCCGCCGATCTGCTGGGCTTCCTGGGCACGGCGGGCCGTGTCGACCTGGGCCGGCTGCGAGACCTTGCCGATGCGATACACGGCATAGCCCGTACCCGGCAGGTCGACACCGACATAGGCCGGAAGCTTGGTGACATCGGCCTTGAACACGGCGAGCGCGCCAGCCGGGTTGATCGTCGGCTCCTTGGTGCGCGTCAGGACCTTCGCTTCGCCGAAGCCGGTGGCGTCGCCCGATGCCTTGGCGGCGGCCAGTTTCGCTTCACCGGCTTGGCGTGCCAGGCGCAGGGCTTCTTCCTGGGTCACGCGCTGGCGGATCGCGGCTTCCACTTCAGCCAGCGGACGCTTGGTCGCCGGCTTGAATTCGACTACGCGGCCGGCGATCAGGACGGCCGGCGCGACTTCCACCGCTTCGGTATTGCGCTTGTTCTTGATCGCATCCGTCGCGTACAGGGCAGCGAGGAATTTCTCGTTGTTGAAAGGCGCGGCGCCCAGGGCAGGATTGGGTTTGCGGCCCAGGCCTTCGGCGCTCTGGATGGTCAGGCCCAGCTTGTCGGCGGTAGGCTTGAGGCTGTCCGCCTGTTCGTAGACGCTGTCATTGAACTGTTCGGCCAGTTCCGAATACTTCTTCGAGAGCTTCGACTTCTTCACTTCGGCTGCGATCTCGAGCTTGCCTTCCTCGAGCGACTTCTGGGTCTGCGCCTTGACTGCGGTGACCTTGATGATGTGGTAGCCGAACTCCGAGGGCACGATGCCCGATACTTCGCCTTCCTTCAGGCCGTAGATCGCATCTTCCACCGATTTCACCAGGCTGCCGCGCTCCACCAGGCCGAGGTCGCCGCCCTGGGGTGCCGAACCAGGATCTTGCGACTGGGTCTTGGCGATCGCCGCGAAGTCGGCCGGGTTCTTGCGCACTTCGGCCAGCACGGCCTCGGCTTTCGCCTTGGCGGCGGCTTCCTCGGCAGGCTTCGCATCTTGTGCCTTGGTGATCAGGATGTGGCTGGCCGTGCGCTGCTCAGGCGTGGTGAAACGCTTCTGGTTGGCGCTGTAGAACTGGTTGACTTCGGCGTCGCTGACCGTGACCTGGTTTTCCACGGCGGCGCTGTCGAGCACGATGTACTCGGCCTTCACGGTTTCCGGGATCTGGAACAGGTTCGCGTTCTTGTCGTAGAAGGCTTTCACCATGTCGTCAGTGACTTTCACTTGCGGCAGGTACTGGGCGATCGGGAACAGCAGTTCCTGGACTTCGCGTTCCTGGTCATTGATGTCCGAGACGCGGTTGGCGACCGAACGCGGCACGAAGGCGGTCGACTGGATCGAACCGGCCAGCTGGGCAATGGCCATGTCGCGGCGCATGCGCGCCTCGAAAGCCTGCGGTGTCATGCCTTGCGCGGCCAGGGCGGCGCGGTAGGCGTCCAGGTCGAAGCTGCCGTCCGGTTTACTGAAGGTGCCCAGAGCGCCGATGGCCTTCGCAATCGCACTGTCGCTGACGGTCAGGTGGCTGCGGTCGATTTCGGCATTGACGGCACGTTCGGCGACCAGGTTTTCCAGCACTTCGCGCTTCGCTTCCGGCGTGTCGAACATCTTCTGGTCGAACTGCGGGCCCATCTGCTGTCGCGCCTGGTCGATCTGGCGCCGCTGCGCATCGTCCCATTCCTGCTGGGTGATGTTGCGGCCATCGACTTCAGCCACGCCCGTAGCGCTGTCACCACGGTCCTGGTAGCTGTCGACGCCGACCAGCACGAACGAAGGGATGATCAGCAGCAGCAGGACGCCCTGCAGCAAGCGCTTGTTGTTACGTACGAAATCAAACATGGTCCACCAATCGCTGTAGAAATGACTTCAAAGCACAAGTTAAAAAAAAAGGCGAACTCGCGTTCGCCTCTTCTCGTTGAAATGCTGTTTTCCGAGCACCCCAAATAATACTGAAATCTGGCGGAGCGGACGGGACTCGAACCCGCGACCCCCGGCGTGACAGGCCGGTATTCTAACCAACTGAACTACCGCTCCAAATTCGTTGTATTTAAGTGGCGGAGCGGACGGGACTCGAACCCGCGACCCCCGGCGTGACAGGCCGGTATTCTAACCAACTGAACTACCGCTCCACGTAAATACTGGGTACTGCATCATCCGTGCGGCGACAGCTTCAGGATGTTGTCTCTGCATGTCACTGCAGAGAAGGCATTAGTTTACAGCATCTTTTAACGCTTTACCAGCCTTAAATTTCGGAACCTTCGCCGCTTTAATCTTGATTGGCTCCTTGGTGCGCGGATCGCGGCCGGTACGCGCAGCGCGGTCGCCGACGGTGAAGGTGCCGAAGCCGACCAGCGTCACGCTGTCGTTCTTCTTCAGGGTGTTCGTCACCGCTTCGATCATCGCGTCCAACGCACGAGTGGCCGAGGCCTTCGTAATGTCCGCGGATTTCGCGATTTCTTCGATCAGTTCAGTCTTGTTCACTCTAATCCTCTAGTCGTTCTGACGCGGCGGCGCTGCGCCTTGCTGCAAAAAGTGCAAGCGCGTATTAAACAAGGGGGGATTGCTTCTGTCAAGCAACATTCATCGAAGGATGTTTCAGTGTGGTGATTCGTATGCCCCCTACGCCGTACCGGCGGCAGCCCAATAAAAAAAGGCGCCCCGCAGGGCGCCTCTCGTTCTCGATCCGACAGCGATCAGTGCTTGACGACCTCGCCCTGCCCTTCGGCGGCTGCCGGCGCCGGCGTCACCGCTACGGCCTGCACCTCGACCAATGGCTCAGGCTGGCGTTCCAGTGCGATTTCCAGCACCTTCTCGATCCAGCGCACCGGGACGATCTCGAGCTTGTTCTTGACGTTGTCCGGAATCTCGGCCAGGTCCTTCACGTTCTGCTCGGGGATCAACACCGTCTTGATGCCGCCGCGATGGGCTGCCAGCAGCTTTTCCTTCAGGCCGCCGATCGGCAGCACTTCGCCGCGCAGCGTGATCTCGCCCGTCATCGCCACATCCGCACGAACCGGAATGCCGGTGAAGGCGGACACCAGCGCCGTCGTCATGCCGATACCCGCGGACGGACCATCCTTCGGCGTCGCGCCTTCCGGCACGTGGATGTGGATGTCGTTTTTTTCAAACGCTTCGGACTTGATGCCGAAGCGCTGCGCGCGCGAACGAACCACGGTGCGCGCCGCTTCGATCGACTCCTTCATGACGTCGCCCAGGGTACCGGTGCGGATGATGGCGCCTTTACCCGGCACATTCACCGCCTCGATCGTCAGCAGGTCGCCGCCGACTTCGGTCCAGGCAAGTCCCACCACCTGGCCGACCTGGTTTTCCTTCTCGGCCACGCCGAAGTCGTAACGGCGCACGCCCAGGAACTTGTCCAGGTTCTTGCCGTTGACGATGACCACCTTGTCGCTCTTTTTCAAAAGCAGCATCTTGACGACCTTGCGGCAGATCTTCGAGATTTCACGCTCGAGCGAACGCACGCCGGCTTCGCGGGTGTAATACCGGATGATGTCGCGAATCGCCGATTCCTCGATACGGATCTCGCCATCCTTGAGCCCGTTTGCCTTGACCTGCTTCGGCAGCAGGTAACGCTGCGCGATATTCGTCTTTTCGTCCTCGGTGTAACCCGACAGGCGGATCACTTCCATCCGGTCCAGCAGTGCCGGCGGGATGTTGTACGAGTTCGAGGTCGCCACGAACATCACGTCCGACAAGTCGAAGTCGACTTCCAGGTAATGGTCCGAGAACGTGTGGTTCTGTTCCGGGTCCAGCACCTCAAGCAGGGCCGACGACGGATCGCCGCGGAAGTCCGCACCCATCTTGTCGATCTCATCCAACAGGAAGAGCGGATTGCGCACGCCGACCTTCGCCAGGGACTGCAGCACCTTGCCCGGCATCGAGCCGATGTAGGTACGGCGGTGGCCGCGGATCTCGGCTTCGTCGCGCACGCCGCCCAGGGCCATGCGCACGAACTTGCGGTTCGTGGCACGGGCGATCGACTGTCCGAGCGAGGTCTTACCCACGCCTGGAGGGCCCACGAAGCACAGGATCGGGGCTTTCAGCTTGTCGACGCGCTGTTGGACTGCAAGATATTCCAGGATGCGTTCTTTAATCTTGTCGAGGCCATAGTGCTCCGCTTCCAGCACGCGCTCGGCGTTGACCAGGTCGTTCGTGACCTTCGATTTCTTCTTCCATGGCAGCGACACCAGGGTATCGATGTAGTTGCGCACGACGGTGGCCTCGGCCGACATCGGCGACATCAGTTTCAGCTTCTTGATCTCGGCTGTGGCCTTGTCGAGCGCTTCCTTCGGCATCTTGGCGGCGATGACTTTCTTTTCCAGCTCGTCGATATCGGCGCCGTCTTCGCCCTCGCCCAGCTCCTTCTGGATCGCCTTGACCTGCTCGTTCAGGTAGTACTCGCGCTGCGACTTCTCCATCTGGCGCTTGACGCGGCCACGGATGCGCTTCTCGACTTGCAGGATGTCCAGCTCGCCTTCCAGCTGGCCGAGCAGGTGCTCAAGGCGCTTGGCGACGTTGAAGATCTCCAGGATGACTTGTTTCTGCTCGAGCTTCAATGGCAGGTGCGCCGCGACCGTGTCGGCCAGGCGGCCGGCATCATCGATACCGGCCAGGGAGGCCAGGATCTCGGGCGGGATTTTCTTGTTCAGTTTGACGTACTGATCGAACTGCTGGACGATCGCGCGGCGCATCGCCTCGACTTCGGAATCGTCGCCGATTTCCGAACGCAGCGGGGTCAGTTCGGCGACAAAGTGCGTCGGCGCATCGCTGATGCTGTCGATGCGGGCTCGCTGCGACCCTTCGACCAGCACCTTTACGGTACCGTCCGGAAGTTTGAGCATTTGCAGGATGTTCGCGACGCAGCCGATCTCGTAGATGTCCTCGGCGGAAGGTTCGTCTTTGGCGGCTGCCTTTTGGGCGGCGAGCATGATGCTCTTGCCCTGCTCCATCGCGGCTTCCAGCGCCTTGATCGATTTCGGACGGCCAACGAACAGGGGTATTACCATATGGGGAAATACGACCACGTCGCGCAACGGCAGCAGAGGCAGCGTCGTTTGCTCGGTTAATTTCGAAGTTGTCATGGTATACCTTATAAAAAGCGTGTAGTCGATGTTGGGCGTACACGGTTAAAACTCAAGACCGTCCGAAAAATTATTTCTGTGAATAAAAAAACATATTCGCGAAATGCAATCTGGACGTTCCAATAAAATCCCGATTCCAAATGAAAAAGCCACCACGCGACCGAAGTCGCGAGTGGCTTTTCGATTGAAGCCGGATGCTTTTATTGAGGTAAATTGTACCGCCAAGCTCCCTGCGCACAAGTGCTTTTGTGGTTTCCGCGTGGATATTTTTTAATTTTCTCCGGATGCTTTGGCGGTTTCGCTGTAAATCAGCAAAGGTTTGGCGCCATTCGTGATCGTATTCTCATCAACCACGACTTTCACCACGTTTTGCTGATTCGGCAATTCGTACATCACGTCGAGCAGCGCGTGTTCCAGGATGGAACGCAGGCCACGGGCACCGGTCTTGCGTGCCAGTGCTTTTTTTGCAATGGCATGCAATGCCGCCGGACGGATTTCCAATTCCGCGCCTTCCATTTCCAGCAGTTTCGAATACTGCTTGATGAGCGCATTCTTCGGCTCGATCAGGATCTGGATGAGCGCTTCTTCAGTCAATTCGTTCAGCGTAGCTACGACAGGCAGCCGGCCAACAAGTTCCGGAATCAGACCGAACTTGATCAGGTCTTCCGGCTCGGCTTCCATCATGATTTCGCTGTTCGAGCGTTGGGTCGCGCTCTTGACGCTGGCGCCGAAACCGATGCCGCCCTTTTCCGAACGGTTCTGCACGATCTTGGCCAAGCCGTCGAACGCGCCACCGCAGATGAACATGATGTTGGTCGTGTCGATCTGGACGAAGTCCTGGTTTGGATGCTTGCGCCCGCCTTGCGGCGGCACCGAAGCCATCGTGCCTTCGATCAGTTTCAGCAGCGCCTGCTGCACGCCTTCGCCCGAGACATCGCGGGTGATCGACGGATTGTCGGACTTGCGCGAAATCTTGTCGATCTCGTCGATGTAGACGATGCCGCGCTGGGCCTTCTCGACTTCGTAATTGCAGCTCTGCAGCAGCTTCTGGATGATGTTCTCGACGTCTTCGCCCACATAGCCCGCTTCGGTCAGCGTAGTGGCGTCGGCGATGACGAACGGGACGTTGAGCATGCGCGCCAGCGTCTGGGCCAGCAGGGTCTTGCCGGAGCCGGTCGGACCGACGAGCAAGATATTGCTCTTGGCCAGCTCGACATCATCCTTCTTGCCGAGGTGCTTGAGACGCTTGTAATGGTTGTAGACCGCTACCGACAGGATGCGCTTGGCAGTCTGCTGGCCGATCACGTACTGATCGAGCAGTTCGGCGATCTCGTGCGGCGTCGGCAGGTCGGACTTGGCGCCCGCCACCGACTCGACGTTCGATGTCTCGTCGCGGATGATGTCGTTGCACAGGTCGATGCACTCGTCGCAGATAAAGACCGAAGGTCCCGCGATAAGTTTTTTGACCTCGTGCTGACTCTTGCCGCAGAACGAGCAGTACAGAAGCTTTTCGCCGCTGGAGGATTTTTTGTCAGACATGGGGGGCTTGTCTCGTGTGAAGAACTAAGAAGATATCGCGAAAATATAACTCGAATGCGGGGCACGCGGCAATGCACGCGTACCCCACCATGCTACCCGAAATAAAAAACAAACGCCCGAACGTGTTTGCGCCCGGGCGTTATTTAAGCAACACCTTGTGATGCCTCAAGCGCGGGTCGTCAACACCTTGTCGATCAGGCCATAGTCGACCGACTCCTCGGCCGACATGAAGCGGTCGCGGTCGGTATCCTTGTGGATCTGGTCGACGCTCTGGCCGGTATTCTCGGCCATGATACGTGCCAGGCGCTCGCGCAGATACAGGATTTCCTTGGCCTGGATCTCGATGTCCGATGCCATGCCCTGCGAACCACCCGACGGCTGGTGAATCATGACGCGCGAGTTCGGCAGCGAGAAACGCTTGCCCTTGGCGCCGGCGGCGAGCAGGAAAGCGCCCATCGAGGCAGCCAGGCCCGTGCAGAGCGTCGACACGTCGGGCTTGATGAAGTTCATCGTGTCGAAGATCGCCAGACCTGCCGACACCGACCCGCCCGGCGAGTTGATGTAGAGCGAAATGTCCTTGTCGGGATTCTCGCTCTCGAGGAACAGCATCTGGGCGACGATCAGGTTGGCCATCTGGTCGTTGACCGGACCGACCAGGAAAATCACGCGCTCCTTGAGCAGACGCGAGTAAATGTCGTACGCGCGTTCGCCGCGGCCGCTTTGCTCAACTACCATCGGCACGAGGCCGAGTGCTTGGGTGTCCAATGCCGGATTACGGTTCATACCTGTTCGTTCCTTGTAAGATGGCTTGAAAAACGGAGGCTCGAAACAAAAAGCCTACGCCTGGGTTCAAGCCTGTGGGTTGCTGCCCATCAATTCGTCGAAAGCAACTGCCTTGGAGCTGACCTTTGCCTTGCCAAGCACATAGTTAACGACGTTTTCTTCCAATACAAGGGCTTCGACTTCACCCAGGCGGCGACGATCGCTGTAGTAGTACTTGAGGACTTCTTTTGGATCTTCGTAGCTCTGTGCAAAATCTTCGACCTGGGCCTTCACCTGCTCTTGCGTTGCTTGCAGACTGTTGTCAGCGACCAGTTGCGACAGGATCAGACCCAGGCGCACGCGGCGCTCGGCCTTCTCGGCGAACAGTTCGGTCGGGAACGGCATGCTCTTGACGTCCATACCGCGCTGGGCCATGTCCTGGCGGGTTTGCTCGGCCAGGCGCTCTGCGTCTTGCTGGATCATGACGGTTGGCACGTCCATGGTGGTCACCTTGACCAGGGCGTCCATCACGGCTTCCTTGTTGCGGGCCTTGACGCGGGCGTTGACTTCACGCTCCAGGTTCAACTTGATGTCGGCGCGCATCTTCTCGATCGCACCGTCCTCAATGCCCAGCGACTTGGCGAACTCTTCGTCCACGACCGGCATGTGCGCCCATTCCAGCTTTTTCAGCGTAATGGTGAAGTCGGCAGTTTTACCGGCAACGTCGGCGCCGTGGTAATCGGCAGGGAATGCCAACGGGAAGGTCTTGCTCTCGCCAACCTTCAGGCCGACGGTCGCAGCTTCGAATTCCGGCAGCATGCGGCCTTCGCCGAGCACGAAGGCGTAGTCTTCAGCCTTGCCGCCCGAGAATTCAACGCCGTCGATCACGCCGACGAAATCGACCGTCGCGCGGTCGCCAACGGCCGCGACCGGCTCGCCGCCGTCGCCGTGTTCGCCTGCTTCGCCCTTGGTGTGGTAGTGCACGCGCTGCTTGCGCAGGATGTCGATGGTCTTGTCGATTTCGGCATCCGACACGTCGGCGACCACGGTTTCGACTTCAACAGCCGACAGTTCACCGATGACGACTTCCGGGAATACTTCGAAGGTCGCGTCGAAAGACAGCATGCCTTCGGCTGCGTCTTCTTTCGGTTCGATTTTCGGGAAACCGGCAACGCGCAGGCCGTTTTCGTTGGCTGCCTCGTTGAAGGCGCGGCCGACGCGGTCGTTCAGCACGTCCGACTCGATCTGGTAGCCGTACTGGGCAGCGACCATTTTCAGAGGCACTTTGCCAGGACGGAAACCAGGAGCCTTGGCGGTCTTGGCCTGCTTCTTGAGGCGTTTTTCAACTTCCGAACGGACATCGCTCAGTGGAAAAGTGATCGTCAAGCGACGCTCGAGTTTATCCAGGGTTTCGACTGCAGTTGCCATCGTAAAATCGTCCAAAAAAATAATTATTCGTGGTGCGAGGAGGGGGACTCGAACCCCCACACCATTGCTGGCGTCAGGACCTAAACCTGGTGCGTCTACCAATTTCGCCATCCTCGCGCAGGATTGCATATTGCCACATAAACAAAGGGCGCCCGACAGTGAAACCGGCCGCCCTTGCACTCCATTGTTTAGGGGCTAGAACTTCAACCCGGTATTTTACTGGATTTTCTGACACGACAGGCGTGAATTTTGCTGACGTGGGGGGGCGGGGCTGATAGGCATATGAATTGGCGCCGCCGATCTTCATATGGCGATACGGCGTGGGCACAAGTGCCCACGCCGTAAGGAGGCCCAAACTTACCGCACCGGCTTCTTGACCCGGAACCATGCCGCATACAAGGCCGGCAAGAACAACAAGGTCAACGCCGTCGCCACCAGCAAGCCGCCCATGATCGCCACCGCCATCGGCCCCCAGAACACCGAGCGCGACAGCGGGATCATCGCCAGCGCCGCCGCGGCCGCCGTCAGCAGGATCGGCCGGCAGCGCCGCACGGCTGCCTCGATGATCGCGTCCCAGGCTTCGGCGCCGGCCTTGATGTCCTGCTCGATCTGGTCGACGAGAATGACCGAGTTCCTGATGATCATCCCGAACAATGCGATCACGCCCAGGTTCGCCACGAAACCGAACGGCCGCCCCAGCAGCAGCAAGGCCATCGCCGCCCCCGCCACGCCCAGCGGACCGGTCAGGAACACCAGCAGCGCACGCGAGAAGCTGTGCAGCTGGAGCATGAGCAAGGTAAACACGATAAACAGCACCAGCGGCACGTTGGCCGTAATCGAGGCCTCCGCCTGCGAACTGTCGGCCGCCGCGCCCTCGAGCGTGATGCGGTAGCCGGCCGGCAATTTGGCGCGGAGCTCGGCCAGCTTGTCGCCGACCTGGGTCGACACCGTCGGCCCCTGGATCCCGGCCACGACGTCCGACTGCACCATGATCGCCCACTCACGACCCTCGCGCCAGACGACGCCCGGTTCCCACACGAACTCCACCCGCGCCACCTGTCCCAGCGTTACCGAGCGACCCGAGGCGGTCGGGATGTTCATGTCTTTCAACACCGTGATCGTCGAGCGCTCTTCGATTGGCTGGCGCACGGCAATGTCGATCAACTCGTTGGTTTCGCGGAACTGGCCGATCGTCGTGCCCGACAGCACGGTATTGACAGAGCGCCGCACCGATTGCGAGGTCACGCCGAGCGCGCGCAATTTATCCTGGTCCAGGTCGAGGCGCAGCACTTTCACGGACTCGTTCCAGTTGTCGTTCACCCCGACCGCGTTCGGATTCGCGCGCAGCACATCCTTGACCTGGTCGGCCACGCCGCGCACGATGCCGATGTCCGGTCCGGCCACCTGGAATTGCACCGGATACGGCACCGGCGGACCGTTCGGCAGCAGTTTTACGCGCCCGCGCACCTCGGGGAACTCGTTCCTGAACACCTCTTCGATCTTTATCTTCAACGTGTCGCGGCGCGCCGCATCGACCGGCAGCACGACGAATTGCGAGACGTTCGACTGCGGGAAAATCTGGTCCAGCGGTAAATAAAAGCGCGGGCTGCCGGTACCGACATAGCTGGTGATGCTTTCCACACCTTCCTGTTTGCGCACGAAGGCCTCGAACTTCTTCGCCAGCGCTTCGTTGGCCGCGAAGCTCGTGCCCTCCGGCAGCCACATCTCGACCATGAGTTCCGGTCGGCTCGAATCCGGGAAGAACTGCTTTTCGATGAACTTGAAACCGAACACGCCCAGCGCGAACACCGCCAGGCTGACGATGATCGTCGTCTTGCGAAACTCCACGCACCAGGTCACCACCTTGCGAAAGCGGCGGAAACCCGGCGTGTCGAACACGTCGTGCTCGGAATGTCCCTGCCCATGCGGCTTGACCTTGAGCAGAATGAAGCCGATATACGGCGTGAACGTCACCGCCACCACCCACGACACCAGGAGCGCAATCGCGTTCACCGAGAACATCGAGAACGTGTATTCGCCCGCCGCCGACTTGGCCAGGCCGATCGGCAGGAAGCCGGCGGCCGTGATCAGGGTGCCGGTCAGCATCGGCATCGCCGTCGAGGTGTAGGCGTAAGTCGCCGCCTCCAGCCGCGACAGGCCCTCTTCCATCTTACGCACCATCATTTCAACCGCGATGATGGCGTCATCCACCAGCAGGCCAAGCGCGATGATCAGCGCGCCGAGCGAGACCTTGTGCAATGAAATATCGAGCACGCGCATAAAGAGGAAGGTAATCGCCAGCACCAGGGGAATCGTCAGTGCCACTACCAGGCCGGGGCGCATGTCGAGCGAGAGCTTTGGTTTCGTATGCAGGCCGAGGGCGACGAAACTGACGGCCAGCACGATGAAGACCGCTTCGATGAGCGTGCGGATGAATTCGTTGACGGAGCTCGTCACTGCGCGCGGCTGGTCCGACACGCGTTCGAGCTCGATGCCGACCGGCAGCTGGGCACGGATGCGCTCGACCGTGGACGTCAGGGACTCGCCCAGCTTGATGATGTTGCCGCCCTTCTCCATCGACACGCCGAGTCCAATCACTTCCTTGCCGTTGAAACGCATCTTGTCCGTGGGCGGATCCTGGTAGGCGCGCTTCACGGTGGCAAAGTCGCCCAGCCGGAAGGTCGTGCTGCCGGCGCGCAGCTGCAGGTCTTCGAGTTCCTTGACGCTCTTGATGGCGCCGGTGACGCGCACCTGCAGGTTGTCGGTCGGCGTCACCAGTACGCCGGACGCCTCGACATTGTTTTGCGTGGCCAGCTGGTTGACGATCTGCTCGAAAGGCACGCCCAGCTGTGCGAACTTCTTGTTCGAGAACAGGATGTTGACCTTCTCGTTCTGCACCCCGAACTGCTCGACCTTCGCCACCAGCGGCACGCCAAGGAGTTGCTGGCGCACGAAGTCGGCGTAATCCTTCATCTCGGCATAGGTGAAGCCGTCGCCCGAGAGTGCGAAGATCGAACCGTAGGTATCGCCGAATTCATCGTTGAAGAAGGGACCGATGACGCCCTGCGGCAAGGTCCCGGCCATGTCGCCGATTTTCTTGCGCACCTGGTACCAGGAGCCGGGCACGTCTTTCGGCGGCGCAGACTCGCGCAGTTCCAGGATGATGGTCGTCTCGCCGGGCTTGGAAAAGCTGCGGATGCGCTCGACATACGGGGTTTCCTGGAGTTTTCGCTCCAGCTTGTCCGTCACCTGCTCGGCCATCTGCACCGCCGTCGCGCCGGGCCAGACGGCGCGCACCACCATCGCGCGGAAGGTAAATGGGGGATCCTCGTCCTGGCCCAGGGCGCCGTAGCTGAGGATGCCGCCGATGAGCAAGGCGGCGATCAGGTAGCGCGTCAGTGGAATGTGTTCGAGCGCCCAGCGCGAGAGGTTGAATCCCCTCATTTGACGGCCCCGCCGGCTGCTGCCGGAGCGCCGGCCGCCGGAGCGCTGGCTGCTGCCGCCTCCGTATCGTCACGGCGCGCCACGTCGGCAGTCAGGATGCGCACTTTCTGGCCCTGGCGCAGCAGGTTGACGCCGGCCGTGACGACGGTCTGGCCGGCTTTCACGCCTTCGCCCAGCAGCACATCGTTGCCGGCCTGGCCGACGATGGTGACGGGAACGCGCCGCACGGCGCCGTTCTCGACCAACCAGACCCCGGTCACGCCTTTTTCATGGTGCAGGCTGGTGAGCGGCGCGCGCAGTCCGGTGCCGCCGTTTTTCGAGGCCACCTGCACCGCGGCCGTCATCCCCAGGCGCACGCCTGCACGCGGCGGGATCGCGATCTTGGCCGTATAGGTGCGCGTGGCCGGATCGGCGATCGGCGAAACTTCGCGCACCCGGCCCGCGATCGGCTGATCCGGGCTGGACCATATCCGCACCGTCACCGAACTGGCGCGGCGCAGGTCGCCGACGCGGTCTTCCGGAATGCCGATCACGACATCGAGTTCGTCGGTACGGGCGACCCGCACCACCGGCGTGCCGGCATTGACCACCTGCCCGACCTCGGCGTCGATGCTGGTGACGACGCCATCCACGTCCGAGACCAGGCTGGCGTAGCCGGCCTGGTTCGACTGGCCGCGAAACGCCGCGCGCGCGGCATCGGCTTCGGCTTGGGCCGCGCGCAAGGCGGCGCGCTTGGTGTCGAGCACCGACTGGCTGACGAAATTTTTAGTCCGCAGTTCCTGGTAGCGCTTGTAGTCGGCATCGGCCAGGTCGCGATTCGTTTCGGCCGCGCGCAGGCTGGCCTGTGCCCCCGTGGCAGCCAGTTTCAGGTCTTGCGGGTCGAGCTGCATCAGCACCTGTCCCTGCTTGACGAGCGTGCCGACGTCGACTTCGCGCGCCGTGATCTTGCCGGCTACCCGGAAGCCCAAGCGCGATTCGATGCGCGGACGCACCTCGCCCGAGAACTCGGCACTCGCTCCGGCGGCGCCTTCGGCCAGCACGGCGGCGCGCACCGGACGCGGCGCATCAAGCTTCGGCGCTTCCTTCGAGCAGGCGCCCAATAGCAACGCACAAAGGAGCATGGCGGGCGCTGTCTGTTGCCGGCGCGGTCGGGTCGATGTGGACACGGTAGTCTTCCTTTTCTGGGAATGGAGCATTATCAGCGCAAACCCGCACGCTCCAAAGCCCGGCAATTATAATGTTGCAAATACCTTTATCAAATGACTTGCCGGTCATTTTTATCATGGCCGTCGATCACTACGAAAACTTCCCTGTCGCCTCCATCCTGCTGCCGCGCCGCCTGGTGCCCGCCGTCGAAGCCATTTATGCCTTCGCGCGCGGCGCCGACGATGTCGCCGACGAGGGCGATGCCTCCCCAGCCGAGCGCCTGGCGAGTCTTGCCGAGTACGAAGCCGCACTCGGCGACATTGAAGCCGGCCGCACCCCAGGCCGGCCGATGTTCGCCCGCCTCGCCACGGTCGTGGCGCAATATAAGCTGTCGCTGCAACCGCTGCGCGACCTGCTGTCGGCCTTCCGCCAGGATGTGGTCACCGCGCGCTACCCGGACTATCCCGCCCTGCTCGACTATTGCCACCGCTCTGCCGACCCGGTCGGGCGCCTGATGCTGGCCCTCTACGGCGTCGCTGGCGCGGCCAACCTGCGCGACGCCGACGCCGTCTGCAGCGCCCTGCAGCTGATCAATTTCTGGCAGGATGTCGGCATCGATATCGGGAAAGGCCGCATTTACCTGCCACAGGAAGATTTGACGCGCTTTGGCGTTCGCGAAGCAGACATCGTTGCGGGCGCCGACACCCCGGCCTGGCGCGCGCTGATGGCGTTCGAGGTCGCGCGCGCGCGGGCCCTGATGCTGTCGGGCGCGCCACTGGCCACGCGCCTGCCGGGTCGCATCGGCTGGGAGCTGCGCCTGGTGATCCAGGGCGGCCTGCGCATCCTCGATCGGATCGAAGCGGCCGATTACGATGTGTTCCGGCGCCGCCCGGCACTGGGCAAACTCGATTATCTCCTCATGGTCTGGCGCGCGCTGCGCATGTAAGGCACTTGTCCCGGCGAAAAAGCGCTCGAACAAGCCCGGCCGTGGCCCGCATCAGCTAAGATAACGGCTTCGCCTGCCTAATCTTGCCTTTTTTACATGTCTCCTGACGAATACTGCCAGCAAAAGACTGTCCAGAGCGGTTCCAGCTTCTATTACAGCTTCCTCTTCCTGCCTGCCGAGCGCCGCCGTGCGATCACGGCCCTGTACGCGTTCTGCCGCGAGGTGGACGATACCGTCGACGACGCGACCGACGCTTCGCTGGCCCGCATCAAGCTGGCCTGGTGGCGCACCGAAGTCTCGACCATGTACAAGGGCACGCCGATGCACCCGGTCACGCAGGCCTTGAAGCCCCATCTCGACGTGTATCACCTGGAAGAGCAGCACCTGCAGGCTATCATCGACGGCATGGAGATGGACCTCGACCAGAGCCGCTACCTCGACTACCCGGGCCTGCGCAAGTATTGCTGGCATGTGGCCGGCGTGGTCGGCATTCTTTCGGCCAGCATCTTCGGCTTTTCGAACCCGCAAACGCTCGCGTATGCCGAGAAGCTGGGGCTGGCGTTCCAGCTGACCAACATCATCCGCGATGTGGGTGAAGACGCGCGCAAGGGCCGCATCTACCTGCCGGTCAACGAGCTGCAGCAGTTCGGCGTCACCGCGCAGGACCTGCTCAGCGCCCGCCACAGCGAAAAGTTCGAGGCGCTAATGCGGTTCCAGACCGAACGCGCGCAGGCGATGTACGACGAGGCCCTCGCGCTCCTGCCGAAAGAGGACCGGCGCGCCCAGCGTCCGGGCCTGATGATGGCCTCGATCTACCGCACCCTGCTCGACGAAATCGCCCACGACAACTTCCATGTGCTGAACCAGCGCATCTCCCTCACCCCGCTGCGCAAACTCTGGCTGGCGTGGAAGACCTATGTCCGCACCTAGAGCGCAGCTCTCCGTCGCCGTCGTCGGCGGCGGCTGGGCCGGCTGTGCGGCAGCCGTCGAACTGGCGCGGCGCGGCGCCGCCGTGACCCTGTTCGAAGCCGCGCGCACCCTCGGCGGGCGGGCGCGCGCGATCGAGGTCGATGGCCGCCCCCTCGACAACGGCCAGCACATCCTGCTCGGCGCCTACAAGCACACCCTCGCCCTGTTGAAACGCGTCGGCGTCGATCCAGGCACGGCCATGCTGCGCCTGCCGCTGCAGATGCGCTACCCGGCGGACAGCGGCGGCATGGATTTCGTCGCGCCGCGCCTGCCGGCGCCCTGGCACATGCTGGTCGCCCTGCTGCGTGCAAAAGGATTGACGCGCGAGGACAAGATGGCGCTGGCGCGCTTCAGCAGCGCCGCGCGCTGGATGGGCTGGCGCCTGGATACGGACGTCAGCGTCACCGTCCTGCTCGATCGCTTCGACCAGACCGCGCGCCTGCAGCGCCTGATGTGGCATCCGCTGTGCCTGGCGGCCCTGAACACGGCGCCGGAACGCGCTTCGGCCAACGTGTTCCTTGCCGTGCTGCGCGACAGCCTGGGCGCGAAACGCGCGGCCTCCGACATGCTGCTCCCGCGCCTCGACCTGGGGGCCTTGTTCCCGCAGGCGGCCGGGCGCTATCTCGCATCGAAAGCCGGCACCGTCCACACCGGCGCCAAGGTCGAGTCCTTGATGCGCGTCCCTGGCGGCTGGGAGCTCGCTGCCAGCGGCCATGCGCTCGGCGGCGCATGGCGCGGCAAGTTTGACGCCGTCGTGCTGGCCACGCCGCCGGCGAACGCCGGCACGCTGCTCGCGCCGTTTGCCGAAGCCGCCGATCTGGCCGTTCAATTGAACAGCTTCGAGTACGAGCCGATCGCCACCTGCTACCTGCAATACGATCCGGGCCTGCGCCTGCCGCTGCCGTTCTGCGCCCTGCTCGACGCGCCAGGTGAAGGGCGCTTCGGCCAGTTCGTGTTCGACCGCGGCCAGCTCGACGCGACCCAGGCCGGCCTGCTGGCGGTGGTGATCAGCGCCGCCGGCGCGGCAGCCGCGCTCGACCAGCACGCGCTGGCTCGCGCTTGTGCTGTCCAGCTAGGCGCCGCATTCCCCGGCCTTGGCCTGGACAAGCCGCAATGGAGCCGCGTGATCACCGAAAAGCGCGCCACCTTCGCTTGCACCCCGGGCCTGGCCCGCCCGGAAAATGCCACCCCCCTGCCCGGGTTGGCGCTGGCCGGCGACTACACGGCGGGCGATTATCCTGCCACCCTCGAGTCGGCGGTGCGCAGCGCCCAGGCGGCGGCGTCGATCATCCTGCGTGGAGGCGCTTCAAGCGCCGGAAACGGCAGCCTGTCGCACGCCGGTACCAGCCCACCTGCCGAATCCGTACAGTAAGCGTATCGGATAAGCGGATTTTGCACACCACCATGACACCCCAACCCGGATTGCGCACCCTGCTCCTGCTGTCGATGCTCGCGCTCGGCCACGCCTGAGCCATGGGCAAGCTCCAATACCTCGACGCGCTGAAACGCGCCATGCTCGGCCTGCCGCCGGAACTGCAGGCAAAGACCCTGGCCTGGTACGAGCAGCGCTTCGTCGACGGCATGGCCGCCGGGCGGCCGGATGCCGAGATCGCACGCGAACTGGACGATCCGAAGAAAGTCGCCCTGACCCTGCGTGCGAACACCCACATGACTGCCTTTACCGAACAGAAGAACCCGGCAAACCTGGTGCGCATGCTGGTGTCGGCGCTGGGACTGGTGATCTTCAACCTGTTCATGGTGATCCCGGCCGCCGTCTTCGGCGCGCTCCTCGCGGCCCTCTACGTCGGCGCATTCGCCTTGTATGTCGGCGGTATCGCGATTACCGCCAGCGGCCTGGCCGGCGCCAACGAACTGGTGCTCGACGGGCCCCTGCGCCACGTCATGGGTGGCGACGTCGACGACGGCACGCGCACGCGCGTGTCGATCGGGGAGACCGGCATCGAGGTCAGCCAGGACAAGGCGCCCGACACCGGAGCCGATGCCGGGAACGACCGCGACGAGGAATCGAACTCGCGCGTGGTGCGCGGCGCCGAGCGGGTGGCCGGGAGCGGCATCCGCATCTCGACCGACATGGACGAAGAATCGCGCGCGACCCAGACCGTGCTGGGCCTGGCCAGTGTGCTGGGCGGGATCGTGCTGTTCCTGGTGTCGATCGTCGTCACCCGCTACGCGGCGCTGGGGCTCAAGCGCTACCTGCAAATGAACATGTCGCTGCTGCGCGGCAGCTGAAGGGAGGGCGATGCGTTCCTTATTGCGGGTGGGCTTCGGCCTGTTGATCCTTGCCTTTGTCCTGATCGGGCTGTCCTACGGCGCTCTGCGCGCCCAGGGCGGCAGCGCGCGCCTGGACGCGCGCATCGTCGACGAACAATCGCGGCCGGTCACGCGCCAGGTGCGTGCGGTCGAACTCTCCGGGCCGATCGACCTCACCCTGCGTTACGGCGCCCAGCCCAGGCTCGTGGTGCGCGGCGAACAGCGCCTGCTGGCCAACATCGAGACGAGCCAGGAGGGCCGCGTGCTGCACATCGGCACGCGCGGCATCGTGCTGCGCCACCGCCAGCCGATCGAGGTCGAACTGACCTTGCCGGCGCTCGACCGGTTCGGTGTCGACGGCAGCGGCGACAGCCGCGTCAACGGCTTCTCGGGCGAGCTGATCGAGGTGGAGCTGAACGGTTCCGGCAGCATCGACTTCAACGGCCGCTATCGCCAGGCGAAAGCCACGGTGCACGGCACCGGTACACTCACCCTGGATGCCGGCAACGGCGACAGCGTTGAGGCCGAGCTCTCCGGCGCCGGCACGATCGCGCTGGCGGGCGCCGCGCGCGAGTTCCAGGCCGAGTCGAACGGCTCGGGCACGGTCGACGCCAAGCGCCTGCGGGCCGAGACCGTGACAGTACGCCAGACCGGCTCGGGCAACGCCAGCGTCACCGCCAACGCCAGGGTCGCGGTCGCGGTCAGCGGCAGCGGCGATGTCGACGTCTACGGCGACCCGCCCCAGCGCTCAATCAGCCGCACCGGCGCCGGCGACGTTCATTTCGATCACTGATCCGTCAACCGGCGCAGTACACCTCGCGCCGCCGCGCGGCCGCTGGCAAAGCAGGCAGTGAGCAGGTAGCCGCCGGTCGGCGCTTCCCAGTCGATCATCTCTCCGGCGACGAACACGCCCGGCGCCGCGAGCAGCATGCCGTGCGCGTCCATCGATTCGAAGCGCACGCCGCCGGCGCTGCTGATCGCTTCATCGATCGGGCGCGGACGTTTGAGTGTCACCGGCAGCGCCTTGATCGCTTTCGCGAGCACCTCTTCATCCATGTAATCGGCCTGCGCCAGGCATTCGCGCAGCAAGAGCGCCTTCACGCCCTTGATCCCGAGCCGGCTCTGCAAATGGCTCGACATCGAACGCGCGCCGCGCGGTCTCGTCACCTGCGCGCGCACCCGGTCGGCGTCGTGGTCGGGTGCCAGGTCGAGCCAGACCGTCGTCTCGCCGCGTGCGGCAATCTGGTCGCGCAGCACGCTCGACAAGGCGTACACGAGGCTGCCCTCGATCCCGGTGGCGGTGACCACGAACTGGCCCTGGCGCCGGGCGCGGTTGCCGTCGCGCTCTTCGTAGGCCATCGCCACCGTGGTCAAGGGCGCGCCGGCGTGCCTGTTGCTGAAGTGCGGCGACCAGTCGACATCGAAGCCGCAGTTGGCGGGCACCAGGGGCGCCACTTCCACGCGGCGTCCTTCCAGCAGCGGCACCCAGGCGCCATCCGAGCCAAGCCGCGCCCAGCTGGCGCCGCCGAGCGCCAGGATGACGGCATCGGCCTGCACCGACGTCTCTCCCTCGGGTGTCGCGAAGCGCAGCGACGCGCCCTCCCAGCCCAGCCAGCGGTGGCGCATGTGTAAGCGCACGCCGCTTTCCCTCAGCCGGTGCAGCCAGGCGCGCAGCAAGGGAGCGGCCTTCATGTCGGTCGGGAAGACGCGGCCCGAGGTGCCGACGAAGGTGTCGATGCCCAGGCCATGGATCCAGGCGCGCACGTCGCTTGGGGTGAACTCGCCAAGCCATGCCGCGACTTCGCCGCTCCTCGCGCCGTAGCGGCGCACGAAGTCCTCATACGGCTCGGAATGGGTGATGTTCATGCCGCCCTTCCCCGCCAGCAGAAATTTGCGCGCCACCGAGGGCATGGCGTCATACAGATCGACCTGTGCACCGCCTGCGGCCAGCACTTCGGCGGCCATCAGGCCGGCGGGGCCGCCGCCGATGACGACGACGCGCGGGGACGTTTGAAGGGTGTTGGACATGCTGGGCAAGGTAGATGTGCGGAGCGCGCATTGTAGTCGAAATCACCTTGCATAAAGAAAGTGTAAAGGGTGCTTGACATCGACTTTCTGTGCGCCTAGGATGTAAAGCATACTTTACACCGCGGAGCCCGCCATGCACGAAAAACGTATTGCCAAACTTTACTTGCGCGAGCTGTTCGGTGCGCTCGCGCTGTACACCGTCCTGTTGATGCTGGCGATCACGTTCGGGCGACCAATGGCGCCTGGTGTGCTGCGCACCGCGATCCTGGTCAGCCCGATGATCGGCTTCGGCGCCGCCATCTGGGCCATCGTGCGCCAGGTCCAGCGCGCCGACGAATACGTGCGCAGGCTCCTGCTGGAAAACGTCTCGCTGGGTGCGGCGATCACGGCCGGCCTGACCTTCACCTACGGCTTTCTCGAAACCGCCGGCTTTCCGAAGCTGTCGATGTTCATCGTCTGGTGCGTGCTCTGCCTGTCGGTGGTCGTGGTGCAGATCGTGCGAAAAATCCTCGACCGATGAACAACCATCTCCGCGAACTGCGCGCCGAACACGGCTGGAGCCAGGCGCGCCTGGCCGAGCTGCTCGACGTGTCGCGCCAGACCGTGATCGCCATCGAAAACGGCCGCTACGACCCCAGCCTCCCGCTGGCCTTTGCGATTTCCCGACTGTTCCAGCAACCGATCGAATCGATCTTCAACCCTGACCAGGAGCCTGCATGAAAGCACCCTTCAAACGCGCGTCCATCTTGTTCGCACTTCTATTCGCTGCCGCCGTTCCGTCCCTTGCGCAGGAAACGCCGCAACAGCCGAACCGCTTCGCCACGTCGATCGCCGCTGCGGAACGCTTCGAGGTCAAGGGCATGCTGGTCGAACGCTACGGCAGCGGCGGTCGCCCGCTGGTCCTGATTCCGGGCCTGGCCACCGGCGGGTGGGTGTGGCAGGAAACGGTGCGCGAATTTTCGAAAGACCACACCCTGTATGTCGTGACCCTGCCCGGCTTCGACGGCCGCCCCGCCGTGGCCGGCAACCCCTTCGATGCGGCCAGGTCCGCCCTGACCGAACTGGTAGCCTCGCGCAAGCTCGTCAAACCGGTGCTGGTCGGGCACAGCGTCGGCGGCACACTGGCGATCGCCCTGGCCCAGGACCTGGGGGACCGGATTGGCGGCGCCGTCGCCATCGACGGTTTGTCGGTGTTCCCGCGCACCGAGGACATGCCGCCTGAACAACGCGCTGCCATGGCCGACAACATGCGCCAGCGGATGGCCAGCTTGAACCCACAGGCATTTGCTAGCCAGCAGCGGCAATACATGCGCACGATGGGTGTGACCGACATGGGCAAGGCCGACGACCTGGCCCGGCTCACCGCGCGCAGCGACCCGCAAGCGGTGGCCGCCTGGATAGGCGCGGTGCTGGCGCTCGACCTGCGCCCGGGGCTGCCGAAGATCCGGTCCCCGCTGCTGATGTTGACGCCCTCGTACGGCCCGGACAATGCCGGCATGGGCGTGTCCGCGCCAGAGAAGGTGGCGTATTATCGGGAACTGATGACCGGCACGCCGAAGCTGGAAGTCGTATTCATCGACAACGCGCGCCACTTCGCCATGCTGGACCAGCCGCAGGCGGTGCACGACGCGTTGCGCCAGTTCCTGAAAACACTCTGAGGAGACCGCCATGCCACCGCTTCGTCACTGGATCATGCAATACCTGTTTGCCGTCGTCTCCATGTTCACCCTGCTGATGGTGGTCGATCTGCTGCGCGGCGAAACGCTCGAGCGCGCCTGGGTCTCAGCGCTGATGTGGGCGACGGTCGCCTCGGCCATCTTCATCGGAACCCGCTACCGCAACATGAAGCGCGGCATCGCCGGCAACGCACTGGACAAGAAATAAGCCCTTCCTCCTCGTGTTATTCACGGCGCCTTTGTTAAGAAAACAAGATACTGCTTGACAAGTATTATCTAAGGAATATTCTTATAGGAACCATAAAGCGAACGATGCGTGTCCGTAGGCATGCACGATTCGCCCGGTAGTGAAGTGTTACTCATCTTGGAGGATGAATATGTCGTTGAAGACAGGGCCGATCTCGGCTCGTAGAACCGTGCTGGCCGCCATCGCGTCCAGCCCCCTGTGGCTCGGCAGTGCATGGGCCGCATCGCAGTCGATGAAAATCTCGCACCAGTTCCCCGGCGGCAGCATCATGGAAGGCGACTTCCGCGACCGGCTGTGCCGCATGTTCGCGGCCGACGTCGAAAAGCGTACCCGCGGCAGCCTGAAGTTCTCGATTTACCCAAACGCCACCCTGATGGCGCCGAACGCCCAGTTCGGCGCACTGAAGAAGGGCGGCCTCGAGCTCGCGCTGGTGCCGCTGTCCTACGCCGCCAACAATGAATCCCCCGAAGCCAACATCGGCCTGATGCCCGGCCTGGTCACGTCCTATGCCCAGGGCTACGGCTGGAAGAATGCGGAAGTGGGCAAGGAACTGACGCGCATCCTGGCCGAGCAAGGCCTGGTCGTGATCAGCTGGATCTGGCAGGCCGGCGGCGTGGCCGCGCGCGGCGCGCCGATCGTGGCGCCCGAAGACGCGCGCGGCCTGAAAGTGCGCGGCGGCTCGCGCGAGATGGACCTGATCCTGCAGGAAGCGGGAGCGACCATCGTCAACATCCCGTCGAACGACATCCACGCGGCGATGAAGAGCGGTGCGCTGGACGCCGCCTTCACGTCCTCGACCTCGCTGATCTCGTTCCGCCTGCATGACGTGTCGCGCTCGCTGACCACCGCACGCAGCGGCGGCTACTGGTTCATGCTCGAGCCGCTCCTGATGTCGAAGACCGTGTTCGACCGCCTGCACAAGGACCAGCAGGCGGCCATCATGGCGGTCGGCGCCGACCTCGAAAAGTTCGCCCTGCGCATGGCCCAGGGCGACGACGCGGCGGTAGCGACTGTCTACGCGCGCGCCGGCGCGCGGGTGGTCGACATGAATGCCGACACCCTGAAAAAATGGCAGGACATGGCACGCACGACGGCCTGGGTGGACTTCAGCGGGCGCAATGAGAATTGCGCCAGACTGCTGGCGCTTGCGGAAAAGTCGATCGTCGCGCTGTAGTCGAACAGGGCGGCATGCGCCGCCCTGCCACTGCTTGCTTTTACCCCCCGGTCACAGGTGGGAAAAACGCTACCTCTCCGCCCTCTTTCACTGCCGTCTCCGGCCCGCACATGACGTGGTTGAACGCCATGCGCAGTGCGCGCTCGTGCCCCAGGGCTCCCGCCCAGGGGCCGCCGCGGGCGATCAGGTGCTCGCGCACGGCGCCCACGGTCGCGACGCCCTCGGGTAGTTCGATACGCTCCCCCGCGAGGCCCAGGGCTTCGCGTACGGACGCAAAAAATCGTAATTCGATGTGCATGGTCTGTCAGTGCTGTAGTTCGGCGAACGGAATGAAGCGCACGATATCGCCTTCGTTGATGATGCGTCCGGGTGGATTGTCGATCAGGCCGTCGCCCCAGACGGTCGAGGTGAGCACGCCCGAGCCCTGGTTCGGGAACAGGTCTAGGCCGCCGCCGGCATTCACGCGCGCGCGCAGGAACTCGTTGCGGCGGTCGGCTTTCGGCAGGCTGAAGTCGGCGCGCAGCATCCAGGCCCGCGGTTCGACCGGACCCGTCACGCCCTGCAGGCGCAGCAGGAAGGGCCGCACGAACAGCAGGAAGGTGATGAAGCTCGAGACCGGATTGCCCGGCAGGCCGATAAAGAATGCGCCACAGCTGTCGTTGCGCACTTCGCCGAACGCGAGCGGTTTGCCCGGCTTGACCGCGATCTGCCACATGTTCAGCTGGCCCTCCGCCTCGACCGCCGGCTTGATGTGGTCTTCCTCGCCGACCGAGACGCCGCCCGAGGTGATGATCAGGTCATTCCCACGCGCGGCCTCCACCAGCGTGGCGCGCGTGGCCTCGAGCGTATCGGGCACGATGCCGAAATCGGCGATGGTGCAGCCGAAGTTTTCCAGCAGCGCGCGCAAGGTGAAGCGGTTCGAATTGTAGATGGCGCCCGGCGCGAGCACGCCGCCCGGCGCTTCGCCCGGCATGGTCAGCTCGTCACCGGTGAAGAAGACGGCCACGCGCAGGCGCCGGCGCACGGGCAGGCTGGCCAGGCCGACCGATGCGGCCAGGCCCAGTTCCTGGCTGCGTAGTCGCGTGCCGGCCGCAAGGATTGTCGAATTCGCCCCGATGTCTTCGCCGGTGCGGCGAATCCATTCGCCGCTTGTCGGCGTGTGGCGGATCGTGACCATGTCCCCGAGCAGCTCGCACTGCTCCTGCATCACGACCGCGTCCGCGCCAGGAGGGAGCATGGCGCCGGTGAAGATGCGCGCCGCCGTGCCGGCTTCCAAAGGCTCGCCCACATGGCCGGCCGGGATGCGCTGGGCCACGCGCAGAACCGCGCCGCCGTTCACGCAATCGAGCGAGCGCACGGCGTAGCCATCCATCGATGTGTTGTCGGCGGACGGCACGTCGATGGTCGACGCCTGGTCCGCAGCCAGCACGCGGCCGTTGGCCTCCAAGGTGGGGACCAGTTCCATATCCTGGACCGGGCGTGCCGCGGCCAGCAGCGTATCGAGCGCTTCGCGCACCGACAACATCGGGCGCGGTGCCGGTTTCTCGTTCGAAGTCGTCATCTTACAGGCCCGTGTGCGCAGCGATGAAGGTCTTCATCTCGTCGACGTTCGGGCGCATCACGACGAACTTCTGGGGCAGCGCCTCGATATCCTCGAAGCCGGCCGGACGCACGGCATCGAGCCCCAGCGCCTCGAGGATGGTCTCGTTGAATTTCGCCGCCAGCGCCGTCTCGAGCACGATCATCGGCACGCCGGGCGCCATGTGCTCGCGCGCGACCTTGATGCCGTCGGCGGTATGGGTGTCGATCATGATGTCGTAGTCATCAAACACCATGCGAATGGTCTCGAGCCGGTCCGCGTGCGTCGATTTGCCGGACACGAAGCCGAATTCGCCGACGCGTTTGAATTCGTCGCCGTCCGCACCCGGGCCGCCCGACAGGTCGAAGCCGCCATGGGTGTCGACTTTGCGAAACAGCGCGTGGCACCGCTCGCTGTCGCGTCCCACCAGGTCGTAGATGAAGCGCTCGAAGTTCGATGCCTTCGAGATGTCCATCGACGGGCTGCTGGTGTGGTAGGTCTCGCTGGACTTGCGCACGCGGTAGACGCCGGTGCGGAAAAATTCGTTGAGCACGTCGTTCTCGTTGGTGGCAACCACCAGCTTGTCGATCGGCAGGCCCATCATGCGGGCGATGTGGCCGGCGCAGATATTCCCGAAGTTCCCCGACGGGACCGTGAACGAGACTTTTTGTGTATTGTCGCTTGTCGCCGCGAGGTAGCCGCGGAAGTAGTACACGACTTGGGCCACGACGCGCGCCCAGTTGATCGAATTGACGGTGCCGATCTTCTGGCGCGCCTTGAACGACAGGTCGTTCGAGACGGCTTTCACGAGATCCTGGCAGTCGTCGAACACGCCTTCGACGGCGATGTTGAAGATGTTCGGGTCCTGCAGGCCGAACATCTGGGCGGTCTGGAACGCGCTCATCTTCCCGCTTGGGGACAGCATGAACACACGTACGCCGCGCTTGCCGCGCATCGCGTATTCGGCGGCGCTGCCGGTGTCGCCCGAGGTGGCGCCGAAAATATTCAGTTCTTCCTCGTCCTTGGCCAGCGCGTATTCGAACAGGTTGCCCAGCAACTGCATCGCCATGTCCTTGAACGCGAGCGTCGGTCCGTTCGACAGGGCCTGCAGGATCAGCGTGCGCCCGCCCTCTTCTTCCAGGGTGCGCAGCGGCGTGATGTCAGTTGCCGACTCGCCGGCGCGTGCGTTGCGATATACCTCGGGCGTGTAGGTCTTCCTGGTGAGCGCCTTCAGGTCGGCGTCGGGAATATCGGTCGCAAACTTGCGCAGGATCTCGTAGGCCAGTTCGGCGTAGGACAGCTTGCGCCAGGCGTCGAGCTCCGCGTTTGTGACCTGCGGGTATTCGGCCGGCATGAACAGGCCGCCATCCGGGGCCAGGCCGCCGAGCAGGATGGTGGAGAAGGTTTCCTGATTGCGGGAAGCGGACGCGCTCGTTGCGCGGGTAGACACGTATTGCATACTTGGATGATCCGGTTGGGCTCGCGTTGATGCTTTTATTATAGTGCGAGCCCGGGAATCCTGTGTACGGTCGAGTTTGGCAGAGATTTCAAGCGTCGCAGGGTGGGCTCTCGAGCCCACGCGGTCCTACCCTTGCGTACCGCACCGCACCGCGTCGATCGAATCGATTGCATGCATGCGCGGTGTTTTGCGGCACCGCCGCAACGCCTACGATGCAAGCGCGTGGGCACAAGTGCCCACCCTAAGTGATTAACAAGCCGCGTGATTGACCGTCACCACGTGAATCGCCAGGCCGCCCAGCGAGGTCTCCTTGTACTTCACCTGCATGTCCGCCCCGGTCTGGCGCATCGTCTCGATCACGTTATCCAGGCTGACAAAATGGGTGCCGTCGCCTTTCAATGCCAGCGAGGCTGCCGTGATCGCCTTGATCGCGCCCATGCCGTTGCGCTCGATGCAGGGAATCTGCACCAGGCCGCCGATCGGGTCGCAGGTCATGCCGAGGTGGTGTTCGATGCCGATTTCGGCCGCGTTCTCGATCCGCTCGTTCGAGCCGCCGAGCGCCGCCACCAGGCCCGCCGCCGCCATCGCGCACGCCACGCCGACCTCGCCCTGGCACCCGACTTCCGCGCCCGAGATCGAGGCGTTCTTCTTGCACAGCATGCCGATCGCGGCGGACGTCAGCAGGAAGTCGCGGATGCCCTTCACCGCGTCGGTCGGACGGCAGTCTTCGGCGTAATAGCGCACTACCGCCGGGATGATGCCGGCCGCGCCGTTGGTCGGCGCCGTGACGACACGCCCGCCCGCGGCGTTTTCTTCGTTGACTGCCATCGCGTACAGCGTCACCTGATGGGTCGAATCGTGGGGCAGTTCGTTCACGCGCTTGCCTTCGACGCAGTGCGCCTGCTTCCACAAGGTGGCGGCGCGCCGCTTGACGTTCAGGCCGCCCGGCAGCTGGCCGGACGTCACCAGGCCATGGTCGATACAGTCGCGCATCACGCTCCAGATGCGGTCCAGGCCGGCGTCGAGATCAAGCTCGCTCATGCTCACCAGTTCGTTCGCACGCAGCATGTGCGGGATCGTGAGACCGTGTTCGCGGCCCTGGGCCAGCAGATCGGCCATCGTCGCGAACGGGAACGGCACCTGCACCTGGCTTGGCTCTTGCGGGCGCTGCGCTTCGCCGGCCGCGGTGATGAAGCCGCCGCCGACCGAATAGAAAATCCGTTCGATGACGCTGCCGTCGCGCAGCTGCAGCACGAAGCGCATGCCGTTCGGGTGTTCCGGCAGACTCGATTGCTTGTGCCAGACGAGATTGGCGCGCATCGAGAACGGCACCTCTTTCGTGCCGAGCAGGCGCAGCACGCCGTCCAGCTCCGCCTCGGCCAGCTTGTCCTCGACCGAGCCCGGATCGATGTCCTGCGGCGTCTCGCCCATCAGGCCGAGGATCACGGCCTTGTCGGTCGCGTGGCCGATACCGGTCAGTGCGAGCGATCCGTACAGGTGCGCTTCGACACCGACCGCGTGCTCGAGCAAGCCGCATTCGAGCAGGAAGCGGCGCGCCGCGACCATCGGGCCCACCGTATGCGAGCTCGAAGGGCCGATACCGATCTTGAAAAGATCGAAAACACTCATGTCCATCTTGCTTGTCTCACTAGTCTGTTTTTATCGTTATATGGTCAAGCAGTCGCGCCGACGTCGATATTCTCGAGCATGCTGGCCACCATCTCCTCGATCCCGACACGGGCTTTCCAACCCCAGTCGCTCGTTGCGCGGCTGTCGTCCAGGCTCTTCGGCCAGGTATCGGCAATCGCCTGGCGGCTGTCCGGTTTATAGGCGATCTCGAAAGCCGGCAGGGCGCGGCGAATGGCAACGGCCAGTTCACGTGGATTGAACGAGACGCCGGCCACATTGTAGGACGAGCGAATCACCACGTTGTCGCCTGGGGCATCCATCAATTCGATCGTGGCGCGGATCGCGTCCGGCATGTAGATCATCGGCAGCGTGGTTTCCGGGCCCAGGAAGCACTCGTAGGTCTCACCCTTCAAGGCCGCGTGGAAGATCGCGATCGCATAGTCGGTGGTGCCGCCGCCCGGAGGCGACTTGAAGCTGATGATGCCCGGATAGCGGATCGAGCGCACATCCACGCCATACTTGGAGTGGTAGTACTCGCACAGGCGCTCGCCCGCCAGTTTGCTGATGCCGTAGATCGTGGTCGGGTCCATCACCGTGTACTGCGGTGTGTTTTCCGCAGGGGTGTTCGGGCCAAAGGCAGCGATCGACGAGGGCCAGAAGACTTTCAGGGGCTTGCCGGCTTCTCCACGCTCGCGCGCCACTTCCAGGATGTTCAGCAGGCCATCCATGTTCAGGGTCCAGGCCTTCAAGGGCGCCTTTTCGCCGGTCGCCGACAGCAGTGCCGCGAGTTGATACACCTGGGTCACGCCCTCTTCCTCGACCAGCGCCATCAAGCGGTCCTTGTCCAGCACGTCGAGCTGTGCGTAGCGCGCCGCGCCGTAGACGTTGTTGGCGCCGATGTCGGTGGCAAGGACGTTGGCGGCGCCGTGTTGCTGCGCCAGTGCGGAAACCAGTTCACTGCCGATCTGGCCGTTGGCGCCGATGATGAGGATGCGTTCCATGTGTGTTCCTGAATGCTGTTGCGTGGATTAGTTATTCTTGAGGATGCCGAGTTCGCGGCCGGCCTGCTCGAAGGCGGCCAGCACGGTCACGAGTTGCTCGCGGGTATGCGCCGCCGACAACTGGACACGCACGCGCGCCTGCCCCATCGGCACCACCGGATAGAAGAAGCCCGACAGCAGCACGCCCAGTTCGAACATGCGCGCCGCGAATTTCTGCGCCACCGGCGCGTCGAACAGCATCACCGGCACCACCGGGTGGGTACCCGGCTTGATGGTGAAGCCGATGCGCTCGATCTCCGTGCGGAAGAAGGCCGTGTTCTCCATCAGGCGGTCGCGCAGCTCGGTCGACTTTGAAATGCGCTCGAGTACCGACAGCGAGGCGCCGGCGATCATCGGCGCCAGGGTGTTCGAGAACAGGTAAGGCCGCGACTTCTGGCGCAGCGTTTCGATCACTTCCTTGCGCCCCGACGTGAAGCCGCCCATCGCGCCGCCCAGGGCCTTGCCCAGTGTGCCGGTGATGATGTCGATACGGCCCATGACGCCGCAGTGCTCGTGCGTGCCGCGCCCGGTCGCGCCCAGGAAGCCGGAGGCGTGCGATTCGTCGATGAGGGTCAGCGCGCCGTATTTCTCGGCCAGCGCGACGATCTTGTCGAGTTGGGCGATCGTCCCGTCCATCGAGAACGCGCCATCGGTGACGATGACTTTATGACGCTTGCCGGCGGCGCCGGCGGCCTGCAGTTGCACCTCGAGGTCGGCCATGTCGTTATTGGCGTAACGGTAGCGCGCCGCCTTGCACAGGCGGATGCCGTCGATGAGCGAGGCGTGGTTCAGGGCGTCCGAGATGATGGCATCGTTTTCGTCGAACAGCGGCTCGAACACGCCGCCGTTGGCGTCAAAAGCCGCGGCGTACAAAATCGTGTCTTCAGTGCCGAGGAATTCGGACAGTTTGCGTTCGAGCTCCTTGTGCACGGTCTGGGTGCCGCAGATGAAGCGCACCGAAGAGAGACCATAACCATACTTCTGGAGCGCCACTTCGGCCGCTTTTTGGGTTTCCATGTCGCCCGACAGGCCGAGGTAGTTGTTCGCGCACATATTGATCAGGGTGCGGCCGTCTTCGGACTGCACTTGCGCACCCTGGCGCGAGGCGAGCACGCGCTCGGGCTTGAACAGGCCCTGCTCGCGCAAGGTGGTCAGGTTCTGCTGCAGGCCCGTATAAAACGCGTTCTTCGCTTGCTCGCTCATGTGATTACCTCGTCGTTGATGCCGGCTTGACCGGCGGTTGAACTATGCTGTACCGTTGGCCGTTCGCTGTACACCTTTAACAGCAAGCCGCATTTTCGGTATCTCGAACTAATATTCAATATAATGGATATTACGCCGACCTGTTGAACTTGGCAAGGTGCGGCGCTCCACCCATACTAGAGCTGCCTGAACATGAAAACCCTGGTCCCCACCAACAACGCCCCGCCCGAAGTCGGCGCCACCCTGCAGCGCCTGCGCCTGGCGCGCGGCCTGACGCTGGAGGACCTGTCGCGCATCGCCGGCGTGTCGAAGTCGATGCTCTCGCAGATCGAGCGCGAAAAGGCGAATCCTACCATTGCCATCACCTGGCGTCTCGCCAATGCACTCGGCGTGCAGATCGGCGAGCTGCTGGCGTCGGAAACGCGCGATGTCGAGTCGATCCGCGTACTCGACGCGCACGAGACGCCTACGCTTCCCGGGAACCACGCCGGCTATGTGCTGCGCATCCTCGGGCCGATGGAACTGGCGGGCCAGTACGAGTGGTATGAGCTGACGCTGGCGCCGGGCGGCGAACTGAAGTCACAGGCGCACGATCCGGGTACCAAGGAGCACCTGACGGTGCTCAACGGCTCGCTCGAAGTGGAAGTCGGGCTGGAAAAGCGCAAGGTCAAGGCGGGCGGGACGGCGCGCTATGCGGCCAACCAGGACCACGTGCTGAGGAATGTCGGCAAGACCGAGGCGAAAGCGCTGCTGGTGGTAGTCCACCGCTGAGCGCCGGCCCTGCAATATTGACCCTACATTTATTTTCAGAAGACTGCATCCAAATCGACCTTGCCAACGTAGTAAGGGCATGGACAGCGCCGCGGCGCCGGTCCGTCGAGCCCTTATCGCACAGCGTGTGCCAACTATTTCAGGATGCAGACCATGAACAAGACCCTTTTCCCGAAGCTGATCCTTGCCTCTTCCATCGCCCTGGCCTTGAGCGCCTGTGGCAGCAGCGACGACGATGACATGCAGGTCCCAGACCCGACGCCAAGCCCACCCGTGATGAGCGCGGGCGATGTATTCGCCATTACTGTCAGCAACAAACTGGTCTCCTTCAACCGCGATGCGCCGGCCACGATCCGCACGAATGTCGCCGTCACCGGCCTGCAAAGCGCAGAAACCCTGCTCGGCATCGATTTCCGTCCTGTCGACGGCCTTCTGTATGCGGTGGGCAGCAGCGGCCGTATCTACACGATCAATACCACGACGGGCGCGGCCACGGCGAAATCCACGCTGGCAGCGGACGCCACCGACACCACCTTGCCGTTCACGGCCCTGAACGGTACCGACTACGGGGTCGACTTCAACCCGGCAGCGGACCGCCTGCGCGTGGTCAGCAATACCGGCCAGAGCCTGCGCATCAACGTCGACAGTGGCGCGACGACGACCGACGGCGCGATCAACGGCGGCGCGGCGAATGCCGCCGTCACGGCCTCGGCCTACACCAATTCCTTCGCCGGCACCGCCACCACGACCCTGTACGCGCTCGACACCGCGAACGACACCCTGTACGTGCAGAACCCGCCGAACAACGGCACCTTGAGCACCCCGGTGGCACTGGGCGTGGACGCGGGCGTGGCGAACGGCATGGACATCGATGCCCGTACCAACATGGCGTATGCGGTGCTCACGGTCGGCGGCGCGCGCAACCTGTATTCGATCAACCTGGCGGCCACGACCAGCCCGGCAACAAGCATCGGCGCCGTCGGCCTGACGGAAGACATCCGCGGCATCGCCCTGCGCGCGGCATCGGCGCCGATGGCATATGGCCTGGCCGACGACGGCCGCCTGCTGGCCTTCAAGCCGGCCACGCCGAACACGATCGACGCCACCGTGGCGGTGACCGGCCTGAATGGTGGTGAGACCCTGCTCGGCATCGACTTCCGCCCTAAAGATGGCCTGCTGTACGGGATCACGTCGACTGCGCGCATCGTGACCATCGACCCGGCAACCGGCGTGGCCACGGCCAAGGCGACGCTGTCGGCCGATGCCGCCGACACGACGGCGCCGTATGGCGCGGTCATCGGCACCGCGTTCGCGGTCGACTTCAATCCGGTGGCCGACCGCCTGCGCGTAATCGGCGACACGGGCCAGAACCTGCGCATCAACGTCGACACGGGCGCCACCACGACCGATGGCGCGATTAACCGCACGGGCGCGGCGCCGTTCGTCACCGCTGGCGCCTACACCAACAGCTTCGCCGGCACGACCGCGACGACGCTCTACGATATCGACGGCGCGAACGCCAGCCTGGTCATGCAGAACCCGCCGAACGACGGCACGCTGGTCAGTGTCGGCGCCTTGGGCGTGGCAGTCGCCGGTGATGTGGGCATGGACATTGCGGGCGGCGCCAACGGCCTGGTGCTGGCAGCGCTGCGTACCAGCGCGGGCGGACCGTCGTCCTTGTACCGGATCGACCTGGCGACCGGTGCGGCCACCATGGTCAACGGCGCGGCCAACCCTGGGACGTCGGCGATCGGCAACGGCCAGGTGGGCTTGCGCGACATCGCGATCCTGATCAAGTAAGGGAGCGCATCAGGCGGCACGCACGTTTCGCGCGGGCCGCCTCACGCTAAGGTATTCGCCTGCAAACATAAAAAAAAGGACGCTCAATGAAGCGTCCTTTTTTTATGTCGCACCACGCACAAGCTCCTACAGCATCTGTACCGCACGGCCGATATACAGGATCGGCCCGGTCGGCCGTCCGATCGGTGAGCCGCTCTTCGGTTCCAGCGTGATCTCGAACAACTGGTTCGCCTGCAGCGGCGGCAGGCTCGCCAGGGAAACGTCGACCGCCTTGCCGGGCTGAACCAGGCCAAGCGAGACCGGACCTTTCCAGCCATCGGCCTTGGTCCACAGCTGCAGCGATTTCTCGGCCGGCACGCTTGTGGTGCCCAGCGGGACCAGCTTGAGCGCACCCTGGTTATTTACCTGCACGATCCAGCCAGGGGCCATGTTGCCTGGCGCCGCCAGCACGACCATGTAGCGCGCAATCGGCTCGGGCGCCTGCAGGCGCGGCACGACGGCCGTGATCGCCGCGGCGGCGAAGCCGGTCGCGGCCAGGCCACGCCAGAAGTTCAACCTTTCCCACCACTTGCCGTTTGGCGCGGCCGGCACAGGCACGCGTGCGGCTGCCAGCGCGGCGTTGATCCGCGGCCATAGCTGTTGCGAAGGATTGACCGGTTCGGCCAGCGCGGTCAAGGGCAGCAGCCGTGCTTCCCAAGCCTGCACGGCCGCGCGCAAGACCGGCTCGTGCGGGATCGCCAGCTCGACGTGGCGGCGTTCGCCCGGCGACAGCGTGCCGAGCACGTATTCGCCCGCCATGTCGTCGGTATCGTCATCGATCGGGGTCGTCATCCCATGCACTCCTTCAGGGCGCTCAGGCCGCGCTTGATCCAGGCCTTGATCGTGCCCAGCGGCGACTGCATGCGCGCGGCGATCTCGGCATGCGAGCAGCCGTCGACATAGGCGTACAGGATGCTGTCGCGTTTGGAAGCGTCGAGTCCGACCAGGCAATCGTGCAAGCGCCCCATGTCCTGGCGGCGCTCGAGGGCGTCGACCGGGCCGGCGCCGTTGTCGAAAGCTTCGGCGTCGAGAGCGTCGAGCGCCTCGGCGTCGGCCTGCACTTCGCGCCCGCTGCCGCGCACCACGTCCAGCGCCTGGTGGCGCACGATGCTGTAGATCCAGCCGCGGCCCGCGCCGCGCACCGGATCGAAGCTGCGCGACCTGGTCCAGATGGACAGAAACGCGTCATGCAGCACGTCTTCAGCCACCTGGCGCTGGCGCACGATGCGCAGCGCCACGCCCAGCAGGCGCGCCCCTTCGCGATCGTAGATGCTGCGCAGTGCGCGCTGGTCGCCGCGTGCGCAGCCAGCCAGGGCGGCCTCGTAATCGAATTCAATCGGCGCATTCATGGAGCGGCGCTTTCCCGTTAAATGTCAAGGGCCGTCAGAGAGCGGCCCTGCGGCACGAGGCAGGACGCGCATGCGGCCGGCCTCGCGCAATTGCCTGCACCATCTTTACATCTTCAGCGCCTTCGTCAGGAAGCCCCAACGGTCCGCCACTTCCTCGATCTGCTTCGTGGTCGGCTTGCCGGCACCGTGGCCGGCCTTGACGTCGATGCGGATCAAGACCGGGTTGCAGCCGGCTTGCGCGGCCTGGGCCGCGGCGGCGAACTTGAAGCTGTGCGCCGGGACCACGCGGTCGTCGTGGTCGGCCGTGGTGACCATCGTCGCCGGGTAGCTGGTGCCGGCTTTCAGGTTATGCAACGGCGAATACTTCACCAGCGCCTTGAACTCTTCCGGGTTGTCGGCCGAACCGTAGTCCGAGGTCCAGGCCCAGCCGATCGTGAACTTGTGGAAGCGCAGCATGTCCATCACGCCGACCATCGGGATCGCCGCGCCGAACAAGTCGGGACGCTGGGTCATTGCCGCGCCCACCAGCAGGCCGCCATTGCTGCCGCCGCCGATCGCCAGCTTCGCTGGAGAAGTGACCTTGTTCGCCACCAGCCACTCGGCCGCACCGATGAAGTCGTCGAACACGTTCTGCTTTTGCAGCTTGGTGCCGGCATGGTGCCAGGATTCGCCGTATTCGCCGCCGCCGCGCAGGTTGGCCACGACATACACGCCGCCCATTTCCATCCAGGCCAGGTTGGCCGGCGAGAAGCCCGGGGTCATCGAGATGTTGAAGCCGCCGTAGCCGTACAGATAGGTCGGGTTGCTGCCATCGAGCTTGATGCCCTTCTTCGACACGATGAACATCGGCACTCTGGTGCCATCGCGGCTGGTGAAGAACTGCTGGCGCGTTTCATAGGCCTTCGGATCGAAGTCGACCTTCGGCTGGCGGAAGACACCCGTCTTGCCGCTCTTCATGTCCATCCGGTAGATCGTCGTCGGCGTGGTGAAGCCGGTGAACGAGAAGAAGGTCTCCGTGTCGCCGCGCTTTCCCGTGAAGCCCGAGACCGAACCGATTCCCGGCAAGGCGATCTCGCGCACCGGCTTGCCATCGAGGTCGTTGACGCGCACGACGCTGCGTGCATCCTTCAGGTACTCGGTCACCAGGCGATTCCCGATGATATGGGCGTTCGACAGCGTGTCCTTCGATTCCGGGATGATCTCTTTCCAGTTCGACTCCGCCGGCTTGTTCACGTCGATGGCGACGATGCGCTGGCGCGGGGCCTTGCGGTCGGTGCTGAAATAGAAGGTCGAGCCGACGTTGTCGATGAAGTCGTAGGCCGCGTCGAAGTTGTCGATCAGCGGCACCACTTTCGCATCAGGCTTGCTCAAGTCCTTGATGAAGACGCGGTACTTGTGGGCCGTGCCCTTGGTCGCCGTGATCAGGAGGTATTTGCCGTCGTCGGTGGTCTGGGCGCGGAAGCCCCATTCCTTTTCGTCCGGACGGTCGTAGACCAGCGTATCTTCGCTTTGCGGGGTACCGATCTTGTGGAAGTACAGCTTCTGGAAGTAGTTCACGCCAGCCAGCTTCGCCGACTCTTCCGGCGCGTCGTAGCGGCTGTAGAAGAAGCCCTTGCCATCCTTCGTCCAGGCCGTCTGCGAGAACTTCACCCATTTCAGGTGGTCCTCGAGGTCCTTGCCGGTCTCGATGTCGCGCACCTTCCACTCGTTCCAGTCCGAACCCGATGCAGCGGTGCCGTAGGCCAACAGTTTGCCGTCCGGGCTCACTTCAAGCCCAGCCAGGGCCACCGTGCCGTCGGCGGCCAGCGTGTTCGGGTCGAGCAGCATGCGCGGCTCATCGGACAAGGACTTCATCGTGAACAGAACCGACTGGTTCTGCAGGCCGTTGTTGCGACTGTAGAAATAACGGCCGCCTTCCTTCGAGGGCACCGAGTAGCGCTCGTAGTTCCAGAGTGTGGTCAGGCGCTGGCGGATCGCCTCGCGCTGCGGGATCTGGCCGAGATAGCCCTGGGTCACGGCGTTCTGGGCGTCGACCCACACCTTGGTCTGGGCGCTGTTCGCGTCTTCCAGCCAGCGATAGGGGTCGGCGACCGTGGTGCCATGGTAGTTGTCCGTCTGCCCGACCTTGGCGGTGACTGGATAAGTCACTGCGCTGCCGGCCACGCAGGCGGCCGTCGCAGCAGCCGGGTCGGCCGCGTACGTGGTGCCAAAGACCGTCATCAGGGCGACGGCAAGCGTTGCATGTCTCATGTGCATATTCTTCTCGGAACGGTGGGAGGCGAAATGTGCCGAAGGCAATCATAGCGCGAAACCCGGCAGGAAGCGAACCCGTGTTTCGCGCGAGCATTCTACGTGACGCGAACTTGCGTTGGACGCGTGGGCGGCGGAGACGGCGCGTCAACGCTCGCGTTCGGGTGGAGCCGACCAATGAACCCGGCATTGAGGCCATTGGCCTCGATGCCCCCTACGTGGCGCGGCGTGCCACGACCTCGCGATGGCTCATCTGCCATTTGTGCTGCAGGTCGAGCGCCCACCCGATTTCGGACGGGGAGAGGCGCCGTGCGACGATGGTCTTGTTGACGTTGGCCGCGCTGTCGCCGCCCTCGGCCGCCAGCAACATCCACATGTAGGCGCGCACCGGGTCGCGCGCCACGCCCAGGCCACTGCCGACCATGCCGCCCAGGTTGTACTGGGCCAGCGCATGACCCTGCTCGGCCGCCTGCTCGTACCAGTAGACGGCCAGGGCGTCGTCCTGGGCGACGCCCTGGCCGCCCGCATACATCACGCCCAGGTTGTTCTGGGCGCTGGCGTCGCCCTGCTCGGCGGCCAGTCGGTACCAGTAGGCGGCGCGTGCCTCGTCCTTCTCGACGCCCTGGCCATTGGCGTAGATGACGCCGAGGTTGAACTGGGCGTTCGGCGCGCCCTGCTCGGCCGCCCGCCGGTACCAGTCGAAGGCGCGCGCCGGATCGCGCGCGGTGCCACGCCCGTGCGCGTACATGTTGGCCAGGTTGTACTGGGCCGCCATGTGCCCGCCCCCCGCCGCCCGCGTGTACCATTCGAGCGCACGGACCTCGTCGCGTTCGACGCCGCGTCCGTTGACGCACATGGTGGCGAACAGGAACTGCGCTTCGCGGTCGCCATGCTCGGCCGCGCGCTGCAGCCATGCACAGGCGCGCCGTGCGTCAGGCCGCACGCCCTTGCCCTCGACGTAGGCGATGCCGAGCTCGCGCTGGGCGCCGCGCTCGCCGGCCGCGGCGGCCTTGCGGAACCAGTACAGCGCCTGGCCGGCGCTGGCATCGATTCCCAGGCCACCCTGGTACATCAGCCCCAGGTTCAGCTGGGCCGCCGCCTCGCCCTGCAGGGCGGCCTTGCGGAACCAGGCCATGGCGAGCGGATAATTGACGGCCGCGCCGACGCCGTTCAGATAGCATTCGCCGAGCTGGTTCTGGGCCCCCGCCATGCCCTGCTCGGCCGCGCGGTAGTACCAGGACAGCGCGCGTTCGGGATCGATCGCCATGCCGCGGCCCTGGCGGCACATGTGGCCGAGATTCTGCTGGGCCGAGGCGTCGCCCTGATCGGCGGCGCGCCGGAACCAGCGCGCCGCCTCGTGGTCGCAGCGGTCGACCCCGCGCCCGTGGTAATACATGGCGCCGAGATGGTTCTGGGCGAAGGCCAGCCCCTGTACCGCCGCCAGGCGCAGCCAGCGCACGGCACAGGCATCGTCGCGCTCGACGCCATTGCCCTTCTTGTACATCAGGCCGAGGTTGAACTGGGCGTAGGCATTGCCGCGCTCGGCAGCCTGGCGGAACCAGAGATAGGTCTGGTGGCTCTCGTTCTGGAGCTTCTGGTGGTTCATGCTCTTCCCCAGTGTGAAAACAAGGTCTGCCGCGTTCGGTTGTAGGCCACTCGGTTCAGGCGGCCTCATATGTATTAACAAAATTTTAACGACAGCGACCCGCTGCGGGTTTGACGGTGCACAATCGTGCCGGCGCGCGCCCCAAGAAAAAACCCGCCGGGCGGCAGGCGCGGCGGGTTCGGCGGGCGCGGCCCGGCACCCGGCTCAGCGCGACGGCACGACTTTTTTTTCGGCCGCGTATTTGCCCAGCCAGGTCGGCACCTTGGCCGCCGAGAGCTTGTTGATCGACACCAGCAGGTCCGGCGCGACGCCTGCCAGACCATACGAGCTGCCGATATGGCGCCCGATGTGGATCAGCACTTCGGCCGCGACTTCGGCATCGGCCTCGGCCCGGTGGGCCGCGCTGCGAAAGGCGATGCCGAGCTGGCGCGACAGGATGCCCAGTTTATAGCTCGGCATGCCGGGAAACATCCGGCGCGAGAGCTTCAGCGAGCAGACCAGGCCAACGTGGCCGCAGGCACGTCCGAGCCGCTCGCTCTCGGCGGCCAGGAATTTTTCGTCGAAGCTGGCGTTGTGGGCCGACAGGGTATCGCTGCCGATGAAGTCGAGCAGCTCCGGCACGACCTGCCGTGCGGACGGCGCCGAGTCGACCATCTCCTGGGTGATGCCGGTCAGGTGGGTGATAAAGGAGGGAATGCGCGCGCCGCAGTTCACCAGCGACACAAAGCGTTCGGTGACCTGCCCGCCCACGATGCGAAGCGCGGCAACCTCGGTGATGCGGTCGCCCATGGCGGGCGAGAGTCCCGTGGTCTCGAAGTCGAGCATCACGATGGGGCGTTCGAAAATAGACATGGGATCCTTTTAGCCGAATTTGCGCAGCGCGTCCAGTGCCAGGCCGGCGCCGATGCTGCCGAACAGGTCGCCCTCGACCTTGCGCGCACTGGGTGCCAGGGCGCCGATACGCTCACGCAGCAAGCCCACGCCGCTCGAGCCGCCGGTGAAGAAAACCGTGTCGACCTCGGCCGGTTTGATGCCGGCGTCGCTCAGCAAGCGCAGCACGGTGCTGTCGATCGCATCGAGCATTGTGCCGATGGCGGCTTCGAACGTGGCGCGTTCGACAAAGACGGTTTCCGGCGGCGCCAGGCGCTCGAGTTCGAGCGCTACCAGCGGGTCGTGCGACAGCGCGATCTTCGCGCCTTCGACCTGCATTGCCAGCCAGTGGCCGGCACGCTCGTCGATGAGGTGCTGCAAGCGGGTCAGCCTGGCCGGCTCGCGCGCATCGCGCACCAGGTCGTCGAGCTGGGCGATGCTTTTCCGGGTGTACGCCTGGTTGATCGTATGCCAGGTCGCCAGGTTGAAGTAATAGCTCGATGGAATCTCGGCGCCCGAGCGCAGCGCAGTTTTATATCCCAGCAGCGGCATCACCGACGCCAGGCTCAGGTATTTATCGAAGTCGGTGCCGCCGATGTGCACGCCGCCGGTGGCGAGGATGTCGTCGCGCCGCTCAAGCTTGCCGGCGCGGCCGGGCCCCAGGCGCACCAGCGAAAAGTCCGAGGTACCGCCGCCGATGTCGGCGATCAGGACCAGTTCTTCGCGGTCGATCTGGGATTCGTAGTCGAAGGCCGCGGCGATCGGCTCGTACTGGAAGGCGACCTCGCGGAAACCCACGCTGCGCGCCACGTCCAGCAGCGTATCCTCGGCCAGCTTGTCGGCAAGCGGGTTGTCGTCGATGAAGAACACAGGGCGTCCGAACACCGCATGTTCGAAGCCACGCCCGGCCTGCGCTTCTGCGCGGCGCTTGACCTCGCCGATGAACTGGGCCAGCAGCAGCCGGAACGGCAGCGCCCGCCCGCCGACCTCGGTCTGGCCATCCATCAGGCTGGTCCCCAACAGGCTCTTGAGGGAACGCATCAGGCGCCCTTCGTAGCCGGCCAGGTAGTCCGCCAGTGCGGCGCGGCCGTAGCGCACCTCTTCATCGTCGGCGTTGAAAAACACGACCGACGGCAGGGTTGCCTTGCCATCCTCGAGAGACAGCAGCGCGCCCGCCCCCTGTACTGCCCGGCGTGGCCCTGGCGTGGTCCCTGGCCTGATCCAGCCAACCGTGGAGTTCGACGTACCGAAGTCGACGCCGCAAGCGTTCGTCATGTCTGCCTTTGTGGAGGACGCGTTTGGAAGGGGCGAAATCTTACCAGAAATGAGCTCGCTTGGCGAAGGCATGGTTCCAGCCGTTGCGCGCGGCATACGGCGCCTCTCTCCCCTATAATGAAGCGAATCCCCGCCGGCCCGAGAGCCCTGACATGGCGTACACCTGGATCCTGAAGCGCAACTGTTCGCTGACGCCGCGCCAGTCGGCGGCCGCCTATATCCTCCTGTGTACCGGCTCCTTCGGTATCGCGCTGTTCTTCCTGCTGCAGGGCTTCTGGATCGTGCTCGCCTTCGCCCTGCTCGAAATGCTCGCTGTCGGCTGGGCCATGCTGCACTATGCGCGCCATGCACTGGACGTCGAACGCATCGCGCTGACCGACGGCAGCCTCCTGGTCGAACGGATCGACGCCGGACGGCGCAGCCAGTTCCGGCTCGACCCCGGCCGCACCCGCATCGCCCCGCCGCTACCGCGGGAGCGCAAGCTGATCCTGCTCGAGTCGCCCGGCACCCGCATCGAGATCGGCAGCTATGTCTCCGAAACCGTGCGCCAGCAGGTGGCGCAGGAACTCGCCCGCGCCATGCGCTCTCACCCAGCACGCTTGCGCTGAAAATGTTGTCTTCGATGTAAGTATCCTCTTACATTCAGGCGGCGACGTAACCGATAGGTGTTTCCTATCCCGTTTTGCATAATCCTCTATCAAATATGTCAAGAGCCAAAGGCACGAAGGCAACGACAGAGAGGAAGACACCGTGACCAACAAGGAACATGGATTTGCCATCGTGACGCATGGCGGCGCCGGTGAACCACTGGAATTGTCCGACGGTTGCGAACAGGCGGCCGAGGCTGGCCACGCGAAATTCAAGCAGACCGCTGATGCGCTCGAAGCGGCGATTGCCGCCGTATTGGTGCTCGAGGAAGACGAACGCTTCAATGCCGGCACCGGCTCGGTGCTCTGCCTGGATGGCGAAACGGTCGAAATGGACGCCTCGATCATGGACACGCGCGCACGCCTGGGCGCGATCGCCTGCGTACGCGACGTGCGCAACCCGATCCTGCTGGCACGCGCTGTCGCCGATACCCCGCACGTGCTGCTGTGCGGCGAAGGCGCCGGGCGCCTGGCGCGCGCACTGGGCCTGGAGCGCGCCCAGCCAATCCGCGACAGCCAAGTTGACAAACACCAGACACTGCTGAAGGAACTTGCCGCTTCGGTGCCGGTCATGCCCGGCATCGACAACCGCATGTTCGAACGCTTCTGGAATTACCAGACGCCGCTGCAGCTGCCAACGAGCGCCGCCCACGATACAGTCGGCGCAGTCGTGCGGGGGGTGGACGGCCATTTCGCCGTTGCGGCCTCGACGGGCGGCTCGGCCCCATCGCTGCTGGGCCGCGTCGGCGACACCCCGATCATGGGCAGCGGCTTCTATGCCGGCCCCCTGGGCGCGATCGCCGCCACCGGCGTCGGCGAACACATCGTGCGCCAGATGCTGGCGCGCACCGTCTATGGCTGGCTCGAACAGGGCATGCCCCTGCAGCAGGCGCTGCAGCGCGGTATCGACCTGATCGACAAGGATGTCGTCACCGGCCTGATCGCCGTGACGAAGAGCGAAGCCGCCGCCTGCAGCAACACGCATATGCCAACTGGAAAAATCGTCGAATGATATGAAAACAGAACCGCACCGGACAGCCAAGCACGGTCACCTCGTCATCATCGGCGGCCACGAAGACCGTCAACACGGCAAGGAAATCCTGAGCCGCTTCATCGAACTGGCCGGCGGCGAGCACGCCCGTATCGTCGTCATCACTGCCGCCAGCAGGATCGCCGACGAGATGTTTGATATCTACGACCAGGCATTCGGCGACCTCGGCGTGCGCAATCTGGACCACCTGGTCCTCAACAGCCGCCAGGATGCGAACGACGAAGAAAAGGTGCGCATGGTCGCTGATGCCGACGGCATCTTCATGACCGGCGGCGACCAGAAGCGCCTGCTGGCAATCATCGGCGGCACCGCCCTCGACGCCGCGATGCACACCGCCTTGAAGGTGCGCGGCGCCTGCATCGGCGGCACCAGCGCCGGTGCCTCGGCCATGTCGGGCCACATGCTGGCCCAGGGCAAGACCGACCTGCTGCCGGAAAAAGGCGCGGTCAGCCTGGCCGCGGGCCTCGGGTTCGTGCACCGCGTCGTCATCGACCAGCACTTCTCGGAGCGGCAGCGCTTGTCGCGGCTGTTGTCGGTGGTGGCGCAGAACCCGTATTTGCAGGGCATCGGCATCGACGAGGATACGGCGCTGGTGATCGAACGTGGACGCGGCATCGAGGTCGTCGGCGAAGGCTCGGTCACCGTCGTCGATGGCCGCACGATGGACACCAACATGGCCGACATCCAGGAGCGCGCAACGCCCGAACTGATCGACGTGCGCCTGCACCTGCTGCCGGCCGGCAGCCGTTATTACCTGCCGACCGACGAGGAACCGCTGACCCGGCCGATGTCGCCCTCGCTGCGTGACTTCCTGGAAAACGTAACGAAAAGGAATCCGATCTCGTGAGAATCATCGAACAACGCGTCCTGCGCGGCCCGAATCTGTTTTCCGCCGCACCGTGCCTGATGGCGGTCATCGACTCCGCCGGAACGCAATCCGCGCCCGGGTTCGGCGCGCGTTTGCTGGCCCTGCTGCCCGAACTGTCGCCGGAAGTGTCCGCGCGCCTGGCAAGCCTTGCCTGCGTGGCCGACGCTGTCGAGCCGATCGTGATGGAACTGCAGCGCCTGGCCGGCGCCCCGGCCGAGTTCAGCCAGACCCTGGCCATCGCCCGCAATCCCGACGCCCGCCGCGCCGTCTGCGGCTATCGCACCGAGCAGGTCGCGCGCCAGGCGCTTGACCTTGCCACGGTCATGATCGGGGCGCTCGCCCGCGGCGAAGACTGCGACCTTGGCGCCGCCCTGAAGGAACTGCAAGAGACCGCCGAAGACTATGCGATTGGCACGAGCACCGGCGCGGTGGTGAACGCGGCGCTCCGGCGCGGCATCCCGAGCCTGCGCATCACCGACGAAGCGAACCTGTTCCAGCTCGGCTGGGGCTCGAAGCAAAAACGCCTGCAGGCGACGATTACCGGGGCGACCAATTCGATCGCGGTTGGCATCGCCAGCGACAAGCAGCTGACCAAGACCCTGCTCGAACAGGCCGGCCTGCCGGTCCCGGGCGGCTCGACCGTCACCACGCTGGCGGACGCCCAGCGCGTGGCGTGGCGCTTGGGTGGCCCGGCCACCATCAAGCCGCTCGACGCCAACCAGGGCAAGGGCGTGACCACCACCTGCACCACGCCCGAGGAAATCGAGCGCGCCTTCGAACACGCACGCCGCTACGGGCGCCATGTGATCGTGGAAGAATTCCTGGCCGGGCGCGACTACCGCGTGCTCGTTACCGGCAACGAGATCGCCGCCGCTTCCTGGCGCCGCCCGCCCTGCGTGACGGGCGATGGGCATTCCACGGTGGGCGCGCTGGTGGACGTCGAGAACCGCAACCCGGCACGCGGCCTTGGCCACACCAACATCCTCACCAAGATCCCGCTGGATGACCTGGCCTTGAGCACGCTCGAGAAACAGGGCTATGGCGTCGATTCGATCGTGCCGAAAGGCGTGACGGTCGACCTGCGCGGCAACGCCAACCTGTCGACCGGCGGCACCGCCGAAGACGTGACCGACTTGCTGCCGGAAGAAACGCGCGCGATATGCATCCGCGCCGCGCGTACGATCGGGCTCGATGTCGCCGGCATCGACGTCATCTGCCAGGACATCTCGCAGCCGCTGCGCGAACAGAAAGGCGGCATCATCGAGGTCAATGCCGCACCGGGCATCCGCATGCATCTGCACCCGAGCCGCGGCACGCCGCGCGACGCCGGCGCCGCGATTGTCGAGGCCCTGTTCGGCCAGGACAACGGCCGCATTCCGGTCGTCGCCGTGACCGGCACCAACGGCAAGACCACGACCTCGCTGCTGGTGGCGCACAGCGCGCGCCTGGCGGGCCTGCGCACTGGCGTCAGCACGACCGAAGGCGTGTACGTCGACGGCCAGCTGTTGAACAAGGGCGACTGCACCGGCTACCGCTCGGCGCGCAGCATCCTCACCTCCCCGGACGTCGATTTCGCGGTGCTGGAGACAGCGCGCGGCGGCATCTTGAAACGGGGCCTGGCGTATGACCACTGCGACGTGTCGGTGGTGCTGAACGTGTCAAGCGACCACCTCGGGCTGGACGGCGTCGATACGGTCGACGAACTGGCGCGCGTCAAGGCCGTCGTGGCCCAGCGCGCCTCGCGCGCCGTGGTCCTGAATGCCGAAGACGACTACTGCGTCGCGATGGCGAAGGATCTGGCGGAATATATCGACGTGCTGTATTTCGCCCTCGACGCCGACAACCCGGTTTTGCTGCGTCACCTGGAACGCGGCGGACGCGGCGTCTACCTTGAAAACAAGACAGTGGTGCTGGCCAACGGCGCGCGCCACGAAGCGCTGCTCGACGTGCGCCAGATGCCGGTCACCTTGAATGGCTGCGCGCGCTACAACATCGCCAACGCCCTGGCCGCGACCGCCGCGCTGGCCGCGACCGGCTTCGGCAACGCCGAAATCGTCGCCGGCATGCGCAGCTTCGTCTCCGACAGCAAGCACAACCCGCTGCGCTCGAACGTGTTCGATGTCGAGGGCGTGACGGTGATCGTCGACTACGCCCACAACTGCGCGGCCTACGCGGCGCTGTCGGAAACGGCGCGCGCGATGACGCCGGGCAGGGTCGTGGGCGTCGTCGCCGCGCCGGGTGACCGCCGCGACGCCGACCTGGTCGACATCGGCCGCACCTGCGCCGCCGGCTTCGACGAACTGATCGTCTACGAGACCGTCAACCGCGGCCGTAGCGAGGGCGAAGTCGCGGCGCTGCTGGTGCAGGGTGCGCGCCTCGGGCGCAGTGCCGCCGACAAGCTGGCATGCGAGCTGAACGTGCACAACGCGATTCGCCGCGGCCTGGCCCTGTGCGAGCCTGGCGACGTGCTGGTGTTCGGTTGCGGCTCCTCGATCTCGGAACTGACCGAGGCGCTGCGGCCGACCAAGCCGGAGATTGCGCAGCGGATCGAAGCGGAAGCGGTGTGATTCGCTTGATCGTCGCATGCGAGTGCGGCCCTGCGCGGCCGCTTTTGTTCAACGAAACGACACAATCAAATCGTCTGCGCCTCGATCCGGTCTGCACTTTCCGGATCGTCCACGCGCAGCGCATCGATGAAGGTCTTGAGCGAGGTTCCGCAGGCGAACACCAGCACGTCGCCGGGACGGCACAGCGACAGGCCAAGGCGGATCGCCTTGTCGACGTCGATCTCGCGGTGCGTCGTATCGGACGGCCCGATGACCTTTTCGATGCCCTCGATGATCAGGTCGACGGCGCCGCCTACCGGACGGCCGCGCCTTTGCGATTCGTAGACCACCAGCTCGTCGAAACGCTCGCCGCAGACTTCGCCGATCTGCACCAGGTCGCTGTCGCGGCGGTCGCCCGGCGCCGTCACGATGCCGACCAGCTGGCCCGGCAGCAGTGCGCGCGCCATCTCGCCGAGCGCCGCGTAGGCGGCAGCGTTGTGGGCGTAGTCGACGATCACGGTCACGCCGCGCACGTCGAAGACGTTGGTGCGCAGCGGATTGGTCTTGCTGTCGGACACAAAGGTCGACAGGCCGTCGGCAACCTGGCTGTTCGAAAACCCGCAAGCCATCAGCGCGGCGCTCGCCGCCAGCGCGTTGGCAATGTTGTAGCGCGCGCGCCCGCCGAAGGTCGACGGCATCGATTCCACGCGCATCAATTCCTGGTGCAGCCTGGCGTCGGCGATGACGATCGCGTTGTCCTGCAGGTAGGCGCCTCGGCCGCCGTCTTCCAGGTGCTGCAGCAACATCGGGTTTTCCGCATCCATCGAGAAAAAGATGATTTCGGCGTCCGGCCTGGCGCGCCGCACCATCGCGACGCACAGCGCGTCCTCGGCATTCAACACAAGCGCCTTCGAAGCGGACGAAGCGACGACCGCTTTCACCTGCGCCAGGTCCTCGATCGTCTCGACGCCATCGAGCCCGAGGTGGTCGCCCGCCACGTTCAGCACGACGCCGACATCGCACCGGTCGAAGGCCAGGCCGCGTTTCAGGATGCCGCCGCGCGCCGTCTCCAGCACGGCAAAATCGACGTCTGGCGCGGAGAGCACGGTGCGCGCCGACCAGTAGCCGGTGCAGTCGCCCTTGACCAGGCGCTTGCCGTTCACAAAAACCCCTTCGGTGGTGGTCACGCCCGTGCCCAGTCCCGCCACGCGCGCGGTGTGCCCGATCATCAGTGCAGTCGTGGTCTTGCCGTTGGTGCCGGTGACGGCCACCACCGGGATGCGTCCGTTCGACTGGCCCATCAGGCCGTCGACGATCGCCTCGCCGGCGTCGCGCGCTTCGCCCTTGCTGGGGTGCTGGTGCATGCGGATGCCAGGCGCGGCATTGACTTCGATCACCGCCCCGCCCTGCTCGTCGAGCGGAATCGAAATATCGTGGCAGACGATGTCGATACCGGCCACGTCCAGGCCGATCTTCCTGGCGGCGCGCACGCACAGGGCGCGCGTGATGTCGGGGAGAGAATCGGTGACGTCTTCGGCGGTGCCGCCGGTCGACAGGTTCGCATTGCTGCGCAGTTCGACGCAGGCGCCGGTGGCGGGCACCGAATCGGGTGCGTAGCCCTGGCGGCGCAGCATGTCTTCGGCGTGGGCGTCGAGCGACAGGCGGGTGAGCACATTGCTGTGGCCCGCGCCGCGCGCCGGGTTGCGGTTTTCGATCTCGACCAATTCGGTGATGGTGCTGACGCCGTCGCCCAGCACATGGGCCGGACGCCGGAACGAGGCGGCGGCAACCCGGCCGCCCGCCACCAGCACGCGGTAGTCGCGTCCTTCGACGAAACGCTCGATGATGATCTTGCGGCCGTATTCGCGCGCGAAATGGAAGGCCGTTGCCACTTCCTCCGGCGTCGAACAGGTGGTGGTCACGCCCTTGCCCTGGTTGCCGTCGAGCGGCTTGATGGTGACGGCCACGCGCAGGCGGTGCGCGATGCGCTGGGCTTCTTCGACCGTGGTGGCCGTGCCGCCTTCGGGCACCGGCACGCCGGCTTCCGTCAGGAGGGCCTTGGTCAGCTGCTTGTCGCTGGCGATCTTCACGGCGACATAGCTGGTGTCGCCGGTGACGGTCGCCTGCAGGCGCTTTTGCTTCGAGCCCCAGCCAAGCTGGAACAGGTTCGCTTCATCGGTGATGCGCGAGGTCGGAATGCCGCGCTCGTGGGCGGCAGCCAGCACGGCCGCGGTGCTGGTCCCGATCGAATAGCGCGATCCGAGCGCGCGCAATTCCTGCAGGCGCGGTTCGACCTCGAACACCTCGCCCTTCGCCAGTGCCGTGACCAGGTCGAGCGCCAGCTGGAACGCCGGCTCGGCCAGTTTTTCAATCGCATACTGGACCACGACGCGGTACTGGCCGGGGCGGCCGTCCCCAGGGCGGCTGTCCGCGGGGTGGCCGCTGGCCGGCCGCGTACGGCCGTAACCAACCGTCGGACCGGCCATCGACTGCAGTGTCAGCGTGACGTGTTCGACGACACGCGCCAGGAAGGTGCCGGCGCGCAGGCGCTGGGCGAAGCCGCGCGCTTGCCCCAGCGGCAGCGGCTGGCCGTTCAGCGACGGCAGGGTTGCCAGCAGCGCGTCATTAAAACCCGGGATGTCTTTCGAAGAGATGCCGTACAGGTCTTCCAGGTCGATCACACTGAGCAGGCAGGGAGTGTCCGCGTGCACGTTCGGGCCACGCAGGAATCGTTGTTCGAGGATATACACGAGAATGTCCCTATTGTTTTGAATCGCAGGTGTTAAACGACCGGCACGCTCTCAGCAAACGCCCCGGTCGGGTAAAGCACATCCGTTGTCGGTTCAGATGTCGAGCAGCTGGCTGTACATGCGGGTAGCCATCAGCCCTGCCGCGCTGTGGTGGTGCGCCGGCGTCATCAGCTCGAACAACAAATTCATGGCCTCGCCCTTGCCGCTGGCGGCGGCGACACGCTGTTCCAGCATGGCGAGCTCGTTCTCGCTGCCAGAATCGCGCGCGGCACGGCGCCGGATCAGGCCGCGTTCGGGAAAGTTGCCGCTACGGTCAGCATGCTGGCCCAGGTTGTCGAGCGTGCGCTGGCGCGCGCGGTGGGTCAGCACCCGTTCTTCCTTCACCGTGCTGCCCGGGATACTGACGATCCAGTCGCGCAGCACCTGCTGCTCGTAGGCGCTGAAGACGCCGAACATCTCGGCTCGCTCGCCCTCGATCAGGCGCCAGAATCGGCTGTGCTCGACGCCCTCGCCGCGCTTGATCCAGCCGGCGGTCTCGAGCGCCGCCAGGAAGCCCGGAATCTCGCCTGGCGTCGCCAGCCAGTCGTTGACCGAGCGGCCCGCGACACGGCAGTAATCCGAGTGCATGTTCTTGCCTACCGTGCTCTTTTGCGCCAGGATGCTCACCAGCTCGTCCTGCAATTGAAAATCGGCGATCACCGAATTCGTACTGGCGCCCAGTTCGTTCAGGCGGTAACCGTCGAGCACGCGCCCGTAGAAGGCGGCGCGGTCACCCACGCGCGGCATCAGGTCGAGCAAGGCCTGGACCGCCTTTTGCGCGTGGCCCGTGGCCGCGTTGTCGACCGTGACGTGCAGCGTGAAGTAATACGGGTCGATGCCGAATTCGTTCAGTTCGTACGACGTGATCAACAGATGCAGCGGCAATTGTTCGTAGCCGAGGTTAAAGCCGATGACTTCGGGCAGGAAGCGCTCTGCGTTCTGGCCCAGTGCCAGCTGGATCGCGCCCTGCACGAAATGGTCGTCGCTTAATTCCTCCCAGTTGTCGATACCATGGGTCGCCAGGAGCTTGCGGTAGATCGTGACGTGGTTCTTGCTTGGCGCACCCTCGCCCAGCTCTTCGAGGTAGGTCTTGATCAGGGGATGGAAATCCGGGCTGTCCCAGTGCTTGAGCAAGCCATACAGCCAGGAACCGTCGACCAGCTTGGTCGGCGCGGCCGACTTGATGAAATTCAGGGCATGCGCTTTGTTACGAAAATAGCGGCGTGGCGCACCACCCTTGCGTGCCGCAAGGTATTCGCGGTACTGGATGCCGACCGCTTCGCTGCGCGCTTCTATCCACGCCGGCAATTGGGCGAGGGTCGGCGGCAGGTCGGCCGGGATGTCCTGCACGGCCTCGATTTGGTCGCGCAGGTAGGCCTCCCCCTCGCGCGCATTCGTCAGCGGGTCCGCGTACAGGGCGAAATACAGTTCCCTGGCACGCCCGGCCATGCTGGCGCGGCTGCACTGGGTCTGGAGTACATCAGGTACATCGGTAACAAGCGAAGGCGTCATGGACTTGTGTTCACAATCTTGTTGAATGATTACCGGAATTATCCGTGTTGTCCTATGCAGCGCACATCGGCAAGCAACCCCCATGCATGTAAGACAGTGCTTACAAAAATAACACAAGCGGATTGTTTGGGCGCTGGAGCGGCGTTTCACCTTCCATCTCCGAGGCAAATGCCCAATTCGCGTGCGGTCGCGACCGTGTCGCCCGTGACCGCCACGGTCTTGGTGCGCCCGGCCACCGACGCGAGCGGCACCAGCTCGATTTTGTCAAGGCCGAGCGCCACCATCACGCCGCTGTGCCCGCCCGCCAGCGCGCGTACTGCCGCCGCCCCGAAACGCGCCGCGATCACCCGGTCGAAACTCGACGGACTGCCGCCACGCAACAGGTGGCCGAGCACGACGCTGCGGCATTCCTTGGCCGTGCGCGCCGCGAGTTGCGCGGCCAGGAGCGCGCCGATGCCGCCCAGGCGCTCGGCACGGCCAGCCTCGGCCGCCGCCTGGACTTCGCGTTCGCCATCGACGGGCTGCGCGCCTTCGGCCACCACCACGACCGCATGATGGTGGCCGCCCGCGTCGCGGCCCGCGATGGCATCCAGCAAGGCGTCGATACGGTACGGGATTTCCGGGATCAGGATCGCATGTGCGCCGCCGGCGATGCCGGCATGCAGCGCGATCCAACCGGCGTAGCGGCCCATCACCTCGACCACCATCACGCGGTGCTGACTGTGCGCGGTCGTGTGCAGGCGGTCGATGCATTCGGTGGCAAAACCGACCGCAGTGTCGAAGCCGAAGGTGAAGAAGGTGCGGTCGAGGTCGTTGTCGATGGTCTTCGGCACCCCGACCACGGGTAAGTCCTGCGCATGGAGCGCCTGGGCGATGCCCATCGAACCGTCGCCGCCAACGATCACCAGCGCGTCGAGTCCGCGCGCCCGGCACAGGGAAACGACGTCAGGCGTGCGGTCCTGCTCGACCAGGTTGCCGTCGCTTGAGCGCGTCGGATAGCGCAGCGGATCGGCGCGGTTGGTAGTGCCGAGGATGGTGCCGCCCAGGTGGCCGATCGCATGCACGTCGACCTCGAGAAGGCGCTGCACCGGCTGGCCGGCACACGTCTCGGGCGCCAGCAGGCCGTTGAAACCGTCGCGGATGCCGTGGCACTCCCAGCCCAGGCGCGCCGCGGACAGCACGACGGACCTGATGACGCCGTTCAGGCCCGGGGCGTCGCCGCCACCCGTGAGCAGGCCGATGCGCTTGACGCCGGCGCATTGCGTTGTCGATGGGTGCTCGGTCACTGGTCCTCCTCGCGGGCGCATCCGGGATGGTGCAGGCACATGATGCGGGCACACGCGCCGCCGCGGCGCACGCGTACAAGCGCAATGCCAGCGCATTCGCCGCCGGGTGGCCGGTCTGCCGGCGACACGCGCCGTCAGTGCGGCGAGTAGCAGGCAGGAGTAGGATATCCGGGACAGCTGCGATGGGGACGCGCGATGAAAGATGCGGAGGTATTGATCGTGGGCGCGGGTCCCAGCGGGCTGGTGCTGGCCCTGTGGCTGAAGGCCTTTGGCGTCGACGTGCGCATCGTCGATGCGGCCAGCGGTCCCGGCACGACCTCGCGCGCGCTGGCGGTGCAGGCGCGCACCCTCGAGCTGTACCGCCAGCTCGACCTGGCGCAGCCCGTGCTGGACGACGGCCACCCGATCCAGTTCTTCAACGTCTGGTCCGAAGGCCAGCACCGTGCCCGCATCCCGCTCGGCGCGATCGGCGCCGGCCTGACGCCCTACCCTTTTTTCCACATCTACCCGCAGGACCGTCACGAGCGGCTGCTGGTCGAACGCCTCGCCGCGGCCGGCCTCGAGGTCGAACGCGAGCGCACCTTCATCGGCTTCGACGAGCATGGCGACCATGTCGAGGCCAGGCTGGTCGACCCGGATGACAACGAAGAACGCTGCAGCGCGCGCTGGCTGATCGGCTGCGACGGTGCGCGCTCGGCCGTGCGCACCGCCATCGGCGTCGATTTCCCGGGCGGCACCTACCGCCAAGTGTTCTATGTGGCCGATATCGAGGGCGACAGTCCCGCGCTGAACGGCGAGCTGAACCTCGACCTGGACGAATCGGACATCCTGGCGGTGTTCGCAACGGCGCCGCGCGGCCGCGCGCGGCTGGTGGGCACGGTGCGCGACGAGCGGGCCGAGCGCGCCGAGACCTTGCAGTTTTCCGACGTCAGCCAGCGCGCCATCGACAACCTGATGATCAGCGTGCACATGGTGAACTGGTTCTCGACCTACCGCGTACACCACCGCGTTGCCGAACACTTCAGGCGCGGGCGCGCCTTCCTGGTCGGCGACGCCGGCCACATCCACAGTCCGGCCGGCGGCCAGGGCATGAACACCGGCATCGGCGACGCCATCAACCTCGCCTGGAAGCTGGCGGCCGTCGCCAAGGGCCAGGCGCCGGAAGGCCTGCTCGACAGCTACGAAGCCGAGCGCCTGCCCTTCGCGCGGCGCCTGGTGGACACGACCGACCGCGCCTTCAGCCTCTTGACCGCCGACGGCCCGATCGCCGAGATCATCCGCACCGGCATTTTCCCGCGCATCATGCCCCTGGTCGCCAAGCTGCCCGCCGCCCGCGAGTTCCTTTTCCGCACCATTTCGCAGACGGTGCTGCACTACCGCCATGCGCCGCTCAATGCGGGACGTGCCGGCAAGGTGCATGGCGGGGACCGCCTGCCCTGGGTGCGCTTCGAGACCGGCGACAATTTCGGTCCGCTGCCCAGACCGGGATGGCAGGCGCATGTCTACGGCAGCGCCCGGCCGGACTTGCAGGCCTGGTGCGCCCTGCACGGGGTGGCGCTGCGCCAGTTCGACTGGCATGCGGACTGCGCTGCAGCCGGGCTCGCGCGTGACGCGCTCTACCTGCTGCGGCCCGACACCTATGTGGGGCTGGCGGCGGGCAGTCCGTCACCTGATGTGCTCGACGATTACCTGCGCGCGAATGCGCTGCGGCTATAGCGCCGACAGGATTTAACTGGCGGCAACGCTGCGCCACCTCAGCCGGTTTGGCGCGATCATCGGCCCATCCATTTCCGCACCCGCAACCCGCCATTACCCATCGGAGAACCATGGAAATCACCGTCAACAACAGCACCACCGCCACCACCCTCGTCACCGTCTTCGCCGAACTGCAGGACGGGCGCTTCGTCGCCAAGGTCATGGGCGAAACCGACGTGCCCTACACGCCCTATTTCGAGAACGAACTCGACCAGGTGATCGTGTATATCGCGCCGGACGAGCAGCAGCTGCAAGCCATCCTCACCGCGCTGGGCGAGCGGCGCCTGCCTTTCGCCGACCTGCAGAATTATGGTGCGGCCGGTGGCGGCACCTCGGTCATTCCGGTGTAAGGGAGGCGCGCCCGAATTCGAGCGGTTTGCGTTGCCGGGCGCTCGCCTCAGCCGCGCGAGCGCGGCATTGCCTGGCCGCCTTCCCCGCGCGGCGCGCGACCGGGGCGTCCCGTCACCGGTGCCTTCTCGATACGGGTGACGATCACACAGGCGATGCGCCGGTCCTGCACCTCGGCGACCTCGAAACTCAGGTCGTCGACCACGACCCGCTCGCCCACCAGCGGCAAGCTGCCGAAACGCTCGAGCATGAAACCGGCCATTGAACTGTAGTCGTCGCTCTCGCTCACCAGGGAGTCGACGCCCAGCTCTTGCTCGACATAACGCAGGTCGGCCGCGCCGTCGATGCGCCAGCGGTCCGGGCCCTGCTGCACGACGGCCGGCTGCTCGTCTTCGTCCGGGAACTCGCCGGCGATAGCCTCCAGGATGTCGATCGGCGTCACCAGGCCCTGCAGCGTGCCGTACTCGTCGGCGATCAGGACCAGCTGGCCGTGCGATCGCTTCAGTGTTTCCATGACTTTCAGAACATCCCCGGTCTCGGGCATGATGATCGGTGTGCGCACATGCGCCGGGTCGATGCGCCCGACCGTGGCGAGATCGGCCATCAAATCGCGCGCACGCACGACACCGATGATTTCGTCGAGTTCCCCTTTGCAGACCGGGAAAAAGCTGTGCGGCGTCACCATGATCTGGCCGCGGATGACGTCGGCGCTGGCATCGATATCGATCCAGGAAATGTCCGAGCGGTTAGTCATGATCGAGCGGATCGAGCGCTGCGACAGGCTCAGCACGCCGCTGACCATGTTGCGCTCGGCCGGCTCGAAAGCCTGCGCATGCATGGTCGTAGCCGCCACCGCGCCGGTGGCCGGCCCCTCCGTCTTGCCGCCCAACATGCGCAAGATCGCGTCGGCCGTGCGCTCGCGCAGCGGCATGCGCGCCTCTTCCTTGGCGACATTTCTCCAGGTGAGCTGATTGAATGCCTCGATCAGGACCGAGAAGCCGATCGCGGCGTACAGATAGCTCTTCGGAATGTGGAAGCCGAAGCCCTCGGCGATCAGCGACAGGCCGATCATCAGGAGGAAACTGAGGCACAGCACGACCACGGTCGGGTGCGCATTGACGAATCGGGTCAGCGTTTTCGAAGCGAACAGCATCACGCCCATCGACACCACGACCGCTGCCATCATGACCCAGAGTTCGTCGACCATGCCGACTGCCGTGATCACCGAGTCGAGCGAGAACACGGCGTCGAGCGCGATGATTTGCGCTACCACGACCCCGAAAGCGGCGTACTCGACGGAACCCGTGCGGTGCGCCGTCTTGCCCTCGATCCGCTCGTGCAGCTCCACCGTCGCCTTGAACAGCAGGAACAGGCCGCCCAGCAGCAGGATCAGGTCGCGCCCCGAAAACGCCAGGCTGCCGAGCGAAAACAGGGGTTCGGTCAGCGTGACGATCCAGGAAATCATGGTCAGCAAACCGACCCGCATCAGCATCGCCAGCGACAGGCCGAGCAGGCGCGCGCGGTCGCGCTGTTCCGGCGGCAGCTTTTCGGCGAGGATGGCGATGAAGATCAGGTTATCGATGCCGAGAACGATCTCGATTACAACCAGGGTAGAAAACCCTATCCAGATGTTTGGATCGGACAACCATTCCATAGGTGGTTTCGCCTCATGTGTGCGGGTAGCTCGCCGACGGCCGGAAAGCCTTGGCGGCCCCGGGAGCGGCGCAGATGCCTGCGCCGCCCGCGAGGCAGCTCACCCGGCCGCTAGCGGGCCGGGTCGGTTTGCCTTGCGCCTTAGACGTAGGCCGGCATTTTCGGCAGCAGCTTGTCGAGCGTGATCGGATAATCGCGCACGCGCACGCCGGTGGCGTTGTAAACGGCATTCGCCACCGCAGCCGCCACGCCGCAGATACCCAGTTCGCCCACACCCTTGGCCTTCATGGGCGAAGTCATCGGATCGGTCTCATCGAGGAAGACCACTTCCTGGTGCGGAATGTCGCCGTGGACCGGCACTTCGTAGCCGGCGAGATCGTGGTTCACGAAAAAGCCGATGCGCTTGTCGACCACGAGATGCTCCATCAGCGCCGCGCCCACGCCCATCGTCATGGCACCGATCACCTGGCTGCGCGCGGACTTCGGATTGAGGATGCGCCCGGCCGCGCAGACGGCCAGCATGCGCCGCACCCGCACTTCGCCGGTGGCGGCGTCGACCCCGACTTCGACGAAATGGGCCCCGAAAGTGGACTGCTGGGTTTTCTTTTCCAGGTCGCCGTATTCCATGGTGTCTTCGGCGCTGATTTCGCCGCCCTGCGCGGCCTGCGCCAGCGGTACGGACTTGCCGCCCGCGCGCACGCCGCCGTCGACGAACTCGGCCGTGGCCGGGTCGAGACCGAGTTTGGCCGCCACCGCTTCGCGCAATTTCATGCAAGCGGCATACACGCCGGCCGTGGACGAATTGCCGCCCCACTGCCCGCCCGAGCCGGAAGACACGGGAAAGTCCGAATCGCCCAGGCGCACGACGATGCGCTCGATGGGCAGACCCATCATCTCGGCCGCAGTCTGGGCGATGATGGTGTAGCTGCCGGTGCCGATGTCGGTCATGTCGGTTTCGATCGTGACCGTGCCGTTGCGCTCGAGGCGGGCACGGGCGGCCGACTTCATGTTCATGTTGTTGCGGAAGGCCGAAGCGACCCCCATGCCGACCAGCCAGCGGCCTTCGCGGCGCTTGCCCGGTTCGGGATTGCGGTTTTTCCAGCCGAAACGCTCCGCGCCCTGGCGCATGCATTCGACAAAGCGGCGCTGCGAGAACTTGCGCGAACGCTCTTCCGGATCGACCGTCGTGTCGTTGACGATGCGGAAGGTCACCGGATCCATCTTGAGCTTTTCCGCCATCTCGTCGACCGCAATCTCGAGCGCCATCATGCCCGGTGCCTCGCCCGGCGCACGCATCGCGTTCCCTTCGGGCAGGTCCAGCACAGCCAGTTTCAGTTGGGTGAAGCGGTTGGCGCCGGCGTACAGCAGGCGGGTCTGCTGCACCGCGGTTTCCGGCTGGCCGCCGGGCAAGTCGCCGGAGGTGCTTTCGTGGGAAATCGCCGTGATCCGGCCCTCGCGCGTGGCGCCGATACGGATGCGCTGGATCGTCGCCGGCCGGTGGGTGGTGTTGTTGAACATCAACGCGCGCTGCAGCGTCACCTTCACCGGACGGCCGGCGGCGCGCGCACCGAGCGCGGCCATCAACGCTTCCGAGCGCAGGAACAGCTTGCCGCCGAAGCCGCCGCCGATATACGGCGAGATCAGCCGCACGTTCTCTTTCGGGATACCGAGCGTCTTCGCCATGTCCTGGCGGCCCCAGTCGATCATCTGGTTCGAGGTCCAGAGGGTCAATTTATCGCCTTCCCACACTGCCAGCGTTGCGTGCGGCTCCATCATCGCGTGCGACTGGTCGGGCGTGGTGTAGGTGGCGTCCAGCTTGACCGGGGCGCCGGCAAACGCGGTACCGAAGTCGCCCGTCTTGGTTTCCGGCTTCTCTTCCTTTTTAGGAACTTTGGCGCTGGCTTTCGCGCGCTTCAGGTCGTATTCGCCCTTCTCCTTGACGTACGCGACCTTCACCAGGCCGGCTGCCGCGCGCGCCTGTTCGAAGGTGTCGGCAACCACCACGGCAACGGCCTGGTGGTAGTGCTGCACGTCCGGCCCGGCCAGCAGGCGGGCAGTATTGAACTTGCCCTTGTCGAGTTTGCCGGCATTGTCCGCCGTGACGATCGCCAGCACGCCGGGAGCGCGTTTCGCCGCCGCCGTGTCGATCGAGGCGATCTTGCCCTTGGCGACGGCCGCGCCGATCACATAGCCGTAGGCCGCGTTCGGGGCGGCCTTGTGCTGCTCATAGGCGTAGGGAGCGGTGCCCGTGGTTTTCATGGGACCGTCGATCCGGTCCAGCGGTTTGCCGACGACCTTCAGCTGGTCGATCGGGTTGGTAGTGGCGGGAGTAATGAATTTCATGCCGAGCCTTTCTTTGCGTCGACCAGCACCGCTTCCAGCGTGCGCTGGATCAGCGGGACCTTGTATGCGTTCTCGCTTGTTGTTTTTGCGCCGGCAAGCAGGATGTCGACGGTGGCACGCGCGCCGCGCGGCATGGCGGCATCGGCCGCCGGCACACGCCAGGGTCGATGCGCGACGCCGCCGAGGGCGACCCGGCCGCTGCCGTCCTTTTGCACGATCGCCGCCACCGACACCAGGGCAAAGGCATACGACGCGCGGTCGCGCACCTTGACGTAGGTCTGGTAGCCGCCGAGCGGACGCGGCAGCACGACGGCGGTAATCAGTTCGCCCGACTGCAAGGTGTTTTCGATGTGCGGCGTGTTGCCCGGCAAGCGATAAAAATCGGCGATCGGGATGACACGCGTGCTGCCGTTGGCGCGCACCGTTTCGACACCGGCATCGAGCAGCTGCATTGCCACCGCCATGTCGCTCGGGTGGGTGGCGATGCAGGCGTCGCTCTGGCCGACAATCGCGTGGTTGCGCGTGTAGCCGCCGATCGCCGAACATCCGCTGCCCTGCACCCGCTTGTTGCAGGGCAAATTGGTGTCGAAAAAGTAAGGGCAACGGGTACGCTGCAGCAGGTTGCCGGAGGTCGTTGCCTTGTTGCGCAGCTGGGCCGAGGCGCCGGACAACAGGGCGCGCGAGAGCACCGCGTAATCGCGCCGCACGCGTGCGTCGCTTGCGAGGTCGGTATTGCGGACCGTGGCGCCGATGCGCAGGCCGCCGTCCTGGAGCGCTTCGATCTTGTCGAGCTTCAGGCCGTTGACGTCGATTAGGTGCGGCGGCGCCTCGATCTCGAGCTTCATCAGGTCGAGCAGGTTGGTGCCGCCGGCGATGAAGCGCGATCCGGGATGGCGTTCGGCGGCCGCGGCCGCCTCGGCGGGGGTGCGTGCGCGTTCGTAGGTGAAGGCCTTCATGCTTTGCCCTCCTGGCGTGCGGCGAGCGCGCCCGGCACGCCCGCCACTTCCGTAATCGCATCGAGGATATTCGAGTAGGCCCCGCAGCGGCAGATGTTGCCGCTCATGCGTTCGCGGATTTCGTCGACGCTCATCAGCGGTTTCACATTCAGGTCGCCGCTGACGTGGCTCGGGATGCCGGCGCGGATTTCCTCGATCACGGCTACCGCCGAACAGATCTGTCCCGGCGTGCAATAGCCGCACTGATAGCCGTCGTGCTTCACGAAGGCAGCCTGCATCGGATGGAGCTTGCCCGGGGTACCGAAGCCCTCGATGGTCGTGACCTCGTCGCCGTCGTGCATGATCGCCAGGGACAGGCAGGAATTGATGCGCCGGCCGTTGACGATGACGGTGCAGGCGCCGCACTGGCCCTGGTCGCAACCCTTCTTGGTGCCGGTCAGTTTGAGGTTTTCGCGCAAGGCGTCGAGCAGCGTGGTGCGCGTGTCGAGCGTCAGCTCGCGCCGCTGGCCGTTCACGCGCAGCGTGGTTGTCGCGCTGGCGGGCGGGGGATTGGCAGGCACAGGTGCACCGGCCAGGGCCTGGGCCCCGGCAGCGGTGGGGATGGCGGCGGCGGTTGCGGCGGCAGCGCCGCTTTTCAACAAGTCGCGCCGCGACAGCTTCATGTCGCTCAGGTCGTCCATATTCGTTGCCTTTTGTTCTGGTGGGCGCAATGGCGACCCGCGTGGATGGGTTTCCGGGCGGAACGCTGGGGCGGCCGTCTGGAAGTCGCCTTATGATAAAGACATTTGCGATAGGGGGAGGCACGGTTGCCGAGGGGCAGTTTACGGTCGTTTCTTGCCCCTAAGGATGGGGTTCCTGCCGGCCGGCCCGGCCGGCACCGCCCCGGCCTAATAGCGCCTGGCAATACCTCTTTCTTGCTCTGATGCTAACAACCTCGTACACTGAGCCATGCTGGCTGGCCGCTGTCGGAAGCAAAGGCGCGCCTCGACTCGGTCACCGCATCGAAAATTTCCTCAATAGCAATGTATCCCGTACACTGATTGCTGAAGAACGTCTGCAACCGGGCCGGGTGCGGACCTCCCGCGCGAGGCGCTGCTGGCCTTCTTGGATGGGAAGGCCGCCATCTGCCGCATTCCGGACGACGTGGTGCGTAACAAGGCGCTGTCAATGGGCGGCACCGGCAAGATCCAGAAGAACAAGCTGCGCGACGTTTGCCACGAACACCGTTTGCCAACCGCCTGACCAGGACAAGCCATGACCAAGAGACTGCTTTCCGCCCTGCTTGCTGCCATGCTGCTGCCAGGCGCCCTCCATGCAAATGAACTGTCCAAGGCTGTCGCGCAAGACTACGACACCCACCTTGCGCCGCTGCTGGATTACTTCCACCGCAATCCCGAGCTGTCTTTTCTGGAGGTGAAAACCGCGGCGCGCATGGCCAAGGAATTGCGCGCGGCAGGTTTCACCGTCACCGAGGGCGTCGACGGCACCGGCGTGGTGGCGATCCTGAAGAACGGCCCCGGCCCGCTGGTGATGATGCGCGCCGACATGGATGGCTTGCCGATGCTGGAAAAATCCGGCCTGGCGAATGCCTCGACGGCGACCCAGAAAGACATGGAAGGCAACATGACACCCGTGGCGCACGCCTGCGGCCATGACATCCACATGACCAGCCTGGTCGGCACGGCGCGCCGCATGGCTGCCGAGCGCAGCCAATGGTCCGGTACCTTGATGCTGGTCGGGCAACCGGCCGAGGAGCGCATCGGCGGGGCGCTGGCGATGATGAAGGACGGCCTGTACAAGCGCTTCGGTAAGCCGGATTTCGCGCTGGGCTTCCACGTCAAGGCCGACATGGCGACGGGCAAGGTGCACGCTTCCGAAGTCTCGCCGTATTCAGGCGCGGACACTGTCGAGATTGCGATCAAGGGCGTCGGGGCCCATGGCGCGCAGCCGCACCGCGGCAAAGACCCGATCGTGCTCGGCGCGATGATCGTCATGGGGCTGCAAACCATCGTCAGCCGCGAACTCAGCCCGCGCGAGCCCGGCCTGATCACGGTGGGCTCCTTCCATGGCGGCACCAAGGCCAACATCATTGGCGACAACGCGAAACTGCAACTGACCGTGCGCAGCGAAAGTCCGAAGACCCGCGACCTGTTGCTGGGGGCCATCAAACGCATGGCCGAGAACACGGCGCGCGCCGCAGGCATGGCGGAAAACGAACTGCCGGAGGTAAGACTGGTCGATACGCCTGCCCCGCCGGTTCTCAATAACGTCGAGCTGGTGCGGCGCCTGCGCACGGTCTGGACCGGCAGGCTGGGCCCTGGCGCCATTGGCGAAGAAGAGTTTCGCGAAGGGATGGGCTCGGAGGACTTCCCCATGTTCGTGACCGATCCTTATATCCCGAGCGTCTATTTCACGGTCGGCGGCACGGCACCGGAGAACATCGCCTCCGCCAAGGCGGGCAAGCTGCGCCTGCCGAGCCATCACAGCCCGCTGTTCAAGGTGGAGCACGGGCCGGCGGTGAGGATGGGCGTCGAATCGACGGTCGTGGCTTTGCAGGACTTGATGCGCAGGCCTTAGCTTTAGTTCAGCGTTTAGTTCAGCGGATCCTGGTGCCGGCTTCCGCAGCAACGGCTTCATATGTTCGCCCCGTCCTGGCGTCGACTGTCGGCCAGGGACCGTCGTTCAAGTCACCGATCCGATGACTGATTCATGCGAATTTCTAAAATGATGGGCGAATATGAGTGCAGAAGAGCGCGACATGAGCGCAAGCGGTCCGGGTCGGCCGCCATGAAGCGTCTCCTTCCGTTGCTGTTGCTGCTGACGGCCTGCGGGCCGCAGCTGGCGCCGCCAGGGCCGGGTCCGGGAGCCGATCCAGACGCGTATCGCGCGGCGGCGGCTTCCGGTGTCGCCGTCTACGCTGTCGATCCGCACGCCTCGCTACTGGCCGTCACGGTACGCCGCGCGGGCCTGATGGCGCGGCTCGGGCACGACCACGTGGTGGCCAGCCACACCCTGGCGGGCTATGTTGCTCCTGGCGCCGGCCACGCCGACGTCTCATTTCGTGTCGACCAGATGACCGTCGACGAGCCGCAAATGCTGCGCGACGCGGGCATCGACAGGCAGCCGTCATCGAAGGCGGTCGAGGGCACACGCGCGAACATGCTGGGGCCCGTGCTCGACGCGCAGCGCTATCCGGTGGTGACGCTGCATGCCGAACGGCAGGCCGACGGCCGGCTGCGCATCGCCGCCACGCTGCACGGCACCACGCGCTGGCTCGCGCTACCGGCCACTGTCAAGGTCGAGGCGGCACAGGTGACCGCAAGTGGAACGGCCCGCCTGAAGCAGACCGATTTCGGCATAACGCCGTTTTCAGTAGGGCGCGGGCTGCTATCGGTACAGGACGAACTGGAGGTGCGCTACCACATCGTCGCACGGCGCCAGAGGCCGTTCGGGAACCCATAGAGCGTGTGGACGGGAGGCTCGGATGGGCAAGGCGCGCCTGCCCAATCACCACCGCAACGACTCATGAAACTGCGCTGCTAACTTGTCACCCGGACCCACCCGCATGTTACGCTCGACGGATGGTATATCGCATCTTGAACATGCTGTTGCTCGGGTGCGCCTTAGCGGCCTGGGGCACCGCGCCGGTGGCGGCGCAGCCTCACGTCCCCAAGTTCGAACTGAACGTGAAACGCGTCGATGGGACCCAAGGAGGCAGGGCCTACCAGATCGCTTCGAGCGGCACCGTGGCGTCCACGCCGGATGTTGTATGGCGTATTCTCACTGATTACAACCATTTGGCCGATTACCTTCCGAACCTGAAAAGCGCTCGGGTGGTGTCCCGCAATGGTGACAGGGTCATTGTCGAACAACAGGGAGCTGCGCACTTCCTTTTCTTTAGCCAGACTATCCGCTTGGTTGTGCAGGTACACGAACGGGCGCCGGATCGAATCGACATCAGCCTGATCGACGGCGACATGAAAGTCTACCGCGCCAGCTGGGAGCTCAGTCCGTTGGCCGGCGCTGCCGGCACCAGGGTGGTGTACCACGCCACCATTGAACCGAAGTTCGATGTACCGGGGGTAATCGGGACAAGCGTGGTAAGGAAGGATATTGCCAAGATGATGGCGGCAGTGCTATTGCGATTGGATCGGCAGGAGTAGTTGGCAAGATAGCGTTCAATATCTGCTAGCGCGGAGCGACAACGTCGCCGATATGCGCGTTCTGGACCCGAACGCTAGTTTTCAGCCCGCGAGCCGCTCGACAAATGGTATGGCGGCGCGCTTGCGGCGCTGCTAACCTACCGCCCAGCGTTCTGGCTCAACGCTTGCGCTTCTCGCTTTCCCAATCTCGCGCGTCAAAGTTTTTTACCGCGGCACGGATAGGTGTCCAGGCCTCGTTCCGCTCGCAGTCGGTTACGCCCTCGACTTGTTTGACGCGCGCGATGGCAGCACGTACGTGGTTTGCGTCCTCCAGAAATTCCCGGTGCTGTTCAGGGAAAGCGAAGTGCCGGGCGAACATATCGTCGCGGTCTTCCTGATCCAGTTCGCTCGTGATGCCTCCTGCTAAGCGAGCCCGGTGTTCGCTGCACTTCTATAGCTCGTTTTCACATTATTTCAAACATTCATGACGAACACGTCGAATTGGCTCGAACGCTTATACGGAGTCGATAACGGCCTTGCAGTGATAGTTCGCTTTTCGTACAAACATATATGGCGCAGCAAGCGCTGATGACCCTTGCTGCGCCACCGTGCCGGAATCGTTTATGACACTCTCTTTTTCATCGACGTTATCGACTTGACGATTTGCTGAGGCTTCAACAAGGATGGCACCATCGACCAACGATCGATTCCCGCATTGCCAATACGAAGCATACCTGTATGTCGTTCAAGACTTTCATCAACTGCCGGGTCAGGATCAACGAAACCCAGGGTCTTTCGAACAATGTCAATTTCCTTCCTTCTCCCTGTCAGCAGCGTCCAGCCAGGCGCAATGCCATACCGCCTAGCGTATTCCTGCAAATCACGTGCCTTGTCAACCTCTGGCTGCAGGGTGATGGAGAAGAAGAAAATATCGCGACCCATCCGGCTGCCGAGCATTTTCTGCACTTGAATCAAGTTAGCTGTATTTGGCGGGCAGATATTTTGACACGCCGTGTAGATCATGTTGAATACGACGACCTTGTTCCCTTTCACAAGGTCGTCGTAAAACCTGACCCCCTCGCCAAGGTGAGTTTGCAGCACCACATTTGGCAAGTACTCTTTCGACTGCGGTCGCGCTGCAATTGCTGGAATCGCTGCGGCTACCCCAAGGGCGCTTAGCAGAAAATTTCTTTTGCTGTTCATTTTTGGCCTCAGGCTTTAACAACGTCATAGCGAATCATCATGGCGCTATCCTCATGCGCCGTTTGGTGGCAGTGCATCATGTACTTTCCGACATAGTCGGTGAACATAACGAGCACACTCATTTCAACGCCCGGCAAGAGTGGAATAACGTCTTTGCGGCCAGCCCATTCGGGTGGCGGCCTCCTCCCGTCGTACGAGAGAATGCGGAAGTCATCCAAGTGGATGTGAATTGGATGGGCCCAGCCACCACCAATATCGAACTTCCAAATTTCTGCCTGGTTGTGTTTTACGACTGCGTCAACCCGCTCAGGATCGAAGAACTTGTCATTGATGGTCCATTGTCCATTTTTCCGTCCAAGTTCCCATCGACGGGTGCGCACGATGTTGGTTGGCATGGGAGGCAAGGCGCGGAGGAACGCAGGAATCGGCTGTGAGTCAGTCGTCTTTTCACCAATGTCAAAGCGCATCAATCGAACGGGCTTGTTCAACAGGCTGCCACTGGGCTTACGCGGGTCAGTTTGTTCCAGCCTGTTGACGAGGTACAGTTTGGTGCCAGGTGGATACTTGCCGAAGTCGATGATGATGTCCGACCGTTCCGCCATACCCATGAACAGCTTCGTCATCTTCACTGGGCGCTCCAGCAGGTTGCCGTCACTTGCAATGAAGTGAAACTCCTGGTCTTTACCAGCTTCATTGTGAAGGTGAAACTGGAAGTACCTGGCCATGGACGCGTCCAACAGGCGGAAGCGATATTTTCTGCCCTCAACCTTTAGGTAAGGCGAGACCGTCCCGTTGACCATCATGAGGTTACCCAGGAAGCCCTCAGGGTCCAACTGATTAAATACGAGGTTACCGCCAACATCAAACTTTTTGTCCTGCACTACCAGCGGAATGTCGTACTTACCAACTCCACTTGGAAGACGCAGTGCCTTCGGGTTTGGGTCGTTCTCATTGCCTGAATCGATTTCATCGAACACGAGGTACATACCCGCAAGACCACGATAAACGTTGGGAGCGGTAAACTCTTCGCGATGGTCGTGATACCACATTGTTCCGCAGATGTTGCGTGGATCACCTTTGCTCGGGTAGTTTGGATAGTGATTATCGTAAAAAGCACCCTTGTCACTAATCGTTGGCCCTTTATCTTCCCTGCTGTAATAGTTTCCTGCATAGCCATCCGACTCGGAGCCAACGTGCGCGCCGTGAAGGTGTGTACTTATTTCAGGAGAACCAAACCCTTTATGATCTTCCGGAAGATTGTTAATGAAGCGCACCATTGTTGGCGTGAAGCTGCGTTCCACAAACGTTGGGCCAGGAATTGTCCCGTCATATGTCCACACCTGTTCGAGTGGAAGCTCAGAGTGAAAACGATGGGTTGAGACGCCTACATTTACAATGTACTCGCTCTCCGCACTCGGTGGAAAGCGATCAAAGACCTGATGCGGATCGCGTCCGCACTCTCCTTCTACCCTAAATTTCGCGCATTCTGGATGCATTGGTTCTGACACCTTAATTGCTGGCACAAACAACGGGTCTTTAAACGGCGTGACATAAGGTGTTGGGACTGCAACAACTTGCCCAACTACAGCACTTGTTCCAAGACCAGTTGATGCGAGTACGCCTGCTGCGGCGGTACCCTTGAGTAAATCGCGGCGACTATTTTTCATTTTAAGACATCCTTTCAGGGATCACACCATAAAATGCCGCCAATTTCTCAATGGCAGTTCTGTTCTTTTGTGAAACATTAGTACCGTTTAGTAATGCTGGCGAAGATAGTTCCCGCAGGAGCAAGAAACGCGTTCGGACCATAGACTGTCACACCGAGACTTTGATACTGAGCCTTAACTGGAGTTTCATCTGCAACGTATCGAACGTGGGTGTGGTCAGTAGTAGATAGTCTTCCTACGCTTTAATTTAAGGCATAGCCATTTTCATGTACAGAGCATTGACTAATAAACTAATCCAATACCGGTGCAAAGACGGGTCATTCCAGGAAACGAAGTGAGGGCAGTGAAAATTTCTCCACCCCAACTGGAACGGCTGTGTTATCCGGGCGACGGCGATGTCTGCCTGCTTGGAAGAAATCTTTAATTAATGATCGGAGTGTTTTTTCCATAGCGCCAGTTTGCGGGGTGACGCGAACTATAGTTAGCCCAGGAAATACCCAAATTTAACGCGACCGTATAATAGCGTGAGCTAACATCGGCGCGGGCGCGTTACCAGGTTCCTCGATGTCGGTTTCGATTCTCCCAATGGACTATTTGGGAGTGAGGTAACATTGCAACATTTGTATCAAAAGTGCAGGACCAGAACGGGTTTGATTCAGGATTGCAGCGAATAAATACAGACCTGCCGCGCCTTATCTCTAGCTAAGCTGGATATCGATTGAAATTCAGCAAGATGGCGGCTGTATTCGCAAACCTTGGGTTTCCTGCCCGATGAACTGGTGGTGGCGCACGTCCAGACCGGGCGGCTGGTGGGCGTGATGGAAGACTGGTGTCCGCTGTGGCCGGGACTGGACCCGTTTTACCCGAGCCGGCGCCATCCCTCGCGCGCTCGCCCTGGTGATAGACGCGATCCGATAGCAACAAATCTAGTGTGAAAGAAACCCACCGACCCGCCCGCAATTGGGGGAAAATGACGGAATTGACGCACTGGAACCACCCCATTGAACGCTTCTGTCACCGACACCGACAATCACCTCGTCCTCCTGAGCAGTAAAAAGCGCCCGGCGGCGCGCCTTGTCCTCCTGATCACGACGCTGGCCTGCCTTCTGGTCCTCGTTGCCGGCGCCCGGTTCGTTTCGACGTCCCGGGACACCCAGCTGCGCGAAGCCGAAGTCGCCAACACGAACATCGCGCGCATGATCGCGGTGCAGGTCGAGTCGAGCCTGAAAACGGCAAGCGTCGCGCTGGTTGACATCGCCGAGCGTGCCGAACACGATGGTGTCGGCAGTGACGCGATGGAGCGCGTGCAAGTGCATCTGGTCGAGATCGCCAAGACCAGCCCGGAGCTGCACGGCCTGTTCATCTACGGCGCCGATGGCGCATGGCTGGCGACCGCCCTGAGCCGGCCGTCCCAAGGCAACAATGCGGACCGCGAATACTTCAGTTACCACCGTGCCAATCCGGGCCGCGAAGTGCACGTAGGCCCGCCAATCAAGAGCAGGTCCACCGGCGTCTGGATCATTCCCGTCTCGCGCCGCATCAACCTGCCCGACGGCAGCTTCGGCGGGGTCGCGCTTGTTACGCTCAGGGTGAATTTCTTCGAGCGTATCTATGACGAGCTCGACGTCGGCGCAACCGGTACAGTGTTTCTCGCGTTGAACGAAGGCACGCTCGTCTATCGCCGCCCTTTCGACGAAAAACTAATCGGCACCAACATTTCCCAGGGTCCCGTGCTGCAGGCATTACGCAAACATGGCCCCGGTTCGTCCATCCTGGTCTCGAGGATCGACGGGATCGAGCGCCTCTACAGTTACCGAAGCGTGGACAACTTCCCTTTCGCAGTGGCGGTCGGACGCACCAAGGACGAGCTGCTGGCGAACTGGCAGCGCTCGGCAATCCTGCTCGGCGCAGCCGTACTGGCGATCTGCGCGATGTTCGCGCTGCTGGCGAAAAAGCTGATCCGGCAAATCATCATCCGCGATCGTCTCGACGAACAGCTGCGCGCCCGTTCGGACGACCTGGAACAACATAATGTCGGCCTGCACCACCTCGCGCACACGGACAAGATCACCGGCGTCGCCAACCGGCTCGCATTCGACGAGGTGCTCGAGGGAGAGCTCAGGCGCGCACAACGCGGCGACAACTGCCTGTCGCTGATCATGCTCGACGTCGACTACTTCAAGAAATTCAACGACCGCTACGGGCACCCGGCAGGCGACACCGTCCTGCGCGGCATCGGCCGGGTATTGTCGGAACAAATCATCCGCGCCGGCGACCTGTGCGCGCGCTACGGCGGCGAGGAATTCGTCGTGGTCCTGCCCAGTACCGGCCGGGCCGGTGCGGCCGCCGTCGCAGAACGCATTCGCGCGGCGATCCTGGCCTTGGAGCTCACGCATGCCGACTCACCCATGCACATCGTCAGCGCAAGTTTCGGCGTGGCGACCATCGACCCTGGCGCCGATGCCAATTTGCGGCCCGCCGATATCATCGAACGCGCCGACCGTCAGCTGTACGAGGCCAAGCGCGGCGGACGAAACAGGGTGTGCGGTGAAACCGCAGCCTGAACCCATCCGGCGAGGCTGGCGGCCCCTTACTGCTCGTCGCTAGCCTTTTCCATCCATTCGGCCGCCTTGCCGTTCTCGATCTCTTGGTTCGCGATATGGGTCATGGCGACCGTCGGCGCCGCGTCGCAGGGCGTCCTCTTCCTTGCCGGCGGAACGCTTAAATAGCGTCACGCTGGCGCCCAGCGCGTTGGCCAGTTTCAGGGCCATGTGACCGAGGCCGCCGGGAACGACAACGGAGACCTTGCTGCCCGGCCCTACCTTCCAGAGGCGCGGCGGCGACCTGCTACTCGAGCCCCTTCCACCAATGGGCAAACGATTGCTGCGGATCGCCCAGATTGATCGGCTCACCAATCCGTGGCGTCAGGAGCCGGTAATTCTTGCCCTTGCTGGCTTCGAGCGCGCGCTCGAACGGCTCATCCCAGGCATGCCGCGCCAGGCTGAAGCGGCCGGCGTGGCCGCTCAGCAGTGCCCCCGTGTCGAGGATCTCGGCCGCACGCGATGCCTCTTCCGGCGTCATGTGGATGTCGGCCCACTTTGCGTTGTACTGCCCGGCGTCGAGCGCGACGAAATCGAAACGCTCGAAGCGCTTGCCGATGTCGGCGAAATGCGGACCGAAACCGGTATCGCCGCTAAAGTACAGGCGCCGTCCCGACGTCTCGAGCGCATAGCTCGCCCACAGACTCTGGTTACGCTGCATGAAGCGGCCCGAGTAATGCTGTGCGGGCAGGACATGCACCTGCACACCGGGCGCCACCTCGACGCTGCTGTTCCAGTTCATCTCGCGGATCTTCGCAGGCGCATATCCCCAATGCCGCAGATGGGCGCCGTTGCCGAGTCCCGCGATGACCAGGCCGGTCTTGGGCTCGAGGGCTTTCATGGTCGCGTGGTCGAGATGGTCGTAGTGGTCGTGGGTAATCAGGACGACGTCGATGGCGGGCAGATCCTCGATCGCGAACGGGCTGCTGCCGTCGAAAGCGCGCACCATCCAGGGCAAGGGTGCCGCGTAGCTGCTAAATACCGGGTCGATCAGCAAGCGCTTGCCGCCGATCTGCACGAAGTAGGACGAGTGGCCCAGCCAGACCACGATGTCCTGCTCGCGCGGCAGTGCGGCCAAATCCGTTTTGACGGAGGGCAGCGCGACGGTTGGCGCTGTCCGGGGGTCGCGCGGCTCGAAACGGCCGCGAATCATCCTGAACGCCATGCCCAAGCCGCCAGGGCGCGGGGGCGAAGCGACCTCGTTGCGAAACGCGCCGTCGCGGTATTGCGGCGCGCCTTGCAACTGCTGCTGTTCGGGCAGTTGCCCCAACGTGGGCGCCACGTAAGCGCAGGCGCTGATACCGAGGGCACACATGAGCGCGGTGCTCACTACAAGAAATCGTTTCACTGTTGCTCCACCGAGAAAGAAATTGGGAGCATGATACTTCGGTCGCGCTCAATGCGAATTTTCACGCGCGACAGTTCGTGACGCCGACCCGCACATGAACGAAAAAGCCCGCCGGTATTTACCGGCGGGCCATGCTGTTCCATGCACTGTTACAGATCAGGCCGCGGCAGCCGCCCGCCGACGCCCCAGGGCTGCCACGCCGACCGCACCAAGGCCGAACAGCGCGATGCTCCCAGGCTCGGGCACTTCGGCGACAAGGAAACCGCGGATCTCGCCGCCGGGGAAAGCTTCGGTATGAATGTTCAGGTAGCTGCGGCCGGCTGCCATGCCGGCCAGGAGTGCCGTCAGCGCGCCATCCACGGTACCTCCGCTTCTGGTGATGAAAGCCGGGGCGTAGGTGGCAGAGTTCAGCAAGTCGAAGGTTTCGGTGTAATTGCCGGACGTGACCCCAAGCGGAAACGCCGGGAAGCTTGGCAGCGAGGTTGCGACGCCGATATTACCCACCCCGGGGATAGCCGTACAGCAATGGATGTGGGATGCCGTCGTTATTCCAGTGAGCCCTGAAAAGATCGCGTTGACGGTCATCATGCCGGTGGCGTCATCGATCATCACCGTCGTTCGACCGGTCGCCGGCGAGTTGTTCTGCGGGGCCTCGTTCAAACCACTCAGTGTTGCCGAGTAGGTAATGACGGCCGCGTGCGCCGCCCCGCCGCCAAGCATCAGCAGGGAGATGGAACAAGCAAGAGCAAGACGTTTCATGACGAATCCTCCGAAGTGGGTGTGCTACCCATGAAGCATAAAATGTGCCGATGCATCGTTGCGGGGCATTGACGGGATAGACTCTTGTTGAGCTGTAAAATCGGTCGACAAGCGATCGATACCATTCGTTATCACCCGATTCCTGATGGAATTCATCGTCGCGCGTCAGGGAATTCGCACAACGGCGATTGCCGTCATTCGACCGCGTGACATGGCCGGATGAGAGGCGTAGAGTCTTGAAGGTACGGGTAGATGGCCGACCATGCTGCGCGTGCGAGGTGAGCAGCTTTCCAGTCGCGTTTTCCCCTTGAATGAAAAAGGAGACAACATGTACAAGACCATCGTCGTCCACGTCGACGACAGCAGCGCCATGGAATCGCGCCTGCAAGCGGCGGCCTGGCTCGCCACGCTGCATGAAGCCCATCTCGTGGGCAGTGCCGCCACCGGGCTGTCCTGGTCGTCCTACGCCTTGCTGACCGGCTCGATGGCCGTGACGCCTATCGACGAATTCAACCTGCTCTGCACGAGTGCGCGCCAGTGCCTGCGCGATTTTGCCGAACGTGCGCGCCAGCTCGGCGTGGAATCGGTCGAGGAACGCCTGGTCGAGGACGAGCACCGCCACGCCCTGCTGCTGCAGTCGCGCTACGCCGACCTCGTCGTCACGAGCCAGGACACGGGCGCGCGCGACAGCGTGCGCGGCCTGCCGCAGTACGTGGCACTGCACGGCGCACGGCCGGTGCTGGCGGTGCCGCCCACCTATGCCGGCGAGCCGATGACGAACGACATTGTCGTCGGCTGGGACGGCAGCCTGCAGGCGGTGCGCGCCATGTCGGCGGCCATGCCGCTGCTGGTACGCGCCCGCAGCGTGCGCCTGGCGCTGGTGAATGCCGAGCGTGAATCAAGCCTGCATGGCGACGAGCCCGGCGCCGACATCGCCCTCTACCTGGCGCGCCATGGCGTGCGCGTCGACGTGGTCAACGAGAAGACGGCGGCGCCCGTCGGCGAGGCGCTGCTCGGCATCGCGCAGGCCCATGACGCCGGCCTGCTGGTGACCGGCGCCTTCGGACACAGCCGCTACCGCGAACTGGTGCTGGGCGGCGTGACGCGCGTGCTGCTCGAGCGCAGCAAGGTGCCGGTGCTGGTGGCGCACTGAGGTTGTCGGGCGTTTCGAGATTCGAACTTGGTGCCGCGTGGACTCCCGACTCCACGCTGTGGAACGTCCGCATCAAGGCAGCTTGTCGGTCCCCGCCTTGGCCTCGATCAGTCCGGCCAGCAAGGCGTCACGTGCCGGCGCCAGTTGCGCCGAATCGCGCCCTGACAGTGCCGCTTCCACCCCCGCACTGAGCTGCTGTTTCAGCTCCTCGGTAATATTGGGCGTGCCGAGATCGGCCCACCAGCTCTCGATCGGCGCTCCCAGGTGGTCCAGCATGTGTTTTATCCCACCCTCGCCGCCAGACAGGTGCAGGTTCAGGAAAGGCCCCATCAGCGCCCAGCGCAGGCCCGGGCCATAGGCGATCGCCGTATCGACGTCCGCTACCGTCGCCACGCCCTCCTGCACCAGGTGGAAGGCTTCGCGCCACAGCGCGGCCTGCAGCCGGTTGGCGATATGGCCAGGCACTTCCTTGCGTACGTGGATGGGTCGCTTGCCGATCGCCGCGTAGAAGGCCATCGTGCGTTCGACCGTTTCGTTTGACGTCAACGCGCCGCCAATGACTTCGACCAGCGGGATCATGTGCGGCGGATTGAACGGGTGGCCAAGCACGACGCGCTCAGGGTGGCGGCAGGCAGCTTGCACCACGCTCATCAACAGGCCGGACGAGCTCGACGCCAGGATCACGTCGGGCGCCAGCAGCGCGTCCATGTCGCGAAACAGCGCAAGCTTCAGGTCTTCGCGCTCTGGACCGCTCTCCTGAACGAAGTGCACGCCGTCCAGCGCCCGTTTCAGGTCGTTTGAAAAACGCAGGCGCTCCGGCGAGGCGCCTGCGGCCAGGCCCATTTTTTCGAGAATCGGCCAGTGCGCGCGCACGGTCTCGCGCAGTTTCGCCTCCGCTCCCGGCATCGGGTCGCAGGCCGACACATCGAAGCCGCGCGCCAGGAAATACGCGGCCCAGCTGGCGCCGATGACGCCGGTGCCGATGACGCCGATGCAAGTGATATCCTCAGTCATACGCTTCCTCACGCCGATTTCTTGTTCAGCCCCAGATAGGTATCGATCACTTTCGGATCGTTCGCCAGTTGCGACGCCGGCCCTTCCATCACGACCTCCCCGGTTTCCAGCACATAGCCGTAGTCGGCCGCCTGCAGCGCCGCCCGCGCATTCTGCTCGACCAGCAGGATCCCGACCCCGGTTTCCCTCAGGCGCACGATGACGCGGAAGATCTCCTTGACGATCAGCGGCGCCAGCCCCAGGCTCGGTTCGTCCAGCATCAGGAGCGCCGGTTTCGCCATCAGCGCACGGCCCAGCGCCACCATCTGGCGCTCGCCGCCGGACATCGTGCCCGCCGCCTGGGTGCGCCGCTCGCGCAGGCGCGGAAACAGTTCGTACACGGATTCCAGCTCCGCCGCGTAATCCTTTTCGCCGCGCTTGTAGCGCGTGTAGCTGCCCAACAGCAGGTTGTCCTCGACGCTCATGGTCGTGAACAGGTCGCGGCTCTCGGGCACCAGGCTCATGCCCTGGGCGACACGGCCCTCGACCGGATACGCGCTGACATCGACGCCGCGCAGCAGCACCGCGCCCGTGGTCGATGCGTTCGACACCAGCGCCCCGGCGATCGCATTCAACATGGTCGACTTGCCGGCGCCGTTCGGGCCGATGACGGTCACGATCTGCCCTGCGCCCACAACCACGTTGAGCCCGTGCACCGCTTCGACCTTGCCGTAGGCGACGTGCAGGTCCTTGATTTCCAAAATCGGTATCGCCATCAGTCGATCCCTCCGAGATAGGCTTCCAGCACGGCCGGATCCTGCTGCACCTGGGCCGGATTGCCTTGCGCGATCTTCGTGCCGAATTCCATGACGATCAGGCGATCGGTCAGGTTCATGACGAAGTCCATGTCGTGCTCCACCAGCAAGATGCTCATGCCCTCGCCTTTCAGTTTATTCAGCAGGGTGGCGAGTGCTTGCTTTTCCTTGTAGCGCAGGCCCGCCGCCGGTTCGTCGAGCAGCAGCAGCGCCGGGTCGGCGCACAGCGCACGCGCGATCTCGAGGATGCGCTGCTGGCCCAGCGCCAGGTTGCCGGCCTGCTCGTACAGCAAGCCGCCGAGGCCCACGCGTTCGAGCTGCGTTCGCGCCTCGAACAGCAGCGCGGCTTCCTCGCCGCGGTCGAGCGCCAGGCTGCTCGCGAACACGCCGCGCTGGGCACGCAGGTGGGCGCCGATCGCCACGTTTTCGAGCACCGTCATTTCCGGCAGCAGGTGCACGTGCTGGAAGGTACGCCCGATACCGAGCTTGACGATCTCGCGCGAAGGGAGCGAGTCGATCCGGCGCAGGCTGTCGCCGCTACGGAGGCGAACCTCCCCGCTGGTGACCGGCAGTACGCCTGTCACCAGGTTGAACATGGTCGACTTGCCGGCGCCGTTCGGGCCAATCAGCCCGACGATCTCGCCGCTATTGACCGTAAACGTCAGGTCGTTCACGGCCACCAGCCCGCCGAACTGCTTGCGCGCCTTCTCGATCACGAGCAGTGGATGGCCAATGGCAGGCTTGGCGCGCTGCTCCAAAACCGGTGCAGTGTCGGGTGCCACCGCGTCAGGACGCTGCGGCAGCCAGCGCGCGATAAAAGGCCAGATGCCGTTGCGGGCGTGTTGCAAGAGAATGACCATCAGGATGCCGAAGACGATGATCTCGAAGTTGCCGCTCGATCCGATCAGGGTCGGCAAATAGCTTTGCAGCTGGTCCTTCAGGATCGTGAGCACGGCCGCCCCGAGAATCGCGCCCCACAGGTAGCCAGCGCCGCCGATGACCGCCATGAACAGGTATTCGATGCCCGAGTTCAGGCCGAAGGGCGACGGATTGACGGCGCGCTGCAGGTGCGCGTACAGCCAACCCGACACGCAGGCCAGCAAGGCGGCGATGACGAAGATGCGGATCTTCATCGCCGCGGTGTTCACGCCCATCGCTTCGGCCATCAGGCCGCCGCCCTTCAGGGCACGGATCGCGCGGCCGGAACGGGAGTTGAGCAGGTTGCGCAAGAGTGCGACGGAGACGAGCAGGATCAGCCAGATCAGGAAGAACATGTTCTTCCCGGACCCGAGGTCGATGCCGAACAGGCTGATCGGAGGAATACCGCCCAGGCCGTCATACTTGCCTAGGAACTCCAGGTTCCCGAACAGGAAGTACAGCGACAGGCCCCAGGCAATCGTCCCGAGCGGCAGGTAGTGACCGGACAGGCGCAGCATGATGGCGCCGATGAACAGTGCCGAGGCGGCGGTCACAACCAGGCCGACGACCAGGCCGAGCCAGGGCGAGATGCCGTGCGCGGTCGAGAGGTAAGCGGTGGCATACGCGCCGAGGCCGACAAAGGCGGCCTGGCCGAACGAAGTCAGCCCGCCGACGCCGGTGAGCAGTACCAGCCCGAGCGCGACGATCGCATACAGGCCGATGTAGTTGCCGAGGGTGATCCAGTAGGCCGGCAGCGGCAGCAGGCCGAAGACCAGGGCGGCCAGTCCCAGCCAGGTCAATGGATGGCGCTTCATTCGTCGCCCTCCTCGACCTGCGGATGGACGATCGAGCGCCACAGCAGCACCGGAATGATCAGGGTAAAGACGATGACCTCCTTCAGGGCACTGGCGTAGAACGAGGAATACGCTTCCAGCAGCCCGACCAGCAAGGCGCCGGCGGCCGCCAGCGGATAGCTCGCCAGGCCGCCGATGATGGCGCCGACGAAGCCTTTCAGGCCCATCAGGAAGCCGCTGTCGTAATAAATGGTGGTCAGCGGCGCGATCAGCACGCCGCACAGGGTGCCGATGGTCGACGCCAACAAGAACGCCAGGCGCCCGGCCTGCGTGGTGCCGATGCCGACCAGGCGCGCGCCGCGCCGGTTCACGGCGGTGGCGCGCAAGGCCTTGCCCGACAGCGTGCGGTCGAAATACAGGTACAAGGCGCCGATCAACAGCGTTGCCGCGACGATCACGACGATGCTCTGGCCCGAGATGGTGAGCGTGCCGACGTTGAACACGGCATCGGAAAACGGCGTGGTGCGCGAACCTTCGGCGCCGAAGATCACGAGGCCGATACCCATCAGCGCCAGGTGGACAGCGACGGCCACGATCAGCAGCACCAGCACCGGACTTTCAGCGAGCGGCTGGAAGGCCAGGCGATAGATCATCGGCCCCATCGGCGCGACGATGGCGAAGGTGAGCAGCAGTTGCGCCAGCATCGGCCAGGACGATCCCTCGGCCGACTTCGCAACGAGGAAGACGGCCGCCGGGAAGATCACGAACTTGAACAGGCCCATGCCGAGCGCGCGGCGACGGTTCACCTGCCCGGCCGGACTGCGCATGGTGGTCAGCAGCTCCTGCAGGAAGGCCGCCACGCCCAGAATCACGAGCAAGGCGGCACTGTGCGGCACCTTGCCGGCCTGCAGCGCCGCCATGGTCAGCGCGCCGAACGCAAGGAATTCGCCAAGCGGGATGAAGATCACGCGGGTGATCGAAAACACCAGTACCAGCGCCAGCGCCAGCAGCACGTAGACCGCCCCGCTGGCAATGCCGTCCTGGGTCAGGATGGCGAAAATCGTTAAATCCATACCGCTGCCTGGGGCGTGCCATGTGTCCTGCGGCACGGCCCGCGTGGCCCTCCTTTTTCGAATGTCGTTATACGGCCAGGGGTAGCTGCTTTCCATCCACCATGGTTAAATGATATGCGAAAACAGTTGAGGAACCGACATTTTTTCCGTCTTGTCAGCCTATACTATCGTTCAGGTTTTCAAAACAACGAAGGAGACAGCATGACCCGCATCCACAGCATCACCACCGCCAGCAAGAGCGCCGTTCTCGCCGCCCTCCTGAGCGCCGCCTTCAGCGCCCACGCGCAGATCAAGGTCGGCGTGTCGATCTCGACCACGGGCCCTGCGGCTTCGCTCGGCATCCCGGAAAAGAACACATTCGCGCTGCTGCCCAGCGAGATCGCAGGCCAGAAAGTGCAGTACATCGTGCTCGATGATGCTTCCGACGCGACCCAGGCCGTCAAGAATGCGCGCAAGCTGATTTCGGAAGACAAGGTCGACATCCTGATCGGCTCCTCGGTCACGCCGACCTCGCTGGCCATGCTGGAAGTGGCGGCCGAAACGGAAACGCCGATGATCACGATCGCCGGCGCCGCGCGCATCGTCGAGCCGATGGACGCCAAGCGGCGCTGGGTCTTCAAGACCACCCAGCACGATGGCCAGATGGCCGCGGCGATTACCCAGCACATGTCGAACGCCGGCGTGAAAACGATGGGCTTTATCGGCTTTGCCGACGCTTACGGCGAAGGCTGGTACGGCGAAGCGGTGAAGTTTGCCCCGGCGCGCAGGATCAAGCTGGTGGCCAACGAGCGCTTCGCCCGCACCGACACTTCGGTCACCGGCCAGGTCCTGAAAATGATGGCGGCCAACCCCGACGCGATCCTGATCGCCGGCTCCGGCACCCCGGCCGCGCTGCCCCAAAAAGCCCTGCGCGAGCGCGGCTATAAAGGCAAGATCTACCAGACCCACGGCGTGGCCAACAGCGACTTCCTGCGCGTCTGCGGTGCCGACTGCGAAGGCACGTTTGTTCCGGTCGGCCCGATGCTGGTCGCGAACCAGCTGCCGGACACCAATCCGATCAAGAAGACGGCGCTGACCTATGTGACCAAGTACACGGCCGCGCACGGCAAGGACAGCGTGTCGACCTTTGGCGGCCACGCCTGGGACGCCTCGCTCCTGCTCACGGAAGCTGCCAAGACGGCTGTGCCGAAGGCCAAGCCGGGCACGAAAGAGTTCCGCGCCGCGCTGCGCGATTCGCTCGAGGCGCTCAAGAACGTGCCGGCTTCGCACGGCATCTTCAACATGAGCCCGACCAATCACCAGGGGCTGGACCAGCGCTCGCAGGTGATGGTGAAGATCGAGAAAGGCGCGTGGAAGTACGTGCCGTAATTGCGACGGCCACACGGCGAAGCGGTAGCAGAAAGCGAAAAGCGATGCTTGCGGCTGCATGCATCGCTTTTTTACGTCCTGCCGCGGCGCTCACGCCGTCAGGCCTCGGGCGGCGCCGCTTCGCTCGGGTCGCGCAGGACCAGGGCTGGCGCCACCGACAGCGCGAGCACCCGCCCCGCACCGGGCAAGCCGGCGCATTCGTTGTTTTGAATACCGTACAAAAACTGTTCGGACGTTTTTGATTTAGATCAAATACAAACCAAAACGCGGCGAGGAAACTCGATCGGGAAGCCGGCGTCGACCCGCCGGCCAGGGGCCCGCCATGGATTACAAGACCATCCTCGTCCACGCCGACCTGTCGCGTCATGCGCAGGCGCGCGTGGAACTGGCGGCCCGGCAGGCCGCCCAGCACGGCGCACACCTGATCGGCGCCTACGGCCACAGTCCCTTCCATGAACTGATCCTGGGCGGCGCCAGCCGGACCGTCCTCGCCGACAGCACCACTGCGGTGCTGATGGCCCACTGAATGCAGGCCTGCGCTTCGCGCTCGAGGAGACCACCATGACCACCATGAACGCAGCAACCTTCGCCGGCCCCGGACGGATCGTCCTCGGGCGCAAGCCGGTTCCCGTCGCCGGCCCCGGCGAGGCAGTGATCAAGGTGACGATGACGACGATCTGCGGCACCGACGTGCACATCCTGAAGGGCGAATACCCGGTCGCCGAGGGCCTGACCATCGGCCACGAACCGGTCGGCGTCATCGCCCAGCTCGGGGCCGGCGTCACCGGCTACCAGCTCGGGCAGCGTGTCCTCGCCGGTGCGATCACGCCTTGCGGCCAGTGCCACACCTGCCTCGACGGACATGGCGCGCAGTGCGGCGGCCATGCCCTCGGCGGCTGGCGCTTCGGCAACACGATCGACGGCTGCCAGGCCGAATACGTCAGGGTGCCGCATGCGATGGCCAACCTGGCCCCCATTCCCGATGGCCTCACCGACGAGCAGGTGCTGATGTGCCCCGACATCATGAGCACCGGCTTCGGCGGCGCCGAGAACGGCGCGATCCGCATCGGCGACACGGTCGTCGTGTTCGCCCAGGGACCGATCGGGCTGTGTGCCACGGCCGGGGCGAAGCTGCGCGGCGCGAGCCGCATCATCGTCGTCGACGGCGTGCCGGAGCGCCTCGCGATGGCGCGCCGCCTGGGCGCCGACGAGACAATCGACTTTCACGCCTGCGACCCGGTCGAGCAGGTCATGCGCCTGACGGGCGGCATGGGCGCCGACGTGACGATCGAGGCGCTCGGCACCCAGCAGACCTTCGAGAGCTGCCTGCGCACTTTGAAACCGGGCGGCACCCTGTCGAGCCTGGGCGTCTACTCGGGCAAGCTGGGCCTGCCGGTCGACGCGTTCGCCGCGGGCCTGGGCGACCACCGCATCGTCACCACGCTCTGCCCGGGCGGCAAGGAGCGCATGCGGCGCCTGATGAATGTCGTCGCCGCGCACCGGGTCGACCTCGCGCCGCTGGTCACGCACCGCTTCCGCCTCGAGGACATCGAGGCGGCCTATGAACTGTTCGCCAACCAGCGCGACGGCGTGCTGAAAGTGGCGATCACGCCTTGACGCGGCTCCACCGCCGCCACATTCATCCTGGAAGGAGGCGTCATGTTCCAGCGCATCCTGGTACCGACCGACGGCTCCGACGTCGCGCGCCAGGAAGTGGCGGCGGCGATCGCATTCGCACGGGGTGTGGGCGCCGGGATTGCAGGCTGATGGCCGGAAGCCAGACCCGGCAGGTACTCACTGCCGCGCCGGTGCCCGTGCTGGTCTTGAGTCCGGCCGCGTCGAGCGCCGCCGGCCCTGTACGGCCCGAACTTCACGCCTGCGGCGTAGTACGGCCCAAGGGTGACCCCGTCGGCGCCGAAAAAGGCCATTTCCCTTCTGCTGCACGCGTTTGGACTTTCGCACAGGCCCCGTTCGACCAATACCCTCTCGACGGCGTCCATGTAGACGCGTCCTTCACTGTAGTACATGTGGTCTGAGCAGCCGCACAGGGCCCCGGCCATCAGCGTTGCAGCGACAAAGGCCCGAAACCGGCTAATCATTGCCGGCCTCGCTCGCCATGACCACGCGATCTCGCCCGCGGCGCTTGGCCGCATACAGCGCCTTGTCCGCGGCCGCGATCAGGCTGGCCGCGCCATCCAGCCGGCCAGTGCCGAAGGTCGCCACGCCAATGCTGAGCGTGACATGCGGCTTGAGCGCTGCCGGCGCATGCGGCAGTGCCAGCGCGGCGATCCGTGCGCGTATCGCGTTCGCATGGCTCAGCGCCTGTTCGGCGGAGGTATCCGGCAGGATCGCGGCAAACTCTTCGCCACCGTAGCGCGCGGCGACGTCGGCCGGGCGTTTCAGCATCACGGCCACCGCCTGCGCCACGGTGATCAAACAGGCGTCGCCGGCCTGGTGGCCGAAGTGGTCGTTGTAGGCCTTGAACGAATCGATATCCATCAGCAGCAGCGACAGCGCGCCGCCATGGCGCTGCACGCGGCGCAGTTCGCGCTCGAGCGACAGGTCGAAATAGCCCCGGTTGTGAATGCCCGTCAAGCCATCGACATAGGAACGCGCGCGCAGCGACTCGGCGTGTTCGAGCAGGTGGCGTTCGCGGTCCACGAACCCGCTGACGTCGCGGATCTCGATCATGCAGAAGGCTGCCTTGCCTTCCCTGAAACCTGTGACGGCAATCGCCTGGTCGATGCGCGGACCGTCGAAGCTGCCCGCCTCGCGCAGTGGAAACGGCGCGCCGCCCTGCGCCGCCGGCACCTTGCTGGAAGTCCCATCGCCCAGCGCCGCCAGCACCGCCGCCTCGACGCGCGAACCGCGCAAGTCAGGGAAGACGTCGAACAGGGTGTGCTCGCGCACACGCGCCGCGGAACGGCCGGAGCGGCTCACCATCCAGCGGTTCCACAGGACGATCCGGTGCTGCGCGTCCAGCACGATCACGCCGCACTCGAGGAGGTTCAAGGCTGCCGGTGCAAGGGTGGGGGTCGTCTCGGTAATCGATATCATGACCGCATTGTCGAGGATGGCGAAACCGGATGCAAGAAGGCCGGGTGCAGGATCGCCTTCATCTCAGCGGACGCGCCCTGGGCCGCGCAGCGGCGTGTCGTCGAAATCCATGGTGTCGGGATCCGGATCGGACGCCAGCGGCGCACCGAACAGTTTCAGCCAGGTGAAGCCGATGATGCCGGCCACGAGGGACGCCAGCAGGATCGCCATTTTCGACGCATTGATCACCTCGAGCTGCCCGGTGTATGCCAGGTTGGTGATGAAGATCGACATGGTGAAGCCGATGCCGCCGAGCAGGCCCGCACCCAGGATATGGCGCCATGCTAGGTCGAGCGGCAGGCGGCAGATCCCGAGCAGGACGCCCGCATAGCTGAACAGGAAAATGCCGACCGGTTTACCCACGACCAGTCCGAGCAGGATGCCCAGGCTGTTGGCCGACAAGAGTTCCTGGGCCCAGCCGGTGCCGATCAGGATGCCGGTATTGGCCAGGGCGAACACCGGCAGGATCAGGAAGGCGACCGGCTTGTGCAGGGCTTCCTCGAGCCGGTGCGAGGCCGACTCGGCATCGTCTTCGACGGCCGAATAGGGAATCGTGAAGGCCAGCAGCACGCCGGCGATCGTCGCATGCACGCCGGACTTGAGCATCAGGAACCACATCAGGGCGCCGCCCACGAGATACGGCAGCAGCGCCATGACGCGCAGCACCCGGTTCATCAGCATCAGCGCCGCGAAGACGCCGAGGGCGGCCATGAGATAGAGGAAGGACAGCTCCGCCGTGTAGAACACGGCGATGACGATGATCGCGCCAAGGTCGTCCATCACGGCCAGCGCGGTCAGGAAGATTTTCAGCGACGCCGGGATCCTGCTGCCGAGCAGGGCCAGCACGCCAAGGGCGAACGCGATATCGGTGGCCATCGGGATGCCGAGGCCGGCCTGGGTCGCCGTACCTCCATTCATCATGAAGTGGATGAGTGCGGGGACGGCGATGCCGCCGGCCGCGGCCAGGATCGGCAGCATGGCGTTCCGGAGATCGGACAATTCGCCGTTGTACAGCTCGCGCTCGAGCTCGAGGCCGATGAGGAGAAAGAAGATCGCCATCAGGGCGTCATTGACCCAATGCTCGATGGAGAGGCCGCCGACGATGGTGTGCCAGAAGCCGAGGTAGCCTTCTCCCAGCGCAGAGTTGGCAAGGGCAAGGGAAATGAGCGTGCAAACAATGAGCACGATGCCGCCGGCCTTGCCCGACTCGGTGAATTGCTTGAAGGTTTTCGAGAGGCGTTTTTCAATGCGCAATTTTTTTCTCCGTCCGCCCGGCCGTCGACGCGGCGGGGCTGCACTTGTAAAAAAGCCCTTGGGACGGGCAAAGGCTTTCGCCTGCTGAAACTGGTGATGTAGAGAAGACAGAGAGGTGCGCCGATGTGCGGGCAGGGAGCCGATGATGAAGTGTCATGGACGATGGACGTGAAAGTATCCGCGTGGCGGCCCGACCATCGCGCATCCTGTCATACCTGTTCGGTACGATCACCCAACCCGCATTATACCCAGCTTTATTGTCGATTCATTACGGAATCGGCACGCGCCATTTTCCGCGAAGCGTAAAAAAACCCGCTCATGGCGGGTTTCTGTGCAGCGCGCTCAGGATGCCTGGCGGCCGGTGTCCGTGGCAAGCGCCCCGTCAGCCTTCGTGCGGACCGGCGTCAAGCGGTACAGGCGCCACGGGTCCTGCATGTCCTCGGTGGTCGCCACCGGGACGACGATACGCTCGGCGAGTTTTTGTACGAACGAAAGCGCGATGCTCAGCAGGCCCGCATCGGGGACTGAAGTTGACGGTCGTGCTGACTGGCTGCTGGACATGCGCTTGCTCGCTGGTGATCTGATGCCAACAGTATGATGATTTTGAGCAATAAATCTAATTGCTTTCCGGAATGTTCGATATTCAGGAAGGACATGTCTCCCCTCAGCTTGCCACGTTTCGGGCCGAATTATGCAAACTGTCCTATGACAACACGAGGCGGACGGCCGTCTCGGGCAAGAGCGGAATGAATCCCTTGGTCGCGATCATGGATGCGGGGTGTACCGTGAACGCAACGGTAACTGCCCCGAGTACGCAATCCTCACTCGGCATCCAGGCAGTTCAACGATCCATTCGGCGAAAAAAAACCCCGCGGGCGGGGTTCCTAATCGGACTGCGATGCTTCAGTTGGCGGTACGGCTGGCCATCAGGTCGAGCTTGCGGGTCACTGCCGGACGGACCGAATCAACGCCGCGGGACATGCGATACAGCTGCCAGAGGTCGCCGGTCGGCGCATTCGATGCGGAGCCCGCCAAAAGCTTCTTGACGAATTGGGAAGCATTGTCGAAAAGAGTAGCGGTCGGGGTAGTCATGGTGTCCTCACTGGTTGGCTTATGGATCCAGTATGGCCCCATTCAGATAGAAATCAAATTGCAATTCATAATGATGGCTATTCATGGAGCATATGTCTTGAGAATGCGAAGCCGCGCGTACCGTCGTTTTTGGCCTGTCACCCTATGGAGATCCTCCGATTGCGCCGCGCCCTCCTTCCTCGTACAATCGTCTTATGCAACCATATGGTTGCAATAAAATAGACGTTGCCAGGAGACAACATCATGACCGCCGACACGAGCTCAAGCACGAGCACGGACCCTATTGAACGCAGCATCCTGATCAAAGCGCCACGCGCCCGGGTCTGGCGCGCACTCGCCGATACGACCGAGTTCGGCAGCTGGTTCGGCGTGAACCTGCCGGGCCAGGCCTTCGTGCCGGGCGCTCAGATGCGCGGGCACATCACGCACCCGGGCTATGAACACATTGTGTTCGAGGTGCGCATCGACCGGGTCGAGCCGGAGCAGCTGCTCTCCTTCTATTGGCACCCGTATGCGATCGACCCGGCGGTCGACTACACGCAGGAGGCGCCGACCCTGGTGAGCTTCACGCTGCAGGACACGGACGATGGGACCCGCCTCACGGTCGTCGAATCCGGTTTCGACAAGGTGACGCCGGCTCGCCGCCTGGAAGCGTTCCGCATGAACAGCCAGGGCTGGGACACGCAGGTCGGCAACATCGCGCGCCATGTCGACGGCCAATAGCGCACCCGGACCGGCCGCAGGGCTGGCCGACGTCTTCGCGGCCCTGGGCGACCCGACCCGGCTGCAGCTGGTCACCCTGCTGTGCGGCAGCGGCCTGCTGTCGATTGCCCAGCTGACGGCCAGCACGGCGATCAGCCGGCAGGGCGTGACCAAGCACCTGCAAGTGCTGGCCGACGCCGGCCTGGTGCACGACCTGAAGTTCGGGCGCGAGCGGCGCTGGCAGCTCGCGCCGGAGCGCATCGACGCGGCGCGGCATGCTCTGGACGCCATCGGCCGGCAGTGGGAGGCGGCGCTCGGGCGGCTCAAGACCTACGTCGAATCGGGCGATCCGGAGTTATCCGCCTGACGAAGGCAGTACGTTGCCGCGGGCGATCGCGAAGGCCTCGCGCAGGACCGCCCGGTCGCCGATGTGATTGGCCAGCAGCAGGATCAGCTGGGCGTTGAGCATCGCGCTTTGCTCCTCGCCCAGATCCTGGTGCGTGTCCACCAGCAGCGCATAAAACGCGTCCGGGTCGGCGATGTTCGGTTCGACATTCAGGCGGGGATGCATGCGTGCTCCATCTGGTGCGCGGCCGCGTTGCAGCTGGCGCGTGCCACGGCTGCGCGCACCGCCTGCACATCGACGCTGCGCCAGCGTGCGCAGAGGTGCTGGTCGGGACGCAGCAGGTAGAAGCTGCCCGGCGTCGCGTCGTAACGGGCGGCGAACAGGCCGTCGCTGTCCTCGAACATGCCGGCACCGCCCTGCCCCTTTGCCGCCACGACCAGGGTGCGCACGGGGATCGTGTCCGATGCCAGTGCTTCGGCCTGGGCGGCCACTTCAGCGCCCCGCGTGCTGCCGGCGTAGTAAATGCCGGTAAAGCCGTTGCCGGTGTGGCGCAGCAGCCAGACAGGTTCACCCTGCAGTGCCAGCGGCGCATCGGCGGCCGGCGCGCCCGGGACCATGGCGCCGGCAAACGGATCGCTGTCCGCGGTGTTCAGGATCGTCTCGGCGTAGGTCATCGGGGTCGACAGGCGCCCGCTGTTGACCAGCTTGCGCGCAAAGGGCTGGTCCTTCGCCAGCCGCAGCACGGCGTCGCGCAACAGTGTGCTCGCCGCGCTCTTCGGGGTGATGAAGTCGGTGGCGCGGGTCGAATGCAGGATGTTCTCGTCGGCCGCAGCTTCGCGCTCGCTCGCATAGGTATCGAGCAGCGCATCGGGCGCTTTGCCCTCGACCACCAGGCGCAGTTTCCATGCCAGGTTGTCGGCATCCTGCACGCCGCTGTTGGCGCCGCGCGCCCCGAACGGCGAGACGCCATGCGCTGCGTCGCCGGCGAACAGGACGCGGCCGTGGCGGAAGGCGTCCATGCGCATGCAACGGAAGGTGTAGATGCTGACCCATTCCAGCTCAAACCGGGCGTCCTCCCCGAGCAGCGCCTGGATGCGCGGGATCACCCGCTCGGGAGCCTTTTCGAGAACCGGATCGGCGTCCCAGCCGAGCTGGAAGTCAATGCGCCAGATATTCCCGGGCTGGCGGTGCAGCAGCACCGACTGGCCCGGGTGGAAGGGCGGATCAAACCAGAACCAGCGCTCGGCCGGGAAGCCGGCAGTCATCTTCACGTCCGCGATCAGGAAGCGGTCGCGGAAAGTGCGGCCATGGCTCTCGAGCCCCATCAGCGCGCGCACCGTACTCCTGCCGCCGTCGGCCGCGACGACGTACGCCGCCTCCAGCACATACTCGCCATCCGGCGTGGAAACGGTGAGCGCGACATGGTCGGCATGCCGGACCAGCTGCGTGAGCTTGCTGCACCAGCGCAGGTCGAGGTTCGTCAGCGCCTGCGCGCGCTCGTGCAGGTAGCCTTCGACGAAGTACTGCTGCAGGTTCACGAAGGCCGGCCGCTCGTGGCCTGTCTCGGGCAGCAGGTCGAAGTTGTAGACTTCCTCGTCGCGGTGAAACACGCGGCCCACGTGCCAGCGTACGCCCTTGGCCGCCATGCGCTCGCCGCATTCGATGCGGTCGAAGATTTCGAGGGTGCGCTTCGAGAAGCAAATCGCGCGCGAGCCGTTCGAGAGCTTGTTGTCATCGTCAAGCAGCACCACCGGCACGCCATTTTGCGCCAGGTCGATCGCCGTGGCCAGGCCCACCGGGCCGGCGCCGACCACGACCACCGGGTGGCGTGCCACGCCGGCGCCGCGCGGCACATAGTCGAAGACGCAGCGTTGATAATCGGTGTCCATGTTGGAACCGTCTCAATTCTGCAGCGCGTGCCACATCTCCCTGTCGCGCTCCGCGGTCCAGATGCGCGGGTGCTTGATGCCCTTCGCTTCGTCGTAGGCGCGCGTGACGTCGAACGGCAGGCAGTGCTCGTAGATGAAAACGTGGCTGAATTTCGGGTCCATCCTGCTGCGCACATGGGTCATGGCTTCGGCCAGCGTCATCTGCGCCGCCACGGCTTCCTTCGCACTTTGAAACAGCGTGGTGACGAAATCCTTCGTGTAATCGATGCCCTCTTTCACCTGCTGCGGGCTGACCAGCGCCGGGCCACGGCCGGGCACGAGCTTCTGCGCCCCGAGCGCGCGCAGCGCCTCCAGCGTGGCCGGCCATTCCTCGAGCTGGGCGTCGCCGGTGTAGGCCGCCGCGCCATATTCGACCAGGTCGCCCGAGAAGCAGATCTTCTGCGACGGGATCCAGGCGATGGTGTCGCCCTTCGTGTGGCCCATGCCGATATGTGCCAGGCGCACCTCGAGTTTGCCCATGAAGATGGTCATTTCGGTGTCGAACACCATGGTCGGCCAGGACAGGCCCGGCACCGATTCGACACCGGCGAACAGGCGCGGGAAGCGTTCGATCTCGGACTGCATGTCCTGCGCGCCGCGTTCGACGATCAGTTCCCAGGTACCGCGCGAGGCGATGATCTGCTCGGCGCCTTCGGCAAAATAGGCCGAGGCGCCCAGCACGCGCACGGCATGGTAGTGCGACAGCACCACGTACTTGATCGGCAGGTCGGTGACTGCCCGGATGTGTTTGATGAGCGATTGGGCCATCAGAGGCGTGGCGGTGGTGTCGATCACCATCACGCTGTCGTCGCCGATGATGACGCCGGAATTCGGATCGCCTTCGGCCGTGTACGCGTACGCGTTATCGGAGAGCTTGATGAAGCTGGTCTTCTTTTCTTCCAGGTCCGCCTGCGATGCGAAGGTTCTCTCGGTCATGATGCCTGTCTCCACGTTGGTATCCGAAACGCCATGTTGTAGGCAGACGATACGACTTCCCGTGGTATTTGTAAATCTGCCGACGACCGCCTGGCCCCGCCGGCCCATGACCAGGACGGCTAGCCCTCGTCGATCATTCGCAAGGGCGCGCGCTCATCGAGCTTGCGCGAACCAAACACCTCATGCGCCGGCCGTGTCTCGGGAAGCACGTACACGATGCCATTGGTGCCCTTGAATGCATGACGGATGACCTGATCGAAAAACTCTACCGGCACATTGATGCAACCGAAGGAGATCCGGTTGTCGAGCGGGGTCGGGCTTGTCAAACGCTGCGCACGACGCTCTTTTGCCACGCTGGTCACCACGCGGTGCAGCGAGATTGCGGCATTGTAGTCAACCCACAGGATCTCCGCGCCGTGCAGGTTGCGATCGAGCGCCGCGACGAAACGTCCCGCCGGCGTCGTGCGTTCGTCTGGCCGGATTGCCGACAGCTTGCGTTGGCCAATGCGTGGCACCGAGTCGTCGCCGACGGCACTGCCCAGCAGAACCGGGGCCATGCCCTGCAGGAGTCCATCGGCGTGGAAGGCGTAAACCACGGCCTGCTTCTTGTCGACGATCAGGAACGGCAGGCGGCGATTGTTGTTGGAAGCGAGAATCCAGTCCGCCAGTTGTCGCGCTTCGTCCGACGGGATCGACGCGCCGAAACGCGCCCGTTTGAGTGTGCCTGCCGACGTCGCAGCCGGGGCGCTCGCCGCCCCGGGATCGGATGCACGAGCACGGCCGACCGGTTCCGGCGACATCCCCAGTGCATCGGATGCATGCGCCTGCTGGGAAGTGGCGACAGCGGCGGCCATCAGGCTAAGGCGGAGCCGGCTGGCCAGCCGCGCGCCGAGGATGCGTAGCGTATTCACGTGATTCTCGGCTGCCACTAGTACTCAGTTCCTGTCCTGCTTCGGTGGGCGATGCGCGGGAACCTCAACTTCCGGCTCTTCGGGAACCGTCGGACCGGTCGGCACTGGCGCTGGCTCAAGCTCCGGCTGTGACTCGGCGGCTCCTGGTGCCAGCAGCGTCTGCAGCCCGGCAGGTGTTTGCGCCAGCACGATAACGGGCATCGGGTCGGGCGAGGTCGGCGCAGGCACGACCGTCACCGGTATCCTCACGGGAGGGATGGACGGCCATATCGGTTCCGACAGAACCGGTGCTGGTGGCGTGACAGGCGCCGTTGGTGCCGCCGGGGGAATGACTGCGGGCGGCGGGGCCACTGGAGGCAGGACTGCGGGCGGTGGAGCTACCGGGGGCAGGACTGCGGGCGGTGGGGCCGGCGGTGCGCTCACGTGGAGGGTTCCGTCTGTGTAGGCGATCGTATAGTTGGACGGCGTGAACGTGCCACCCCTTGCGTTGCTCGGCTTGATGGCATACGACCCTGCCGCGCTGGCCGCAGCCAACGCACCAGGACTGGTCAGGGTAACGTTGCCGACGCTCTCGCCGTTGGCCAGGCCGGTGGCCATGAAACCGGTCAACACCGGATCCTGGCCATACGGCGAGGTGGCGTCGTGGGCCGCCACGATCAAGGGTGCCGGGACGATCGTCAGCGCTCCGTTCACGTAACTGATGGCGTAGTTGGACGGCGTAAAAGTGCCGCCGGCCGCATCGCTCGGGACGATCGCATACGGCTTGCCTGCAACAGCGGCGGTGGCTGGCGTGCCGACGCTCGTCTGGCTGACGCTGCCCATAGTCTCGCCGTTGACCAGGCCAAGCTGGGTGAAGGCGGACGGGGACAGCATGAGCGTGTGCCCGTATGGCTTGGCGGCGTTGTTCGCACGCACAATCAGCGGTGCCGGCGTAATGTCGGCGGCAGTCGTCGCGGTCGTGTTGGCGCTGTAGTTGGCGGCGTCGGCGCCGCTCAGGTTAATGCCGGTGACGCTGACCGCCTTGCCGTTGCCAACCTTGGGATCGGCGAAGTTGGCCGCAGCGCTGGTGACGGTGAGCAAATCGCCCGTGATGCGGTTGTCGGTGAAGGTCACCGCATCGGCCGTGTGGCCGTCATAGACCTTGTTGGTGCCCAAGGCCCTCACGTTCAGTGGCCGGGGCGTGATGTCGGCAGTCGTGGTGCCGGAACCGGCAGGCGTACCCAAAGGCGCATACAAGGCAAACCTCGCCTTGTCGGCACCGCCCAGGATATAGCCGTCGAAGGTAATCAACTTGCTTGTGCCGACGTTCTTGGTGTCGAAAGTCGCATTGCCCGCCACAAGGTTGACGCAGCTGCAGACGCTCGGGTAGCCGCGCAAGGACACGGTAGCGGCGCGGCTGCCATTGTAGACCTTGTCGTCGCCCTGGGCGAATACCCATGCCCTGGCGTCGACTGTGCCCGATGCCACCCTGTTCGCATAGTTCGCTATTTCCGTGCTGGTGGCGGCGTAAGCGACGGGATTGAAACGAATCGTCGTTGCCGTCGCGTTGACGGCGCCTGGGCCTACAAATTTGACGGTACCTCCGCCCACACCGGGGCCGTTGCCATCGCTGTCGGCAAGCATCATCACGGCGCCGTTGTCGGCGCTGATTTGTCCGTGTGCCTTCACGTCGTGGTTGGCGATCAGGTCGATCGAGCCGCCGCCGTCCGCGGTGACCGTGGTCACGCTGACGTCGCGTTTCGCGTTCATCGCGATTTTGGCGCCGTTCGCGCTTGCCGTGACGGCCGCAGTGTTGATCACATCGCGCCCTGCGGCCATGCTGATGCGCGAACCCGTCGCGCTCGCCGTAATGGCCCCATCGACCAGCACATCATTGCCGGCTGTCAGGACGATGGCGGAGCCGGCCGTGCTGGCAGTGATCGCCGCCTTGACGAGCACGTTGTGGCCTGCGCTCAGCTCGAGCTTGCGTCCAGTGGTCCAGACGAGCGCATCGGCCACGGTGATGTCGTTCGTCGTGTTGATCAGTCGATCCGAGCTGACCAGGCTGGTCGACACCTGTCCCGGCGTCTCGTCGCCGCCGGCACCGGCGATCGTCCAGTTGGCCGGGCGCAGCAGCCAGGTACCGGTGTTGCCAGATGAGGCCAGCGTACTGACGCTGTTGCCGGTGCCCAGCAGCACGTTCTGCCCGGCTGTTTCGATGAAGCCGCCGTTGCCGCCGCTGGCGCCGCCGCGCGCCGTCAGCGTGGTGTTGACCGAGGTGGCACCAGCCGATGAGACAGCAATCCGGCCGCCGTTGCCAGTGCTGATCGCGTCGGCACGCAGCGCGCCGCTGTCGACGACGGTGGCGCGCGCCACTGGTATCGTCGTGTCGCCATCGAAGCCGCCGCCGATGTGCACCAGACCGCCGCCGACGTCGCCCGATGCATTGACCGTTGCGCCTGCCAACTCCACTGTATTGCCCAGCACCTGCACGGTACCGCCGGTCTGCCCTGCGGCCAGGCCGGACGCGTCGAGCGTGCCGCTCACCTGCGCCCCGCCGGTCTGGCTATCGCCCAGCAGGCGGATCGTACCGTGATGGTTGTCGAAGCTGCGCGCTTCGATCACGCCGCTATTGTTGACGCCACCCTGCAGCAGGCCGCCAGCCGCCCGCGCGCTCAGCAGCACCTGTCCGCCGTCTGCCCCGATCAGGCCGCCATTTGACGCGAGTGCGTTGACCGCCCCCTCGCTGATCGCAACATTGAGCAAGCCGTCGCCGGCGACGTCGAGTGTGATGGCATTGCCGGCGGCAAGTGCCACGCTGCCGAGCCGGGCCGCGATGACGCCGTCATTGCTGACATGTGCGCCCAGCAGCGCGACATGGCCGCCCGGTGCGTTGATCGTGCCGAGGTTGGTCACTTCACCATTGCCCGCGCCGGTGAAGCGATAGTTGCCTGCCATGAAGTCGGCGTCGCCAATGTTCAGGCTCGAAGCAACGAGCCCACCGACGTTGATGGAGGCGCCGGCGCCGAAGAGGATGCCGTTCGGATTGACCAGGAACACCTTGCCGTTCGCCGACAGCGTGCCCAGGATGCTCGACGGGTCCGCCCCCAGTACCCGGTTCAGTGCCACGGAATGCGCGTTTGGCTGGTCGAAGCGGACCGATTCGCCGGCCGCCACGTTGAAGCTCTGCCAGTTGATGACTGCATTCTGGCTCGTCTGGGTAATGACCGTGCTGCCCGGCGTGCCGTTAATCGTGGCGACGCCTGCCGTAACGACACCGTCCACGGGCGCCGCCCAGGCGCTGGCGCCCACCATCATCAGCGACAGGGAAAGTACTTTCATGGCCAGCGGCGCATGCTTGATGGCACCCGTGCAGGTCGAGGCTTTCTTGCCCGCGCCCCTGGTGTTTTCGGACACGGCGACGAAGGTGCCGGTGGCATCATTCCAGATCGATCGGTAGAGTTTGTTCATTGAGTGACCTTTTGGTTCCGTAGTGATTTACAAGCTCAGAAGTACTTGACTGCCTGGACCCAGAAACGGCCCGCCGAATCCGGCGCGGACAGCGCTTTCTCGTTACCGAGCTTGTGGGCGTAGTACGCCTTGACCATGACATTGTTGTTCTTCGCCCAGGTCAGCCCGACGCCCGCACCGGACAGGGCCCTGTGGTTGTGCCCGACCGTCCACGCGTTCTCGTTTGTCCTGACACTGCCATGATCGGCAAAGCCGACCAGCTGCACCTGCCCGGCCATGGGCCCGGAGAAGAACTGCAAAGTCATGCGCGCTTCCAGGTTGAGCACATAGCCCTGGTCGGCGTAGGCTTCACCTTCGGGATAGGCGCGTACGCCATACATGCCGCCCAGCTCCATTTTTTCCGACACGTCCAGGTTCTTCGATGCCCATTGGCCGTTAGCGGCGGCATACACCGACAGCGACTCGGTCACGCTTTGCAGCCGGGCGACATTGAGGCCGAGCTTGTTGTAGCGTCCGTTGCTGGCGGCCGACATGGCGTCGAACGCCCTCACCGACGGCGTTTGCAGGTCGATCTCGCCGGTTGACCAGGTCAGCCCGTAACTGTTCAGGCCGCCCCCGCCAAGCTTGTCGCGACGGTCGCCGTACAGGCTCGTGTTCAAGACGCGCGCAGTCTTGTCGGTGACGCTCGAGGTCGAGCCAACCCTGTCCTCGAAGCGCTTGGCGTCGAAGTTAACCTGGGCGTACAGGTTGGTGTTGCGCGAACGGATCAGTGGATAGTTGCCGTAAACACTGGCGATTTTCGCGCTGCCCTTGGCATTGAGTGGCGCGAACTCGCGTTTCAGCTTGTAACGCAGGTCGCTATACGCTACGCCGACCCGCGCCCTGCCAAACTGCACCTGGTAGGCAAAACGGCCGTAGTCCAGACCGGAGCCCGAACTCAGCACGCGCAGCGTGACGACGTCGCCGTGTCCGGTGGGGTCGTTCAGGTTGACCGTCGCGCCGATGCGATTGGCGCCGGTGTAGCGGTTGCCGGCATTGTCTGCATCGATGCTGCCGGAAAGGCGCTGGCCAGGTGTCAGGTCGACGATCAGGTCGGATGCACCCACCGATGCGCCCGGCACCAGGGTCGATTTGACCTGCACGCCCGGCAGGTCCGACAAGAGCAACAAGCGGTTTTCAAGCGGCTCGACGGCCACGATGTCGCCATTGTCGAGCCCGCTGAGAAGGCCGTTCGCCACGTCGTCGGAAACGCCGCTCCCGTTGCGGAGCAGGACCTTGCCGTAGCGGCCCTCAAGCACCGCGATCGTGACCGCGCCGTCCTTGACGTTTTGCTGCGGCAGGTAGGCCTGGGCCAGGAAGTAACCGTTACGATGATAGAAAGCGGCAATCTTCGCGGCCATGGCGCGCAGGTCGGGCAGTGACAGTTCGCTGCCAGCCGCAAATCCGGTCACCGCCAGCAGCTCGGCTTCGGAGTAGGCCCCAGCCCCCGCTACCCCCAGGCGCTTGACGACGATTTTCACGCCAGGCGCATCGGCCACCGTGGCGGGGGCGCCCGCTGGCGTGAGCGTGACTGTTGGCGCCGTTTTTTGCGGCATCGGCGTAGGCGGGATCTGTTGCATCTGGCTGGCGGCGCTCGGCAGCTGCTGCGCAAACGCGCCATGGGTGAATGCCAGTAATGCGCATGGGATCAATGTGAGCTTCTGCATTTTTCGCCCTTCTCGTTGATTCAATGAGACGTCATTTTCTTCATCGCAATAGCGGTGACCGGAAGGCTGGATGCCGTTAATTACCGTACACAGCAGTAGCTACGTTACTGAAGAGATAAGTCTAATGATTCGGAGAAAGTGCAAAAATGCATGACGCTGATGTTGTGAACAGGAGACAAGCTTGCACCGTGCCGTTGCCGTCCATCACGCTGACTTGAGGTCCCTGCGGCGTCGGCGGCCGTCGCTCACACCCGAAGCTTTGCCGGGGGTGTCAGGGCGCCAGCAGGGGCGCGGAGCTTGCTGCTTGCAGTTCGTCGAAAGACAGGCCCGGCGCCATCTCGACGACGCGCAGGCCCTCAAGAGTCACGTCCAGCACCGCGAGATCGGTATAGAGACGGTTCACGCAAGCCACGCCGCTCTAGCGCGGGAAGGAGCAGGAACAGGCACATGAAAACGGCGACCGAGAACGATCGTCGATCGCCTCGACACCGATTGAAAACGGATCAGGACGTGCTTGCCCCAGACTATGCACACCCCCTTGGCGACATGAACGCCAAGGCCCTATAGTTTGATGCCAAGCACATTCAACAAGCGGCCGACATCCCCCTCCTCGCGGATAATTTCGGCAATTACTTCCGGCAAGGACATGCGTCCCCAATTCACGGCACGACGGATCAGAAAGGGCGACGGGCTGTGCGGTTCGACCTCGCTCAAATAATCGGCCAGCGCTTCAAGCGTCGCATACGCCTCGGCTCGGTTGCGCCAACGCCCGGTCTCGACAGCAATGCCCGGGACCACTGCCGAAGCGCTGCCCGCGCTCGCCAAGCCGACGGTGACCTCGGCGCACACCGCGTCGACCGGCAGAGTGCCGTCGCTTGCCGCGTCCGCAGGTTGCCCCGGTCGCAACTGCGACAAAACGCGCAGGATCGCTTCCAGCGTGCCCTCCAGTTTGCCCAGGTTGGGCGACTCGTCCCCGAGCTGGTGATGGAGGAAGGCGATGATCGACTGCAGGGAATCGAGGCAATCGCCGACTGCGGCGCCGGTCGCCAGCAGGGCCGGCCGGATATGCTCCGACGCGGCATGGACATCGGCCCGTGAGAACTGCGCCGCAGCGCCGGGCGGCCTGTCGCCAGCCGGAGCATGCGGCGCCATTTCCTGTGCCGTCATGCGTTCCCATTCGGCCAGGGTCATGGGTACAGGCTTGCCGCCGTCGAAGGTCAACAAGACGGCGTGCAGGCGCACGCTGGTGCTGAGCGATTCGTTCAACCATTCCAGCGCAGCCAGGCGGGCGTCGGCATCATCGCCGTCAATGAGTGGATGCAACTGCGGCCAGTAGCGCTGCAGCAGTGCGTCGAGCAGCCGCAGGCCCTGCATCAAGCCGGCAAAACCGCGCTGGCGCATCCAGGACTCGACCAGCCAGACAGCGATCTGCAAATCCTTGGAGCGCAGCCGCAACATGTCGACACAAAGGCGCTCGATCTCCGGCCAGTCGGCACACGTCAGCGGGCGCTCCCACTGACCCATCGGCAGGCTGGGATCGTCCTCCTCGCGCAGCAGGCGGATAGCGGTGAACACGGGATCATAGCGCGCTGCCGGGCCGCAGGGCGGCTCGGGCGACAGCGGCGCCAGCAAAGCGTCGAGCACCGGCTGGTCAGCCGCACTGTCAGGAAAATCATGCATCGCTGTCATAGTGCGCTCTGTAGTGGTTCTTGCCATGGCGGCACCTGGGCCGGAAACAAGGCCGGCCAGGTCAGCGCGGCATGCTTGCCTGGCGCGCTGACGCGCATGCGCAGGAACACGCGCGCGCGCGCCTGCGGCAGCGGCGACGACGGCCTCGCCTCCGCGCTCACCAGGGGAAACTCGAAGCGCAGCAGCGGTACCCGGCCATCGTCGCCCGGGGTACCGCCGTCGCGGTAAGCGTTGATGAAGCTGAACAAGGCCCACGGATCGTCAAAGCGGTAGCTGACCGTACGATCGGCCACGATCATGCCGGGCTCCCAACGCAAGGCGCGTGCCCGGTCGGCCAGGCGCACGGTGGCTCCCCCGATGGTCAGTCCCCAGTCGATGATCTTGTTGGCGCCCGCCTCGCCGCCCGTATTGGCGCGAAATTCCACCGTCACGTCGAGCGCCCCGACCTGGCCCTCCTCGGCCGGATACAGAGGCGCCAGCAGGTCTCGCACGCGGCGCAACTGCTGGTCGGCCTTGCGCACCGCCGGACGCGCGCCCGGCTGCCCCGGATCGCGCTCGGCCAGCGCACCGGCGGCGCGGGCGCGGTCGTACAGTTTCAACACGGCGCCGACGGCCTCGAGATCGGCCGGCACCGCATCGGCCCCGCCGGAGCGCGCGCTGGCAAACGTGACGAAAGGCGCCCGCTTTCCCAGCTCACGGTTATAGGCTTCGGCGAAATGCTGCCACTGGCGCTGGTCGTCGCCACTGGCCAGTTCGCGGCAGCGCGCCAGCATCCCGACCTGCAGGCTTTGCAGGCGCTCGGCAAACACATCAGCGGCACGCCGTGGCGGCTGGCGCAGCGCCAGCTTGTCGACGCAATTGTTGATGTCGATCTCGGCGCTGCCGATGGCGATGAAGGTTTCGAGGGCCATGCGCGAGCTGGTCGGGCTCTTGAGCCGGTAGCGCCGCAAATCCGCGGCCAGCGCCTGCCAGCTCGCTACCAGCGGATGCCCGCCCGATGCGCCGCTGGCCAGTTCAGCCAGTACGCCCTCGGCCTGCTGGACCATGGTGTCGATGAATTCCTGCTGCTGCTCGAGGTAGGCGTTCAGCCCCGCCACGTCGCCCCCAAAGGCGCCGAGCATGGCACCCTTCTGGCCTTGCCATTGCTGGAAACCGGCGTCGCGCGGCACGTACAACTGCGCCGCATCGAACACTTCATCCAGGCGAGCCAGGCGCGATAGCGCATCGCGCTCCAGCGCGGCGTCGAGGTCGTCGGCGAGTTGGCGCGCGCCGATTTCCCGCAGCCAGGCCCGGATGCGCAGTACGACGGCGCGCTCGGCATCGGCGGCGGCGCTGGGCAACTGCGGCGGCGCCACGCTCAGCGCTTGCGCCAACGCAGCGCTGGCACTGGCGCCCAGCGCCAGGTCGACCACCGCGGCCGCCGGTTGCTGCAAGGACGTGGGCAAAGCGATGTAGGCACCGCCCTGGAAGGCCTTGCGCGCATCAGGCAGGCTGGCTGCCTGCTCGAGCTGGGCCCTGTCCCAGCCGATCGTGGCTCCCGTCCCCAGGACGGGCAGGCGCAGCGTCGCCGCAGCCCTCATGTAGGGCTGCGCCATCAGGGCAGCGACCGCACTGTGCAATGCCTTGCGCTCGGGCGTGAAGACCCAGGACGTGCCGTCCCAGGCCAGGCCGGCGCCGCCGTCGGCCTGGTCGGGTGCCGCCACCACGCGCTCCCATGCGACCTTGAAGCGGCCGAAGCCTTGCGCCGCCAGATTCCTGCTGTCCCGCACCGCCACCGGGCCGAGCAGCCGGTTGGCGCCGATCTGTTTGAGCAGGTTGTCCTGCGCACTGCCAAGGTCGAGCACGCGCTCGTGCATCCATCCGCCCTGGCCGGTAACGAGGCCGCTTTGCTGGTTGTCGAGCGCCGTGCGCAGGGTTTGCCACAGGCGCAAGCGCGCGCCGAGGTCGGCGCCCTGGTGGGTACTGTCGCGCAAGCGCGCCAGGCTCCCGGTGACCGCCTGCTCGCTGAGCAGCAGGCTGTTGTCTTCGAACAGCCGCCGATACATGGCCGTCTCGCCCAGCCGCAGGGCGCAGCGCGCGGCGGCCTCGAGCGGCCCAAGGGGCAGCACCGGAATCCCCTGCGCCGCGGCGCGGTACAACGCGGCCGTGCGCGTCGGCATGCCGCCCACCTCCCTCTTCAACAACACGCGGACCGCCAGTGCCAGGTCGGCGCCGGACGCGGGCGCCTGCTTGTGCAGCTGGGCGGACGGCCCCAGGCGCTGCATGGCGCCGATGGCCTGGTCGAGCTCGTCCAGGCTCGCCAGGTAGCCCAGCAGCCAGTTATACTCGGGCACATCCTTCAGGCCCAGGCCGGCCGATGACGCCCCCCCCTGCTCGCTCCAATGCGCCGGCAACTTGCACTCGCCGTTGTCCAGCAGGTCGCCGGTCGCAGGGTCGCGCACGGCCCCGGTCAGCCGGCCCACCCGGGCCACGGCCGCATGGCGCAGCGCGCTCACCACATCAACGGCGAAACCCTGTTCGAGTCGCCGCTGCAACTGCTCCTGCAGGTCGTCGAACAGCGGCCAGGAACCGGGCATGAAGACCGAACTGAAACGCGCGCCCCGCATCTGCTCGACGCTGTCGAGGGCAGCGATGGCGCGGCGCTGCGCCGGCGTTGCATCGACGCCGGGCGCCGCGACCTGGGTTGTCGTGCCGGACCCCGCCAGGTAGGCCAGCACCACGCCTTGCCTTTGGTGCAGCTGGAAGGTGGCAACGCCCAGGCCCAGCCCCCACGACATGGGCACGAGCAGCGCAGCCCACCAGGCCAGGCGGGTTGTGGCAGGCCGCCGCATGTGCTGGCTCGATGAGCGCACCAGGCCTACCTCGGCGAAGATCTTGCGTTCGAAGATATCGCGCAGGAAGACCGGCATGGCCGCGCGCGGACCTGCCTCGCGTTCCCCCGCGGCCGTGGCCAGAGCGGGCAGCTGCACGAGCGGCGTCGCGTCCAGGCCGGCAGCGCCTGCCTGCAAGAGCGCGGCAGCGCCGGCGTCGCCGGTCAGGTAGATGCCGCGCAGCAGGAAGGACTCGTGGTAGGCGCTCGGGCGCATCAATTCTTCGCAGAAGATCTTGAGGCCCGCACGCAGCCGTTCCACTTCGCTGGGCAACAAGAAGTAGGCGCTGCTGCCGGCGTCGGCCGTTTCGAGTGCGCACAGTTCGGCGCATGTGTCGGCCACCGCGCCGACGATCTGGTCCATGGCGCTGTCGACCCACTGGATGCGAAACGGGGCCACCAGCTCGTAGGGCGAGGCCCAGCCCAGCATCGAACGGCGCAACGATTCGGGCAAGGCAGCGCCAAAGCTGGCGAACCCCGGCACGGCTTCGCACTCGGTTACCAACAGGTGGATCGGGAAGCGCAAGGCGAGCCGGTTTTGTGCCAGCCACAGGCGCCGGTGGATGGCCTTGGCGCGCGCCACCAGCGCCATCTGGCCTTGCGGATCGGTTTGCAGCAAGGCCGCGCATGGAATGGCCACCACGATGCAATCGAATGGGAGCTGGGGCCGGTAGTTGCGGCACAGGCCCAGGAAGTCATCCCAGACGCCGTTGCTGGCCGCACTGTCGGGTTCGGGCGCACCCAGGTAGTCGGAGCGCAGCTGGACCACCACGCCCTTGTCGAAAAAATTCCAGGCGATACCCTGCGCCGAAGCGTTCAGGCTGCTGTCGGCGCTCAGCGCACTGTGCAGGCCCGACTGCAGCAGGGGCAACTCCTCGCTCGCGCTCTCGTTCAGCAGCAGCGTCCACGACAGGTTGTAGCGCTCGCCGCGGCTGGCCAGGTTTGCCTCGATCAGCTTGACCGCGCTGCGAAACGACAGGTGCAGCGACTCGGCCCCAAGCAGGCGCAGTGTCTTGCCCGCCTTGGCGCTGCCGGCGCCGCCGCGCAGCGCCGCGCTCACCACCACGGCCAGCAGCGCCAGCACCACCAGCGTGGCGAGCAGCAGCGCGATCAGCAGCAGGTTCTCGTGCAGGTAGTTCATGGCATCCCCTGCTGCTGCGTGGTGTAGAGCCTGGCCGGCTCTTTCAGCGCCTGGCGCACCGGCCATGACTGCCACAACCACAAGGATTGGGACAGCACCAGCAGGCCTGCCAGCGACAGCGCCAGCATGGCAACCCGGCGGCTCGGTTTCGACAGGCGCTGGCCGGTGGCGGACGACAAGGTGCTGGCATAGGTCTGCTCGGTGAGGACGGCATCGCGCGCGCCCAGGCCGGGCGCACGCTGGTAGGCAAACTGGAACAGTTGGCCCCGGTAGGCGGCGATCGGGGCCAGGTCGGCGCTGCCGCGATAGCGTCCCTGAAAACCGAGCGCGAGCAGGTGCAGGTAGAGGCGCGCCACCGCGCGCCGCGCCGGATCGCGCTCGCGCAGCAACTGGTCGATGTCGTCGAACACCTGCTGGCCTGCGTGGGCCGATTGCAGCAGCGCAGACTCGACCAGCTGGTGACGCCAATGCGTGCGGCCGGCCCAGTTAGTGTTGAGCATCATCTCGTCGGCCAGCGCCGCCTTCACGAAGCGCGCCTGCAACTGGGTGTCGAGGCTACCCTTGCCGCCGCGGCGCCCCGCCTCGAGGCTCTGCAACTCGATCAGTTGACACAGCTCACGGCTGAGCGCGGCAGCGCCCGTGCGGCCCTCGGCCTCGGCCAGGTTGGCGGCATGAGCGCGCGCCTGGGTCAGCACCGCCACAAAGGCGCGGAACTGGCTTGATGCGAGGTCGTTGCCGTCGGCGTCGCCGGCGCGCTGGGCCTTGTCATGGATGGTCATGCGCTTATCCCTTGATGAACAAAACGATTTCCTTCGGACGCAGGGCGGCCTGGGATGCGCTGCCGTTGCCGATCAGGAGATCCTGGCCGGCGACGATGAACTGATCGTCCACCGTGATCGCAAACAGGGTGCAGCCGGCGCCGCCGCGCAGCCCCAACTCCGGCGCGTCGTCGACCATGGCGCGCGCGGCGCCGCGCACACGCCAGTCGAGCAGCGAGGCCGACACCGTGCGCGAGCCGATGGTCGCCCCGGCCATCCATTGCGCCGACTCGCGTTCGCCCTGCCCGCGCAGGCCCACCACCAGTTGCGCACCGAGCCACTCGGGGCGCATGGGAAGCGCAAAGGACTCGCCATCGAAAGTGAAGGCGCAGCTGCGCCATTGTTGGCTGACTTCACTGGCCAGCGCGTGCAGCTGCGTCAGCACAGTATCGAAGGCCGCGTAGCTGTCCCCATGCACGTAGGGCGGCGGCGGCGGCGCCACGCCGGGGCCGAGCGCGGCCAGTGAACCGAGCTGGGCGCACAGGGCCAGGTACAGCGCCAGCGGCTGCACCGCCGGCGCGTCCAGCGTCGCTTCGAGCAGCGGCAGGTTGAGCATCAGGTTCGACAAGCGGAAGCGCAGCTCGAGCACGGCCAGACGGTCTTCCAGGCGCGACGAGTTCGATTTGCTCTGCTGGGCCAGGAACACGGCCTTGGTGCGCATCAGCGCCGCCAGCGCCCTGGCGCGCTGGCTGATCGGCGAGGCGGCGCTTACCTCCAGCTGGGCCGGCCACCAGGCGCCGCGGCGAACGACCTCGTTCTCCTTGCGCAAGGTCATCAGTTGCAGGTAAACGTAGGCCGCGCCCGGCAGCTGCCCGGCCAGCAGCGAAAGGTTCGCGCTCATGCGCGGCACTTCTTCGGCCTGCGCCTCGGACACCTCGTCTTCGACCGCGCAGCCGGCAATGCGGCGAAACATGGGCGGCTGGCCCGGAAGCCGCAGCGAGCGCGTGGTGCCGACGACGAGGTAGACCGGCAGGTCTTGCTGCGCCATCGCGTCGGCGTAGGGAGCCAGGTCGAGCTCGAGCGTGAGGCCCTGGGCGTGGTCGGCGTCATAGCGCACCGCCATGCCGTTCGGCAGCACCGCCTCGAGCGCGCCGATGCGCAGCACGCCGCGGGCAAAACGCGCTTCGTCGACGACCAGGCGGCGCAGGCCCCACGCAGCAGGCTGCCCGGCCAATGCCTGCCAGCCAATCAAGGCGTCGACCCGCGCGCTCTCCTGTTGAAAATGTTGTGGCGTGAGCAGCATGCCCTCGTGCCACTGGATACGGTCGAATAACTGTGCTTCAGCCATGGCAGCTGGCTCCTTGGTTAGCGGGCGGCGCCCGTCTTGGAATCGGTGACGACAAAGCCTTGGGCGTTCAATTGCAGCAGGCAGGCGCCGGTATCGAGCGGCAAACGCAGGCGGTGCTCGCCCGGCGCGGCGTAGTTGGCGAAGGCCAGCGCCGCCCAGACGCGCTCCGCGCCGAAGCGCTTGCGCTCAACCTGGATCAACTGGCCAGGCGTGATCTCGACCGCCAACACCATCAGCGCCTCGGGATAGGTACGCTGCAAATCGGCCTTGGCGGCGAAATAGCGTGACGCCGACATGGCCGCCAGGGTCTCGAGCAGGGCCTTGTCCTTGACCAGCACCACGTCCACCGCCAGTGCGCTGTTGGCGTTGGCGTCAGTGGCGGCGGCAAAGGCCAGGCTTTGCCAGTCAGCCCGGACCGGTTTAGGCCCGCCGCCCAGCAGCGAGCAGCCTGCCAGCAAGGCGAGCAGCGGCAGCAAGGCGCGCGCAGTCAGGCCGCTCATGGCGCTACCATCGCTGATTGGGCCGCCGGCGCCGCCACCGGCACCGGTGAGGCGACCGGCCCGGCCATGCGTTGGCCAAGCAAGAAGCCCAGCGCAAACAGCAGCACCAGCAAGGCCACGCAGGCGAAGACGCCGAGCGCCGTCAGGCGCGGGGTAAGACTGAAGCGGTATTCCATGCTGTACACCTGCCAACGTAGATTTAAGGAAGAGCCACGGTCATCTGGCCCGGCATGCAAATTTCAATCACACCGCCGGCCATGCACATCAGCTTCGAGGCATTGTTCAGCGCCGGCAGGTTTCCCAGCAAGACCGTGGGCGAACCCGGCATCCACGGCGCGCTGGTAATGGGCATGCATGGCACCGGCACCAGCACGCCCAGCGCCGCCGCGGTGGCCGCCGCCACCGCCGGGTTGGCCATCGAGATGCACATGCCAAACGGCGCAATGTTCACGATCGGCTTGTTGTCCATGATGGTCGCGTCCGGCACTGCCGTCATCACGCCGTTCACAGGCAGCACCGCCAGGGCGCCCGGCGCCAGGCCGAACGAGCATTTCAGCATCGCGCCGGCGCATACTTGTTGTCCCATCAATCCCCCCGCACCAGTCGTTTGAGCCGCTCGAACAGCGCCGGCGGCGCTTCCGCGTGCCCGAGCGACTTGCCCTGTTCGTCGAAGCGGGATGGTGCCCCCAGCGGCACGCCATCGTGGTACAGCACTTCTTCCATCAGGGCGCCGTTCGGCCAATAGCGCCGCAGCGCGCCATGCAGCAGGTTGGCGCGGTAGGCGCAGCGCTGCACCACCTGGCCCTCGGCGTCGCAGTCGACCGATTCGCCGTCAAGCAGGCCCGCGTGGTAGCTGGCAGTGCGCACCTGGCGGCCTTCGTGGAAGAATGCGGCCGGCCCTTCCACCTGGCCTGCCACCAGTTGCAGGCGCGCCGTCATCTGGCCTGCTTCATCGAAGGACAGCGAGGGCCCGCTGGCGACGCCGTCCGACATCGTCTGTGCGGCTACCCGGCGCCCGTGCACATAGGTTTCGATCAGCCCGTGGGCGCGGCCGTGGCGAAATGCGCTACGCTGTACCAGCACGCCATCGTCGCCGTACACGGCCATCGTTCCGTGCAGCTTGCCGCTTTCAAAATGCGCGGTCATCGCCGGCTGGCCGCCGGCGCCGAACTGTTCGAGCGGGCCATGCAACACGCCTTCGGCCATCGTGCTGCGCAGCAGCAGGGTGCCGTCGGCATCGTGCTCTTCGATCACGGTCGCGTCGGTGTCGTGCGCGTCCATCAATTCACCTTCGCCATGGCGCCCTTGAGCGTCAGCATCGCCCCGGCCTCGACGGTTTGGGTGGCATCGGCCTTGCTGTTGATGATCGGCGCCTTGTTGTCGATTTTCAGTCCGGCCTGGTGCGACAGCGCCTTGCCTGCCTTGCTGACCAGGTCGGTACCTGCGTCGCACAGCAATTCGGTACCGGACTTGGCCGTCAATGAGGTACTCGCTTGCAGCACCATCGCGCTATCGCCCACCAGCTTGATCGCGCCCTTGACGCTGATCGTGAGGTTGCCGTCGATGCTGAGGACATAGTCGCCCTTGACCGACTGCGTGAAAGCCGCGCCGTTGACGTGCTGCTCGGCCCCGGTGACCGAGACGTCGCGGGTGCCGGCGACCTTGTGGGTCTCCTTGCCTTTTTTCAGTTCCACGGTGCGGTCCCCTTCGTCCAGCGTGTGCAGCTCGGCGCCCTTCTTCAGCGTGGTGGTGAGCGCGTTATCGATCTCGACCAGCATGTCCTTCTGGGCGTGCAGGTAGAGCTGCTCGGCGTCTTTCTTGTCTTCGAAGCGCAGTTCGTTGCCGGCGCTGCCCCCCTTGGAAGACAGCGTGCGCAGGATCGACTGGGTCTGGTTGGCGGGCAGCGTGGCCGGCGTGACGTTGGTGCCGTTGTAGACGCTGCCCGTCACCAGCGGCCGGTCCGGGTCGCCATTGATGTAGGTGATGACCACTTCGTGCCCCACGCGCGGCAGGAATAGCGCGCCCACGCCCTTGCCGGCCGCCGCCTGCGCCACCCGGACCCACGGCGCGCGCTTGTCGTCGGCACCGTCGCGGTCCCACGGAAAGCGCAGCTTGACGCGGCCATGCTTGTCGGTCCAGATTTCCTCGCCGGCCGGCCCCACCACCCGCGCCGTTTCGCAGCCGACCACGCGCGGACGCGGCGTTTCCATCGGCGGGCGAAACGCCACGCCGGCGGGAAAAGCCTCGAAAGAATTGGCGTACCGGCCGTCGCGCACGGTGTGGCGCACGCGGCGCAGTACGAAGGCCGCGTTCAGCGCCGCGACGAAGTGGCCGGACAAGGCAAAGCGGGTACCCGCTGTGAACGGCGCGCAGTAACTGTCTCCGCGCAGGATGTGGGCAGTCGCCTGGCCGGCTTCCACGCGCAAGCGGGCCAGCGCCCGGGCCGCGTCGACGGTTGGGTGGCCGGTCGCGAATTCGTAGGTGGCGCCAACACCTGCCGCAGCGGCAAAGCTGCCTTCGAGCGCGGTGTCGGGTGCGGTGAAGTCGTAGTCGCTGACGGTTGCCTTCTTGAGGGCGATGCGGTGCTCCCAGGCGAAGCGCGCGACAGTGTCGGCCGGTGTCTGCATGCCGCTGTCGGGCCAGAAGCGCACTGTGGCGGCGCCGCCGCAGTCGGAAAAGTGCGCCGATGCATCGGCCAGTACCATGGTATGGCCGCTGCTGGTGAAGGTGAAAAAGTAAAAGATACCGGCTTGTTCCATCAGGCGCGAGATGAAATCGAAGGCAGTCTCGTCGTACTGTACGCAATAGTCGCAGGCGGCGTAGGTGGCGCCCAGCCTGGACTCGAAGACGATCCCAAAACTGCTTAGCACGGCTTTGACGATGGCGTCGACGCCTTGGTTCGGGTAGATTTTGCGGTCGCGCGCGAGCGTCAGCAGCCACAGGGCGGGCGCCAGTTCCGCTTCGTAGGTCGCGAAATCGCGGTCCTGGCCGCTCTGGATAAAACGCGTGACGATGCCGCTGACATGGCGCGGCGTCGCGCCGGCGATGGTCACCGTCATGTCCTTGCCCACCACGCCCGCCGCATCGAGGCTCGTGCTGCTCGAGCGCATGTGCAGGGTAAAACTGAACAGCTCGGAGATGCCCTCGCTGCCCTCCATGCTGTCGAGCAGCAGGTCGTCGGCGCCGAGCGGCGACGTCAAGTGCATCACGCCGCCGGCCTGCTTGAAGTGATCCCTCATGCGGCGCCCAGCAGCTGGCTGTCGCGCAAGCTGTAGCTGAACTGCCCGCCGGCCATCGACATGTGTACCGCCGAGAAGGCCGACGCCGTGGCGATCCGCTCGAGTACCAGCGTCGACAGCTGCGGCAGCACGGTCTGGGTCAGGATGAAGTCGATGTTGCGCGCGCCGCTGTCGACTTCGGTGCAGCGTGCCGTGATCGCGTTCGTGACCCTGTCGTCCCAGCTGAAGCGCGCGTGGTGGTTGGCGGTGAAGCGCTCGGCCAGACGCGCCAGCTTCATCTCGACGATGACGCTAATCTCGGCGTCGCCCAGCGGGTAGTAGGGAACCAGCACCACGCGCCCCAGGAAGGCCGGGCTGAACTGGCGCAGCAGGGCCGGACGCAACTGCTCCACCAGCGCGGCCGGGTCGGGCCGCATGCCGCTGCGGGCATCCTGGCAGGCGCGCGTGATCACGTCCTGGGCCGCGTTGGAGGTCAGCAGGATGAGCGTGTGCTTGAAGTCGATCGTGACGCCCTCGCCGTCTTCCATCGTGCCCTTGTCGAACACCTGGAAGAACAGCTCCAGGACGTCGGGATGGGCCTTTTCCATCTCATCTAACAGCACCACGCTGTAGGGCCGGCGCCGCACCGCCTCGGTCAGCACGCCGCCCTTGCCGTAGCCGACGTAGCCGGGCGGCGCGCCCTTCAGGCTGGAGATGGTGTGCGCCTCCTGGAACTCCGACATATTAATGGTGATCATGTTGCGCTCGCCGCCGTACAGCATGTCGGCAAGGGCATACGCGGTTTCGGTCTTGCCGACGCCGCTGGGACCGACCAGCATGAACACGCCGACCGGCTTGCCCGGGTCATCGAGCTCGGCGCGGAAGGTGCGCACCCGGCGCGCGATCGCGTCGAGCGCCTGGTCCTGCCCCACCACGCGCTCGCACAGGCGCTCGTGCAGCTGCAGCACCGTGTGCACCTCGTCGGCCAGCATTCTGCCGACCGGGATGCCGGTCCAGCCGGAGATCACGCCGGCGACCATGCTCGAGTCGACGCAGACCGGCACCATCGGCTCGTCGTCCTGGATCGTCTCCAGGCCTTTTTGCAGGCGCTGCAACTGGTCGGCACGGGCCTTGCGGGTTTCGTCGTCGGCACTGTCGTCCTGGTTGACGTCGCCCGCGATCTGGCGCCGCAGCGCCAGGATTTCCTCGACGGCGCCGCGTTCCTCGGCCAGCTTGGCCGAAAGGCCCGCGTGGCGCTCGCTCAAGCGCGCCAGCGTACTGGCCTGGCGGTCGGCCTCGGCCGCATCGCCTTCGCCGCGGCCCAGCTGCTGGCGCAGGATGCGCAGCCCTTCCCTGGCCAGCACGATCTCGTGCTCGAGCGATTCGAGTTGCGGCGGCGTGCCGGCCAGCGCGATGGCCACGCGCGCGCAAGCTGTATCGAGCACGCTGATGGCCTTGTCGGGCAGCTGGCGTCCGGTGATGTAGCGCTGCGACAGGCGCACCGCGTCGCGCACCGCCTCATCGAGGATTTCGACCCCGTGGTGGCTTTCCAGCGTGGCCACCATGCCGCGCAACATGCCGATGGCCGCTTCGGGCGTGGGCTCCTCCACCTTCACCACCTGGAAGCGCCGCGCCAGCGCCGGATCGCGCTCGACGTGCTTCTTGTATTCGGCCCAGGTGGTGGCCGCGATGGTGCGCAATTCGCCGCGCGCCAGCGCGGGTTTGAGCAGGTTGGCGGCGTCGCCCTGCCCTTCGCTGCCGCCGGCGCCGATCAGCTGGTGCGCCTCGTCGATGAACAGGATGATGGGCGTGGTGGCGGCGCGCACTTCGGCGATCACCGACTTCAAACGCTGCTCGAATTCGCCGCGCACGCCGGCGCCGGCCTGCAGCAGCGCCAGGTCGAGCGAGCAGACGCTTACATTGGCCAGCGCGGCCGGCACGCTGCCTTCAGCCACGCGCAACGCGAAGCCTTCGACCACGGCGGTCTTGCCGACCCCGGCTTCGCCGGTGAGGATCGGATTGTTCTGGCGCCGGCGCAGCAGGATGTCGATAATCTGGCGGATCTCGGCATTGCGCCCGCGTACCGGGTCGATGCGGCCGGCGCGCGCTTGCGCGGTCATGTCGACGGTGTAGAGTTCGAGTGCCGGCATGGTCCCGGCCGCGCCGCCCATGCGCGGCGCATCCGCCGCTACGGCGCCGGCCGGGCCGGCGTCCTCGTTCGACGTGGCCAGCAGCGCAGCGAGCGAGGACTTGAGGCGTTCGCGTGGAATCGTCAGCAAGGCCGGCGCGGTTTCGATCAGCATGCCGCGCAGCCGGTCCTGCTCCAGCAGCGCCAGCAGCACCGTGCCAGAGCGGATCTGCTGGGTCCCCAGCAGCATCGAACTGCTCAGCCAGGCCTCCTGGAATAGCGCCACGAAGTTCGGCGACATGGCGGGCGTGCGCCCGTTGCCGCGCTTGAAGCCGTCCAGGCAGCCCTGCACCTGCGTGCGCACGGCCTCCGGGCTCACCTCGAATTGGGCCAGCAGCAGCATCAGGTCGGGCGCGCCGGCGTCGAGCAGCGCCACCAGGAAGTGTTCGACCTCGACGTTGAAATGGGTCTGCTTGACGCACAGTTCGGCCGCCACGCCCATGGCGCGCTTGCACTCGGGATTGAGGCGGGCCAGCAAAGTGCGAATATCGATGTCCATGGCTCAAGCCCCTTTGATGTCGTTGGCGTTCGGTGCCGACAGCACAAAACGGGCATGCTGGTAGTCGTGCTCCGATCGCCCCGCGCGATTCCGGCTGCATAGCCAGGCACTGCGGCCCAGCCGGGGCGCGAACGCTTGTGCAGGCTTCCTGCCCAAGCGGGTGGCCGGCGCGGCGGCCAGGGACAGCGTGAGCGTCACGGTAAAATCGGCCTGCAGATGGCGCGCCACCAGCCACCCCAGCAAGGCAAACTGTGCGCCGCCCGGCAGCAGCGCGGCAAACTGCGCCGCCGCCAGCGGCGGGGCGGTGAGCGCCATGCCCGCTGCCTGGTCCCAGGCGCGCGCGCCGAGGCTGGCGCCCATGCCGGTCGATTGCCCTCCATGACGGTGCGTTCCCCTCCCCAGCAGGCGGGCCTGGTCGCCGGGCGCCAGCCGATGCCACCCGCCGACGAATTGCCGGCCCGTGAAATGGACCCCGAAGCGGTCGCGCAGCAGCGTCAGCAAACTCGTCATCGAGCGCGGCGCCGCGTTTTGCAGCCCGGCGTGGCGCAGCCATCCCAGTTCGCCAAGCGGCCCGTGCGCGCCCCGGCCGCGGCCCAAACCCGAGAGCGCATCGACCGTGCGCAGCAGCGGCGCCATCGGCGCCTGGCCGGGCACCGTCACCGGCGAGGTCCCGCCCGGGGCCAGCGCCAGGTGCTGCCTGGCGCGCGCACGGTGCCGGAAAGCCAGCAGGCGCCCGTTGAACATGTCGAGCAAGTCCAGGCCGGAAGGATTGCGCTGGCGGCGCTGCTCGATCAGCAATTCGGTGAAGGGCGTCGCCAGCGGGCCCTGGCCGCCGGCCAGCGTCATGGCGGGCGTGCGCAGGATCCAGGCCGGCCCGTCCCCGGTGCCCGGGCGCAGGCTGGCGATGTCGCTGGGGGCAAACGCCATGTCGACGTGGGCGGCCAGGCGCACAGCTTCGTCCATGCCGACGCCGGCGCCAACCTGGGCCCGGTCGGGCGCTGCCCTTTCGAGCAGGCTGATGGCCTGGAACAGGTTGAAATGCTGTGGATCGCGCAGCAGCCGGGAGAGGATGTCAGGCATGGGCTTGCGCGCTTGCACTACGCTCGTCGAGCGCGATATCGAAATCGAAGCGGCACATCTGGCTGCCCATCGCCGCCATCGCCATGATCGTGACCCGCGCTGCTGTCGGCTTGCTGCGGTCCGGCATCACCACGACCCGCACCTGGCTCAGTCGCGGCTCGTACAGCGCGATGGCGCGCGCGATGACCAGCTCCCAGCGCTGCAGGTCGGTGGCCGACTGCACCGACAGGCCGAGGGTGTCGGGCAGGCCGTAATCGAGCGCGGTCGGGGACGTGCCCAGGAACTGCGCGATCGTCAGTGCATTGCGCACGTTGAAGAGCCGGGTCAGGTCGAGCTGGAGCGACAGCTGCAGCGCCTCGGTGGCGCTCAAGCGCACGCCGGAGGACCCGGATGAAGCGCCGCCAAAACGATCGAACAAGGGCAGCGGCAAAACGGCGGACAGAGTGTGCATGGGGTACCAAGGTTGGAAGTCTTGGAGTGATCCTAGGGGGCGCCCGTCGCGTAACACAAGTAACAACGCGGTATCAGCCGCGCCCGGCGCGCCTCAGAGCAGGGCCTGGCGCCCTGTCATGGGTGGCCAGGTTCTCCAGGTTTCGCCATTGCGGCGCACCGTCAGGCGCACAAAGGAATTGGCCGTCGTGTAGAGCGCGAAAAAGTGCGCCAGCACGCTGGCCAGCATCAGCGCCGACGACCCGGCATAGCCGTCCTGCGCGAATTCCAGGGCGATGTCGGTGCCGCGACAGTGACCACGCCATGCGGCGGATCCCGCGCCGCCCTGGAGTTGGGCACTGCCCGGGCTCGCCGTCAGGCTGCGGATACCGCGAACCTGTACCGCGTCGCGCGTGCTGTTGCTGGCAAACAGGCCCAGCATCTCGCGCAGGCTCGCCACGCCGGCGCTGCCATCGACCAGCGAGCGGTGGTTCAGGCGCAGCAGCGAGACCAGCGCCCACAGTGCTTCGCTCTCCATGGCCGGCGGACCTTGCGCGCTTGGCTGGTACAGCGCGCGGATATCGGTGGAGCTAGCCAAGCCCTCGCCATAAAAACGGGTGCCGGGCGCGACCTGCTCGGCGAGCAGGCGGTTGGTGCATAGCACCTTGGCGTAGATCACCGGCTCCGCGTGCGCGGCCCGCACGTCGCGCCGGTCGACAAAGCCGAGATACACGTCGCTGCCGATGATGCCGGGCCGCAGGCTGGCGGCGCGCCGCATGGTCCAGGACAGTGGCGCATTGCCGCGGATATGGTCCGTATCGTCCAGGCCGCCAGTGTCGGCGAACACGCCGGGAATCAGGTCGGCGCGTTCGCTGCGCGGGTCGGACACGGTGACGGAAACGACCGAATGCACCTCGGTCGTGGCGTCGCGCTTGCGATTCGCGATGAGCAGGTATTCGTAGTGGCGCTGGTCGTAGGCGATCGGCTCGCTGGTGACCGGGAACAGGTTGATCGCCGGGACGCAGTTCAGGCGAATATGTTCAGGGCGCAGCAGCGCCAGCACATTGGCGCCATGGGTGAACGTCAGGCGGATGCTGAAGCCGCTGCCGCTACCCAGTCTGCCGCCCAAGCCCTGGAGGTGGAAGAACTGGAAGGCGCGCGGGAAGGCGAAATACGATTGCAGCAGGCCATACGCGGGGTGAACATGAGACGGGCTGCCCAGCATCGCTTCGTCTTCGGCGAAGCCGGCTTCGCGCAGGTAGTGCGCCGGCAAGCGCTGCACGCCGGCGCTGCTGACGACTTCGACGTAATCCAGGCCGCAGAGCACGAGCTCATGCAGTGGCATCGTTGTCATCAGTTCGCCGGCCAGGTGCAGGCGCAGCGTTTCCACTTCGAGATCGGCCAGGTCGACGCCGGCATCGGTACGCAGGTCGAGACGCAAGCTGCGGGCGTCCTCCAGTACGACATCGGCGACCTGCAGCGGCCACAAGGTGGTATTCCATCCGACCTGGAAACGGCACGGCTCGCCGGACGCCGCAGTCGTGGACAGCAGCGTTCCTTTGGCCACCTTGCTGCCCGCCGTGACCTTGCCCTCGGCGGGGTCGAGCGTCATCTGCATGACGGTCATCGACGGCACCGGTTGCGCCAGGCTGGGACACAGGTTATCGAGGATGACGGCCGCCGCGGCTGGCGCCAGACCATCGATTTCGCGGTGGATACCGGCGGTGAGGAAGGCCACCGATTCGATCAGGTGCTGGATGTGCGGGTCGGCCGAGTGGGCGTCGCTCAACACCAGGCGGCGGGCAACCTTGGGGTGGCGGGCGGCGAAGTTGGCTGACTCGACGCGCAGGTAGCTTAGTTCGCGGCGGTAGTATTCGAGGTGGTTGTCGTGGCCGGGCATGCATAGCTCTTCAGGGAGTGGATTGGCACGCGCCATTGGAATTAATCCAGGCTAAGCGATGCTTCACTGCGAGGCCCATTTCAAATGTGATACCTGACCCCACGTCTTGCCTGTCTTCCGTATCTTGCGTGTCTTGCCTATCTTGTGTCTTGTATGTAAGGGTCGGGGCATCACCGCCTTGAGCGCTAATTCGCTCAAGCTCGTCGTGTGCCTATGCGTGACGCCCACGTGGGAGCGGCAGTAGGAGCAGCCGCTGGAACAAGGACAGCATTACGTTGAACGTAGGTCCGGTTAATTTTGGTTTGTAGAAATCCGATTGCCCTCGGATGATCGCCTGGATCCGGGACATGATTACGCGCATGCAAACGTCCACATAGTAATCTGGCTTGAATTGCTTCGTAGTAGGCATTCTCAGCCGCATCCCAGTCACCGGTTTGAAAGGCAGCATCGCCCTCCCTCTCTTTATCATGATATCTGGTGGTGTTTAGCGCGTTCATTATTCCATCAGGTGAACGTGGGTCGAGGAGCATTTGCATTTCCTAAATACGTTTGAAAGGCCAAAGATGAGTGCCTGGGCATCAGTGAAGCGTTCTGATACGCGAATCCAAGATATATCGCGCGATCAGGCAATCATCGCTGTCGACTCGTATGTAACACAAGTAACAACGTCAGCGCCGTGCCGCAGTTCACCCAAACATCAACCAACTTCGCGTTCGGTACAGCTGAGCCGACCTTTCTTGGCGAATGTATTGCGTCCTAGCTCCGCGTCACTCATCACAGCGTTATACAACTGCGCGTGCGATTGAGCATTGTCCGCGACGTTTGGCGAAGTCTGGCACAAGAACATCCCCTTGCCTGGATTAAAGAAAAAAATTCCAACTTGATTCTTATACATTGCAGCAGCATGAATCCCGCCAGTGATAAAAATAAAATCGCCGACGTCGAGTTCCCTTATCGCTTGGCCAGTAAAGGCAAATACGTTCCCATTGTGAAAATTTGAATTTGGATGGAGGAAATCCCTCAGATGCACTAACCAGGAAATTTGGCCTTCTTCGACAAGTAGCTGTATATCATCACAGTCTTGGGCTAGTAATTCCGTCGCCGCCTGCACCCCTTCGATGTCGATTTTTTGCAGCCATAACATGGTCGCAGCTTCGCAAACACCGAAGGGATGCTTTTTTGTTCTATTTTCCCACTCTATCAGCTGAACTAACATATTCTCCCTCGTGTCCAAGGTGCGGAAGTCAGATCTGAAATTCACACATCTCACTTGCTGACATCTAACGAAACATGGAGCGCCAGATCATTCGGGCTTCATCGTCCCCAAATCCCAAGTCCACGTTCCCTTGCCTTTTGCGGTCGAATCCGCTTGCTGCTGCGTAAACGTCGCCGTGATCTTCGTAAAGTTAATCGAAAACGAATCATTCGGGGTTCCGCCGCCGCCGTTGCTACTCATCTGAGAAATCATCGCGTTATCCATTAAATATGTCATGAAATTCATGTATTTGCCATTTTCGACGCGGCCGATATTCAGCGTAGCCGGGCCAATTTTACTGCCTTGCGTACAAGCTTTGAACAAAGCCGTCGTCGCCAGGTCGGAAGGTTTCGAGAACGACATTTCCGACAAGACAGGACGCCCCATTGTGCGTTCGGTATTGCCGGCGTCGCTACCCATCGGTAAATATGCGCTGTGCGAAAACGAGCTGACGATCACTTTGTCCGCATAGCCGTCGATCGTGCAGTTGCCTTTGATGTCGCCTAAATCAAGAATGAGAACGTCTGACATGGATGAACTCCGCAATGTGAATGCGAGGGCAGCCGGACGATGCCGCTGCCATGCAGGAATACGTTAAAAATGGGGTCCGCGACTGCGGCCGATCCGTTAGGCGACCGCAGCCGGAAGCTCTGCCACCAAGCGAATCGACGTGCTCAGCTCTTCCATCTGAAAGTGCGGTTTCAGGAACACGACGGCTGAATACGCACCGGGTTTGCCGGCGATTTCCTTGACATCGACGCGCCCTTCTGACAGAGGGAAGCGGGCCTTCTCCGACTGCGTCGCACTGGCATCCAGCAAAACATAATCACTGAGCCAGTTGTTAAGAAAATTCTCGACTTCCTTACGGGTCTGGAAGCTCCCAATTTTGTCTCGCATGATCACCTTGAGATAATGCGCAAACCGCGACGCCGCCAGCACATACGGCAAGCGCGAAGACAGTGCCGCATTGGCATTCGCCGAATCCAGGTTGTACAACTTCGGCTTGTTCACCGACTGCCCCCCGAAGAACGCCGCCGTATCCGTGCCCTTGGCGTTGACCACGGCGATGAAGCCCAGGTCGTTGAGTTCCTTCTCGCGGCGGTCCGTAATCGTCACTTCGGTCGGGCATTTGAGGACCACGTCGCCGTCATCGGTCTTGAACGTATGCGCGGTCATGCCGGTGATCTTGCCGCCGCCCTCGACGCCGCGGATCGCCGTCGTCCAACTGTGCTTGGCAAACGATTCCGTGATGCGCAGCCCCAGCTGATAAGCCGAGTTCGACCACAGGTATTTGCTGTGATCAGTGCCGTCGACGTCTTCTTCGAAAGCGAACGAATCGACCGGATTGGTCCTGGCGCCGTAGGGCAGGCGCGCGGCGTAGCGCGGCAGCACCAGGGCGACGTAGCGCGAGTCTTCCGATTCGCGAAAGCCGCGCCAGGTGGTCAGTTCGGCGCTGTCGAAGATTTTCGACATGTCGCGCGGTACGCCCAGTTCGGTGAACGAGGTCATGTCGAACAGCGACGGGGCGGCGGCGGCGATGAACGGGGCGTGCGCGGCGGCCGCCACTTTCGACAGGCGCTCGATCAGCGCCATGTCCTGCGGATCGCGGCCAAAATAATAGTCGCCGATGAAGAGCGAATACGGATTGCCGCCGAAGGTGCCGTATTCTTCTTCGTAGATCTTCTTGAACAGCACACTCATGTCGTGATCGACCGCGCCTTCGAGGTCTTTCAGCAGCTCTTTCTTCGACACGTTCAACAGGCGCAGTTTGAGCTTGCTGCCCGTTTCCGTGCCCATGACCATGTCATGCAGGCCGCGCCAGGACGATTCCAGCGCCTGGAAGCCCTCGTGGTGCATGATCGCGTTGACCTGCGCGCTCAGGATCTTGTCGATCTGGGCTACGCGCTCGTTGATCATGGCGACCACGCCCTTGTCGGGTGCCTTTTGCATGCCTTCGTTGAGGACCTGCGTGGCGAATTGCCCCAGCAGCGTGCGCGCGTAGCCGTTCTGCGACGGCTCGACCGCCATTTTTCCTTCGTGAACGATGCGATCCAACAGCGTCATGCTCTCGCTGGTGGTGCTGGCACCGGCCTGAACCGCTTGATTGCTGGCCATGGTTACTCTTTCTCTAGTGTGGGAGAAAACAGCGCGGGGGCGCTATCAGGATGCGACAGGCTCGGTGCTGTCGGGTGCCGGCTCGGCGGCCGATGGGGCGGCCGGATCGGCACTTTCCCCTTGCAGCGCCTTGAGCTCTTCCGTGCTCTGGACGATGTTCTGGAGCAGCGAGTCGAGTTCGTCGTTGCCGTCGAGCTTGCCGAGCAGGTCGCGCAATTGCTGGCGCACTTCAAGCAATTTGGCCAGGCGCGGCACCTGCTTGACGATCGATTCAGGGTGGAAATCCTGGAAGTTCTTGAAGTTCAGCTCGATCTTCAGGTTGCCTTTGTTGTCATAGGTGTCGGGCACCGACAGGTCCAGGCGCGGCGCGATCTTCTGCATCACCTCGTTGAAATTGTCGCGGTCGATATCGACCAGGCGCCGCGCCTTCAGTTTTGGCGGCGCAACCAGGGGCTGCCCCGACAGATCGGCCAGCAGGCCTACCACCAGCGGCAATTCCTTCTTCTCGACGGCACCACCGATTTCGACGTCGTAGGTGATCTGAACGCGCGGTGGACGATTTCGTCCCACCCATTTTTGCAAGCTGTCTGCCATCACATCCTCACTTGAAATGTTGACCAGGAATCGGGGAGTTCGGAAGTGATGGTAGGAGTCGGCCCTGACGTAACACAAGTATCAACGTGGTATCAGGCGAGCTCCGCTTTCGCCAATGATCAGCACCATTGACCGTCGGCACGATGCTAAAATAATTAACTTCTGGTTAACGAGCGCGAACATGATCAAGCGGAGTTCCCCGGCCCTGCCCACGACGCCTTCGACGGCCACCGCATGACGCGGCGCTTCCAGTTCGGGCCATGGTTGGTCGATCCTTCCAGCAATACGATCGTGACGGCGGATCAGAAGCGCCAGATGGAGCCGCGCACCATGGAGGTGCTGGTGGCCTTGTGCAAGGCCCACGGCGCCATCCTCAGCGCCGACGAGCTCCTGCTGCAGTGCTGGGGCAGTACCGACTCCGGCGACAGTGCGCTTCACAAGAACATTGCGCAGTTGCGCCGCGCCCTGGGCGACAGCGCGAGCGCCCCGCGCTTTATCGAAACCCTGCGCATGCGCGGTTACCGTACGGTGGCGCCGGTCGTCTTCAACGCGCACGCGGACAGCCGCAAGAGCTGGCAGGCGGGCTCGCCGTTTCGCGGCCTGCTCGCGTTCGACGCCGACCATGCCGACGTCTTTTTCGGACGCGATGACGTCACGCGCAAGCTGGTCGATGCAGCAAGCGCGCAAGTGGCGAGCGGCCTGGCACTGATGCTGATCCTCGGCCCCAGCGGGTCGGGCAAGACCTCGCTGATCCAGGCCGGCCTGCTGCCCGCCTTGTCCCGTACAAGCACTTCCACTGGGCCCTGCCTGCTCGCCAGCACCGCCTTCGACTTGTTCGACCAGGGTGAACAAACCCTGTTCACGGCACTGGCCGGCGCCCTGCTCGACCTGCAATGGGAAGACCAGTGGGCCTTCCCCGGCGAGAACGCGGTCTCCCTCGGCGCGCGCCTGGAACACGGTTGCGAGACCGTGATCGACGAACTGCGCAAGGCGCTTGCGGCGCATGTCCCCATCCGGCCAGGCCTGCGCTTTGGCATCTTCATCGATCGCTTCGAAGCCTTGTTCAACGCCACCCGGATCGCCGAATCCGAGCGCAGCGCCTTCCTGCGAACGCTCGAACAACTGGCCCGCAGCAGCAGCGCCCTCATCGTCGTCGCCTGCCGCAACGATTTTTACCCCAGCATCGCTGAATATCCCTTGCTCACCGAAGGCAAGCGTCATGGCGGCCATTTCGACCTGGAGCCGCCGGCTTTTAGCGACATTGCCCAGATGATCCGGCGGCCCGCGGCGGCGGCCAGGCTCAGCTTCGGCAACGACCCGGTGACCGGCGCCGGGCTGGACGATATCCTGTGTGCAAGCGCCGCCGGCCGGCCCGATGCCCTCCCCCTGCTGCAATACTGCCTGCAAGAGCTGTACCGGTTGCGTACGGGCGAAGGCGAGCTCAGCTTTGAAGCATTCCATCAGTTGGGCGACCTGGAAGGCGCGATTGGTCAGCGCGCCGAGAAAGTCGTGCTTGGCCTGGACGAGGCTCCGCGGGCCGCGCTGGCCCATATCATGTCGCTGGTAATCATCCTCTCGAGCGACGGCGTCAACGTCAGCAGTCAGCGCGCGCCGTGGGCGGCGCTGCGCGACGACCACGCACGCCAGGCAGTGGCCGCATTGATCGAGTCGCGCCTGTTCGTCAGCGACCTGGTCGGCGGCACGCCCGTGTTCGGCATCGCCCATGACGCGATCTTGCGGCGCTGGCCGCGCATGACCGACTGGATCGCCGCCCATCGCAACGCGCTGGCGGCGCGAGGCCGCCTGGCACAGCACGCAGGCCGCTGGTGCGATGAAGGCTGTCCCACCGATTTACTGCTGCCCCAAGGAAAGCTGCTGCAGGAAGCGATGGAGTTGCAGCAAGCAGGCGTCTGGTCGCTCACGGCCCACGAGCGTGAACTGATCCTTGCGTCGAACCGGCGCGTACGCCAGCGTGACCGGATGCGCATGTGTGCACTGGCGCTGATCGTGGCCCTGGCCTTGTTGGCGGTGGGCCTGGGGGTAAGCGCGCAACTGGCAAGCCGGGCAGCCGAATTACGCCGCAGCGAGGCCGAAGGTTTGATGGACTTCATGCTCGGCGATTTTTCCGACAAGCTCAGGCCGCTGGGCCGGCTGGACTTGCTCGAAAGCGTCAGCGGCAAATCACTGCAATACCTGAGCGGTTCGGACGGCGCCGACCTGAGCCCGGCTGCGCTGACGCTACGCGCCAAGGGATTGCAGACAATCGGCGAAGTAAGCCGTTCCCGTGGCGATTCGAAACAGGCCCTCGACGCGTTGGTCAAGGCACAGGTCATCCTGATGCGCCAATTGCACATGGCGCCGCGTGACTTGCAGGTATTGAAAAACCTCGGTGCGAACGCTTACTGGGTGGCACAAATCCACAAGGACCAGAACAACTGGCACGCGGCCGAGGACGCCCTGCGCGACTACCTGAAATATGCCGACCTGCTGCACGAGTTCGACCCGGCGAACCCGGAATGGTGGGTAGAACAGTCATACGCGCACAATAACCTGGGCGCCCTGGCCCAGACCCGCGGCAAGCCCGACCTGGCGGCGCCGGCGTTCATGGCGTCGATCGCGCTGAAACGGCGTGCGCTCGAGCGTACGCCGGACTCGTCTTCCGTTGCCGTCGAACTTGCTGACAGTTATTCGTGGTTGGCCTCGGCGCGGGAATCCTTGGGCCAGCTGGATGCCGCGGAAAAGTTGTACGCGCAGGAAATGCAGTTGGTCCAGGGCCTGCGCGCGCGCTTCCCGAGCGAGTCGATGTGGATATACCGCGAAGTGCGTGCCTTGCAGCACCGCGCCCTGATCGCACTGGCCTTGGGCATGGATGCGAACGCCTTGCGCGACTATGACGAGGCCAAGCGGCTGTTCACGCCGCTTGTGGACCAGGACCCGAAAAACCGCGTATGGCAGGTCGAACTGGCCCATCTGGAGCAAGAGCGCCTGCGCATCTTGAGCCGCGGCGCAGGCGGTGGCGTGCTGCTGCCGCAACTTGTCGCAGTGCATCGCAATTGGGAATCCTTGCTGCGACTGGACCCGAAGAATGCATCGTGGGCAAGGCGCGAAGCGCTCTCGCGCACCCGGATTGCGGCCGCGCTGCTGGCAAGGGGCAAAGCGCAAGACGCGCAGCGGGAAATCGACGAGGCCCGCGTGCGCCTGCAAGGCCTGTACGCGCGTAATCCATCCGACCTGAGCGCTCGGCTGGCGCTGATTGACGTGCTGTTATTGCCGTCAACCCTGCCGCATCTTGCTAACAATGACAGTTCATTAATTTTATTGAATTGCAGACAAGCCTATGGCATGATCAAAAGCGAAGGTCCATCGACGTCGAATTACCAAATTCTTGATCCTTGGGTCAAAATAAACTTTTGCCTGCAAAATCACGCTCAAGCCAACATCGCGGTCAAGCGCCTGCAACAGATTGGGTACCGCGACGCTGTATTTGTCCAATTCTTGTCCACTCGCTAACAAGGAACCCTATGTCCCTGACCACACCGCAGCGCATTATTACCATTTCGATTATCGGCACCGGTAAAGACGCCCAGGCCTTTTACAGTTATTTGTCGCCTGTTACCGGGCAGAGCTACATTAATGCCCCGCTATGCGATTTGCTGGTCAACCAGCCCGTTTACTGCCTGTTTGTGCTGGACTATGCGTCAACGATGAGTGGCTGGACGATTGTTAACACGTCTCCCTACGGCCGTTCGCCGGAGCTTTCGCAAACACCTGGCGCCTTGAATCTGTCGGTCTTGACGTATAACCCGCACACGACGGAAGACAAATACCAGTTCTACATCAACTATCTCAACACCATAACCAACGTGACGATCGGGATTGATCCACAGGAAGGCAATATCCCACGTTAATAGTCGGCCAGGTAGCGCTGCAACTTATCGCAGATTGCGCCGGCCAATTCTTCCTGCAAATACATCCCGAGCTCGCCGTGGCAATCGAATTGCGAAAACCACGAAATTTGCCCGGCGCTCGTGTCGCGCAACCGCATCGACGCCCGCACGTGGTTTTTCTCCACCCGGATGCTCCCCTCCAGGCGATGCGCCGCACGCGTATCGGCAAAGCCCGGCGACGACGCCATCGGCTGATCATGATCACGCAGCTGGATCAGGGCGCCGAACGCGTGAAACAGCCGGGAGCCCAACTCCTCATCGACCCCGGAAACAAAGCAATTGCTGTGGTGTTCAGCTGTGAGGTTACGCAGCGGGGTCAGTTCCAGCTGCCGACGGTGCAACAGAGGCCGCGCGACGGTAGCATGGCTGATCGTGGGAACATAGCTTCCCAGCGGGATCGCCACCCGCACGCCAAGCGGCGCATCGGGTAAGGCATAATAGGCAGCCAGGCGCTCGCGCAGGCGGCCCATCTGCACCCTTACCACCGGGTCCAGTACGGTGTCGTAGAGCCGCGCATCGCGGCGAAACACCTCCATCCCGATCGCGTATTCGGTAATGTCGCTCTCTTTGCCGCTGAGTTTCTTCTCTACAAGGAACGACAGCAATTGACACATGCGCGGTGCCTTGGTGAACACCGGACTGGCCAGCAACTGGCGCAGCGCATGCGAAACGTGATCCTGCGCCGGCCCAACAGCGTGTTCTTCCACCAGCATTTCAGCGCGAGCATTCATCAGCGTTCCCATCGGAGTTTGCGTTCAACCATGCACTTTTTGCATGCCAGAAAACACATTAATGGGGATGGGAGATGAATACCTTACGAACATCTTACGGTCCGCCACGATGCTTATTTACCGAGTCAACAGGGCCACTGCGATTGACCTTCGACCAAGATCATAGATATTTCCATGAGGCTAGTTTTCTTAGAAAATAATGTAGCCTGCGCTCCAGGTCAAACTCGCTCCCTCTACGCCATGTCGACACCAATTCCCTACCTGTTCGGCGCCGCCGTCTAAACTGATCGGCAATTTCCAGAAACCTATGGTGTCGTCGGCAGCAAGATCCCTGACGGTTTCCGGAAACAACAGGCTTATCCGTTCAGGAAGGCCCAAAAGAAGGCTGACCTCCATGTTGCGCAGAATCCGGCCGAGCCAGTCAACTGAACAGGGAGTTTAATGTCGCCTGAATCATGAATATGCAAGGGCTTGTCCAGGCCAAGGTATTCGCCAAAGGCCGTCCCCGTAAAATTACTCCAGCGATCAGGCAGACCTCAGGGGAAAAAACGAATTTGATAATATTCGTCGGACCCGGTTCTTCGAACAGCTTCTTCATACTTGGCGATGAAGCTTGCAAAGGTCTCGACATAGCGCGTACCGTTGCCGGGGTCGACGATCGACATGTTGGTGCCTGCTGGGGATCCATTGCCGCTCATCCCCTCCAAGATGCGCGAATGCAGCATTGAATCAGTACTGAGCGACGCCATCGAACCAACCCATACCAGCCCTTTGGACCGCAGTTGCTGCTCCCATCCGGCGATCGAGAGATTGATCATCGCCAAATGTTGCAAATTTGCTTTCGCAAGAAAAGGGCCGAACTCGCTCGCTGGCAATCCCTGCTTTGCGTCGAACAGTGTGCTGTACTTGCTATCGACCGCTTCGACAGAAGATCGTATGTCGAGTGAGCGCTGTTCTTTCCATGATTTGAGAATGGTGTAGGCAGTGGCCCAGCACGCGTTATCGTTCGGCTGCCTCATCGGCTCGACCAGTCCCGGCACTACATATGGCAAGCTCATGTCGCGATTCCTTTCATTGCAGGCTTGTTTATCTTCTTTGAAAGTGTTCATGCCTCGTTCTGTCGGCCTCTTGCTGCGATTGCCCCGGCTCGACCGGAACCGACACCGATTTCGGTGGCTTCGGCTCCTCCTCGGGCGCCTTGCCGGCCGCACGTATCGAGATAATGCGATTGAGCATATCGAACCAGAATGGCGCTCCCAGCGTCGCCGCGATTGCTGTCAGAAGCCATCCCAAGCCGTGCTGCCAGGCCAGCCGGAAGCAGCCGGCAATGTCGAGGAAGCCTGGAAGGACCTGCCCGTTCTCAACTTCGGAACGATTTCCTTTGCTGACCCAACCGACCGGGATGGCCAGGGATTCGAGTTGCTCCCGCGCTGCGTAAAATTGCGTGGGCAGGCTGGGCGCAAGTGTCAGTGTCACTTCATCGGTGGAATTGTCTGCGGATTTGATGACGGCAGTACCCTGCTTGTCCGCGAAATCCGTATCCACAGTAAAAGGTACTTTCGTGGCATCAGGCGCAACCGCGACGACAATGGGCAGGCCCTTGAGAGCACGGTTCTCGCTCGTGACGGTCACGCTTTTCGGTGTGCCCGCTTTTTTTAGTGTCAGATACCCGCTGAACTGGCTTCCAAAGTTGATCGTCGGGCCTGTTTGCGGCGGTGCCGGATTCTTTTCCACGAACAGCCTTGCCTGCGCGACGATCGCGTCGCGCGAGGCAGGATATTTTTGCAGATGCTTGAAGAGGAGGATCGCGTCGACATTCATTGCCACTGCCGTTCCCAAGGCAAGCCCTGCAATAACCCATTGCGAGCGCCGCTTGTACCAGCCGTTGACGCGGTCCATGCCGTTGTTGAACCAGATCTCGATATTCTCCTTGAATTTATCGACATCGTTTTTCGCATCATCGAACAAGGTCAACAGCAGGCTCCGCATGCGTCCCGAAGGATCTTCAGGCAACGCCTCGATCATTTGCCGCACGTAGCGGGCTGAGAAGCCGCCGATCCACCATTGCATGTCGGCGTAGGCGTCCCCCACGGTATAGGGCCCCTGCAAGCGTTTGCCCATTACGGTGAGTTCATCCTTTAACACCTGGGTTGCAGGACCTGTCAGCAAGTTCGTCACGGCGTCGTTGAAGCGCGTGCGCAGCTCCTCGATCCCGGCCTGTGCATGAATACCGTCGGCAACCAGGGTACCCAGGGTCTGGAGCAGCGGCGCGAACTCCGGTCTAGCGGCACGGCCGATCTCGTCGAGCCTGGTATCGAGTTCGCCCAGCCATTGGCGCGTGTTCGGCGCGTGCAGGCTTTCCAGGCGCCGGTCCAGGTCGCCGGCTGCGGCCACGCCGACGCCACCGGATGCCCGCATCTCGGCAGCCGCCGCAGACATGTGTGTCCGCAGGCTTTCGATCGTCGATCCCGCGCTGGAGGCGGCATCGAATGCGGACCTCAGGGTCTGTGTGCACGCTGTGAATCCCTGTGAATTCTGCTCGATGATGCGCATCAACACGTTGGCGAACGAACGAGAAGGAATATACGAAGGACCATTCCGCCCGGCCGCGAAGTCTTTGCCGTTGCGCGCCGTTCCTTCAACCAAAGGGTGCGCGTACAGCTGCTTGGCCCATGTAGAACCGAGCAGCCGGTCGATTCCCAAGCGCAGCCACTTTGCTCTCGACGCCAGCGCCGCCGCGATCATTTCGTTCATGATCGTGACCAGCATGCTCACCAGCAAAAATACGAATATCAGACCAATAATCGTCTCAAGAATACCCGAACCGAACATACTGCCTCCTGAGCATCAAGAAATACCCGAGTACGCCGCCATGCATCGCGGCGCGGCCAATCGAGACAATCTACGCCTGTGGGCGATGCGCAATAGCCTGTCCGTTTTGCTAGGTGGCCGCATGTGCTTGAAAATGCAACGATGTTCAGGACGAATGTGAGGTGGACCCAGTTCGCCCCGCAAGCATCGCCGGCAATTCAACTGCACATGGACATGCCCGACAGCTGCCCGGAAGAGCGCTCGTGGTCCCGTTCTCGCTCTTGTCCCGGCCCGCGCTGCCCTTTCGTACGCTTTCCATGTCCAGTGAACGGGGATTCGAATGGCGAATGCTGAACGGTTTGTTGCATTCCGTGGGTTTGGGGATGCCGTGCACTGGCCTCCGGTCGTGGGCAAGACGGCCACGCTGCGCGCCGCAGGGGTGGTCGAGATCTTTTTCGTGTGGGACCCGGCCAAAAAGACCTACGCCGGGTGCCTGCGCTGGCTTGGCAAAGCAACATTTGCCGGCGGTTCCGGTCCGTGGCCGGTATTCAAAGGCGCGCTGGCCACCCTGCCCTATGTCCATGCGTTTTCCGACAGCCAGTTGAACGAGGCCTTCGCAGCAGCCATGGACGGTGAACTCGTCTACCGGTTCGATGAATCGGGAAAGCACGTGAGCAAGGGCGAGCGGCTGCGCTTCGAGGGCATCACCGTTCTCGAACAGTATGCGTTGCCGGTTAAAGACGGCGCGGAGACGGGCGCGCAGGCCTGCCAGATGCGCATACCGCTGCTGGGCGAATACCGGATCGGCGGTGCCGGCGGCCAGGTACATACGAGCGCGATCCAGATCGGCCACCGGAACCACCCTTCCCTGCGCCTCAACCTTGGCCTGCGACTGCCCGCACCGATGACTGAAACGCAGCGCGAACACGACACGCCGGTATTGTCGTTCTCAGCGCTGTATGCAGCGCAGCTGGACGACCTGCCGGCCATCGGCACAGCCCTGGTGTACAACAATCTCAACTACGGGCCGCCCGGCGCGAACGTCGAGGTGGCGCTGGAAGACGGCACGCTGGCTGACATCCGCTTCGCCAGGTACGGCGACACGCGGGGCTATGCCATTCCCGAACCGACGACGAACTGGCCGACCTCGCGAACGATCCTGACGGGCGTTCTGCGCACGCTTGGCATCAGGTTCGCCGGCACGGACCCCGATGCACGGTTCACGGTCGTCACGCCGTATGCGCGGAGCTCTCCACTGATACGGATGCCCTCGGTGACGTTGCGCGCGCTTGCACCGCAGGGCACGGAAGCGCCTCGCTATCTTCTGCGCCAGTGTTTCGCGATCAGGACCGAGCCGGGCGCGCAGGGCGCCATCTCAGAAGACAAATCCGATATCCGCGTGCGCGGCGGGAAATTCCAGGTCCGGGCGCCCGGCGGCGGCCACCGCTGGCTGTCACTGGGCAAGACGATCTATATCGTGATCGAGGTCGAAGGTGTGATCGCCAGCGTTTTCGCCGCGCAGCCCGAGATGACAGTCGGGGTGCGGATCGGATGGTCCGAAGCGCTCGAGACGCTGGCGGCGACGTCCGAGCTGCTGCGCCCGGCCGCGGCCATCGAAGACGGTGCGGGCGTCGGCGAACTGCTGGGCGCGAGCTTCGCGTCGATGCGCTTGGCGCATGCCGGCCTGCGTCACTTGTCGCCGCGGCAGCCGCAATCCTTGCTGCCGGAGGTGAGCCTGGCGCCCGGACTGGCGGAGCAGAGGCGCTATTTCGCGATGTTTGCCAAATACCAGGATGTCCGCTTGGATGAACACGGGAAATTTCCCGTCGCCGCAGCCGACGGTCTGGCAATCGACGCCTTCCGCGCCAGCCTGGAAACGGCCGATGTACTGGCCAATCCGGCCAAGGCGGAGGACCATGTGCGTCTGCGCCTGACGGCAAGCTGGCCGTCGTTCCACTACGAGACGAGCGCCAACAACACGCGCCATGCGCTGGTCCTGGTGCATGAGGCGCAAGCCTTCGGCACGCGCCGGCACACTGGCGCGCAGCGCCTGGAAGCGCAAGATCATCTGGTCTGGGTCGCGATCGAGGAGCTGGCCACGGCGGCACGCGAGTTGTACTCCAACCTGGGCGGCATGATTTTCTTCCAGTCGGGCACGAGCGTGCTGTATGCGGCGCCCGATGCAGCGACCCAGCCGTCCACGCTGCGTGTCGGCGCGCGCGCGCCGCTCGACCTGGGGTTGCAGCCGGGTCACCCGCTGGCAACCGGCAATCTCACGTTGAAGCTTGTTTTCTCCATCAATTCCGCAACACCAGCCGGCGTCGATATCGAACGCGGCGACCGCTCGCTGCGCCCGGGGCCGGTCCTGTTGCAGGAACAGCCTGGCGGGGTGCCGGCGGCCGAAGCCCGGTATTACCTCGCGATCACCGAGTCGATCAGCGAAGACAACGACTGGCGCCTGACTGCCCAACTCAACGAGAACGAACAATGGCGCGCGGACGTCAAGACCGTGCTGTTTTCCGAGCAGCCATTCGCGGTCCACCGCTTCTGGTCGAGCCCGCTAGGCTCGCTGGGCGGCACCGATACCACCATTGTCGGAACCTATGACAGCGACAAGGGCAACTGGGAAGTCAGGCGCGATGGCCGCAGCTACCATTACGTGCTGCCACCGCAGTCGGTTGGCGAAAGCATGGACAAGCCGCGCCGGCTCGAGCTGCACGACGCCGACCCCAAGGATCTTGCCGCTCACGGTTACCTCAGTCCGGTCCCGCCGGGCGACGCCGCGCTGCGGCGCTACCCGGTCGAGTTTCGCCTGACGCCGCCGGCCGAACTGTGGATCGCGCCCACTGACGTCGAACGCAACTACTTTGCGCCGCCATGGGCCAGCGCCAGGATTTTCCGGCAAAAATCCGAACTGGGTGTCGGCGCCGCGCTGACGGCCTTGCGCGCCGAGTTCGTGTACGGCCTGCCGGTGTCCGTCACGCCCGCTGCCGAGCGCGGACCGGCCCGGCGCGCCCGGGTCGCCGAGATCGAGGCGCTGATTGGCCATCCAATGACCGCCAACGCCGAGTCGCGCGAGGAGCGCGAAGTGCATTGGAAACGCGTGCGCTCGGTGCTGGCGCGGCGCCCCGAGCGACTGGAAGTCTGGGCCGACGATCCAAGCAGTACCCTCGCTTTCGCGCCGGCCCGTTTTGCCGACAGCGCACGATTCTGCCTGCGCCAGACCGCGCTGCACCGGCCGGCCGTGCCGGCTGCCGACCTTGTCCCGGTCGACGGCATGACCTGGCCGCGCCAGCAGGTGCGCGATGCGTCGCCACGGCTGCACCCGCGTGGCCTGGCCGGCGGTGCACTGTGGCCGATCGAGTCGTTCAACGTCCTCAACATGGTCGTATCCGCACCCGCCGCGCAAGGGGGGGCGATCGAACAGATCGCCCTCTCCGCGCATGGCGGCGACGCGGAGCAGGACGCGCGATTCTGCAACGGCATCGTCGCCGTCATCACCTCGACCCGGAGCGGCTTCGTCCACCGCCAGAAGGTCGAAGTGCTGGGCCGCATCGGCGTGTTCTGGCACCGCGCCAAGCATGTCGTCATCTACGAACGCACTGTCAATCCATCGGCCCAGTTCACGCCCGAAGGCGGCCTGGGTTCGCGCACGCGGCGGCCGGTGCTGCGCAAGATCAGCGAATACATTGAGATCCTGCAACCGGAACGGCGCTACCCGGACATGCCGGGTGCGGCGCTGCATACCTGCGGTTTCCTGCGCGGGGTGCGCTTCAACAGCCAGATCATTCCGGTCGATAGCGCCTGGGCCGAAGACGTGGGTACGATCGGCTGGCAGATCCCGCTGTGGAACCGCCATGCGGCCCAGGTCAGGCCGCAAGTCTACGTGCGGCCTGACACCGCCTTCGTGACGGCGGCCGAAGGCAAGGAGAAGGATGCTGAAACGGCGCAGGAGTGCCTGAATCCCGACAATCTCTATTTTTTCAGCGACACGACCAACGTCGATGACCGCACCGATCTATGGAAAGCGCGCCTGGGCATCGACTTCACCAACCTGCCGGCGCCCTGTCATGACTGGCCGGCCAGCCAGCGCACGGGCGACCCCACGGGCGCGGACGACGGTGGCAACGCGGCGCGCGTGCCGCCCGGCTTCGCACGCTTCACCTGGCTCCTGGCGCCCCCCGCGCAGCGCACCACCATCAATGCCGGCCGTGCCGAACAGCCCGTGTACACCGCGCTCGAGTCGATCACCTTCATGCGTGGCGGCGGCGCGCAAGCGGCCACCCCGGTGGCGCCGGACGACCCTCTGATGATCGGCGCGGCGCTCGCAAACGCGGCTCCGGCCCCGCTGTTTTCGGGGCCGTGGATGAAGGCCAGCGCCTTGCCGGCCGGCGGCCCCCTGACCGACTTTTCCGAGAAACTGGCCGCTGCCTCGACCGCCCTGCGCGCCGGGTTTTCCGCGGACCCGATCAAGCAGACGGAACTCAAGACGATCATGGACACACTGGGCACCGCCGCCGGCGCCGTCCAGGTAGGCGAGCTTCCAACAGAACTCGGCAAGATCAGCGCAGCCTACAAGGCCACGCTCGGCGTCTTCGGCGATGGCCTCAAGAAGGTCGAGGATGGCCTGCCGGACTACTGCGCGACCATGAAGACCAATCTGTCGGCGGCGCTCGGCGCGAAACGGCTGGCGATGGTGCAGGAAATGCGGGCCTGGGAAGCGCAGACGCAGGCGCGCATCGCGGCTACACCGGAGGTGTTCGAGACCGCGTTAGCGAGCGAGCAGATGTTGCTCGCGTTTCTCGAGGAGGAAATGGCCGACTTCCTGATGCCCGTGTTCTCCGGGACGGAGTTTGAAGTCGGCAAATTGCGGCGCGGGATAGAAAGCGCCAGGTCGGCCATCGCCGACGTACGCGCCGAGATCGTCGCCCGCATCGAGGGCAGCCTCGCCCGGTTGCAGGCCGTGCGCAAAGCGATGGACCTGGAAAAACCGTGGTCGCAGGCGCGCATGGCGCAATTCGGCGCGCAGCTCGACGACGTGTTGCGGCGCGCCTTCGAGGCAATCAGCGCCGCGGTGCGGGATGCGCGCCGCCGTCTCGCGACCGAACTCGACGACCTGAGCCGGCGCGTCGGCACGGCGGCCGCGCGCGCGCTCGACGGCATCGATGCCGGCCAGCGCGCGCTCGACGCGTGGCTGGCGCTGAACGGCAAGCTCGAAGCGCAGGTCGGCGCGCTGGTCGATGCACTGCAGATGCAACCGCAAGGCATCGGCAAACTGGCCGGCGACGCCAGGGCGGCCCTGGAGAAGGCAAGGAAGGACCAACCTGGGCAGACGGCGAAGATCGATGCCATCCTTGCCGGCATCGACGACTTCACGTCCCTGGTTAACAATTCAACCACATATGCCGCGGACCTCGGCACTGTGTTGGTGCATGCCGGACGCACAATATCGAAGGAAGCGATGCAGGCCGCGGATCGGGTGCGCGCGCTCGCCGGCGTTGCCGGATCGCCCATTCGGGCAATCCTGGACCAGCTCAAAACCGACCTTGATGGCGTGCAGGGCGATATCGTCGAGGAGGTGCGCACGGCGATCGATGCGCTGCGGCTGCCGCTGCAGGAGACGCTTGCCCAGGTGCTGGCGCTGCTCGCCAATGGAGGCAGCTGGATCGATGCCGTCATCGCCATTACGGTGGAGCGGATCACGCAAGAGTCGGCGCGCTGTGTCGAGGTCATCAATACGGCGGGCACGGTGATTGACGAGGTAGCGGAGCATTCGCTCGATGCCGTCAGGGAGGTCGAAATGGCGCTCGCTCCGGCACCGCTGGTCGGCGCGATCGTCGGGATCGTACTGGACGACGCGAGGGTCGGCCGCTTGATGCAGGAGCTGGTACAAACGCTCGCCGTCCTGCAAGGCACAGCGCAATGGAAACTGGCAGCCGGCGCGGCACTCGGCGAGATCGTCGACGAGGCCGTCGGTATCGTCGAAAAACCGTTTTCGCTCGGCGGTGACTATCTGAACGGGCTCGATGAGGCCTGCCGGCGTTTCGCCGGCGGCATCAGGAATATCCGCAATCAGCTGACCGCGGAGGTGGCGGAAATTCTCGAACCGCTGCGCGCCAGCCTGGAGAAGTACCAGGCAGAGGTCATGAACGGCCTCGAGGAGGCACTCGGCGATCCTGCCAAATATGCCGAACTGGTCCGCAAGTTCGATGGTTTCGACCGCGATGTACGCGTCATCGGCAGCGACCTCGCCAGCAGCGGTCAGAAAGCCCAGGCGTATGGCGAGCGGGTGGTCGATGCGATCGGCAATATCGGCGCAGGCGGGCTGGATGCGGCGCCGGGCAACATCCTCAAGGCCTTTGCCGCGGCCGGCGATCCGCCGACGATGCCCAATCTCGACTTCGCCAAGGAACGCCTGGCCTATTACCTGGGCGCGGTCAACGACGTCGTCGACATTACCCCGGTGACGGCGCGCTTCGGCGCGCTGGCCGAGGGCCTGGCGTCGATGGGCCTGAACGCCCCCTGCGACCGTATCGGCAACTGGCTTGAAACGATGGACCTCTCCAGGCTCGATATCGGCGCCGTCATCGACAAGTTCGCCGGCTGCGAGCTGGGCAAACTGCTCAAGGGGCAGACATTCGCCAGCCCGATGCGCGATGCCATCCGTATCACCCACGATTTCGACCAGAAGCGGGCGCGGGCCTGGGTCTGCATCGACGTCAACGTGCCGCTCGATGGCAGGCACCCCCTGTTTTCGGTCGGGCCGTTCAGCCTCGACCTGCTCGACGCCAACCTGGTCGGCCAGGTGCGCCTGGAAGCGGCCGCCGACAGCGACAAGGTCGAACAGAGCGGCAGCGCCACCATCACCACGGCCTTCGACGCGGTGGTCGGCGGACAGAGCATGGTCACCCTGAACAAGGTAGAGCTGCGCTATGACAAGAGCGGCAGCCTGAAGGTCGACTTCGACCCCAAAAACCTCAAACTCAATCCCACGTTCCAGTTCATCCAGAACACGCTGCAGTCAATCGTCGGCGACGAATTCGGCGGCCTGAAAATCGTCAAGCGCGACGGCATCCCGGTCGGCGTCGAACACCTGTTCAGCATGCCTCCGATGAACCTGATGTTCGGGACCAGCGGCGTGCAGAACCTGCAGATCGCGAACCAGTTCCAGCTGCTTGCCTACCCCGACTTCATGATCGCCAACCGTTTTTCGCTGGCGCGCCCCGACCTGCCCTTCATCTTTTCGGTCTTCATCATTGGCGGCACAGGATGGCTGACCGTGGACTGCGAATACCGGCCGTTCACGAACGAATTGCTGGTCGTGGTGGAAGCAGGCGCCGGCGGCTCGGCGTCGCTCGGCTTCGGCTTTGCAGGCTGTACAGGTTCAGTGGCGATCACCATCAGCGTGGCGCTGACTTACCGCAAGCTGATCGGCAAGCCTGGCGGCGGCCTGACGGTAGCGCTGGTGGTGTTGATCGTCGGCACAATCGATGTTCTGTGCATCGCGAATGCAACGCTCAGCTTGCTGTTACGGCTCTCGTACCGCGAGAACGGCGATATCGACGCCAGCGGGACCTTCCGGCTGAAAGTGCGCATCTCGCGCTTTTTCGAGGTCAGCGCGGGCGGCGAGGCGCGCTACGCGATGCGTGGCGGAAAAAGCGAGTCAAGCAGCTCGACCAGCAGCGACTACAAGCTCAGCGCCGACAGCCTGAAAAAAGCCAAGAAGCTTATCGATGGACAGAAAGGCTGAACCATGACCGACACCATCTTGTGCGTCAGCGATGAAGAACCGGTCGCGTTTCACCCCGAGAACAGCCGCGGCTTTTCCGTCAGGCTCAGTTACCGGGTCGAGGACGGCGACGAGGCCTCGGCCAGGGACGATTACGGCAAGTTCCTCGCCGCCCTCGAAAACGTCCGCTTCGCCGCTTATGCGGTGACCGGCAATACGCTTGTCCGCGCCGCTGACCCGCTGGTACTCGCGGAAGACTATGCCGCGCCTTACCGCGATGAATTCTTCAAGTGGCTGGCGGCGCGCGCGAGCGCACATGAAGCCAGGCAGAAGGCCAAGGCAAAGGCAGCCGCATTCGCGAACACGACGCCGGCCGCGCACGAGGCGCCGGCGCCATTTCCCGCCCGTTTCTTCGTCGCGGCAGCCGCCGGCACCGCCAGCCCCGTGGTCAAGAGCGAAGACACGCTCGGGGCCGAAGACATTGTGCTGGCGGCCGCGAGCTGGATCGCCCCGGTTCCGCAACGTCTGCACCTGGCCTTCGTCCTGCGGGTAACCGATATCGCCCCCGGGACCGCGGTGGTTTTCCTGCCCTACTTTGAAGAAAAGGTCCCGGCCGACACGTACACCCCGATCGCGGTCCCGGCGCAGGGAGCCATGCTGCGGCTGAGCGATTACGCCAGCGTGGAGGGACGCTCGTGCGAAACCAGCGTGAGCAAACCCGTGGGTACCGGGCAGCCAAGCACCACCATCGACTACCGGAACGGCTTCGCGCAGGCCGGTGCCGGCTCGGAAGCGGGCTACCGGATGCTGGCCCGCGTCGAACAGCGCGCGGGGTCGCTGATGAATGGGCTCCTCGGGGTGCGCGAACTGTCGAACTCGATCCGCTGGCCGGCCGGCGCGGAGGATGCGCCAGCGGATTCGCCGGGCCTGCAGGCACTCAGGCTGCTTTCCTGGAGCGCTGTGCATGCCCTCGCGACCTCGCTCGACACGATCCTGATTGCCCTGCTCATGCCCGGGCGTGGACAGCGCGACGGCGCGCTTCTGGGGCCGTTCCTGGATCTGCTGATCGAGCAGCTGACCGGCGCCCTCGGCGACAAGGTCGAAGCGGTGCTGCCTGAGCGCACACGCCGCACGACAGTGCGCCAGTGCGCACGCGACGCCATCCGCGCTGTCTTTGCCGTCGCGCCGGCCGATACGGACGCCGATGCCCCCGTGCGCGCGACACTGGTGCAACTGCTGGAAAGCGTATGCCGGATCGAGAACACCCCGAACCCGTCCCTTGCGCAAGCGGACACCTGGCGTGACAGCCTGCTGGCGTATTACGTTACGCCCAGCGACGAGAACCGCGACCGCATTCTTTCGGCATTGAAGAAAATGCGCACGAATCCGGGTAAAGACCCTGCGCCCGCGCCGGCCCAGCTGCTCGACCAGGGACTGGCGCTGTTACAGGACCGGGTCTCCAGCGAATCCGGGGCCGAGGCCACGATCGGGCGGATGCTCGCACTCGACGGCGTTATCGATGCATTCGCCGCCAAGCTGGCGGGCGGCGATGACGACATTGCAAAGCGCGCACGCAGCGCCTGGACAGACGCCCTCGACGCGTTCAGGCAGCGTCTCGCCGGCGACATGAACGGCGCCGAGGCCGCGCGCCACGCGGTCGGTTCGCTGTTGGCCGACCTGCTGCTGCTTGGTGGGGCCGAGCCCGGCGAGCGTGGCACCGCGGCGCAATTGACGCAGGCCTTCGATGACAGCCTGTTCTGGCACCGCCGGCTGGGTATGCGGCGCGGCGATGGGTCGCCGCCGCCGGACCAGGAGCACATGGACTCCCTGGTCGCCATGCTGCCGCGGCCGGTTGCCGATTTCGCCGCCTACATCGGCCAGCCGGACCAGCTACCAGCACGGGTGCGGCGCCTGGACGATGTGGCCGGCCTGATGCAGCACGCCGCCAAAGCCGACCTGTTCCCGTCCGACACGGCGCGTTTCCTGCCCGACCACGCGCCCCAGGCACTGCCGGTGCGGCTGACCATCGATCCGGCAGCCGACGACGATGACGACAATGTCGACGACTTCGCCGCCGCCTTTTCCGGCGTCGCCCTGACGGTGCGCCGCGGCGGCGCTGCCGCGGCCGGCGAGGCGTGGGCTTATGCCAACCTCGCCGAGGTCGAATTTCCGACTGCCCCCGGGCTGCCGACGGCAAACGCCGGGTCCATCCAGCCGATCCCGACGACAGTGACCGACAGCCGCCGCACGCTCTTCGTCGCCTACGATGGCCTGCCGATCGCAAGCTCGGCCTTCGACAACACCCTCAGCGCCCCCGCCGCGGCCACCTGGGACAAATTCATCGCGACCGACTATCCGGACGTCCATCCTGGCTATGCGCCGGTGGCGCCTCTGGCATATGGCGCGCACTACGACATCGCCGCGCACGCCGTCGGCCGCGCCGGCACGCTGCCGCTGGACTTGCAGGAGAGCGGCGGCGCCGTACCCTGGCGGCCGGTGTCCGCGATCCCTCCGGACCGCATCGAGGAAGGCTATGTGACGCGCTATCCGTATTCGCGCCGCACGGCGCTCGGCCGCACGGGGATCACACCCTTGCGCGGCGCCGGCGAATCGATGCCTGACGGACTCAAGCCGCTCGCGGCCGATTATCCGCGCCTGGGCCTGTCCAGCAGGCATGGCCAGTTCCTCGACGTGTATCGCAACAATGACGGCAGCGGCAGTATCGAATTGCCGCAAAAAACTGGAACGACTACGCGCGCTACCCTGCGCGACCTGTGGCTGTGGGCTGCCAATGGAAGCGTTGTCGAGATCGGCATCGCATGGTTCACGGCGGCCAACGCAGGGGCCAACGCCATCGACGAATTGGTGGTGAAGGCGTCCTCGGGCCGGCTCGGCGACGTGGTCGCGGAGATCAAGCGCATGGACGGCGTCGCCGAAGGCGACCCCGAGAGCTATTCCATGCGGATTTTGCTTGACGGCACAAAGCTGGAAGAAAAATCATTCACGGCCCGCGCCGGCAGCGCCTGGCTGCGCCTGCGCGTCGGCGCCATCGACGGCAAGGCCGCCATGACGCTGGCCGATCCCGCGGCGGATTCGCCAGGCGGCGCGGCGGCCTCGCGGCCGGTTCCGGACAGCCTGGTCCTGCTGGGAGAAACCGGATCCGCGCTCTGGAAGGAGCCGTTTTCGCGCCCGGTGCGGGCGATCGTGCAATACCCCCGGGTTGGCTATCTCGATTTTGCGCGCTGGGTCGCCAATCCGGTGCTGCGCAAGCAGGTGTTCAATGCCATGCCCAGGGCCGACGAATTCCTGGAGCAGCTGCTCGGCGCCTATATCGCACGAACCGGGGACGCGGAACTGGCGCGGCTGCTCGAGCGTCTGCCCGATCCCGCGGTGTCGGAGCTTCGGCTCGAACTGGTGGCGACCGATGCGCTGCTGGACGAGCCGAAGAACCTGACCGGCGATACGGCGCTGCAGGCCGCGCACCGGACTGTGTCCTTGCGGCCCCTCGGCGATTTGCTGATGACCGCGGCCTATGGCAAGTGGCTCGACGGTGGGCACATCAAGGCAATGCTGTCGTGGCTCGATCAGGCACTCAGCCTGGCAGTGCAAATCGAGTCGCGTCCAGGCCGGATCGGGTTGTCGCCGGGGGCGAACGTGGTGGCCAACGTGCCGCCCGGCGTCGTCGCGCGCTTTTCGGCACGCCCGGCGGTGCGCCGCGCGCTGTTCCAGCCGGATGCCGCAGGGTTTCCAAGCGTGATGGACGAGCGTCTCCTGCAATGGGCGGTCGGCTTCGACGACACCGGCGACCATGCAAGCTTCAACGGCGACAGTATCCAGATCGAGGCGATGCTGGGCGCCTTGAGCCATGAAAAAGACGAGGGCTGGCGCCTGAGCCGCACGGCTTGGTTCGACAAGGCGCATGCGGCCATCGTGCACGAACCGGAGAACTGGGCGCGCGCATACCGCCTGATGGCAGCCCCGCCGGCCGACGACTGGCGCTGGCGCCAGCTAGGTGGAGTGGATGTGTCGACGCAACGATGGCGCTTTTCCGGCCGCCCGATCTACACCTGGATCAAGCCCAAGCGGGACGGGAAGCATGCACTCGCAGCGGGCGGCCAGACATCGATCCAGCTCGCTCACGATCACCCCCAGCTGCAGGAGTTCGAATCGGAGGCGTTCTACGGCCGCGCGCCGTATGACGCCGAGGTCGAAAGCGCTCTGCTGCTGCCGCTTCCGGAAAGCACCGAACTGATCGACGTGCCTTGGGAAGACGCGTCCGCGACAATGTTCCGCCATCGCTTCACTTTGCGTTCGCGCTATGCCGCCGCCATGCGCAACCCGCGAAACGGGTCCTGCGACGCCTGGCCGGCCGTGGCCGCACAGGCGCAGCAAGGCTGGATCCGCATCGCCATGCTGGCCGACCGCTCCCATCTGATCCTGACGCGTCCGCAGCTGCGGGCGCTGGTACCGGCTACGAGCTCGGCCGACGAGGGCGACAGCGCGAATCCGCCGCTGATCGGGCTGCTGCAGGAGCGCCCGTTCTGCAATGGCGGCCTGGCGGCCCGTGTTGCCGCCGAAATCAGGACCGGCATCGGCTTCGAACTCATCACCCAAACCGCGCCACTGGATGCACGCAAGGAACTTGGACCGGATCCCCGTCTGTCCTACTTCGGCATGCAAGACGACGATGCGCGCACCGTTGTACTGGCGGCGGAGGGCCCGATCGGGCTGACCTTCGACGCCGACGACGCGGCGGCCCCGGCATTCTCAAGCACGGCGCTGCTGCTGGCGCCAAGGCGCCTGGCGGGCGGCACGACGGACGCCGGACCCACGCTCGCCAGCGCGCAACTGGCCGAGCATTTCATGAGCGTGGTGCTGCGGCGCTACCTGGACCATCACTGGCTGGTCGACGAACCGACCGCCTTGCCAACCACGGTCGATCAGACGGTCTGGGCGCCGTTCGAACGCACCTGGTGGATCGAATTTCCCGCCTGCGACGGAAGCTTGTCGGTGGCCGGCAAGGCGGACGCGTTCGGCATGGCGACGGCCTGCTGCGTCCCCGCCAAGGAAGGCGGGAACGGCCCGATGCGGGTCACGGTGGACCGCTACGCGGTCGACGGGACCCTCGCCACACGCCCGGCGGCAGCGATTCCCGGTCGCCTGAAGCTGAATCACGACGATCAGCCGCTGACGCTGTGCAGCATTCCCGGCCTTCTTCCGCACGGGGCCGCCGGTGGTTCGATCGTCTTCCTGCACACCCCCCTCGATCCACGGCGTGCGATACTCTCAGTCTTCTTTGTCACCGGGTCCTCGGTGCCAGAGCGCAGCGGCGCGGGCAATGCGCCGACGCTGCTGGCCAGCATCGAATGGTCGGTTCCAGTGACCTGCGAGGCGGCCGAAATCGGGATTCACGGGGCCGGCCATGCCGTTTCCTTGATCAATGCAAGCGCGAGCAGCGCCCTCCAATGGGCCCGCACGAATACGAATTTCGATACGGTATGCGCCGTTGCCCCCGGCGCTGCCGATGCCGGCGGACCGGTCGGGATCAGCGAACTCGCGGTCAGGCGCTCGGCATTCGATAACGGATGGCTGCTGCGTTTCCAGCGGCAGAGCATTGGCTGGTGGATACGGGCGAATCAGTCAACCAAACCCTTCCCGGTGCATGCCCAGCGCCATATCGCGCTCCTGCCCTCGCATCTGCGCGCGGGAATTGGCAAGCCCATCGACGTGCCGTCGCCGGCGGTGATGGCATCCGGGCGTGATATCCGTATTCCGGGCGCCCGCGACGTCGATCGGGTACGCATCATCGAATTCGAAACCTCCGCCGTTATCCTCGGCTACCAGGCGCCCGGCGCGATGACCGTACCGGAACATTATCGCAGCGGCTATATCGACCTGAAGGCAACCGGCTTCGATCGCATGGCGCCGTCGAGCGCCCCCGCCGGCTGGCAGCTTTCCATCCATATTCGCGTGATCGGCGGCAGGCAGGCACTCGAATCGCTGACTTCCTTCCAACTGGCGCTGCGCTCGGAGGCACACGGCGCGAACTGGGTCGCGCTGCCCTTCGTCCGGACGGTCAAGCCGAACCTGCTTTCCTTCGCCTTCGTCGGCAACCTGCCGGTGGCATCCAACGGCACCGCTACGCTGTTTTCCGGCAGCTGTATCAACGCCGACGGCTCGGTCGAGGCAGCCGAGCCGACGCAACTGGTCGAGCCGGACGATGCACAGGTCGCACGCGCATTGCAGGTCGTCCACGTCCCTGGAGAACGCGACCCCGGCAGTCAGGGTCTGGAGCTGCGCTTGAGCAAGGCAAATTTCCAGGCTGGGCATGCCGCCGACTTGTGGCTGGAGATTTCGTTATTGGCGTCGGTGGTCAGGGAGGGACAAGTTACGCCGAGTTTCGTCGATGGGGTCGATTTCGACTGGTTTTTTGGTGGCGCGGCCTTGCGCCCCGACGATGCGGTCACCCTGGGAGAACTGGACAAGATGCGCGAGTCGCAGGCCCGGATCATTTCGGTTTCTCAGCCGATTAATGTGGCCGCTGCGACATGACCGGGGCAGAATCAGGGCGCGGCAGCGGACAAGGACGAAACAATGCTGCGTCCGCTAATTGACAATAGCGAGATCAAGCTGACAGTGCGAGCACCGATGTGGCCAGTATACGATCCGCTGTTTGCTGATACAGCGGATTCCAACCCTGATATTGGCATCGGGCCGCTGTAGCGCGCACATGCACATTTATTCAACCATTTGTGAAAACACTGGTCGCCAGAACGTAACGATAGTCCTAAGGCGCTTGTCGTGCGCACACCGCCTCGCTATTGCACACCCATCGAGCGCCTTTATTACACGCAAGTACTTGGCATCAACAATTGATTTATGATGTAATAGGAAAAAATCGACAAAACGCAGATCAAAGATGATCCACATGCAAAAACATACATTAATATCAGACCTCATCGAGACCTTAGCTCAGCACAAAAGACCAATTATCAACCACGTAATGAATTCTTGGCGGGGATGTGACTTTACGCTGTCCGAGCCTAAGCTAGTCAAAAGCTATGTGATGGATAAAAATGCTGGCGTTGATTACCTCAACAAGAATCTGGCAAAATCGATAAACGGCGCTCAAAATCGTTTCGTTTTAAAGTTCGGCGGGGTATACGCCCATCAAAGACCGTACATAGCCAGGAATTCGACTAATGTATCGACGCATCCGGGCACCAACATCAGCGAAAGATGCGAATTAGCTGACCTATTATGTATTACCGTTTTTGTTGACAATAAGAAAAACGTAATTTCCTCACAAGCCAGTTTTTTTCAAGCAAAAAAAGATGACGTCTTAGATAATCAAACCCAACGGTGGTTTTATGATTTCGACGATCAGTTCGATTATGCTGCCTCATCCTTTTGGGAGAAGACCGCGGCGAATACGGCTGGCCGCAGCATGCCGAACTGGGCCGAACAACGTGCCAGCGCATTCCAGTATCTGATTTTAAACAATGGCACCGCAACTGCTCGCTTAAGCCCGTGGAATGTCAATCACAAACATCTCTTTGGTTTCTTCATCTATCGGCTAATGACATTTTCCGCAGGGAAGTCATATGATTTCAATGAATCCGCTTCCGGTGGATGGTCATCCGTTGTTAATGACGTACTTCGTATGGGTGCAAACAAGATGTCGGGCAAGGCGCGAAACAGTCCTGACCTCGATGAGTTGGTGGACCATTTCAACGACTTTCTCGATCACGACGTTTACTTCCTTGAGAAAAATGACCCTGGTGTTCCTATTGTGATCGCAATCATTCAGGATACCAAACAAGGTTAAAGTGCTGTGACAGAGTTTTGCAACTTTGGTTTGTACGCTACGGCGCAACAGTTCAACTAGCTCTGCCTGTCCGTTTGCGCGTCTCCGAAGGCGTTTCCCCACATCGATCACGGTACTTGCGGTCGAACTCCCGCAAGTGACGGCAGCTCCACTTCTACGAAACGTCTGCAATCGTTACAACGCTCGAATGCTGCAGCCGGTAGCCTCGGCGAAGTCGCGCAGGACGATATCGGAATCGAGGTGCGTGAGTATAGTCGACCGCCAGCCGCAGCTGCTTCTGCAATACCGTCCTGACGTGGACGGTGCATTGAGAACCGCGTTATGTGGCGGAGTGCTCAGCAGCGTGAGCGTGAGCATTTCTTCCATACCAGCCGCGTGGGCATCACAGCGATGCAGCATGCCGGTTGTTCGCGTCACATGATCTACTACGTCATCACCCTGGACGTCAAGCCTGGCCAGCTGCCAGGCTTGCGTTCGCTGGTCATGGAAGTGCGAGAACGAGGGCGACGAAATCCACTCCAGAAAAGCAAAAAAGCGCTGCGCCGCTTTCGCGTTCAACGCCTCTTCAGCTTGCTTTCGATGTTTCTGCCGCCATAATGCAAAAAGCCCATCAACCGAAGCTGATGGGCTTTTACGAATTCTGGTGGGAAGTGCAAGTTTCGAACTTGCGACCCCTGCAGTGTGAATGCAGTGCTCTACCCCTGAGCTAACCTCCCTGACAACGAGGCGTATTATGCCACAAGATTTCTCAACCGTCACCCCTGCTGAGTATAATTTCTCCAAACACACTGCCCTTTGACGCCCTTGTCGAGACCCGCCAGCACCTCTTCGTGCACGGCGGCTTCCTCGGCGCTGGCGGCCACGACGATGATCTCGCCCAGCGGCACGGCATCGAGTTCGATGCCATCGTGGGACGTTTCCATCTCATGCTCCATCGACAGCGAATTCTGGCCGCGCGTCATCGACAGGTAAACGTCGGCCAGCAATTCCGCGTCGAGCAGTGCGCCGTGCAGCTTGCGGTGGGCGTTCGAGACGCCGTAGCGGTCGCACAGCGCGTCCAGCGAGTTACGTTTGCCCGGATGCATTTCCTTGGCGTTGACCAGCGTATCGATCACGCCGCTGCAGTGCGAGACGAAGCTCGGCAAGCGGAGGCGTCCGAATTCGTGGTTCAGGAAGCCGAGGTCGAACGGGGCGTTATGGATGATGACTTCGGCGCCCTGGATATAGGCGCGCAGTTCTTCGGCGACGTCGTGGAACTTCGGCTTGTCGCTGAGGAACTCGGTGGTCAACCCGTGCACCGCGAGCGCGCCCTCGTCGGACTCGCGCTCGGGATTGATGTAGCGGTGAAAATTGTTGCCGGTGAGCGTGCGATTGAACAATTCGACACAGCCGATTTCGATGACGCGGTCACCGGTTCGTGGGTTCAGGCCGGTGGTTTCGGTATCGAGGACAATCTGGCGCATGGCAAGCTAATGATGAAGTAAGGCAAGCCCGTAGTATAGCGCAAGCGGACTCGTCTTAACGGCGCACCGTCGCCGCACCACGGTTCGCCAGCACGTCCGCCCGCTCGTTGCCCGGATGCCCGTTGTGGCCGCGCACCCAGCGCCATTCGACCGCGTGCTGCTGCTGGGCCTGGTCGAGCGCCTTCCACAAATCGTCGTTCTTGACCGGCTCCTTGGCGGCCGTTTTCCAGCCACGCGCCTTCCAGCCGTGGATCCACTCGGAGATACCTTTTTGCACGTACTGGCTGTCGGTGTGCAGCACGACTTCACAGGGACGATTCAGCACGCCCAGGGCTTCAATGACAGCCTTCAGCTCCATCCGGTTGTTGGTCGTGTTCGGCTCGCCGCCGAAGATTTCCTTCTCGTGACCGTCGGCCACCAGCAGCGCGCCCCAACCACCCGCACCGGGATTGCCCTTGCAGGCGCCATCGGTATAAATTTCCACTTTCGTCATGCCGCCGGGTCTTTCCTTGGTTCTATTCTCTATTGGTTGCCGGGACCGCTTGCGGCGCCCGGTTTGACTTCTTGTTCCACGCCGGCCCGATCAGGTGCATGCCTTTTACGCGCTTGACCGCGTGGACGATGTAGACGGCGCCGAGGTAGGGCCACCATTTCTGCCCCGCTCCTTCCATCACGTCGAAGCGGTTGATCCATTGGGCCGTGCGAAACGGTGGCGCGTAGCAGCCGAAGTGGCTGCGCGTGACGCCAAGATTCAACAATTTTAACCAGTCTTTCATGCGGGGCATAGAGATGAATTCGCCTGCCGCCGGCAGGTAGCCAGTGCGCGTGAGCTTGCCGATTCCCTGGCGCAGGCCCCACAGGCTGGCCGGATTGAAGCCGCAGATGATGACTTGCCCCTCCGGAATCAGGACGCGCTCGACCTCGCGCAAGACCTGATGCGGCTCGGCAGCGAACTCGAGTACGTGCGGCAGCACCACCAGGTCGAGGCTTTGCGACGCGAAAGGCAAGTCGGCAAAGTCGAGCGCCACGGCGACCTGCTTGCCGCTGGCGGCGAACTCGATCTCATCGTCGGTCGAAGTACGCGTTGCTGCCTGCCACTTGTTTGGCATGCGGTTGGCGGACAGCGCATCGATCTGCGGCACGCCGATCTGTACCGCGTTGTAGCCGAAGATGTCGGCCGTGAGCTCCTCGAGGCAGGCTTGTTCGAAGGCGCGCACATAGGCGCCCGCCGGCGAAAGCAGCCATTCATCGAGCGCTATAATGGATTTTTCGGATGCAGCGCTATCCATGGCGACCTCTCATGCAAACCAGACCTGAACTTACCGGCAATATCGCCGCGCGTAATGATTTGAGTGTCTTGACCGTACCCGCGTTCAAGGATAATTATCTTTGGCTGATCCACGACGGCCGCCATGCCGCCGTAGTCGACCCCGGCGATTCCTCGCCGATCCTCGCCAGTCTCGAGGAGCACGGCCTCACCCTCACCGCCATTTTACTCACCCATCACCATGCTGACCATATTGGTGGCGTGCCGGCGCTGCTGAAGCGCTTCCCGGTGCCGGTGTTTGGCCCGCGCAATGACGGCATCGACGCCGTTACCGATCCCCTGGACGAAGGCGATTCCTTTACCGTGCCGGGACTGGGCCTGGAACTGGCCGTGCTGGAGGTTCCCGGCCACACCCTCGGCCACATCGCTTACGTGCGCAAGACCCCCGGCCTGCACTGGCTGTTCTGCGGCGACACGCTCTTTGCGGGGGGCTGCGGGCGTTTGTTCGAAGGCACGCCGGCGCAGATGGCGGCGTCGCTGGAAAAGCTCGCAGCCCTGCCTGAGGATACCGAAGTCTATTGTGCGCACGAATACACGCTGTCGAACCTGCGCTTCGCGCTCGCTGTCGAGCCAGCCAACGAAGCGCTGGCGCTGCGCATGCGCGACGAGAGCGCGAAGCGCGCGGCGCACCTGCCGACCGTGCCGTCAAGCATTGGGCTCGAGCGGCGCACGAATCCCTTCCTGCGCTATCGCGAACCCGAGATCGTGGCTTCGCTGGTGGCAGCCGGGAAATTGCGGGATGGCGCGGCGCAGGGAGAGGCTTTCGCCGCGCTGCGTGAATGGAAGAACGTGTTTTAACTACGGTGCGGCTCGCGTCAAGTGTGGGATCTTGCGTAACGGCGAAGGTCCATCCCGGCTACAGCGGACGCCGAAGGCGTCCATGCTCCCCTGATTGTCCAGAATGTGGACCCTTGCCCTGCTTGCCAAGCCCCGGCGTGTTCTTCGCCGGGGCGCCATATTTTGTCACTTGCTTCGTTGGTTAGTTACATTTTTGGAAGAGGGCCAAAAAAAGGCGCCGTCTCAATGACGGCGCCTCCCTTACTGCGTGCGGCTTAGATTTCTTCGTACAGCGGCAGCGTCAGGAATTCCGCGAACTCTTCCGACGTCGACATTTCCTCAAAGATGGTCGCAGCGCGGGCATAGCTCGGATTGTCGCCATTCGGCGCGGCTGCTTTCGCGTTCGCCAATTCCTCGGGAATCATCGTGCGCACCATCTCGGCCGTCACCTTGCGGCCGTCGTCGAGCACGCCTTTTGGCGAGCGGATCCATTGCCACACCTGCGAGCGGCTGATCTCGGCCGTGGCCGCGTCTTCCATCAGGTTGTGGATCGGCACGCAACCGTTACCCGCCAGCCAGGCGCCGAGGTAATGGATGCCGACATTGATGTTGTAGCGCAGGCCTGCTTCCGTGATCGGGGCTTCCGGCTTGAAGTCGAGCAGCTGCTCGGCCGTCACTTCGACGTCCGGACGCTGCTTCTCGATCTGGTTCGGCTTCTCACCCAGCACCTTGGTAAATTCCGTCATCGCCAGCTCGACCAGGCCGGGGTGCGCGACCCAGCCGCCGTCGTAGCCGTCGGTTGCATCGCGCGCCTTGTCGGTACGCACGCCGCCCATCGCGATTTCGTTCTTTTCCGGATCGTTCTTGATCGGAATCAGGGCTGCCATGCCGCCGATGGCGGGCGCGCCGCGCTTGTGGCATGTCTTAAGCAGCAGCAACGCGTACGCGCGCATGAAGGGCGAGGTCATCGTCACCTTCGGACGGTCGGCCAGGCAGAAGTCCTTGTCCAGCTTGAACTTCTTGATGCACGAGAAGATGTAATCCCAGCGGCCCGCATTCAGGCCGGCGCTGTGTTCGCGCAGTTCGTACAGGATCTCGTCCATTTCGAAAGCGGCGAGGATCGTTTCGATCAGCACGGTTGCCTTGACCGTGCCGCGCGGCAGGCCGAGCGCTTCCTGGGTGGCGATGAAGATGTCGTTCCAGAGGCGTGCTTCCAGGTGCGATTCCATCTTTGGCAGGTAGAAATACGGACCGGCGCCGCGCGCCAGCTGCTCTTTCGCGTTATGGAACATGAACAGGGCGAAGTCGAAGATGCCGCCCGAGATGCGCTTGCCGTCGACGAGCACATGCTTTTCATCGAGGTGCCAGCCGCGTGGACGCACGACCAGGGTCGCGACCTTGTCGTTCAGCTTGTAGGACTTGCCGTTCTGCTCGAGCGAGATCGTGCGGCGCACGGCATCGCGCATATTGATCTGGCCGGTGATCTGGTTGTCCCAGTTGGGCGCGTTCGAATCCTCGAAGTCGGTCATGTAGCTGTCCGCGCCCGAGTTCAGGGCGTTGATGACCATCTTGCGCTCGACCGGACCGGTGATTTCGACGCGGCGGCATTCGAGGGCCTGCGGGATCGGGTCGATCTTCCAGTCGCCGTCGCGAATGTGCTTCGTTTCGGCCAGGAAGTCCGGGCGCTCGCCGGCGTCGAGGCGCTTGGCACGCTCGACCCGCGCGGCCAGCAATTCCTGGCGGCGTGGCTCGAACTTGCGGGTCAACATCGCGATGAGTTCGAGTGCCTCAGGCGTCAGGATGGCGTCGAACCCGGGCTTGATCTCGCCCGAGATGTCCAGTCCTTGCGGGGTGGCGATGGTCATGGTGGTGCTCCTTGATGGAAATGGGTGATCGTGCAGGATGATAGTCAATGCGGCCAAGTATATGCCAGCTTGGCGTTTGTCATATCATCAAGTATATTCAACATAAAGTACTTAAACGATACATTTACGCACTTCATCTGTGCATAAATGTCATAGATGGGAATGCATGGGAAAATTCAGGGAAATCTCGACGTTTGTGGAAGTCATTGCGCGCGGCAGCCTGTCGGCGGCGGCGCGGGCCGAAGGCATTGCGCCGGCCATGATCGGGCGCCGGCTCGATGCCCTGGAAGCGCGGCTCGGCGTCAAGCTGCTGCAGCGCACGACGCGGCGCCTGGCCCTGACCGATGAAGGCGCGGCCTTCCTGGAAGACTGCCAGCGTATCCTTGTGGAGATGGAAGAAGCGGAAACGGCCGTGTCCGAACGCAGCGCGCACGCGAAAGGCCATTTACTGGTGTCGGCGCCGGCAGGCTTCGGCCGCCAGCACGTGGCGCCCCTGCTGCCCTCTTTTCTCGCCGAACACCGCGACGTGACGATCAACCTGAACCTGAACGACCGCGTCGTCGACGTGGTCGGCGAAGGGATCGATGTGGCGATCCGCATTGCCAGCCTGGGCGACTCAAACCTGGTCGGCGTGAAACTGGCCGACAATGCGCGTGTGGTGGTGGGAAGTCCCGGCTACCTGAAGCGTCACGGCACGCCGCGGACGCTGGCCGACCTGGCGCGCCACAATTGTCTGGCGATCAGCAGCGAAGGCAGCCAGCGCGGCTGGAGCTTTCGCGACAATCATACAGCGGTGACCTTGAAAGTCGCGGGGAACATGGTCTGTAATGACGGCGAGGTCTTGCACGACTGGGCGCTCGACGGCAAAGGACTGGCCTGGCGTTCGATGTGGGAAGTCGGTGCGCAAATCGAAGCGGGCCGACTGGTGAGGGTGCTCGACGATTATGCCGCGCCGGGCAACGATATTCACGCGGTATTCGCGCAGCGCCGCCACCTGCCGCTGCGGATCCGGGCCTTTGTCGATTTCCTTCGGCGCGCTTATGCGCAACCCGATTATTGGCGGGCGGAAATCAAACAGGGATCGGAAGCGTGAGCAGGGTATAAAAACGGCCGCGATAACGCGGCCGGAAGATCGTTTCGCTACCCTGGTGCGAAACGGCAGACGAAAAAAATCCTCGGCAGAGCCGAGGATTTTTTCATCGGTAATTCAGACGATTAGATCGGCTGGATGTTCGATGCTTGTTTGCCCTTAGGACCCGAGGTCACGTCGAACGAGACGCGCTGGTTCTCTTGCAGGGACTTGAAGCCTTGGCTCTGGATAGCCGAGAAGTGCGCGAACAGATCTTCGCCGCCTTCATCAGGGGTGATGAAGCCGAAGCCCTTCGAGTCATTGAACCATTTAACGATGCCAGTTGCCATTACAATTTCCTATTTCAGTTAAGTGGGCTTACGCCCGTTTATGATCGTTTGAAGTAGCAAGAAAGAAATGACAGACAGACTGCACTTACTAGCTCGAACCCAACGATCCCGTATTATACCGAATAAAATCGCGCACGTACGATTTTAGTAAAATAAAAAACTGAGCTACGCGACGATGCCGTAGGCCAACTTTTACGCACCCTTATTTCGATATCGGCACTAGGGACAATATAGGTCATCGACCGACTTCAAGTTTGCGCTGAATCAAACGGCTCGACGCTAGACTTTTAGCTCAAGGCAACAAAGAGAATGCCGCGCTGTGATATGCGGGCGTCGGACCGGCCAGGCCGGCACGGACAAATTCGTCCAGTGACGACAGCCAGGCTTGCCAGTCGTCTTCGCCGACGAGTTCGAACGCGGTCAGCACGCGCAGGCGCTGCTCGAGCGCGCGCGCGCCCTGCCCCAGTTCGCGAAAGCCGAAGGTGACCGCGGCGCCGGCCAGCGTATGCAGCAGCGACTGCAGCTCGCTTGCCAGCTGCGGAGCCGGCGCGGCGGGGTTGAAGCCGGCGCCGGCCTGGCGCAGGCGCCCCAGCGTCGCGGGCAAGCCGGCGCGGAAACCTTCGTTCGCCTGCGTCAAACGGACAAAGAAGTCCGCATCGACCGATGCGGTCATCGCTTACTTGGTCCCGAAGATGCGGTCGCCCGCGTCGCCCAGGCCCGGCACGATATACGCGTGCTCGTCCAGGTGCGAGTCGAGCGCAGCCACATACAGCTTCACGTGCGGGTGCGCATCCTGGAAGACCTTGACGCCTTCCGGCGCCGCGACCAGGGCCAGGAAGATGATGTGATCGTCCGGCACGCCGCGCTTTTTCAGTACGTCGATCGCGTGTACCGCCGAATTGCCGGTGGCGACCATCGGATCGCACAGGATGAAGGTGCGTTCCGAGGTGTCCGGCAGGCGCACCAGGTATTCGACCGGCTCGTGGGTCTCAGGATCGCGGAACACGCCGATGTGGCCCACCCGTGCCGACGGCACCAGTTCCAGCAGGCCGTCGCTCATGCCGATGCCGGCGCGCAGGATCGGCACGATGGCCAGCTTCTTGCCCGCGATGACAGGCGCGTCGATCGTCACCAGCGGCGTCTGGATCGGGCGCGTGGTCAGCGGCAGGTCGCGCGTGATCTCATAGCCCATCAGCAGCGTGATTTCCTTGAGCAGCTCGCGGAAGGTGCGCGTCGAGGTGTCGTGCTCGCGCATGTGCGACAGCTTGTGCTGGATCAGCGGGTGGCTCAGGATGTAAAGGCTGGGAAAACGCGGGTCTTGTTTCATGATGGACATTGGAGATGTTTGTAGTTGTAACTCGTAGCCTGCCATTATCCCAGCCGGGCGCCGTTTTGTCGCGCCCTGGCTGTAGAAATATCACCCTGGACAGCCAGCGCCCGCGCCAGGATCGCCTCGACATCGAGCCCCGGCGGCAGCCGGCCGAAGGCACCGCCGACGTCCTGGGCGATGCGCGAGGCGATGAAGGCCTCGGCCACGAACGGCGGCGCATGGCGCAGCAGCAGCGCACCCTGCACCGCGATCACGAGGCGTTCCGCCAGCACGCGCGCCTCCGCCTCCTGCGTGCTCAACATGTCCTGCCCCAGCTGCTGCACGTAGGCGGCAAAGCGCGTATCCAACTTTACTGCCGGCGCCAGCTCGGCCTCGAGGGCGGCGCGCGCGACTTGCGGATTCTTGCCGAGCGCGCGCAGCACGTCCAGGCACATCACATTGCCCGAACCCTCCCAGATCGAATTGACGGGAAACTCGCGGTACAGGCGCGCCAGCGGGCCGTCCTCGACATAGCCGTTGCCGCCCATGACTTCCATCGCCTCGGCGCCGAAAGCGGGCCCGCGCTTGCACAGCCAGTACTTGCCGGCCGGGGTCAGGATGCGCGCGAGCGCGCTTTCCAGGGGATCATCCGGGTTGTCGAAGCAGCGCGCCAGGCGCAGCGCAAAGGCGGTCGCCGCTTCCGACTCGAGCGCGAGATCGGCCAGCACGTTCTGCATCAGGGGCTGCTGCGCCAGCGCTTTGCCGAAGGCGGTGCGCCCGCGCGCGTGATTGAGCGCGTGGCACAGGGCCGCGCGCATGATGCCGGCGGTGCCGACCACGCAGTCGAGGCGCGTATGGCTGCCCATCTCGAGGATGGTCGGGATGCCGCGCCCGACCGCACCGACCAGCCAGCCGACGGCGCCTTCGAATTCGACTTCGGACGAGGCATTCGAACGGTTGCCGAGTTTGTCCTTCAGGCGCTGTACGCGGATCGCGTTGCGGCTGCCGTCGGGCAGGTAGCGCGGCACGAAGAAACACGACAAGCCCTGGCTGCCGCCTTCATCGGTCTGGGCCAGGATCAGGTGCGCATCCGATTGCGGCGCCGAGAAGAACCACTTGTGGCCGACGATGCGCCAAGCGCCCTCGCCTTCGTCGCCGAAGCGCGCGACCGCCTCAAGCGGCAGGATTTCGGTCGCGCGCGTCGTGTTGGCACGCACGTCGGTACCGCCCTGCTTTTCCGTCATGCCCATGCCGATCAGGGCGCCGCGCTTCTGCTCGACCGGCAGCGAACGCGGATCGTAGTCGTTCGACAGGACCTTCGGCAGCCAGCGCTCGCCGAGTTTGCCCGCGCGGCGCAGCGCCGGCACGCTGGCATACGTCATCGTCACCGGGCACTGGGCGCCGTTCTCGACCTGGCCGAACAACAGGTAGGCAGCGGCGCGCGCTACCTGGGCACCGGGACGCGGGTCGAGCCAGGGCGCTGAATGCGCGCCGGCGCCGATCATCATGCCCATCAATTCATGCCAGGCCGGATGGAATTCGACTTCGTCGACGCGGCGTCCGCAGCGGTCGAAGGCGACCAGCCGCGGACCATTCGCGTTCGCCAGGCGTGCCAGGTCGAGTACCTCGGCACGGCCCAGGCGCGCACCGAGCGCGTCGAGTGCGTCGCTTGCCCAACCCGCCCCCTCGCGCGCCAGGCCTTCCCGCAGCACGGGGTCGCAGCGCAACAGGTTGACGTCGCCGAAGGGCGGCGCCTGGTTGAAGACGTCGTGGGTGTCGAACTGGTGCATGGCGGTCTCCACGCATGAAAAGCGCGTGCTGGTCTGTAATGTTGCAGAAAAGCATCGAACTGGTCGGTTGTGCTTTCTCTAACGCAACGCTTCGGCGACAATGGCCGTCTATTATGAACGACGCATGTTAGCGATCAGTCAAGAGGCTAGCGCAAAGCGCAACTTCAGGCAAGATGCGACTGCGCTAACGCAAACGAGTTCCAAAGTGGCCAGGGCCCGGATATTTTTTAATGCCTGTTGGAATTTTTAAATGATAAATTGTTGCAGGGTTTGTTAAACTCGCACGGTTCCACCTGTTCCAGGTGTCCGCAATAGGGCTGATATTTCAACGATGCGCTCCACTTCTGCCGCCGTGCCGTTCGACCAGCCGCACCCATCTCCGGCGCATGGCCTGGAGAGCCTGATGGAAGCGGCAGGCGACTGTGCGTTCCGGATCGCCCCGAGTGGCGAGATCCGCAGCGCCAGCGCGCGCGCGGTGCGCCTGCTGGGCCTGCAGTTTCCGGTCGAGGGCATGCCGCTGAGCGCCTTTGCGGCCGACACCGACGGCGCCGCCCTGCGCACTGCCATCCTGGACGCGCATGCCGCAGCCGAACCGGTGCTGGTGCGCCTGCGCCTGCGCTGCGCGGAAGGCCTGATTGCGTTCGAGCTGCGTATCGCCGCCGTGGGCGGCGACGATGCCTTGTTTGTCGTCGGACGCGACATGAGCGCGCAGCAGGCCACCGAAGAACGCCTGCGCCACATGGCGACCCACGACGCGCTGACCGAACTGCCGAACCGCCTGCTGCTGTCGGACAGGATCCGGATGGTGGTGGCCAACGCGCGCCGCTCGGGCCAGGGCTTTGCCGTGGCCACCGTCGGCATCGACGGCTTCAAGAAAGTCAACGAGGCGCTTGGCCACACGGTCGGCGACGCCGTGCTGCGCCAGGCCGCCACGCGCCTGCGCCGTGCGATGCGCGACAGCGATACGCTGGCGCGCGTGGGCGGCGACGAATTCGTCGTGATCCTGCCCGGCACCACCACCGAAGCCCAGATCAAGCTCGTCACCGGGCGCCTGCTGGCGACCCTGCAGTCGCCGTTCGAGCTCGAGGGCCACACGATCTATCTTGGCGCCTCGGTCGGCGTCGCGCTCTACCCGCAGCATGCCGAGGATGACCATGGCCTGCTGGCGATGGCCGATGCGGCCTTGTCACGCGCCAAGGAAACCGGCAAGGGCCGCGCGATCGTCTACAGCGCGCGCGAACAGGGTCCGCCGGAGCACGACATCTCGCTCGAAGCGGCCATGTTCAGCGCCGTGCGCGAAGGCGAATTCCTGCTCTACTACCAGCCGATCGTCAACGCCCAGACGCGCCTGATCGAGGGTTTCGAGACGCTGATGCGCTGGAAGCACCCGACGCTGGGCATGGTGCCGCCGGTGCGTTTCATCCCGATCGCGGAAACGAACGGCCTGATCAACCTGCTCGGCGCCTGGGCCCTGAAGGCGGCCTGCGCCCAGCTGATGCAGTTCGAGGAAGCGGCCAAGCGCGAGCTCTACATGTCGGTCAACATCAGCCCGCGCCAGTTCCGCAACGACAAATTCCTTGGAGTGCTGGACGATGCATTGGCCCTCTCCGGCATGCCCGGCAGGAAACTGGTGCTGGAAATTACCGAAGGCACGCTGATGGTCGACCCGCAGCACGCCGAGACCATCCTCGCCAAAATGGCCGAGCGCCAGGCGCGCATCGCGATCGACGACTTCGGCACCGGCTACTCGTCGCTGGCCTACCTCAAGCGCTTCCCGATCTCGGTGCTGAAAATCGACCGCGCGTTCGTGAAAGACCTGCCGGGCGCGCCGAAGGAAGCGGCCATCTGCAGTGCCGTGCTCGACATGGCGCGCCACCTCGACCTGTCGGTCGTTGCCGAAGGCGTCGAGACCGAGGAGCAGCTGGGCTGGCTCCAGGCGCGCGACTGCCGCTACATCCAGGGTTACCTGACCGGCAAACCGATGCCGGCCAACGTGGCCCTGGCCGCCCTGCAAGACAACCATTACACGGCATTGCTGCCGCCAGAGCGTCAAGCCAGGACACCATGACCGCACCAACGAACGAACGCGCACCCGGGGCCGACGCCACCCTCGAGCTGCTGTGGGAACGCATCCGGCGCCAGGGCGACATGCCCGGCTTCACGCGTGCCATCAATGCCATCCTGGCGTCGATGCGCGGCGAGGACGAGCGCGAATTCTCGATGACGCAGACCGTGCTGTCGGACCCGGTCCTGACGCAAAAGGTCCTACGGCTGGCCAACAGCGGCATGTACTCGGCCTTCGGTCAACGCATCAATACGGTCTCGAAAGCGGTGCTGGTGCTGGGCACCGAGGCGATCGGCCATCTGGCGCTGGGCCTGAAGCTGATCGAGGAACTCTCGAAAAGCACGCCCGATTCGGCGCACGCCCACGTCGAGATGGAAAAGGCCGTGCTGGCCGGGATGGTGGCGCAGCAGGTAGCGGCCAGGGCCGCCACGCGCGACCCGGAGGAAGCCGTGGTCTGCTCGCTCCTGCATTCGCTGGGCCGGATGATGGTGACTTTCTACATGCCCGAACGCTGGAGCAAGATGCAGGCGCAGGCCGGCGCCGGTTTCGAGGGCGCTGCCGCCCAGGACGTGCTTGGGCTCTCGCTCGAGGCGCTGGGCCGCGCCACGGCCGAGCACTGGGGCCTGCCGCGCAACCTGGTGGCGGGGATGCGCACGCTGGAGCCGGGCGAGCGCGAGGAAGGCTTCGGCCACGACGACTGGCTGGCGGCGCTCGGCACGATGTCGACGCGCTGCGCCAACTCGCTCTGGAACAACGATGAGGCAGGTGCCCTCGAGGTGGCGGAACTGGCCGCGGCGTTTGCGCCGATGCTGGGCGTGGCGCCGGAACAGGTCATGGCCGCGATCGACAAGGCCAAGATAGAAGCGGCTGCCGACCTGACGATCGCACCGCTGGCCAAGCCGCAAGAAAAACGCGCCGAGATCGAGGTCGTGGCACGCAAGCGCGAAGCCGGCAACCGGATCCTGATGAGCGGCGTGGCCGACATGCGCGACGTCGGCGTGACTGTCAATCCGGGCCAGATGATGTCGATGGCGCTGGAAACCATCTACCAGGGCCTGTCGTTCACGCGCGCCTTTGCGTTCCTGCGCAACCGGCGCGAAGGCAAGTACCTGGCCCGCATGGGCTTCGGTGCCGGCGCCAAGTCCCTGATGCCGAACTTGAGCATGGACGACGCCTACGAGGCCGACGTGTTCCATGCGGCCCTTACCAGCGACCGCGTGATCTTCATCGAGAATGCGCGCGATCCGAAGTTCGCCGCCAAGCTGCCAGGCTGGTGGCGCGGCACGCTGTCGGAAGCGCGCTGCTTCGTCGTGATCCCGATGTGCATGAACGGCCAGCCGGTCGGCTTCATCTATGGCGACTGGGACGACAGCTTCCCGTCGATCAATCTGAGCCAGACCGAATTCTCGCTGTTGAACGATTTACGTGCGCTGGTGGTGGGTACGCTGGAACGGCGTACCCAAAGCGAGATGGCAGCAACCAAGCCCTGAAAAACGGGCTTAGATGCGCGGCGTGTCGACGTGCACGTCGCCGCACTGGGCGCGCCCCATCAGCGCATGGTCGATCAGCACCAGGGCCAGCATCGCTTCGGCGATGGGCGTGGCCCGGATGCCCACGCAAGGATCGTGGCGGCCGAAGGTTTCCACCATGGCCGGCACACCCGCCTTGTCGATCGAGCGGCGCGGCACACGGATCGACGAGGTCGGCTTGATCGCCAGCGACACCGTGATGTCCTGCCCGGTCGAAATCCCGCCCAGCACCCCGCCGGCATGGTTCCCGACAAAGCCCTCGGGCGTGAGCTCGTCGCCGTGCTCGGACCCCTTTTGCGCCACCGAGGCGAAACCGGCGCCGATCTCGACGCCCTTGACCGCATTGATCCCCATCATCGCGTAGGCGATGTCGGCGTCGAGCTTGTCGTAGATCGGCTGGCCGAAGCCGACCGGCACGCCCGTGGCGACGACGTCGATGCGCGCGCCGATCGAGTCGCCGGCGCGGCGCAGCTCGTCCATATAGGCTTCCATGCGCGCCAGCAGCGCAGTGTCGCTTGTCGCGGCGAAAAACGGATTGTTCGCGGTGTGCTCCCACCCGCCGAACGGAATGACGATCTCGCCCAACTGGCGCATGCAGCCTGCGAATGCGATCCCGTAGTGCTCGCGCAGCCACTTCTTGGCCACCGCGCCGGCACCGACCACCGGTGCGGTCAGGCGCGCCGAGGAGCGCCCGCCGCCGCGCGGATCGCGCACGCCGTACTTGTGCCAGTAGGTATAGTCCGCGTGGCCGGGGCGGAAGGTGTCGGCGATGTTGCCGTAATCCTTGCTGCGCTGGTCTTCGTTGGCAATCAACAGCGCGATCGGCGTGCCGGTGGTGACGCCCTCGTACACCCCCGACAGGATCTGCACACGGTCGCCTTCCTGGCGCTGGGTTACGTGGCGCGAGGTGCCCGGCTTGCGGCGGTCGAGATCAAACTGAATATCGGCCTCGGAGAGCGCCATGCCCGGCGGACAGCCGTCGATGACGCAGCCGATCGCGGGACCGTGCGATTCGCCGAAAGTGGTGACAGAAAACAGTTTACCGAAGGAATTACCAGACATAGGCACAGGCGTGGAAGGGGCGAAAAAGACCATTCTACCAGCCCGCGCGGGGATCGGCCGGTGTCCAAACCTTCCCTTCGGGCAAGGATCTTAATTGCCTCAAGGATATAAATTTTCCTCAGGAAACAAGAATACGGCTGCGCGTTCAACATTGTCCGCTATACTCCCTTGGTATGACATGCCGAGCCTAATTCTGGAGACGCAACAATAATGCCCGCATCGATGACGCCCGGCGTCGCCGCACCCATGCACGACGATCTCGTTTTCCTCGATGAAACGCCACGCGCGCCGACGCGCCCAAGCCGGCCCGGCTGGCGCATCCTGATCGTCGACGACGATGCCGACGTCCATTCGACGACCACCTTCGCCCTCGCCGGCCTTGAAGTGCAGGACCGTCCTCTCGAATTCCTGCACGCCCGTTCGGCGCACGCCGCACGTGCCGTACTGGCGCAGGAACCCGACATCGCCGTGATCCTGCTCGATGTCGTCATGGAGCAGCCCGACGCCGGCCTGCAGCTTGTCCGTCATATTCGCGAAACGCTAGCCATGAAGGATGTGCGCATCATCCTGCGCACCGGCCAGCCGGGCTACACGCCCGAGATGGAAGCGATCCGCGACCTCGACATCAACGACTACCGCACCAAGTCCGAGCTCACCCGTACCAAGCTGTATACGACGGTCGCCGCGGCGGTCCGCTGCTACCAGCAGTTGCGCGCGCTGGTCATCGGGCGCGCCGGACTGGAGCGCATCGTGCATGCCGGTACCGAGCTGATGCGCCTGCACGGCGCGCGCGACGTCGCGCGCTCCGTGCTGCGGCAGGCCGCTGCCCTGCTCGGCCAGGAAGCGGCCGGCGTGCTGTGCGTGCGCGAAGCGGGCGGCCTGCGCGTCCTCGGCGCCGCCGGCAGCGCGCTGGAGCTCGAAGGCTTGACGCTCGACGCGCATGAGGAAGCGATGCTGCTGGGCGCTGCCGCACGCGCGCTGGCCGAGTGCCAGAGCGAGTTCAGCCCGACCTGCATGGCCCTGTACTTTCCCGGCAAATCCGGGCGCGATTTCTGTGCCGCGATCCCGCTCTCGCAACCGGTCAGCGAGGGAAACGGGCGCTTGCTGCACGTGTTCGCCAGCGTCGTGGCGGTCGGGCTCGACAACGTCGAACTGGTCGGGCGCCTGAATACGGCGGCCTTTTTCGACCGGCTGACGGGTCTGCCGAACCGCACCCGCCTGGTCGAGGAGCTCGACGCGGCGGTGGCGCAAGGGAAGGCGCCAGGCGGGACACTTGAAGCCACGCTGACCCTGGTCGACCTCGACCATTTTGCCGAGACCAACGACGCGCTCGGGCACCAGTTCGGTGACGCGCTGCTGGTCACCGTCGCCCAGCGCTTGCAGCAGCAGCTGGACGCGCGCCTCACGGTGGCACGCATCAGCGGCGACATCTTCGCGGTGCTTGGCATGGCCGAACGCAATACCCCGGCGGCGATCCAGGCGCTGTTCGCCGCGCCCTTCTCGATCGACGGCCAGGATGTGCAGGTGTCGGCCACGCTGGGCCTGGTACGCCTGCATGAACACGACGGCAGCGGCGCCGACGCCCTGAAAGATGCGGACATCGCGCTCAAGCGCGCCAAATCGCAGCAACGCAGCGGCCACTTCTATTTTTCGCGCAGCATGGGCGTCGAGATCCGCGAGCGCGTGCGCCTGATGCACGCATTGCGCCGCGGCGTGGGGCGCGGCGAACTGTTCCTCGCCTACCAGCCGCAGGTCGACCTCGCGACCCACCGTCCTTTCGGGGCCGAAGCGCTGCTGCGCTGGCGCCTCGAGGACGGCACCATGATCCCGCCGGACCGCTTCATCCCGATCGCCGAATATTCCGGGCTCATCGTCGAGATCGGCGCCTGGGTGCTGCGCGAAGCCTGCGCCGAACTGATGCGCCTGCGCAGCGCCGGGCACCTCGCGTTCACGATGTCGGTGAACGTCTCGCAGGCCCAGTTCCGCCATCCGCATTTTGTCGACGTGCTGCGCCGCGCATTGCGCGAAAGCGGCGCACCACCCGAGTACATCGAGCTGGAAATCACGGAATCAATGGCGATGGAAGAGCCGCAACAGCTGACCGAGATGCTGGCCCAGGTCAAGCGCACCGGGGTGTCGATCGCGATCGACGACTTCGGCACCGGCTTCTCGTCGCTGTCGCACCTGCAGCGCCTGAAGGTCGACCGCCTGAAGATCGACCGCGCATTTGTCAGCGAAATCACCGGTTCGGCACGCGGCAGCAGCATCGCAGAAATGGTGATCCAGCTCGGACGCAACCTTGGCCTGTCGGTGATCGCCGAAGGCGTCGAGGACGAGCGCCAGGCGCAGATCCTGCATGCGCTGGGCTGCCCGCTGGCGCAGGGCTACCTGTTCTCGCGGCCCTTGTCGCCGCAAGCCTTGCTGGAATGGCTGGGGACGCAGCAGCTCGAAAACGCTGCCTGAGTCAGGGCGTCAGTCTTCGGCCGCCTGCTCCGCCGGCCAATCCCGGATATACGCCTTGAGCATCCGGTTCTCGAAACTCTGGGCCTCGAGCACCGCACGCGCGACGTCGTAGAACGAGATCACCCCCAGCAGCGTCTTGGCATTCATCACCGGCAGGTAACGCGCATGCTTTTCCAGCATCATGCGCCGCACCTCGTTCACTTCGGTGTCCGGCGTGACCGTGATCGGGCTGTCGTCCATGTGCTTGCGCACGGTGCCGGCGCCGAGCCCGCCGCCGTTCGAGTGCAGCACCTTGATCACTTCGCGGAAAGTCAGCATCCCGACCAGGTCGCCATACTCCATGACGACCAGGGAACCGATGTCCTTGTCCGACATCGTATTGACTGCGTCGGCAAGCAGTGTTTCAGGGGTCACCGTGTAGAGGATATTGCCCTTTACCTGCAGGATTTCTGAAACTTTCATATTAGCCACCCCGGCTTCTGTTGGAATATTCACTAGTCGATTTCTTTGTCTAAGGCATGATACGAATGTAGCCTAAGGTTAGCAGAAAATCCAGTTATGAAGGGAAGTAGCGGCGCAAGACGCCCGAGGCGTGGCACGGGCATAAAAGAATGCTACGATGCCGCCCATAATTATTTCTATACGAGACAATCATGAGCGGTCCACGCTATCCGGGCTTCGACACCCTGTCGCTGCACGCGGGCGCTACGCCCGACCCGGCGACCGGCGCGCGCGCCACGCCCATCCATTTCACTTCCTCGTTCGCCTTCCGCGACTCCGATCACGCCGCTTCGCTGTTCAACATGGAGCGCAGCGGCCACGTCTATTCGCGCATCTCGAACCCGACCAATGCGGTGCTGGAAGAGCGCATCGCCGCACTCGAGGGCGGCGTTGCCGGCATCGCCACGGCCAGCGGCCAGGCCGCCATGCACCTGGGCCTGTCCACGATTGCAGGCGCCGGCTCGCACATCGTGGCATCGCGTGCCCTGTACGGCGGCTCGCATAACCTGCTGGCCTACACCTTGAAGCGTTTCGGCATCGAGACCACCTTCGTCGACCCGCGCGACCTCGACGCCTGGCGCGCCGCGATCCGTCCGCAGACCAAGGTGCTGTTCGGCGAAACCCTGGGCAACCCGGGCCTGGACGTGCTCGACATTCCGCGCATCGGGGCGCTCGCCCACGAGCACGACCTGCCGCTGATGGTCGACGCCACGTTCACCACGCCGTACCTGCTGCGTCCGTTCGACCTGGGCGCCGACCTGGTCTTCCATTCCGCCACCAAGTTCCTGTGCGGGCACGGCACCGCGATCGGCGGCCTGCTGGTCGACGGCGGCACCTTCGACTGGCAAGGCGCCTACGAGCGCAGCGGCCGCTTCGCCGAACTGTGCGAGCCCTACGAGGGCTTCCACGGCATGGTGTTCGCCGAAGAATCGACCGTCGCCGCGTTTGCCCTGCGCGCGCGGCGCGAAGGCTTGCGCGACTTTGGCGCGGTGATGAGTCCGCACAACGCGTTTGCCGTGCTGCAGGGGATCGAGACGCTCGGCCTGCGCATGGACCGCCACGTGGCCAACACGCGCCGCGTGATCGAATTCCTGCTGGCCAATCCTGCCGTCAGCTCCGTCTCCTATCCGGAGCTGGAAAGCCATCCCGACCACGCGCTGGCAAAGACGCTGCTGCCGAAAGGCTGCGGCGCCGTATTCACGTTCAACCTGAAAGGCGACCGCGCCGCGGGCCGGCGTTTCGTCGACGCCCTGAAAGTATTTTCGCACCTGGCCAATGTCGGCGATGCCAAGTCGCTCGTCATCCACCCCGCCTCGACCACCCACTTCCGCGTGCCACCGGAGCAGTTGGCGGCGTCGGGCATCACCGAGGGCACGATGCGCCTGTCGGTCGGCCTGGAAGATGCCCACGACCTGATCGACGACCTGGCGCGCGCGCTGAAAGCCTCACAGAAGGGAGCTTGACCATGATCCTCGACATCCAGGGCCATGGCGCCTATTGCTACAGCGGCGGCAAGGCGTTCAATGCGGCCTTGCCCACCGTCGTCTTCATCCATGGAGCTCAGAACGACCACTCGGTGTGGGGCCTGCAGTCGCGCTGGTTCGCCCACCACGGCTTCGGCGTACTGGCCGTCGACCTGCCGGGACACGGCCGCAGCAGCGGCCCGGCCCTGGCCAGCGTCGAAGAGATGGCCGACTGGCTGCTCGCCGTGCTGGAGGCTTGCGGGGTGCGCAAGGCGCTCCTCGTTGGCCACAGCATGGGTTCACTCATCGCGCTGGAGGCCTCGCAACGCGCACCTGGCAAGGTGCGCGCGCTGGCCATGCTCGGCACGACTTACCCGATGAAGGTGTCCGATGCGCTGCTCGCCACCGCACGCGACGACGAGGAGCGCGCGATCGACATGGTCAACATCTGGTCGCATTCGACGATCGCGCACAAGCCGTCGAGCCCCGGGCCGGGCTTTTCGGTGATGGGCGGCGCGCGCCGGCTGATGCAGCGCATGTCGGCGATCAATCCCGACCGGCTGTTCTACAACGATTTTTCGGCGTGCAACGCCTATGCGAACGGCGAGGCGGCCGCGCAAGCGGTGCGCTGCCCTACCCTGTTCATCTTCGGTGCCAAGGACATGATGACGCCGGCGCGCTCGACGGGACTGCTGACGGGCACGATCGCGCATGGCAAAGTGGTCCAGGTCGATTGCGGCCACTCGCTCATGAGCGAACAGCCCGATGCGGTGCTCGATGCGCTCGATGCCTTTGCCGCCTCGCTCGAGGAGACGCCCGCATGAGCTTCGCCGACTTCTATCCGTATTATCTGACCCAGCACGCCGACCGTCGCTGCCGGCGCACGCATTTCATCGGAAGTTCGGGGGCGCTGCTGGCGATCGCCACCGCCTTGGTGACCGGGAATGCCTGGTGGATCGCCGTTGCGCTCGTGTTCAGCTACGGCGGCGCCTGGATCGGCCATTTCTTCTACGAGCACAACCGGCCGGCGACGTTTGCGCAGCCGTGGCTGTCGTTCAAGGCGGATTGGGTGATGTATTGGCAGATGCTGACCGGCAAATTGAGCTTTTGATGCTGCAGGGTGGACTAGCGGTCCGCGAAATAGCCACTGATCGGCTGGTCCAGCCCCTGCGCCACGGCCGTCTCCACCTGCCGCGCCAGCGCACCGGTATCGAGCGACAAAACAGATCCCGCCACCTGCTGCGCATTCGGCGCCAGCGCCGCGTGCGCGCCGCCGAACACGAACAGCCGGTACACATCGGCCACGCGCAGCGCGTCCAGGTCCGCCAACAGCACCCAGTTGTCCGACCCGGCACGCGCCGCGCTGCCCCAGCCGCCTTGCAAGGGCGCGTCGGGCTGCACCCTTCCAACCCATCCGGCGCCGGCCATCTGCTCGAGCAACAGACCGAGTTCGTCATAGCCTATGCGGGTATGCGCGCGGATCGCGCTCGAGGCTACCTGCGCCGAACCGGTCGCATGCGCGCCCCCATGCAGCACTTTCAGCACCGCCATGGCGTCGACGAACACGCCGCCCGGGGCCGGCACATGCCACCAGCGTTCGTATTTCACCACCGGCAAGGCGGCGGCGACCACTGCGCCGAGCAGCGTGATCAGCCAGGACAAATACATCCACAGCAGGAACAGCGGCAGCGCGGCCAGTGCGCCATAGATGATGGCATAGGTCGGGAACTGGCGGATGAACAGCGCAAACAGGCGCTTGGCCAGTTCGAAGGCGATGGCGGCGGCCAGCGCGCCCCACAAGGCATCGCGCCAGTCGACGTGGCGGTTCGGCACGGCGACATACAGCAAGGTGTAGGCTCCGGTCGTGAGCGCAATCGAGGCCAGCGTCGACAGGATGGTGCCCAGCAGCGGCACGGAGTGTGTCATGCCGCCGGTGGCCGTGAACAGCTGGGCCGTGAGGCTGATCGACAGGCCGAACAGCAAGGGACCGAGCGTGATCAGGGCCCAGTAAGTGAGCATCCGCTGCATCAGCGGGCGCGGCTGGCGCACGCGCCAGATCTGGTTGAAGACGCGCTCGATCATGCCCATCATGGCGGTGGTCGTGAGCAGCAGCATGACCGCGCCCAGGGCGGAGAGGCCCTTGGCCTTGTCGGCAAACTGCGTCAGGTTGGCGATGATCGTGTTCGAGATCGCCCGCGGGATCAGGGCCTGGGCGAAATACGTCTCCAGCGCCGTGCGGAGCTGACCGAAGATCGGAAACGTGGTAAAAATGGCCAGTACGATCGTCAGCAGCGGAACCAGGGCCAGTGTCGTGGTAAAGGTGAGGCTGCCTGCCACTTGCGGCAGCATTTCCTCGCGCAGGCGGCGCCGTGCGAAGCGCACCAGGTCGCGTACCTCGGCTAAAGTCAGCCCGCGTACACGGTCGACGCCTTCGTTGAAGATCTCGTTCGTGGAGCGCGAAATCGCATGAACAGTTTTGGAAAGCATGTTGTCGGATTAGATTCGCCCAGGGGCATTCGCTTAGGCAAAGCATTCTATAATACCAACGATGAACCCGACCCTGACCATTCTCGTTTTGTACTACTCGCGCCATGGCGCCACCCGCAAGCTGGCCGAGCTGATCGCCCAGGGCATCGAAAGCGTTCCGGGTGTGGAAGCGCGCCTGCGCACGGTGCCGGCGGTCTCGACGGTGGCGGAATCGACCGCGCCCGGCATTCCGTCCAATGGCGCGCCGTATGTCGAACTGTCCGACCTGGCCGAGTGCGCAGGGCTGGCGCTGGGCTCTCCCACGCGCTTCGGCAACATGGCGGCGGCGATGAAATATTTCCTTGACGGCACCGCAGCCGAATGGCTGGCCGGCACCCTGTCCGGCAAACCCGCGGTCGTGTTCGCGTCCACCGGCAGCCTGCATGGCGGCCAGGAAGCGACCTTGCTGTCGATGATGATCCCGCTGCTGCACCACGGCATGCTTTTCATGGGCCTGCCCTATACCCATCCTGAACTGATGACGACATCAAGCGGCGGCAGCCCTTATGGCGCTACCCACTGGGCCGGGATCGACGGCGACAAGGCGGTCACGGAAGACGAGAAACGCCTGGCCATTGCGCTCGGGCGCCGCCTCGCCGACACCGCCGCCAAACTTCACGGACCACGCTGATGCAAACCCAAAAGCTCTTCCATGGTGGCGCGATTGCCAGCCTGATCTGGCTGATCGGCTGGCTGGTGGCCTGGGAAATCTGGATCGCACCGCTGCACCCGGGCGGCTCGCTGCTGGCCCTGAAAGCCCTGCCGCTGTTGCTGCCGCTACGCGGCGTCATCAAGCGCGACCTGTACACGCTGCAGTGGTCGTCGATGGTGATCCTGCTCTACTTCACCGAAGGCGTGGTACGCGCCTGGAGCGACACGAGCGAGGCCTCACGCATGATGGCGCTGGGCGAAGTGGCGCTGGTATGCGTGTATTTCGCGTGTGCCCTGCTGTACCTGCGTCCCTATAAAAAAGCGGCGCAAAAGCTGGCCAAGGAATTGCTGGACAAGGTAAAAGTGCCGCATGACTGAGGATTTCCTCGGACGCTGCCGCGAGATCGTCGGCGCGTCCTGGGTGCTGTCGGTTAACGCCGACATGGCACCCTACCTCACCGACTGGCGCGGCCGGTTTACCGGCCGTGCGCGCGCGGTGCTGCTTCCCGCGGACACGGACCAGGTAGCGCAACTGGTGGCCGCCTGCGCAGCCGAGCGCGTGCCGATCGTGCCGCAAGGCGGGCGCACCGGACTGGTGCTGGGCAGCATACCCGACGCCAGCGGCGCGGCCGTGGTGCTGTCGCTGCGGCGCATGAACCGCATCCTCGAACTCGACACGACGAACCGCACCATCACCGTGCAGGCCGGCGCGATCCTGCAGCAAATCCAGGAAGCCGCAGCCGCGGCCGGGCTGCTGTTTCCGCTGTCGCTGGCGGCCGAAGGCAGCTGCACCATCGGCGGCAACCTGTCGACGAACGCCGGCGGCACTGCCGTGCTGCGCTACGGGAACACACGCGACCTGTGCCTGGGGCTGCAGGTGGTCACACCACAAGGCGAGGTCTGGGACGGCTTGCGCGGCCTGCGCAAGGACAACACGGGGTATGCGCTGCGCGACCTGTTCATCGGCGCCGAAGGCACGCTCGGCGTGATCACGGCCGCCGTACTGAAACTTTATCCGCAACCGAAAGCCTCCACGACGGCGCTGGTGGCCATGGATTCGCCGGAACGCGCCTTGTCGCTGCTGTCGCTGATGCAGGACCAGTGCGCTTCGAGCCTGACCGCGTACGAACTGATGTCGGACTTCTGCCTGCGCCTGGTCGGCGAGCATTTCCCGCACCTGCCGCGTCCGTTCGCACGCAGCCATGCGCAGTATGCGCTGCTGGAAGTGTCGAGCAGCGAGTCGGAAGCGCATGCGCTGGGCCTGCTGGAGGGGGCGATCGAAGCGGCGCTGGAGGGGGGGCTCGCCGACGACGCCGTGGTCGCCACCTCGATCGCCCAGTCGAGCGGCCTGTGGCAGCTGCGCGAACACATCCCGCTGGCCCAGGCCAGCGCCGGCAAGAACATCAAGCACGACGTCTCGCTGCCGATCTCGCAGATCGGCGCCTTCATCGCCGCCACCGACGCCCAGCTGGCAAGCGCGTTCCCCGGCTGCCAGGTGGTCTGCTTCGGCCATCTGGGCGACGGCAACCTGCACTATAACGTCGCGCCGATGGCCGGCGTGTCGCACGAGGCCTTCCTGGGCCACCAGGATGCGATCAACCGCATCGTGCACGACAGCGTGATGCTTTTCGAGGGCTCGATCTCGGCGGAACACGGCATCGGCGCCCTCAAGCGCGAGGACCTGAAACGCTACAAGGATCCGGTCGAACTGAACATGATGCGTGCCATCAAAGGCGCCCTCGACCCGCTCGGCATTATGAACCCTGGCAAAATTTTGTGAGACAGGGAGCATACCGATGAGGACCACGATGGTAGCGGTGATCTTGTGCGCGCTGGCGCATCCGCTCGCTGCGCAGACGATCTACAAATGCACTTCCAGCGGCAAGGTCAGCTATGGTGAGCTGCCGTGCGCCGACGGCAAGGCGACGGCGCTCGCAGTGCCTCCCGCGCCGTCGAGCGCCGAGGCGGCCGCAGCGCTCGAGCGTGACAAGGCACTGCTGGCGATGCTGCAGAAGGAACGCGCGGCCGCCATGGCACGCGACGACCGCGCCAGCCAGCGCGCCGCGCGCGCGGCTGCCGGCACGCGCCAGAAATGCAATCGCCTGCGGCTGCAGGAAAAATGGGCGCAGGAAGACGCGGCGCGCGCCGATAAAGCGACGCTCTCCTCCGCGCGCCTGAAAGCAAAACGGCAGGCCGAGGTACTGGCGGTTCAATGTCCGGCCTGAACCTCCTGTCACGCTGGCTGCTGGTCGGCGAATGGCGCGCCCACCCCGTGCGCGCCGTGCTGGCGGTGGCCGCGATCGCGGTCGGCGTGGCCATGGGGTTCGCGATCCACCTGATCAACGCCGCCGCATTCAACGAATTTTCAAGCGCGATCAAGAGCCTGTCCGGCCAGGCCGACGTCCAGGTCGCGGGACGCGAAGCCCTGTTCGACGAAGCCATCTATCCGGTGCTGGCGCAGGTCGAGGGCGTCGCGCTGGCGTCGCCCGTGCTCGAGCTCCAGGCTGCCGTGCCGAGTGCGAAAGGCGCGCTGCGCATCGTGGGGATCGACCCGCTGCGCGCCGGCTATATCGCACCGGACCTGCTGGGGGTCCCGGCCGAAGGCCGCGGCAGCGACGTGCTGGCCGACGACAGCGTTTTCCTGTCGCCCGCCGCGCAAAGCTGGCTGAAGCTGCAACGCGATGCGGCGCTGCTGGTGCGCGCCGGCACCAGCGATGTTCCACTGCGCGTAGCCGGCCCGGTTGCGCGCGCGCGGCCCGGCCAGCGCTTCGGCGTGATGGACATCGGCGCCCTGCAATGGCGCTTCGGCCAGCTCGGCAAACTCTCGCGCGTCGACCTGAAACTGCGCGATGGCGTGAACCGCGCCGAGTTCGAGGCGCGCCTGAAGGTCGACCTCGAGCGCCAGTTCCCTGGGCGCTTCCGGGTCCAGCAGCCGAACGACAGCGACCAGGAAAGCCGCAACAATAACCTCAGCCGCGCTTACCGCGTGAACCTGACCGTGCTGGCGCTGGTCGCCTTGTTCACCGGCGCCTTCCTCGTGTTTTCGACGCAGGCGCTTTCCGTGATGCGCCGCCGCAGCCAGTTCGCGCTGCTGCGCGTGCTCGGTGTCGAACGCGGGCAGTTGCTGCGCCAGGTGCTGGTCGAAGGCGCCAGCCTGGGCGTGCTCGGCGCCCTGCTCGGCGTGGCGGCCGGCTACGCGCTCGCGGCCCTCGCCCTGCGCTTCTTCGGCGGCGACCTCGGCGCCGGCTACTTCCCCGGCATCAAGCCGCAGGTCGTGTTCACGCCGGTGGCGGCTTTTGTCTTCTTCGCGCTGGGTCTCGGCGTCGCCCTGCTCGGCTGCCTGGCGCCGGCCCTGGAGGCGGCGCGCGCCGAGCCGGCCGTGGCCCTGAAGGGGGGCAACGACGAAGCGGCGCTCGCGAATCTGTCGCGCATCTGGCCCTCGCTGGTCTGCCTGGCGCTGGCGGGCCTGTTCGCATTCGCGCCGCCCGTGTTCGAGCTGCCCCTGTTCGGTTATGTTGCGATCGCCCTCTTGCTCATTGGCGGCATCGGCCTGATGCCGCGCCTGGCCGCCAGCACCTTCCGCCTCCTGAGCCGCCCGCTGCTGGGGTCGAGCAGAGCGCGCCCCGTCCTCGCGCTGACGCTCTCGCGCCTGGCGAACGCACCGGGCCAGGCCTCGATCGCACTGGGCGGCGTGCTGGCCAGTTTCAGCCTGATGGTCGCGATGGGGATCATGGTGGCCAGCTTCCGGATCTCGGTCGACGACTGGATGCGCCACATCCTGCCGGCCGACCTGTACGTGCGCAGCAGCGCCGGCGGCAGTTCGGGCTTTTTCGGCACACCGGAACAGGATGCCATTGCCCGCGCGGCCGGAGGCGGCCAGGTCCAGTTCCTGCGCACGCGCCCCCTTTCTCTCGCCGCCGACCGTCCCGACGTGGTCCTGATCGCGCGCGACCTCGACCCGCTCGACCCCGGCCGCCTGCTGTTCCTGGTCGGCGCCACCGCGCCCGTGCCCCCTGGCGCGCGTCCGGCCTGGGTCTCGGAAGCGATGCTCGACCTGTACGGCGTGCAGGTCGGCCAGACGCTGGCGCTACCGCTGGGCGGGCGACCGTCGTCGTTCTTCGTCGCTGGGGTCTGGCGCGACTATGCCAACCAGTCCGGTTCGGTCGTCGTGCGGCTGTCCGACTACCGCGCGCTCACCAATGCGCTGGAAGTCACCGATGCCGCCATTTATGCCGGCAGCGAAGCGGCGACCGACAAGATCGAACGGGCGCTGCGCCAGTTGCCCTTCGGCGGCGCACTGCAGCTGGCGCGTCCCGGCGAGATCCGCGCCATGAGCCTGCAGATTTTCGACCGCAGCTTTGCCGTCACCTATCTGCTGGAAGCGATCGCCATCCTCATCGGCCTGTCCGGCGTGGCCGCCACCTTCTCGGCGCAGACGCTCGCCCGCGCGCGCGAATTCGGCATGCTGCGCCATGTAGGCGTGACGCGCGGCCAGGTGCTCGGCATCCTGGCTGTCGAAGGCGGCTTGCTGACGACGCTGGGCGTGGCTTGCGGTTTCGCGCTGGGCCTGGTCATCAGCCTGATCCTCGTCTTCGTCGTCAACCCGCAATCCTTCCACTGGACCATGGGACTGCACCTGCCGTGGGGATTATTGGGGACGGTCGCCGCCGTGCTGGTGGCGGCTTCGGTCGGCACCGCGCTGGTGTCGGGACGCTATGCATTGTCGGGCGGCCCGGTGCGCGCCGTGAGGGAGGATTGGTGATGCGCCTGTTGATGGTCTTGATGCTGTTGTTCGTTAGCCTGGCGCAGGCGGCGCCGCCGAGCTTCGCGCCGGTGAAACCGGGGCAGGCGCTGGTTTTCCCGCGCGACTACGGCGCCCATCCCGAGTTCCGGACCGAATGGTGGTATGTCACCGGCTGGCTCAAAACGGCCGCCGGCAAGCCGCTGGGCTTCCAGGTGACCTTCTTCAGGAGCCGCACCGAACACGACCCGGGCAACCCGAGCGCATTCGCGCCGCACCAGCTGGTGATCGGCCACGCCGCGTTGTCCGACCCGAGCCTGGGCCGGCTGGTGCACGACCAGAGGAGCAGCCGCGAAGGCTTTGGCCTGGCCTGGGCGAAACCGGGCGATACCGACCTGAAGCTGGACGACTGGCGCATGACGCGCGCGGCCGACGGCAATTATCGCGTCACGCTCAAGTCGTCGGAATTGACCCTGGAACTGACGCTCGCCCCGACCCAGGCGCCGCTGCTGCAGGGCGAGGGCGGCTATTCGCGCAAGGGGCCAGCCGCGCGGCACGCCAGCTATTACTACAGCCTGCCGCACCTGCGCGTGACCGGCGTCGCGGGTCGCACCGGCGCCGTGGGACCGGTCACGGGCAGCGCCTGGTTCGATCACGAATGGTCGAGCGAAGCGCTGCAACCGGAGGCGACCGGTTGGGATTGGGTCGGCGCGAACCTCGACGACGGCTCGGCCCTGATGGCTTTCCAGATCCGCGGCAAGGACGGTGATAAACTATGGTCGCACGCCACCGTGCGCGGGCCCGACGGGAAAGTCACCCGTTACGCGCCCGGCGAGGTGGGGTTTTCTCCGCAGGCGCGGTGGAAGTCGCCGCGTACGAATGCCGACTACCCGGTCGCCACCACCATCACGACGGGCGCCACGCGCTGGCAGATCGCGCCCCTGCAGCAAGACCAGGAACTCGACTCGCGCCGCTCGACGGGCGCCGTCTATTGGGAGGGCGCGGTGACGGTGGCGCGCGACGGCGTGCCGGCGGGACGCGGCTACCTCGAGATGACGGGCTATGTGCGGCCGATGAAACTTTGAATTACCAGACAGAACAACCAGCAGAACAACAACAAGCGACACGATGACCAAGCGTTCACCCAGTAGCAGTACCAGTACCGGCACTACCCCTTCCGCTCCCGACACCACCGCGTCCCGCAAGGGCAGCCTCGCCGCGCTCAAGGGCCTCACTCCCTTCCTGGCGCCCTACCGCCGCCAATTCATCCTGGCCGGTATCGCCCTGCTGTTCGCGGCCGGCGCCACGCTGGCCATTCCTGCCGCCTTCAAGCAGATGATCGACCTGGGCTTCGGCGCCTCGGCCGGCGCCCACAGCATCCGCCACGTCGACGCCACCTTCCTCGCCCTGTTCGGCGTCGCCGCGGTGCTGGGCGTGGCCACCGCGGCGCGCTTCTACATGGTGTCCTGGCTGGGCGAGCGCGTCACGGCCGACGTGCGCAGCGCCGTGTACCGCCATGTCGTGCACCAGAGCCCTGAATTCTTCGAGACCACCCAGACTGGCGAAGTACTGTCGCGCCTGACCACCGACACCACCCTGATCCAGAGCGTGGTCGGCACCAGCATTTCGCTGGCGCTCCGCAATACCCTGCTCTTCACCGGCGGCCTGGTGATGCTGTTCGTGACCAGCGCCAAGCTCACCGCGATCATCCTGGCCTTGCTCGTGGCCGTGATCGTGCCGATCGTGCTGTTCGGACGGCGCGTGCGCAAACTCTCGCGCGATTCGCAAGACCGCATCGCCGACGCCTCGGCCCTGGCCGGCGAAATTTTGAACGCGATGCCGACCGTGCAGGCATTTACCCACGAAAAGATCGAAGCCGGGCGTTTCGGCGCCAGCGTCGAAGGCGCGTTCCAGGCCGCCATGCAGCGCATCCGCGCCCGCTCCCTGCTCACCATGCTGGCCATTGTGCTGGTATTCGGCACCATTGTGTTCGTGCTGTGGCTGGGCGCGCACGCCGTGCTGGAAGGGACCATGAGCGGGGGCGACCTCGGCCAGTTCATCCTGTACGCCGCGATCGTCGCCGGCTCGATCGGCGCACTGGCCGAAGTGATGGGCGAGGCGCAACGTGCCGCCGGCGCCACCGAGCGCCTGCTCGAACTGCTGGCCGCCCGTTCCGACATCCGTAACCCGGCGCATCCGCGCGCCCTCCCAAGCCGCGCCTCGAATGGCGCGGCCCTGGCCATGAACGAGCTCACCTTTGCCTACCCGTCGCGCCAGGACACGGCGGCGCTGTCGCATCTGACGCTGTCGATCCGTCCCGGTGAAACGGTGGCCGTGGTCGGACCCTCGGGCGCCGGCAAGACGACGCTGTTCCAGCTGCTGCTGCGCTACTACGATCCGCAGTCGGGTTCGATCACCCTCGATGGCGTCGACATCCGCGACCTCGACCTGCATGCCTTGCGCGGCGCGATCGGCATCGTCCCCCAGGACACGGTGATCTTCTCGGCGGACGCGATGGAAAACATCCGCTACGGCCGGCCTGAAGCGACGGACGAGGAAGTCATCGCCGTGGCGAAGCTGGCGGCCGCGCACGAATTCATCGAGCGCCTGCCGCAGGGTTACCGCTCCTTCCTGGGCGAGCGCGGCGTGCGCCTGTCGGGCGGCCAGCGCCAGCGCATCGCGATCGCGCGCGCCCTGCTGAAGAACCCGCCGCTGCTGCTGCTCGACGAAGCGACCAGCGCGCTCGACGCCGAATCCGAGCGCCTGGTGCAGGGCGCACTGGAAGCGGCAATGGTCGGGCGCACCACGGTCATCATCGCGCACCGGTTGGCAACCGTGCAGCGGGCCGACCGCATCATCGTCATGGAAGACGGCCGGATCGTGGAAACCGGCACCCATGCCTCGCTGGTGGCGATGAAAGGCATTTACGCCAACCTGGCGGCGCTGCAGTTCCATCATGTGCATGTCGCGCATTAATTGTCGAACATGGTGTTGCGTCGCGACTGAAAATTAGCACCTATTCCGGCACTTTGTATTGACTGAAAGCAATTGATAGGTATGATCGGAAAGATCAACCACTGTCAATTTCGGTCATGAACAACAATAAATATCACCCTATTAACTGGAGCGTCGGCACCAAGATCAGCGCCTTCAGCTTCGCGCTCGTCGGCGCCATCCTGGCGGCCCTGATCGTGACCATCACGATCACCACCGCGGCGATGCTGGAAGAGCGCGCCAAGGACAACCTTCATAACGAACTGCAGGGCGTGGTCAACACGGTCGAGCTGTTCAATCGCACCGTGTCGGCCGAGGCCGTCAGTTTCGGCCGCGTCTTCGCCGCGGGGTTCGGCGGCAGCTTCGAGAGCGATCCGGCTGCGCCAGTCGATATCGGCGGCAAGCAGGTGCCTTCCCTGAAGCATGACGGCAAGGTGATCAATCTCGATTTCAGTGCTCCGGACAGCTTCAGCGCCGCGACCGGCGGCAACGCGACGATCTTCGTGGCCGACGGCGACGATTTTGTCCGCGTCACCACCTCGGTGAAGAAGGAAAACGGCGAACGCGCCGTCGGCACCCAGCTTGATCGCGCCAGCCCCGCGTATGCCGCCCTGAAGGACGGCAAGACCTACGTCGGCCTCGCCAAGCTGTTCGGCAAGCAGTTCATCACCCAGTACGCACCGGTGCGCGATGCGGCCGGCAAGGTCGTCGGCGCGCTGTACGTCGGCGTCGACATCACGCCGGAGGTTGCTGCGCTGAAGGAACGCATCCGCGCAGTCAAGGTCGGCGACACCGGTTATTTCTATGTGCTCAACGCCGCAGCCGGCAAGAACTATGGCGAGCTGCTGGTACACCCGACGCGCGAAGGCGATAACATCCTCGACAGCCGCGCCGCGAATGGCGTCGAATTCGTGAAAGATATCCTCGCGAAGAAGACCGGCGTGATCAGTTATGACTGGAAGAATCCGGGCGAGTCGGTCGGGCGCGAGAAGATGGTCGCGTTTACCCACTTTAAGGACTGGAACTGGGTGGTCGCAGGCGGCACCTATCGCGACGAGATCACCCAGGAAGCTGCGCGACTGCGCAACCAGTACACCATCTTCGGCCTGATTGCGCTCTCGATCTTCGCCGCCGTCCTGTACATATTTGTCCGGGCAACCGTCACCCGTCCGCTGGCTGCCGCGCGCGATGCCGCGGTGCGCATCGCCGACGGCGACCTGACGGTCACGGTCGCGCGCCGCCACAACGACGAGATCGGCCTGCTGGCGGACGCCATGAACGGCATCAGCCACAAACTTTCAATGGTGGTGGGCAAGGTACGCGATGGCGCCGAGCAGATCGCGAATGCCTCGAGCGAGATCTCGACGGGCAACCTCGACCTGTGCACCCGCACCGAGCAGCAAGCCAGCAGCCTGGCCACGACCTCGTCCTCGATGGGCGAACTGACCGAGACCGTGCGCCAGAATGCCGAACACGCACGCCAGGCAAATACCCTGGCCGTCTCCGCCTCGACCATCGCCCAGAAGGGCGGCAGCATGGTCGCCCAAGTGGTCGAGACGATGGAATCGATCAACCAATCCTCGCGCAAGATCTCGGACATTACCGGCGTCATCGACGGCATCGCTTTCCAGACCAACATCCTGGCCCTGAACGCCGCGGTGGAAGCGGCGCGTGCCGGCGAACAGGGACGCGGTTTTGCCGTCGTCGCCAGCGAAGTGCGCAACCTGGCCCAGCGCAGCGCCGCCGCAGCGAAAGAGATCAAGACCCTGATCGCGGCGTCTTCCAGCGAAGTCGACGCCGGGCGCGAGCTGGTGTCGAAAGCCGGCGCCACGATGAACGAAGTGCTGGCCAGCGTCGGCCGCGTGACCAGCATCATGGCCGACATCACCGCCGCCAGCGCCGAACAAAGCAGCGGCATCGAGCAAGTCAACCGCGCAATCGGCGAGATGGACGACACAACCCAGCACAACGCGGCACTGGTCGAGGAAGCCAGTGCCGCGGCGCAGGCATTGCAGGACCAGGCGGCCGAACTGGCGCGCGCGGTGCGTTTGTTCCGGCTCGATGAAAGTGCCGGTGCGCTCGAGGCGCCGGTCCGGCGGGTCGCGCTGACGCACGCTTGACCGCAGGGTGGGTCGGGCCGCGCAAGGCACAAGTGCCCACCCTGCGCCCATCCGGTGTAAAGTTGCCTCCCCACCCAGGAGCCCATCTTGACCGACCTTGAACTGATCCGCCGCTGCGACACCGTCTTCCCCGGCCACCGCGCCCGCACCCCCGCCGAGATGTACGGCGCCATGGCCGCCTGGTGCGAACGGCACGGGGTCGAACATGACGTCTACGGCAGCGGGGAACTGGTCACGCGTTTCGAGGAGAAGGTCGCCGCCCTGCTCGGCTTTGAAGCCGCTGTCTTCTGCATTAGCGGCACCATGGCGCAAGCGACCGCCCTGCGCCTGGCCTGCTTTGATCGTGCCAACGCGCCCGCCGCCCTGCACCCTACTTCCCACATTTTTGTCCACGAGCGCTCGAACTACCAGCTGCTCGGCCACTTCGACGCGCTCCAGGTGGGCGAGCGCAACCGCCCCTGGCGCGTCGCCGACCTGGAAGCCGTGCCGGACAAGCTCGGGGCCGTCGGCCTCGAGCTCCCGATGCGCGAGATCGGCGGCCAGCTATCGTCGTGGGAAGAACTCGAGGCGATCAAGGCGCATTGCAAGGCGTGCGGCGCCCACCTGCACATGGATGGCGCGCGCCTGTGGGAAGCGCAAGCCGGTTACGGACGCAGTGCGGCTGATATCGCAGCCGGCTTCGATTCGGTCTACGTTTCGCTGTACAAGGGCATCGGTGGCCTGGGTGGCGCGCTGCTGCTCGGCAGCCGCGACTTTGTCGAGCGTGCCGCCGAATGGTTCCGGCGCCAAGGCGGCGACGTCATCCACCGCTCGCCCTATGTCGTCTCGGCGGCCATGCAGTTCGACGCGCGCCTGGCAAGCATGCCGGATTATTTCCGCCGCACCGAACTGCTGTACGAATTGCTGCGCGCCCACCCGGATATCCGCATCAACCCGGACAAGCCGGCGGCCAACATGCTGCACCTGCATTTGCCCGTCAGCCGCGAACGCTTGCTCGCCATTCGCGCGGAACTCGCCGAACGGCACGGCATCTGGCTGTTCAACCGCGTGTCGGACGGTGTCCTGCCGGGCACGAGCTACTTCGAGCTGTACGTCGGCGACAACCTGTTGAACGTTTCGCAGGCGCGGCTGCGCGAGGCCCTGGCCCTGTTCGCCGATCAGTTAAAATAGCGCGTTTCTCCACGAAAGCCAGCAATGCGCCAATACCTCGACTTCATGCGCCATGTGAAAGAGCACGGCGCTCCCAAGCTTGATCGCACCGGTACCGGCACCTTGTCCGTGTTCGGGCACCAGATGCGTTTCAATTTGCAGGACGGTTTTCCGCTGGTGACCACCAAGAAGGTGCACCTGAAGTCGATCGTCCATGAACTGATCTGGTTCCTGCAGGGCTCGACCAACATCGCCTACCTGAAGGAGAACGGCGTCTCGATCTGGGACGAATGGGCCGATGCGAACGGCGAACTCGGTCCGATCTACGGCCACCAGTGGCGCAACTGGCCCACGCCATCGGGCCAACACATCGACCAGATCAGCCAGGTCCTCGAGCAGATCAGGAACACCCCCGACTCGCGCCGCATGATCGTCTCGGCCTGGAACGTGGCCGACATCCCCCAGATGAAGCTGCCGCCCTGCCACGCGCTGTTCCAGTTCTACGTCGCCGACGGCAAGCTGTCCTGCCAGCTCTACCAGCGCAGCGCCGACATCTTCCTCGGCGTGCCTTTCAATATCGCCTCCTATGCGCTGCTGACCCACATGATGGCGCAGCAGGCGGGCCTGGAAGTGGGCGACTTTGTCTGGACCGGGGGCGACTGCCACCTGTACTCGAACCACCTCGAGCAAGCCGCCCTGCAGCTGTCACGCGAACCCTTCCCGCTGCCGACACTCGTCATCAAGCGCAAACCGGAATGCTTGTTCGACTACCGCTTCGAGGATGTCGAGTTTGTCGATTACCAGTCGCATGCGGGAATCAAGGCGCCGGTCGCGGTATAGGCGCTGCAAGCCTCCAGGCCAGCCGTACACGATTGACAAGGCGGGACTCAGGCTTTAGATTGAAACATTGCCCGCCTCGCGCATGCCTGGCGGGTTTTCCTTTTCTCAGGATCGCATCATGACCGAAGACCTGCTCGCGGAGCCAGTCTTGCCCCAGCCTGCCGACGTTTCACCTCGTTCACCCACCCTGCATATCGACGTTGAGGCCGACCCGACGACGGGATACGCGGCGATCCAGAACAACCTCCCGGTACTGCGTGCGCTGACGCTCACCAACCCGGGCGATGCGCCGTTGGAAGACGTCGAAGTCGTGATTGGCTGCGCCCCCGCCTTCGCGCGCGGCGAACGGCTGCACTTCGAGCGCCTGGCGCCGGGGGAAGTGCGCCGCATCGCGCCGCTCGACCTGAAACCCGATCACGCCTACCTCGCCGGGCTCGACGAGTCCGAGCGCGGCGCGCTCAAGGTCAGCGTCAGCGTGGGCGGCGAACCGGCGGCAGAAGCCCTGCGCCCGGTCGAGGTGCTGGCCTATGACCAGTGGGCCGGAACCCGCGCCTTGCCGGAGTTGCTGGCCGCCTTCTGCATGCCCAATTCGCCGGTCGTCGACCGCCTCGTGGCCAAGGCCTCGGCGCTGCTGCGCGCAGATGCGCCCGGCTTGTCGATGAGCGGCTACCAGTCGAAGAACCGCGAGCACGCCTGGAAGCAGGTTTCCAGCATCTACAGCACCATCGCAGCCCTTGACCTGCAGTACTCGAATCCGCCGGCCTCCTTCGGCAACGACGGACAAAAAATCCGCACGCCCGAGCGTATCCTCGACACCAATGTGGCCACCTGCCTCGACCTGGTGATGCTGTTCGCGTCCTGCCTCGAGCAGGCCGGCCTGAATCCAGTCCTGTTGCTGAAAGCCATGCCTGGGTCGGCGCCTGGCTGGTCGACACAAGCTTCCCGACGGCGCTGGTCGATGACGTGCAATCGGTACGCAAGCGCGTCCAGTCGGGCGAACTCGTGGTGTTCGAGACCACGGTTGTCGCCAGCGGTGCGCGCACGACGCTGCGCACGGCTTGCAAACAGGGCGAAGACCAGCTGGCGGGCGACATGGCGTTTACCTGCGCCATCGACGTGCGCCGCGCGCGCGAAGCCCAGATCCGCCCGCTGCCTTCGCGCTCCACTTCGGCCACGCCGGCCGTCCCGACCCTGGAAGACGGCGCGCCGGCGGTCGAAGAGATGCCGCCCCTGCCCCCGCTCGACCCGGCTGGATTGCCGGCACGCGAGCTCGCGGCCGACACGCCGGAGGGGCGCCTGGCGAAGTGGAAAAGCCGGCTGCTGGACCTGACACTGCGTAACCGCCTGCTGAACTTCAAACCGTCGAAGACGACGCTGCGCGTGATCTGCCCCGACCTGGGCGCCTTTGAAGACAGCCTCGCCGAGGGCAAGGAATTCAGGATCCGGGCGGCGCCGCCCTTGATGACCGGCGCCGACAACCGCGACGCCGCCGTGTACGGCGCGCGTCATGGCGCGCCTCCCCTGGATGCGCTCGCGCTCGACGCACTGGGCCGCGGCGAAATCGTCGTCGACAGCACAAGCGAGGCCCTGGACGCGCGCCTGCTCGAAGTGTTCCGGGCCGCCTCGACGGGCCTGGAGGAAGGCGGCGCGAATACCCTGTTCCTGGCCTTCGGCTTCCTGCAATGGCAGGAAAGCATGGACGCCGAAGCGACCCACCTGGCGCCGATCCTCCTCATTCCAGTCACCCTGTCGCGCCAGTCGGTGCGCAGCGGTTTCCGCTTGATGCGCCATGATGACGAGGCCCTGGTGAACCCGACCCTGCGCCAGAAGCTGGCCCGGGACTTCAGCCTCAAGCTGCCGGCCTTCGATGTGCTGCCGGGCGACGAGAAAGGCATCGACGTCGCCGCCGTCCTGCAAACCTTCCGCCTGCACGTGGGCGAATTGAAGGGATGGGAGGTGAAGGAGACGGTGGAGCTGGGGATCTTCTCGTTCACCAAATACCTGATGTGGAAGGACCTGCAGGACCGCCACCGGCAACTCCAGGAAAACAGCGTCGTCGCGCACCTGATCAACAATCCGGGCAAAGCCTTCCTGAATGAACCGCTCGGCTTCGAGCCGCGCACGCTCGACGAGACGCACCGGCCGCATGACCTGTTCGCGCCGATGCTGTCGGATTCCTCGCAACTGCGCGCCATTTGCGTGGCCAGCGGCGGCAAGAACCTGGTCATCGAAGGGCCGCCCGGCACGGGAAAAAGCCAGACCATCACCAACCTGATCACCCATCTGCTGGCGACCGGGCGCACCGTGCTGTTCGTGTCCGAGAAGATGGCGGCGCTCGACGTCGTGCACCGGCGCCTGAGTTCACTGGGTCTCGGCGCCTTCTGCCTCGAGCTGCATTCGGCCAAGGCGCGCAAGGCCGATGTGCTCAAGCAGCTCGGTGCGGCCCTGGAGGCGGCCGGCACGCGCACCGTGCGCGACTGGGAAGTCGAAGCCAAACGCCTGTGGGCCTTGCGCCAGGACCTGAACGGCGTGGCAGAAGCCCTGCACCGGGTACACCGCAACGAGTTGACTATCTACGACGCGATCGGCACCACGGTCGGCCACCCGGGCTGGCGTCCCGCGCACATGCACTTTCCCGGGCTCGACACGCATTCGCGGGCCGAACTGGACGCCTTGCGCGCCAGTTGCCGCCAGATGGCGGCGCTCGCCGGCCAGCTCAGCGGCCTGTCCAGCCATCCGCTGGCGCAGCTTGCGCGCCGCGACTGGACGCCCACCTGGGAGCAGGAGCTGCTGCAGGGCGCAAGCACCCTGGAAGCGAAGGCGAGCGCCCTGCAGGATGCGGCCGGACGCTTCTTCGGTTTGCTGGGGCTCGACCACAGCGACCTGTCGCTGGCCGAGCTGACCGTGCTCGACGAGCTGGCCGGCATCCTGCTGGCCGCGCCACAGGTCCCGGTGGGCGTGGCGCGTGCCGCCCATGACGAGGCCGCGCGCAGCCGCTTGTCGGTATTGCGCCGGCACGGCCTGGCGCGGGCGCGAGCCTGGGAGCTTTTCGGGGGCGCCTGGCGCGAGGACGTGGCTGCGCTCGACGCGCAGGCGCTGCGCCTCGAATGGAGCGCGGCCGTACAAACCTGGTGGCCGAAAAGCTGGTTCGCCAGGCGCGCCGTCCTGACGCGCCTTTCCGGCTACCGCAGCGATGGACAGCCCCTGCTTGACGCGCATATGCCAGGCATGCTCGATACCCTCGCCACGCTGAACCGGGAAGACGCGGCGATCGGAACGCTGGCGCCGCAGGCAGAAACCCTGCTGCAGGACGATTTCGCCCGTCACAAGACCGACTGGGCCAGGGTCGAGGCGGCCGAACAATGGGCGGCGCGCTTTGCGCAGGCGACGCTGCGTCTCGCGGGCGGCGACGTGGAGCTCATGGGCTTGTTGCGCGACAAGCTGGGTGCCCTGGTCGACAGCGAGCGCGCACTGCTGGGCGGCGACATGGCGCATGGACGCATCCTGCTCGCCTACCGCGATGCATGGCGCCAGTGCGTCGACGGCATCGATACCGTAACGGGACTGGCCGGCGCCAGCCACCTGCTGGGCGACGATGCCAACCCGGCGGCATTGAGCCGCCTGCTCGCCACCCTCCAGGGATGGCGCCTGGCCGCGCGCCAGCTGCAACCGTGGAGCCTGTGGCAGCGCGCCCGTTACGACGCCGTCAAGAACGGCCTGCAGGGAATCGTCGACGCCCTGGAGGCGGGCGACACGCCCCTGGCCAGCGTGGCCGACTATTTCGAATTCAGCTACCGCAACTGGTGGGTGCGACAAGCCATCGGCGCGGAAAGCGTCCTGTGCGCCTTCTCGAGCGCCGACCACGAACGCAAGATCCTGGAATTCCGCCAGGCCGACGAGCGCTTCCAGACCTTGACCCAGCAATACGTGGTGGCCAGGCTGGCCGGCCAGATCCCGATTGGGGGCAGCACCGCGCCGGGCGCCGATTCCGAGATGGGCAAGCTGCGCCGCGAACTGCAAAAGCAGCGCAAGCACATGCCGGTGCGCCAGCTGGTGCAGAACCTGCCGACCCTGATGCCGCGCCTGAAACCCTGCCTCTTGATGTCGCCGCTGTCGGTGGCCCAGTATCTCGATGCCGGCCATGCCCAGTTCGACGTCGTCATCTTCGACGAAGCCTCCCAGATTCCGGTCTGGGACGCCGTCGGGGCGATTGCCCGCGGGCGCCAGCTGGTCTGCGTGGGCGACCCGAAGCAGCTGCCCCCCACGAGCTTCTTCAGCAGGCTCGATGAGGGCGAGGACGACGGCGAGGACGAACTCCAGGACCTGGAAAGCATCCTCGATGAGTGCCTCGGCATCGGCATGCCGCAGTTGACGCTGCACTGGCATTACCGCAGCCGCCACGAAAGCCTGATCACCTTCAGCAACATCACCTATTACGACAATGCGCTGATCACTTTCCCGTCTCCGTATACCGAGGACACGGGCGTGCGTTTCCAGCGCGTGATTGGTGTCTACGATCGCGGCGGCTCGCGCACCAACCGCGCCGAGGCCGACGCGATCGTCAAAGCCATCGAAGCGCATTACCTGGATCCTGCCAGGCGCCGCCAGACGGTCGGCGTCGTGACCTTCAATCAGGCGCAGCAAAACCTGATCGAGCGCCTGCTCGACGAACGGCGCCGGGCCTTGCCGCAGCTGGACGCGGCGCTGGCCCTTGCCGCCCAGGAGCCCTTGTTCATCAAGAACCTGGAAAACGTCCAGGGCGACGAGCGCGACATCATCTATTTCTCGATTACCTACGGTCCGGACGCGGCCGGCAAGGTGAGCCTGAACTTCGGCCCGCTCAATCTCGAAGGCGGACACCGGCGCCTGAACGTGGCGGTCTCGCGCGCGCGCCAGCAAGTGGTCATTTTCAGCACCTTGATGCCGGAACAGATCGACCTGTCGCGCGTGCGCGCCAGCGGCGTGCGCGACCTGAAGCACTACCTGGAGTTTGCGATCCGCGGACCGCGCGCACTGACCGAGCAGCGCATCCCGACCGGGCGCGAACCGGATAGTCCCTTCGAACGCCAGGTCATCGCCCTGCTGCGCGAACGCGGCTGGGAGGTCCACCCGCAAGTCGGTGTGTCGGGCTTCAGGATCGATATCGGCGTGGTCGATCCGCGTGCGCCGGGGCGCTACCTGCTCGGCGTCGAATGCGACGGCGCCAGCTACCACTCGGCCGCCACCGCGCGCGACCGCGACCGGCTGCGCCAGCACGTGCTGGAAGGGCTGGGCTGGGAACTGCACCGGATCTGGTCGACCGACTGGTGGATCAATCCGGAGGAACCAGGCAGGCGCCTGATTGCACGCCTGGAGACGCTGGTGAACCAGCCGCTCGAGAGCGAGGCCGAGGTGCTGCCCGAGCCCGAGCCGGTTGCACCGCCTGACGCCGATCCTCCATCGGCTCCGGTCGAGGCGCTGCCGCCGCTCGAGGCCGCGCCGGCATCCAGCCTGCCGGTGTACCGGGCCGCCGTGATCGACGGCGGCGAGGCCGACCTGTTCTATGACAAGGCGTCGACGATGCTGATCCGGGCGCAGCTGGCCAACGTGATCCGCAGCGAGGGACCGGTCATGCAGGGTGTGCTGTTCAAGCGCGTCGCGCGGGCCTGGGGTATCGCGCGCCTGACGCGCCGGGTCGAGGAGCACCTGGCGCGGCTGGTGCCGCATGCGCCGGCCGCCTCAAACGATGGCGCGCACGTGTATTGGCCTGAAGGCGTAACGGGCGCGGCCTGGGACGCGTTCCGTGTCCCCGACCAGGACCCGGATTCACGCCGCGGCATCGACGACATCTGCGTCGAGGAACTCGGCAATGCCGCCTCTTACGTCCTGGCGCAGCATGGCGCCACGGGCACGGAGGGCCTGGCGCGGGCGGTATGCCGGCTGTTCGGCATCAGCCGTACCACGGCAGACGCCGAGGCGCGTATCGGGCGTGCGCTGCTGGCCGAGCCGGCGGCAAGCCGGATCGTTGTCGAGGACGGCCTGGTGCGGGCGCTGCGGCGGTGACCACTGCGGATATCGGTAGCGTCGTGGCGCTGGCATCGCGCACCTTGCGCAGCGCGCCACCAGAGTCGTTCGAGCGCCTTGTTGTGCGCGCAGGCGTCGGCATCGATGGGGACATCCATGCCGACGCCCTCTCGCCGCGCCAGCTGCTGCTGGCGAGCAGCGGCGCCTATGATGCATTGCGCCTGCCGCCCCATGCGCTGCACGAGAACCTGCTGATCGACGCGGACACCGCGCAACTGGCTTCGGGCACGGTTCTGCAGGTCGGCAGCGAAGTGCGGCTGCGCATGATGTTCCAGTGCGAAGCCTGCGGCCAGCTCGACGTTCAGCAAAGCGGGCTGGCGCGTCGGCTTGGGCTGCGGCGCGGCATGCTGGCGCGGGTGCTCGCCGGCGGCACGATCCGGCGCGGCGACCGGGTGCGCGACCTCGGCGTACTCGAACAGCCCTGGCTTGACGATTGGCGTGAGCGGGTACGGTGCGTGCTCGATGCGGTCCCGCCGGATGCGGTGATCGAATACCGCCACCTGGCGCGCCTGGCCGGGATCCAGTCGAGCTACTGCCGTGCTTTTCCGCGGCTGCTGGCCAAGCTTGGAGATGGTTACGCGGCGAAGGCGGTGTCGGCGCAGTCGGCCCTGCCGCGCCCGCGCTGGCAGGGCGAAGGTTTGTTCGAGGGGCGCTGACCTCCCGCGGTGCACAAGACGCTTGACACGCTGCCCCAGTCGCGACACCATCTGCCCTCCCCGCTTGATCAATCGACAAGGACTACCGATATGCACGTGCCCGCCCCTGCTTTTCACCGTCATCCAGGGGATGCCCGATGAGCCGCCTGACCCTGGTCGTGGCGATCGATGCGCAGCGCGGCATCGGGATCGACAACAAGCTGCCCTGGCACCTGCCGGAAGACCTGGCCCACTTCAAGCGCGTCACGCTGGGCCAGCCGATCATCATGGGCCGCAAGACCTTCGACTCGATCGGCCGCCCATTGCCGGGCCGGCGCAACATCGTCGTGACGCGAAATGCCGCGTGGTCCCACGCGGGCGTCGATGCCGTCGCCTCGCTGGAAGCGGCGATCGCCCTCATCCAGGACGAACCGGCCAGCATCATCGGCGGCGCCCAGATCTTCGCCTCGTCCATGGACATTGCCGAGCGCATGATCGTCACCGAGATCGATTACCGCTTCGACTGCGACACCTTCTTCCCGCCGATCGACCGCGACATCTGGATCGAACGCGAGCGCGAAGCTCACCACTCCGACGCCAACGGCTACGACTACGCGTTCGTCACCTATGCGCGCAAGGGAACCGCCGCTTGAGCGTGCCCGGTGCGCGGAACCTGGCCTCGTCGGTACTGATGTGCGCCGTACCCGGCCGCATCCCGGTTACTCTAGTAAAAAACTCACACCGGACAGCGGATTTTCTGCGAAAATCCGCTTCTTATTTTCGGTGCCGTGCGAGGCGGGCCGCCCAACCTGGGCGCGCTTGCCCCACGGCGCTTCGCATTGGAGCTGTCAATGAAATTTCGTTTCCCCATCATCATCATCGACGAGGACTTCCGGTCCGAGAACACGTCCGGCCTGGGCATTCGCGCCCTCGCCGCCGCGATGGAAAAAGAAGGCATGGAAGTGCTGGGCCTGACCAGCTACGGCGACATGTCGTCGTTCGCGCAGCAGCAGTCGCGCGCCTCGGCCTTCGTGCTGTCGATCGACGATGAGGAATTCGGCGCCGGCTCGTTCGAGGAAACCGACCATGCGCTGACGCGCCTGCGCGCCTTCGTGGAAGAGATCCGCCACAAGAATTCGAACATCCCGATCTATATCTACGGCGAGACGCGCACCAGCCGCCACATCCCGAACGACATCCTGAAGGAGCTGCACGGCTTCATCCACATGTTCGAGGACACGCCGGAATTCGTCGCGCGCCACATTATCCGCGAAGCGAAAGCCTATCTCGACAGCCTGGCGCCGCCCTTCTTCCGCGCGCTGGTCAACTACGCCTACGACGGTTCCTACTCGTGGCACTGCCCGGGCCACTCGGGCGGCGTCGCCTTCCTCAAGTCGCCGGTCGGCCAGATGTTCCACCAGTTCTTCGGCGAGAACATGCTGCGCGCCGACGTCTGCAACGCGGTCGAGGAACTCGGCCAGTTACTGGACCATACGGGTCCTGTCGCCAAATCCGAACGCAACGCCGCGCGCATCTACGGCGCCGACCACTGCTATTTCGTCACCAACGGCACCTCGACCTCGAACAAGATGGTCTGGCACTCGACCGTCGCTCCCGGCGACATCGTGGTCGTCGACCGCAACTGCCACAAGTCGATCCTGCACTCGATCATCATGTGCGGCGCGATTCCCGTGTTCCTGATGCCGACCCGGAACAACCTCGGCATCATCGGCCCGATCCCGCTCGAAGAGTTCACCGAAGAGTCGATCGCTCGCAAGATCGAAGCCAACCCGTTCGCCCGTGAAGCGAAGGACAAGAAGCCGCGCATCCTGACGATTACCCAGTCGACCTACGACGGCGTGGTCTACAACGTCGAGACCCTGCGCGAAATGCTGGACGGCCGCATCGAGACACTGCACTTCGACGAAGCCTGGCTGCCGCACGCGACCTTCCACGACTTCTACAAGAACATGCACGCGATCGGCCGCGACCGCCCGCGCGCCAAGCAGTCGATGATCTTCTCGACCCAGTCGACCCACAAACTGCTGGCCGGCCTGTCGCAGGCCTCGCAGGTGCTGGTACGCGAATCCGAAACGGTGAAACTCGACCAGGACGCCTTCAACGAAGCCTTCCTGATGCACACCTCGACCTCGCCCCAGTATTCGATCATCGCTTCCTGCGACGTGGCAGCGGCCATGATGGAAGCGCCGGGCGGCACCGCGCTGGTTGAAGAATCGATCCTGGAAGCGCTCGACTTCCGCCGCGCCATGAAGAAGGTCGACGCCGAATTCGGCAACGACTGGTGGTTCAAGGTCTGGGGTCCGGACACCCTGTGCGAAGAAGGCATCGGCACCCAGGCAGACTGGATGATCAGCGCCGAGGACGACTGGCACGGCTTCGGCAAACTCGCGCCGGGCTTCAACATGCTCGACCCGATCAAGGCGACCGTCGTCACCCCTGGCCTGTCGCTCGACGGCAAGTTCGGCGAGAGCGGGATCCCGGCCTCGATCGTGACCAAGTACCTGGCCGAACACGGCGTGATCATCGAGAAGTGCGGGCTGTACTCCTTCTTCATCATGTTCACGATCGGTATCACCAAGGGCCGCTGGAACACGCTGGTGACTGCACTGCAGCAGTTCAAGGACGACTACGACCGCAACAAGCAGATGTGGCAGGTCATGCCCAAGTTCGCCGCCGCCAATCCGCGCTACGAAACGAGCGGCCTGCGCGACCTGTGCACCCAGATCCACACCTTCTACAAGCAGTACGACGTGGCACGCCTGACCACCGAGATGTATTTGTCGGACATGGTCCCGGCGATGAAGCCGTCGGACGCCTTCGCCAAGATGGCGCGCCGCGACATCGAGCGCGTGGCGATCGAAGACCTCGAAGGCCGCACTACTGCGATCCTGCTGACGCCTTACCCGCCGGGCATTCCGCTCCTGATCCCGGGCGAGCGCTTCAACAAGATCATCGTCGACTACCTGCGCTTCGCACGCGACTTCAACGAACGCTTCCCGGGCTTCGAGACCGACGTGCACGGGCTGGTCAAGCGTGAGGTGAATGGCAAGCGGGATTACTTCGTCGATTGCGTGAAGCTGGACTGATTGCTGTTTCGCTGATGTGAAAAGAGGAGCCGCTGGCTCCTCTTTTTTTGTTGGCGGTGGTCCACCCTACCGACGCTTTAACTCAACGATCGGCTCCGTCGTGATGGCGGGCACCGTATTCATCTCGGCCCGCGCCTGCATGATCACACTGCGCGCCGCCGTCAACCCGAGCACACCCATCACCCCGGCCACGACCAGGTCCGGCAAGCCGCTGCCCGTCTGGTAGACGCCGAGCGCCGCCAGCATCACGGCGACGTTCCCGATCGCGTCATTGCGCGTGCACAGCCAGACCGAGCGCATGTTCGAGTCGCCGTTGCGGTACGCGAACAGCAGCACCGCCACCAGTCCATTGGCCGCCAACGCCGCAAAGCCGATCGCGCCCATCGTCGAGGCCCGCGGCACGGTGCCGGCCGCGAGGTGCCACAAGGCCGTACCGATGACGAAGACGCCGTAGGCACCCATGCTCATCCCCTTGACCAGCGCGGTGCGCGAACGCCAGATCGGCGCCATGCCGAGCACGAACAGGGAGATGCCGTAGTTGGCGGCGTCGCCGAAGAAGTCGACCGCGTCGGCCAGCAGCGACACGGAGCCCGCCGCCCAGCCGCCGACCAGCTCGACGCCGAACATGAGCGCGTTGACGACGAGCGCGATCCAGAGGATGCGCCGGTAGACCGGGTCCACCGGCGGTTTGTCGGCTGAACACCCGCCGCTGCAGCAATCGGCCATGGCGGCCTCCGCTAGAAGTGATACAAGATTTGAAGCCTGCCCTTAAAAAACGTATCAGGTTTTCGGCAGCGTCACGCCGACCTGGCCCTGGTACTTGCCGCCGCGGTCCTTGTACGAGGTTTCGCAGACTTCGTCGGATTCGAAGAACAGCACCTGGGCGCAGCCTTCGCCGGCATAGATCTTGGCCGGCAGCGGCGTCGTGTTCGAGAACTCGAGCGTCACATAACCTTCCCATTCCGGCTCGAACGGCGTGACGTTGACGATGATGCCGCAGCGCGCATAGGTTGATTTACCCAGGCAAATGGTCAAGACATTCCTCGGGATGCGGAAGTATTCGATGGTGCGCGCCAGCGCGAACGAATTCGGCGGGATGATGCACACGTCGCTCTTCACATCGACGAACGAGTTCGAATCGAAGTTCTTCGGGTCGACGATGGTACTGTTGATGTTCGTGAAAATCTTGAACTCGTCGGCGCAGCGGATATCGTAGCCATACGACGAGGTGCCGTAGGAGATGATGCGGCGGCCTTCTTCCTCGCGGACCTGGCCAGGTGAGAACGGCTCGATCATGCCGGTTTCTTGCGCCATGCGGCGGATCCATTTATCGCTCTTAATTGCCATGCTGGGTTCTTTCAGGATTGCTTGGAATCCCACGATTTTACGCGAAAAGCCCGGTGCGGTCGCCCTCAGGCTTGTCCTTGCGCCAGCATTGACTTGCGCTCGACGCGCGTGCCCAGCAGGCGCTGGATCATCTCGTGCGTGAGCCGGGCGGCGCGCTTCGGGTGCTCGAGCGGGTACAAATGGGATCCCTCGGTCATGATGAAGTTGGGGCCGACGAGTTTGCGCGTCGAGGCGAGACCCGCCTGGCGCAGCTCTTCCGAGTTGTTCGCGCCAATGAAACCGATCGGCACCGGAAAACCGCGGCCGATCACCTGGCCCATGTGGTGCGGCAGGCCATTGTAGATGGCCGTTTCGACAGCGCGATCGAAGCGCAGCTGCACCCCGTCCGGATGGGGCGCCAGGCCGACGTCGAGGTAATCGTCCAGCACGCCCGGCGCCCAGGCCGCGAAGATATCCTTCGAGATGAAGTGTTCATGCGCGGCGGCCCGGTTCGGCCAGACATTGCGGCGCCGCTCAGAAAAGCGCGCCGGCGAAAAGCGCGCGCCTTTACCGAGCAGTTTGACCACGCGCCAGGCCTGCGCGCGCCAGCCGGCCACCACGGGCGAGTCGAGCATCACGACGCAGCGCGCCAGTTCGGGACGGCGCGCCGCCAGCATGGTGCTCAGCATGCCGCCGAGCGAATGGCCGACCAGGATCGCCGGGCGGCCATGGCGCTCGAGGTCCGCACCCAGTTCGTCCACCAGGCCGCTCCAGCCATCGCCCACCGGGAAGCGCGGATCGTGCCCGACCATGTCGGTCGTATGGACCTCGTAATGGGAGCGCAGGCCGCCGAGCAGCTGGCGGTAGGTACCGGAAGGGAAGCTGTTACCGTGACAGAAATGCAGCAGGGGCTTGGTCATGAAGCGGGCGGGGCCAATCGGAAGAAGCCCTGATTGTAATGTGAGCAGCTCGTGCGTGAACTTCCTTTAGAGGGAAACACCTACAGTCAGCGTCGCGACATAGCCATTCACGACGTCGCCCGTCATCGACGCCATCTGCAACGCCGTGCCGTCGACGAATACCTTATCAAGCGCGTAGCTGATGCGCGCCAGGTTGCGCACGGATGCGCTGTAGCCGTTGGCCGTGTACACGTCGTTGCAAGTGGCCAGCGGGAAGGCGAACTGCGAGGTCTTCACGCGGTTCGCGGCACTCGTCGCCTTGGCCAGCGTCGGATACACCTCGACGTGCACCTGCGGCATGCGCCCGTCATAGCAGCCGGGGAAGATGGTGGTGAAGGTGACGACACCGTCGGCGTCCGCCTCCTGCACGCCGCGCAGGTAGTTCTCCGCGCTGATCGCGCTCGAAGACATCGCGTAGTTGCCGTCGCGGTCGCAATGCCAGAGGTAGACGGGCGTGCCGGCGGCGGCCGTGGTGCTTGCGCTCGTGCCGGCGCTCGAACCGGCGGCGCAGCCGTACAGCGGCACGGCAGCGGTACCCGCGAACAGCCAGCGCAGGCTTTGGCGCCGGCTGGCGGCAGCCTGTAAATTGCCGTAAAGCGGAGGTAGAACCGCGTAAGTCGCGGCGAGGACACAGCCATGTAAAGAACGGTAAATGGCATCGCGCAACGCGCCCGGGGGAGAACGGCGCTGCTATCATCCCGGGGATGAACCATGTCCTGCTGATCGACGACGACATCGAGCTCGTCGCCATGTTTACCGAATACCTGGAACAGGAAGGCTTCACGGTCGCCTGCGCCCACCATGGTGCGACAGGTGCGCGCGAAGCCCTCAGCGGACGCCATGCGATTGCGATCCTGGACGTGATGATGCCGTCCCTGAACGGCATCGACACGCTGCGCCGCATCCGCGCCGCCAGCAAGATCCCGGTGCTGATGCTGACCGGCCGCGGCGACGACGCCGACCGCATACTCGGCCTGGAACTCGGCGCCGACGACTACGTCACCAAGCCCTGCACCCCGCGCGAGCTTACCGCGCGCGTGCGCGCCATCCTGCGCCGCACCCATGACGCCGCACCAGGCGGGGATGCCGGCGTCGTGCTCACGGTCGGCAAGCTGACCATGCTGCCCGAGCAGCGCCGCGCCACCTGGGACGGCGCCAACCTGGAACTGACGAGCACCGAATTCAACCTGCTGGAGGTGCTGGCGCGCCATGCGGGCCGCCCGGTCAGCAAGGGCGAGCTGTCGGAACAGGGCCTGGGCCGGCCGCTGGCGCGCTTCGACCGGAATATCGACGTCCACCTGAGCAGCCTGCGTCACAAGCTTGGCACCTTGGCGGACGGCCGCTCGCCGCTGCAGACCGTGTACCGTCTCGGCTACCAGCTCATTCGCGTGTGACGATGGCGCGCAGGATCACGCGGCCGGCGGGACGGCTCTTCTGGAAATTCTTCCTCTCGATCCTGCTGGCGCAGGTGGCGGCAGCAGTCGGCATCGGCAGCTACTTCTGGCTGCGCGAACAGGCACGCCTGTCGACCACTGCGACGGGCATCGAGACCGGGCCGCCAGCCGGTTTCCTGCTCGACGCGAGCGCGATCGCCCTGAAACACGGCGGCTTGCCTGCGCTGCGCGAGATCGTCGGAAAGATGACGCGGCATACGGTCTTGGTCATCGATCCGACAGGACGCGAACTGCTCGGACGCAGCGTCGCGCCGGCGGTCCTCGCCCAGGCGCGGCGCGAACTTGGCGCCGACCTCCCGTTCCGTCCCGTGCGCGAACTGCTTGCCCCTGATGGACAGCGACTGCTGGCTTTCGTGCCGCGCCACCTGCATGCGGGCGCGCTGCATTCCGTGCTTGCCGGCGCGGGTGCGCCTCCCGGCCAGGGCGCCAGTGGCGGCCGCGGCGAAGCGCGCCCCTCGCACGCCGGTGCGCACGCGGGCCCCGACGGTGGCCCGGGTTTTGCGCGCGGCGGCGGTCCACGCGGCCACGTCGGCCCGTTCGGCCCCGGCTGGCAATTGAACAACCCGATCCCGCTGCTGGCCAGCGTGATCGTCAGCCTGCTGTTCGCCCTGCTGCTGGCCTGGTATTTTTCGCGTCCGATCCGTGCCCTGCGCAATGCCTTCGAAGCCGCCGCGGCCGGCGACCTGGCGCCGCGTTTCGCCGGCAGCAAGAGCAGCGGCGGCGACGAACTGAACGACCTGGGACGCGATTTTGACCGCATGAGCGGCCGCCTGCGCGCCCTGATGGATGGCCAGCGCCGCCTGCTGCACGATGTCTCGCACGAACTGCGCTCGCCGCTGGCGCGCCTGCAGGCGGCGATCGGCCTGGCGCACCAGCAGCCCGACAAAATCGCGACATCGCTCGAACGCATCGAGCGCGAGAGCGTGCGCATGGATAAACTGGTCGGCGAACTGTTGACGCTGTCGCGCCTGGAGGCGAACCCGGAGCTCCCGAAAATCGAACTGGTCGACATGGGAGAGCTGGTCGACGGCGTCGCGTCCGACGCGCGTTTCGAGGCCGGCCCCGATGGTCCCGCTATCGCCGTCCGGATCGCGGGCGAACTGCAGGTGGCCGTGCGCGGCGCGCCCGACCTGCTGTGGCGCGCGATCGAGAACGTGGTACGCAACGCCGTCAAGCATGGCGGCGCGGGCGGCGCCGTCGAATTGGCGCTGCGCTGCGACACCGCCTGGGTGTATGTCGACGTGCTCGATCGCGGCCCCGGCATCGCGCCGGGCGACCTGCCGACCATCTTCCAGCCCTTCTTCCGCTCGAATCCGTCGAATAACAACGTCGACGGCCACGGCCTGGGCCTGGCGATCGCCGAACGCGTGGTGCACGCGCATGGCGGCACGATCCGGGCGACGAACCGCGAGGGTGGCGGGCTGCAGGTGGCGATCGTGCTGCCGCTCTAACGGTCGTACCAGTAGCGCGCGTGATCGCGGCGGTGTTCACTCGTCGTGATGTGCCGCGCGAATTCAAAGGTAATGGCGCCCGATTCGTCGGTGCGCAGGCGTTGGATGGCCAGCTCGCCATAGCGTTCAAACACTTCCTTTTTCGGGTGCCGGTAACGATTCCGGTGGCCGACCTGGAACACGCCGATCGACGGCCTGACCGCGGCCAGGAAGGCCGGCGTGGAAGAGGTGCCGCTGCCGTGATGGGGCGCGAGCAGGACGTCGGCGCGCACCTGGTCCGGCGCCGCATTCACCAGTGCCGCCTCCTGCGCCGCTTCAATGTCGCCGGCCAGCAGGATCGCCCTTCCCCCCGCCGATATGCGCAAGGTGCAGCTGCGCGCGTTGGCCTTCAGGCCGGCGGTGTCGTAGCTGGCAAGCGCCGGATGCAGCATCTCGAACACGACGCCGTCCCATTCCCAGCGCTGCCCGGCGCTGCAGCGCGTGTGGTGCTTTGCTGCCGCGACGACCCGGTGCCCCTCCCCCAGCGAACTGCTCACATGGTCGACCGGCAGCGCATCGAGCAGGGTCAATGCGCCGCCGGCGTGATCGAGGTCGCTGTGTGAGACGACCAGCGTGTCGAGGTGCCTGATGCCACGCGCGCGCAGGTAAGGCAGGATAACGCGGCTGCCCGCGTCCTGCGCCGGCGCGTATTGCGGACCGGTGTCGTAAAGCAGCCGGTGCCGTGCCGTTTCGACCAGCAGCGCCATGCCCTGCCCGACGTCGAAGGCGGTGACCGTGAACTGGCCGCGCGCCGGATGCGCCGGCTGCAGCAGGAACAGCGGCAGCCAGGCCGCCGCACCGGCCCAGCGATGCGGCCAGCCGCGCGGCGCCAGCATCCAGGCGGTGCCGAGCAAGGCCAACGCGAACAGCCAGGGTGGCGGCGCCGGCGCGCTCCAGACAGCCAGCGGCAGCGCGGCGAGCCACTCCAGGGACTTGGCCAGCAAGGCGAGCGCCAGATGGGCAATCCACAGCACCGGTCCTGCCAGCGCCGCAGGCAGGAAGCTGCCGACCAGAGCCAGCGGGGTAACGACGAAGCTGACGACCGGAATCGCGACTGCATTGGCGAGCGGGCCGACCAACGACACCTGCGAGAACAGCAGCAGCGTCAAGGGCACCAGGCCAAGCGTGACCGCGTACTGCGCGCGCGCGGCCAGGCGCAGCGTGCCGCGCCAGCCAGGGGCGCCTTCTTCCATCCTGCCCAGGCCCGCATACAGGATGACGCCGACCGCGCCGAACGACAGCCAGAAGCCCGGCCACAGCACGGCCCAGGGGTCGAGCAGCACGACCAGTCCGAGCGCCAGGCACAGGATGTGCGACACGCTTGTCGCGCGTCCCATCCACAAGGCGGCCGCCACGACGGCCAGCATGTAGAGCGTGCGCTGGGCCGGCACGCCGAAGCCGGCCAGCAGCACGTACAAGAGCGCGGCAAGCGCGCCGCCAAGGGCCGCCACCTTTTGCGCGGGCAGGAGCAGGGGCAGTTGGGCGTTCGTGAAGAAGGAGTGGCGCCAGAGCGTTGATATTCCCAGGGCCGCCAGTCCCGCCACCATCGTGATGTGCAGCCCGGAGATGGCGACCAGGTGGCTCACGCCGGTGCGGTTGAACACATCCCAGTCGGGCTGCTCGATGCCGCGCTGGTCGCCGACCACCAGTGCGACGATCACGCCGGCATAGGGTTCATTGGCCAGCGCTTCGAGGATGCGCGTGCGCAGGATATCGCGGCTGCGTTCGACGATGTGGCCAGGGCGCAGGACGAAATCGTCGAGCCGGCGGTTGCCAGGGGCCACGCGCACGTAGCCGGTCGCGCGTATGCCCTGCCCCAGCAGCCAGGCTTCGTAGTCGAAGCCATGCGGGTTGGCGTTACCGTGCGGGCGCTGCAGGCGTACGGTCAGGCGCCAGCGCTGGCCGGGACGTAGTTGCAGTTTCTCGTCCTCACCGCGATACCAGGACAGCGCCAGCGTCGGCGGCACTCCGGTTGCACTGGTCAGCACATCTTCGACGGTGAATTGAAAGCGCACACCCTGGCCGAAGTCGTGCGGCAGCTTGGCGACCGTGCCGACGATCTCGATGTCGCGGCCTTCGTCGGCTTTGTCGAGTTGGGGCGCGAGGGCCAGGTGGGCGATGAAGGCGGCCCAGCAGAAGCCGAACAAGGTGCCGGCGATGGCGCCGCGCACGGGGCCGCGCACGGCGAGCAGCAGGGCGAGCGCTGCGGCTGCACAGGCTGCGATCTGCCAGGCCTCAGGCAGCGTGGCGCGGGTTTGCAGGAAGGCGGCACCGGCGACGAAGCCGAGGATGGTGGAGCGCATTGTGCGCTGGCTGATGGGCAGCGGGATCGTCAGGCCTCGGGCAGGCGCAACGACTTGGCTGATGCGTTGTCGGGCGACGCGGGACGCGCGCGTTTCGCCGGGACGGGCGTGTGAAAGCGGATGCTTGACGTGATCTTGTCCCAGAGCGCCATGGCGGCGTCTTCCGACATCGACGTGGAAACCGGTTCCTGATCGCCTTCGCCGGTGGTCATTTTGAAAACAAAGTGCGGAACGAGTACGTTGTCTACTGTTCCGGCGACTTCCCACCAGAATGAATAACCGACAGTATCATTCATCTCGGCGTAACGTGTGACCAGTTCATCGCCGGTAATGCCGGCAATTTGTCGCGGTGCTGCGCGCAGAGTGGATATGCGCCACCGTTCGGCCAGTGTCAACCTTGCATCCGTGTCTGCGCTCCTTTCGAGCAAGCTCTGACGAGAGGGCTTGTTCCCGGCAGCCAGAATGGTCAGGAACTCGATGTCCGGGTGGCTTGGCAACTGGGCGGACATCATGATCTCTTCGCCCTGATCGGCCGTCAGCGGATCGCGGAACCAGGCGCGGTCGATGCAGAAGCCCGGTTCGGTTGGGATCTGGTTGCGCGGGTTCGGTACCAGCTTCGCGACCAGCCTGGGCAGGTCTTCGATGTTGTCGGGGTTGTAATCGCCTGCCGCCACAGCAAAGCTCATCCCATGGCCGTGCACCATGGCTTCGATCGCCACTCCTTCATCCCGGTAATGCTCCAGTTCCAGCCCCCTGTTTCGCGTGCCTTCCGTCACTTTGTGGCCATGGACAAAAATCTTGCCGATGACGCCGTTGTCCGTCTTTACCTCCCGAACCGATCGGAGGTTCTTGTTCCCCCCAAACTGATCCGGCGTCGCCCGCAGCTCGGCCTCGCGCTGCGCAAGGCGGACGTAAAAGGCGGCTTCCGGCTCGTCGAAGGACGAAATGTCGAAGCCATCGATGCGCGGCCCGCGCAACTCGAGGCGTGTCTCTTGCGGCAGGTCGATGAGAAACCTGCCGATGCAGACGGACTTCATGTTTGTCGTCATGCGCGCCACATCGGCTTGATCACGGTGCGCCGCCTCGGCCTCGCGCACCTGGCCGGCGACCAGGCTTGCCGCCACGCCGGCGAATGCCAGGGCGGCGAACAGGGCGCCCAGCCTGTTGCGCAAGGGACGCGTCATGCCGTTTCCCCGCTGCCGCTGGCGGCCTGCCCCGGCTCGTCGGCCAGGCGCACCAGGCGCCAGGTACCGCGACGCTCGATCGACCTTGCCGCGCCGCCCGAACGGCCGAAGGCGCCGGGCGGGGCGGCAAAGCTTGCCGGCGGCAGCAGGCTGCCCCGGGCGAACCAGCGGGTTCCGTCGAGCGCGCGCGAATCCTCGCATTGCCACCAGCCGCTGGCGGGACAGGAAACGCCGGTGGCGGCGACGCTGCCGAGCGGCATGGCTTGCGGCTCCAGGATGCCGGTATCTACCGAGGGCGTGGCCTGCGCCAGCGGCAGCGGCGAGTGCGCGCGGTCGCGGGTGCGGGCGCGCTTGTCGATCAGTTTCCACGAAGTTTGCGTCGGGCTTTCCACACTCGGCTGGATGCGCCTGAACTTTTCCCACAGCGTCCGCGGCGGCAGCAGCAGCGCCTGCGGCATCCGCTCGCCCTTGTTGACATACCGGCGCTGCCCACCGAGCACGCCGGTGCCGTTGCCGCCGACGCTGCAACGCCACCAGCCGCTTTCCGGGCAAGGCTCGCCTGCCCAGGCGTAGGCGCCGAGGGGCGTGGGCGGCGGCTCGGCAGCAATTGGTTTGGGCGGCTCCGCAGGGCGCAATCGAATGCTGGACGATATCTTGTCCCACAGAGCAATTGTGGCTCCTTGAGACAACGAGGTAGGAACAGGTCGGTTGCTACCTTTTCCAGTCGTCATCTTGAAGACGAAATGCGGAACAAGGACGTTGTCCTCCGTCCCCTTGACCTCCCACCAAAAGCTATAACCGGTCGTGTCATTCAGCTCAGCGACACGCGTTACTATCTCGTCGCCGGTAACGCCGTCAATCGCCCGTGGCGCTGCGCGAAGGTTGACTACGCGTTTCTTTTCATCCGGTGTCAATCTTGCCTCGATATCCGCACTCCTCTCTAACAAGCTTTGCTTATCGGGCTTGAGTCCGGCGGCCAGAATGGCTGTCAATTCGATGTCCGGATGGCTGGGCAACTGGGCGAACATCATGATTCGTTCTCCCTGGTCGGCGGTCAGGGGATCACGGAACCACGCTCGGTGGATGCAAAACCCCGGTTCTGTAGGTGCGCGGCCATCCGGATTCGGCACGAGCTTGGAGACCAACCTAGGTAGATTTTCGATTTTATTGGGGTCGTAATCGACCGCTGACAGATCGAAGCTCATGCCCCTTCCATGCACAAGGGCCTCGACTGAAACACCTTCATAACGGTAGCGCTCTAGCTCCAGACCCCTTGCCTGGGTGCCTTCCATCACTGTCCGGCTATGTACGAAAATCTTGCCTACGATGCCGTTGTCGGTTTTTACCTCCCTAATCGATTCGAGGTTCTTGTTTCCTCCGAGTCGGTCTGGTGCCGCCCGCAGGCGCGCTTCGCGCTGCGCAAGGCGGACCTGAAACTCATCTTCCGGCTCATCGAAAGACGAGATATCAAGCCCATGGATGCGCGGCCGTGCCAGCTCAAGCCGGGTTTCCTCAGGCAAGTCGATCAGAAACCTTCCTATACATACCGTCGTCATTTTCTGCGTCATGCGTGCTACCTCATCTTTGTCCCGTTGCGCCGCCTCGCGCTTTTCCCGAACCTCGCCGACGGCCCAGGCGCCCATCAATCCGACGATGACCAACCCGGCCAGCAGCTTGGCCAGCCCGTTCCGGAGCCAACGCTTCACGGCATCTCCTGGACGATCTTCACGATCAGGCGTAACGTCAGCATCAACATATCGGAATGGTTGTACGCCCCCTGATGGTCGTATCCTTGCGTCGCGAAAACCTGTTTTGCCTTCCCGCTCGGCCCCATGCCTGACTGGTGAGGGACCGTACCGTCGCCACGGGCGTCCTGCTCTTCGAGCTCGAAAAGCAGGTCCGCCTTCTCTTCCAACCGGACGCGCCGCTGGCCGAGAGCAGTGTGACTAAGAAAACGTGCAGCCCCGACGTTTGCCGCTGTGACGACTGTTGCCGCCCCTGCCTGTTGCTTCGCGACCCAACGCACTCGGCCATACGATCGTCGGTACTGATCGGCGCCGTAAAAAGCGTAGGTATTCGGATGGTAATAATCGCCGAGGGCTCGGTGAAATTTCTCTGCAGTCTCAATTGCTGATTTGATAGCTTTTTCCACTCCGCCCGGTTTTTCTCGATACTTATCAGCCGGGTCTGACAATGCTGGGTTAATCAGGCGATACCAAGATGTCATGTCTCGGTACATGTCATACGGATTAGTCAATCTTCCGCCTGGAAGATGCAGATAATCGCTGGACGCCGGGCTGTTGGCTGCGACGCTAGCTTTCGTGGTGGCGGCTGCAGCTTGATGCTTGCCGATGGACGTCGTGATGCGGACATGCAGCCACGGTCCAGGATAGAGATGATTCGGCAGCAACTCGAGGGCACCGGGCGAGGTCGCAAGCACGGGGGTGGTTTTCTCGGTTGTTTCGCCGAGGATTTTCGCGAGGGCGGATGCTTCCATATTGTCGAGCGGATTGCTATCCGGACTCGAACTTTCGGTCCCGCAGGCCAAGCGGCGGTAGGCGGCCGGCGCCCCGTATGCGGGCATGGCGCCGTGAATGATACCCGCGATCTTGTCCGGAATGCGCTTGGCGCAGGCGCGTGTCACCAGGCCACCCATTGAGTGCGTCACGAGGATTACCTTGTCGCAACTACGTTTTGCCTGGGCCCAGAACTCAATGATCTCGAGAATGCGCTTTTCCAAGCGCTGCGACGATTGTTCGCAATCTTCCAGCCAGTTGTAGCCAACGGCGTAGACCGGGAAATAATGCCCTGCGTGTTTCACGAGGTGGTTTTCCGTCAGCGGTTCAAACTCGCGCACCCCCCACTTCTGCGGCTCGCACGCCATCACATCCTTCCAGTGCTGCTGGAGAACGCGCTTCTTTGTCTGTTCGTCGAACCCGAAGGTCTGGTTCAGGCGCGTCTGCAGCGCATGCAGCAAGATGCCATACGAGTCGGCATGGACCTCGCCCCACCCGCGCTGGCGCACATCCGCCTCTGTTAGCACATAACCGTCGACGGCGTCCAACAATGTGACGGCGCCAGCGTCGTCCACTTCCAGCGTCGGGCCATCGAATATTTCCTGGCGGTCCGCTGCTGAAAAACGGCCCCATTCAATCGAAGCATTCAGGCCCTCCTGCATGCCGTTAGGTGGACGCCAGGCCTTGTCTCCAAGCGGGACTTTCGCGTTCTTTTCGTTGATGATCCGCCCCAGACGCGGCTTCGCTTTCGCCTTCAGATTGGTCCCCATGATCCCAGGCACGACAATCACCGGAATCACGTGATTCGGCGGCACCAGACCCAGCCCCCTCACTGTGTATTCCGTCGAGGACGTGAATGAATGGACCGCCCAGCCACCGTTGGACAAGGGGGTAGGAGGCGGCAGTGGCCTGGTCGGTTCACTCATGGGGACGAATTCGGGGCTTCAGGGAAGTAGGTCGAAACGGACCGGCCCCAGCGTGGCAGTGTTGACAAGCGCCGTGCGCCCGTCTTCGTCGCTGACGCCGTCGACCGTGCTGCCGTCTTCCAGATACGCGGTGTAGCGCTGGTGGGGAAGTGGGTCGCGTGTCTGCAAGTGGCGCAAGACAACGCGCTCGTCTGTGCGGATTTTCGATGCTGCGAAATCGAGCGTCGCCGGGGACCCCCCGCCCGGCCCGCCGTGCACGATCGAGGCGGCCTTCACGACATGCTTCCCGCTGCTTTGCTGATCGATCGCGCCGTTCGCCCATTCCGTTGTCGCGCCCTTCGAGATAATTCGCACCAGCGGCGCCTCGATATAGATGGCTTCCGAAGAGACCAGGCTGATGCGCCCGGACGACATCAGGTCGATGCCGCCCTGATGCGCCTCGAGGGTGACGTTGCCGCGCGCCGCGACGAGCTTGATGCCGAGCGCGTGCGCGAAGCCCCGGATACCGCGCGCGGCGCGCACGAACACGTTGCCCCCGGCTGTGACGCCGACGTCGCCGCCGCTGACCACGTCAACCTTTTTTTCGGAGCCGAGTGCCACATTGTCCTGGCTGGCCAGCACCATCCCGGCCGGCGCGGTGACGGCGACGATCGGCGCCGCCCCGTCCCCGCCTGGCGCCGTGTTGCTCCCGTCTTCCCAGTGCTTCAGCTTCTCGGCCAGTTCGGCCAGGCGTGGGCTACTGGGCTCGTCGCCGGCATGCTGCTCGGCCAGCCTGGCCATTTCGTCGACCACGCTCTGCATCAATTCCGTCAGGCCGATCAGGCTGCTGCGCGCCAGTTGCCCGCCTTCGCCCTGCGATGCCGCCTCGGCGCTGATCAATACGCCCTTGCGCCCGCGGATCGCCACATGGGCATCGCTGCGCAGCTCCGCACCCTCCCCGCGCGCTTCGCCTTCGCCGTTGGCGCGCGGGCGCGTCAGCCAGCCGAGGTTCAGTTCGGAGGCGCCATGGTCGCTCGCCAGCTGGGCGCTGATCTGGCCGCGCGTGTCGTCGAAGCGCAGCTGGTTGCCGCGCTGCCCGCTCACTTCACGGCTGCGCAAGCCCGACAGGTAGCGGTTGCCGGGCAGGTCGCCGTTCGGGCTGAGCGCGGGCGGCGGCGCCTGGCCGCTGAACAGCTGGGCCAGCACGATCGGCTTGTCCGGGTCGCCGCCGAGAAAAGCCACCAGCACCTCGCTGCCGACGCGCGGCAGGCCGAGCGTGCCGCACTGCTGGGCACTGCCGGGACCGTTTCCCGCCCAGTTCGAGGCGACGCGGACCCAGGCCGAGTCGAGCGGCGAGCCCGACGCGCCGGCGCCGTGCGCGTGCGCGTGGTCACGCGTGCGCATGCCGGGAAAGCGGATCTTCACGCGGCCCAGGCTGTCGCAATGGACTTCCTCGCCCGCCGGGCCGACGACGATGGCGCTTTGCAGCTGCGGGTGCGGCAGATCGGCCCGTGCGTCGAATGCCGGCACGACCGGGACGCCGCGCCGCACGGCCGTGAACCCTACCTGTACCGGGGCGCTGCCGAGCGCTGCGCCCCAGCCGCTTTTTGCCAGCAGGCGTTCGATGCGCGCCGACATATCGCCCGGCAGGTTGTTGCGCACGCTGGCGTGGACTTCGGTAATGAGAAATTCGCGCTCGTTCTCCGGATGGGTATCGATCTCGGGATGTTCGGCGAGTACAAAGTATTGGCCGGCGCAGAAATCGCGCACCGTGCCTTCGCCATGAAAGCATTTCGCCTCGAAGCCGTGACGCGCCATGCGCAGCTGGCCGAGGCGCACGCTGTCCTCGATATCGTTGCCGGCATGCGGCGCCTCGACCAGGTAGTCGTCGAGGGTGGCCGCCAGGGCGTTGCCGTGCCCGCCCTGGTCGACATCGGCGCGGGCAGTGCTTGCCATGAACTGGCTGCCGGCGGGCTGCTTGTAATCCCAGCTGTGGCGGGACGTGGAACCCGGCTGCAGGCTGCGCGCCGCGCTCCAGGCGGTGATGGTGTCGCGGGCGTCGGTGGCGTCGTCGCGGTGGTAGCGCACGGTGCCGGCGGCATTCTGCGGCAGCTTGCCGGCGTCGGCGAACAGCACCAGCGTATGCGCGGGGATGCGGTCATGGGAGGGGTCGACGGCGCTGCCGCGGCTACGCCCGGGGCGCACGCACCAGGAGATGCCGCGCCGGCGCAGCAGGCGCCGGACAAACGCGGCGTCGGACTCGTTGTACTGCATGGTCTGTTCGCGCGCCGGATAGTCGGCCAGGTCGAGCAGCGCGTCGAGCTCGTATTCGAAGGCGCCGGCCAGCACCGCGTTCGCATGGCGCCATTCGTCGAACAGGACCTGCACGATGCCAAGCTCGTTCTGGTTGCGAAAGACGCGGCTGTTGAACCGCTTTTCCATGATCGCCAGCGCGTCGCGCAGCACCAGCTGGTAAGTCGTGAGGCCGCCGTCGCTGTCGCCGGAGCGCGCCTCGGTAATGATGCCGCACACGCTGCGCAGCGCGCCGCGGTCGGTGACGATCTGGATGTCGGCCGGCAGCGCAATGAATGCCTTGAGCGGCAGCGCCGGGTTGCTCGACACGCAGGCAACGCGGTACTCGATGCCCCCGCAAATCGATTCCGTGCCCGTGACCTGCTGCGGCAGCAGGACGTCGCCCTCGAGTCCCTCGGCATGCCCGAGCCGCAGGCGCAGAGCGCGGTGCGCCGTGCTCAGTGACTGTTCATGCCGTAGCACCCGCAGGAAGGCACTTGCGCTGTCCAATGTCGTCTCCCAGGCCGAAAGAAGCCATGGTCACACGAAGCCGACAATACCCGGTTGCGCCGTGTCATCGTGCCCGGGCCCGATGTGGCGAACTTTGCACGGTCTGGACACTCTTCTGTATGCGCGCACAGCCGAGTCCGGCCAGCACAAAAGGTTCCATCCAATCGCGGTTTTATTACGACAGCAACGCTGTCAAACGCGGAATCGCAGCCGCTGAACTGTGCCAGGCGGCGGCGCTTACCTCGGCCGTATCGAGGCCGCGTAGTACGGCCAGTGCCGCGCCGATCGCCGGCAGCTGCTCGGGGCTATTGCGCGCCGGATGAATCCAGCTTGGGGAAATGTCGGGCGCATCGGTTTCCAGCACGATCCGGTCCAAGGGCAGGCTGCTCGCCAGGCGCCGGATCTGCAGCGCGCGCGTAAACGTCATGGCGCCGCCGAACCCGAGATGCATGCCGAGCTTGATGAAGGTATTCGCCTGCTGCTCGCTGCCGTTGAAGGCGTGCGCGATACCGCCTGGCGGGGTCACCTGGCGCAGGTGTTTCAGCACCTGGTCTTGCGAACGGCGCACGTGGGTCAGCACCGGCAGGCCGAAGTCGCGCGCGATGCGCAGTTGTTCGCGAAAGAAGCGTTCCTGCTTCTCGCGCATGGCCGGTTCGCATAAGGAGGGGATGAAGAAATCGAGCCCGATCTCGCCGATCGCGACAAAACGCGGGTCGCTCATTGCCGCTTCGACGGCGGCGCGCAGCAGCACCAGGTCCTCGTCGCGCGCCTGCGGCACACAGATCGGGTGAATGCCGAGCGCGTAGCTGGCGTTCGGCGCCGTATGCGCCAGGCGTGCGACGGCGTCGAAGTTACCGCGTTCGACTGCCGGGATCACGATCATCGACACCCCGGCGCCCTCCGCCCGCGCCGCGATGCCGAGTGCATCGGCCCCGAATTCGTGTGCGTCCAGATGGCAGTGGGTATCGATCCACATGGTTTTTTTACTCCTCGAGCGGCACCAGCCCGTGTTCGGTCAGGCGCAAGGCGCGGTCGCAGCGGCGCGCCAGTTCCATGTCGTGGGTGACGATCACAAAGGCCGTGCCGAGGGTGCGCGAGAGTTCGAGCATCAGGTCGAAGATGACGAGCGCCGTCGTGTGGTCGAGGTTACCGGTCGGCTCGTCGGCCAGCACGCAGGCCGGCTGGGTGACAAGCGCACGGGCCAGCGCCACGCGCTGGCGTTCGCCGCCCGACAGTTCGCCGGGACGGTGGATGACGCGCTTGGCGAGACCGACGCGCGCCAGGATCGCCTGCGCCTGCTCGCTTGCCTGCGCGTGTTTGACGCGCCGGATCCGCAGCGGCATGGCGACGTTGTCGAGCGCCGAGAATTCGGGCAGCAGGTGGTGAAACTGGTAGACGAAGCCGAGCGACGAATTGCGCAACTCGCCACGGCGCGTTTCGGACAGGGTGGCGAAATCCTCGCCCAGCAGCGTTACCGAACCCTCGGTTGGCGTGTCCAGCCCGCCCAGCAGGTGCAGCAGCGTCGATTTACCCGAGCCGGAGGCGCCGACGATGGCGACCCGTTCGCCGCGACCGATGGTGAAATCGATCTTATCGAGCACCTGCACTTCGTAGTCTCCCTGCTTGAACGTCTTGGACAGGCCGCGGCAGGCCAGTACCGGCGTATTCGTGGAATCACTCATAGCGCAGTGCCTCCGCAGGTTTCACGCGCGACGCCGACCAGCTCGGATACAGGGTGGCGACGAACGACAGGATCACGGCAACGACGCCGATGCGGGTCACGTCCGGCCAGCGCAGGTCGGATGGAACGGCCGTGAATTGGTAAATATCCTTGGACAAGAACTGCACTCCCAATAACTGTTCAATGAATGGAACGATGACATCGATATTCAGCGCGACCAGCACGCCGCCGGCAACGCCTGCCGCGGTGCCGAGCAGGCCCGCGACCGCGCCCTGCACCATGAAGATCTTCATGATCGAGCGCGGCGAGGCGCCGAGCGTGCGCAGGATCGCGATGTCGGCCTGCTTGTCGGTCACCGTCATCACCAGCGTCGACACGAGATTGAAGGCCGCCACCGTCACGATCAGGGTCAGGATGATGAACATCATTTTTTTCTCGGTCTGTACGGCGCCGAACCACATGGCGTTGAGCTTCGACCAGTCGCGCATGACGAGATCGCCCGACATCGATTTTTTCAATTCCAGGGCCACCTGCGGCGCGGCGTGCATGTCCCGGACACGCAGGCGCAGGCCGGCCGGTGCGGCGAGGCGCTCCATCTTCTGCGCATCGGTCAGGCTGATGAAGGCCATGCTCGCGTCGAACTCGGCATGGCCCGCCTCGAAGATGCCGGACACCGTGAACGTGCGCATGCGCGGCAGCAGGCCCGCCGGTGTGGCCTGGGCCTGGGCCAGCAGCATGGTGACCTTGTCGCCGACCTGCAGGTTCAGGGCGCCCGCCAGCGCGTAGCCGAGCACGATGTTGAAGCTGCCGGGGGTGAGCGAATCGAGCCGGCCCTGGCGCATGGTGCCTGCCATATCCGAGACATTGCGTTCCGCTTCGGGCAGGATGCCGCGAATCACGGCCGGTCGCATCGCGCCCTCACGCTGCTGCAGCAGCGCTTCGCTCTGCACGAAGGGCGCGGCGCCGAGGACGGCCGGGTTGCGCAGCGCTTCTTGCGCGGCGTCCTGCCACTGCGGCATGTCGCCGCGCGCGTCGAACACCTCGATGTGCGCCAGCACCGACAGCATGCGGTCGGTGACCTGTTTCTGGAAGCCGTTCATCACCGACAGCACGATGATGAGCGCCGCCACGCCGAGCGCGATGCCCGCCACCGAGATCAGCGAAATGAAGGAGATGAAGCCGCTGTTGTCGCTGCCCTTGCCGGCGCGCGTGTAGCGCAGGCCGACCAGCCATTCGAACGGCAGTTTGTGGAGAATGCTCATGGTGCGCAGCTTATCAGGTCAGGAATGATCATTCGTAGCGCAGCGCCTGCGCCGGATTCACGCGCGCCGCCGCCCAGCTCGGGTAGAGCGTCGCCAGGAAGGCCAGCAGCACGGCCAGGCCGCCGATGCTCGCCACATCCGGCCAGCGCAGTTCCGACGGAATCTCGCTGATCAGGTAGATCTCCTTCGAGAGGAACTGGACTCCCAGCACGCGCTCGATCGCCGGCACGATAAGGTCGACATTCATCGCCACCGTGACGCCGAGCAGCACGCCGAGCGCGCTGCCGAGCAGGCCGACCAGGGTGCCCTGCACGATGAAGATCTTCATGATCGAGCGCGGCGACGCGCCCAGCGTGCGCAGGATCGCGATGTCCGACTGCTTGTCCTTCACCGTCATGACGAGCGTGGAGACCAGGTTGAAGGCGGCAACCGCGATGATCATCGCCAGGATGATGAACATCATGCGCTTTTGCGACTGCACGGCGGCGAACCAGATGGTGTTCACCTGCGACCAGTCGCGCAGCACCAGTTCCCCAGCCAGGCTGCGGCGCAACTCGGCCGCCACTTGCGGCGCCTGGTGCATGTCGCGCAGGCGCAGGCGCAGGCCGGCCGGGCCTTCGATGCGCGCGGCCGCGACAGCGTCGTCCAGATGGGCAAAAGCGAGCGTGGAATCGAATTCGTAGTGGCCGGCCTCGAAGATGCCGACCACCGTCAACGTCTGGGTGCGCGGCGCGGGCGGGGCGCCGCCGCTGCTGCCAGCGGACCCGAGCAACATCGTCACGCGTTCGCCGACTGTTACTTCCAGCGACTTGGCCAGTGCGCTCCCCAGCACGACGTTCATCGAGCCCGGCGTGAGGCTGTCGAAGCTGCCCTGGCGCATCTGCTGCGCCACTTCCGACACCTTGGATTCAAACGCCGGCAACACGCCGCGCAGCAGGGTCGGCTTCATCACGCCGTCGCGCAGCAGCATGCCCTGCACGTCGGCGAAGGGCGCGGCGGCCAGCACTTGCCCGTTGCGGGCCGCGGCACGCTCGACCGCGCGCCAGTCCGGCATGGCGCCGCGCACGTCGTAGACTTCGATATGGGCCAGCACTGACAGCATGCGGTCGGTCACTTCTTTCTGAAAACCGTTCATCACCGACAGCACGACGATCAGGGCCGCGACGCCGAGCGCGATGCCGCCCACGGAAATCATCGAAATGAAGGAAATGAAGCGGTTGCGGCCGCTGCGCTTGCCGGCGCGCGTATAGCGCAGCCCGACCAGCGCTTCGAACGGCAGCTTGTAGAGGATGCTCATGAATGTAAGTGTTTGACAACCGACCCGCAGTTTGCCACACAAAGCTCATCCATGACAGTGCGCCACCCCACGAAAGCCCCCTGCCGCGGCAGGAACTTACCGAGTCCGGCGCCGCTCGAATGGGTGATCTGCCCATCAGCGGAGACGACATGCCGCCGCAAGCGTTCGCAGCCTCCCTCTTTTACCTGCCGGGTTCGGCGGCCGACCACTCGCGCGCAGGCCATTTCGCCTACAATCACGGGATGTCCCAGATCACGCTCGTCCTTCCGTTCGCCCTCCCCATTCCCGAATTCGCACCCGACCTGGTGCGCGCCCTCGAGGCGCCGGCCCTGGCCTCGCTGCTGTCGCGTACCAGCAGCCACGCGCGCGTGCAGGTCGACGATGCGATCCGCGCCCTGCCGCACGAGCAATGGCTGGCCCGGGCGCTCGGTTTGCATGACGCCGGGCGTCCGGCGCTGGCCACGGCGGCGATGCGCGCCTGCGGCCTCACCCCAGAGGCGGGTACCTGGTTCATCGTCAATCCGGTCCATATCGAAATTGCGCGCACCCACTTGATGATGGGCGACCCCGGCATGCTGCACCTGCTTGAGGCCGACAGCCGCGCCCTGTTCGACACCGCCCTTCCGTATTTCGAGGAGGCGGGCCACACGCTCGTGTACGGCGACGCCGGCACCTGGTTCATGCGCGCCGACGACTGGGCGGACCTCGACACGTCCACGCTTGACGCCGCGCTCGGCATGGACCTGACCGACTGGATGCCGATCGGCACCCGCGCGGCGGCCTTTCGGCGCCTGCAGAACGAGGTGCAAATCCTTTGGCATACGCACCCGGTGAACCTGGCGCGCGAGGCGCGCCGCCTGACGCCCGTGAACGCGTTCTGGATCTGGGGCGGGGCCGATGCGGCACGCTTCCCGGCGCCAGACGCAAGGGCGCCGAAGCTGGCGGCCTTCGCTGCGCATGGCGGCGTCAACGCCCTGGCCGACACCCTCGTGGACGACCTGGCCCGGTTTTTCGTCGACCTCGGCGCCGGCGCCGGCCGCGACACCATCCTCTACTGCGCCAACGCGGCCCCGTATGCGGTCGGCGCCGACTGGGGCGGCTGGATCAACCAGCTGCAGCAGCTTGAAGCCGCGCTGTTCGCACCCATCTTGGACGCATTGATGAAGGGCCGCGTACGCAAAGTTGCCCTGGTGCTGAGCCACCGCGACGCGCATGCCGAATTCTCCACCACCGCCCTGGCGCAACGCACCTTCTGGCGCCGCCCTACCCTGGACCGACTGCTTTGACTACGCGCATTTCGACCCGCCCCTGCCCGCCGCGCCAGTCCGACATGCTGCGCCAGGGCGGCGTGCACCCTGTTTTGGCCCGCATCTACGCCGCGCGCGGCCTGCTCGACGTACGCGAACTGTCCTGCGAACTGACCGCCCTGGTGCCCCCCGGCGGCCTGAAACACATCGACGTGGCCGCAGTATTCCTGGCCGACGCCATCGCCGCCGGCAAGAAAATGACGATCGTCGCCGACTACGACTGCGACGGCGCCACCGCCTGCGCGACCGCCCTGAGGGGGCTGCGCGCGATGGGCGCGAACGTCGACTACATCGTGCCCGACCGCGTGGTGCACGGCTATGGCCTCACGCCCGAAATCGTCGAACTCACGGCGCGCGAAAAGGCACCCGACATCATCGTCACCGTCGACAACGGCATTGCCAGCGTCGACGGCGTGATCGAGGCGAACCGGCGCGGCATCGAAGTCGTCGTCACCGACCACCACCTGCCGGGCGATTTCCTGCCGCCGGCACGCGTGATCGTCAATCCGAACCAGCCCGAGTGCGGTTTTCCGAGCAAGAACCTGGCCGGGGTCGGCGTGGTCTTTTATGTATTGCTGGCCCTGCGCGCGGAAATGCGCCGGCGCGGCGTGTTCGATGCGCAGACCCAGCCGAAACTCGACAACCTGCTCGACCTGGTCGCCCTGGGCACCGTCGCCGACGTCGTGAAACTCGACGCCAACAACCGCATCCTGGTCGCGCAGGGCATCAAGCGCATGCGCGCCGGCCGCATGCATGCGGGCGTGGCGGCCCTGTTCCGGGTCGCCGGCCGCGAAGCGCGCTGCGCCTCGCCGTTCGACCTGGGCTTTGCCGTCGGCCCGCGCCTGAATGCGGCCGGACGCCTGCAAGACATGGCGCTCGGGATCGAATGTCTCACCACCGACGACGAAGGCCGCGCCTGGGCGATCGCCCAGCAGCTCAACGACATCAACCTGAAGCGGCGCGAGATCGAGGCCGACATGCAGGACACGGCGCTGCTGCACCTCGACGCGTTCGAGCCCACCGACAGCAGCACGATTACCGTCTTCGACGACGGCTGGCACCAGGGTGTGATCGGCATCGTCGCGTCGCGCCTGAAAGAAAAATTCTTCCGCCCGACGATCACCTTCGCTCCCGGCGGCCCGGGCTTGATCAAGGGCTCGGGACGTTCGATTCCGGGCTTTCACATGCGCGACGCGCTCGATCTGGTATCGAAAAGGGTACCGGGCCTGATCGACAAGTTCGGCGGCCATGCGATGGCGGCGGGCCTGACGATGAAGCACGAATCGTTCGAGGCCTTCCAGCAGGCCTTCGAAGCGGTCGGGCGCGCCTGGCTGACCCAGGCGCAGCTCGAGCGCGTGGTCGAGACCGACGGCCCGCTCGAAGACGAGTATTACACGACCTCCTTCATCGAACTGATGGATGGCCAGGTCTGGGGCCAGGGCTTCGCGCCGCCCGTGTTCTGCGACGAATTTCGCGTACTGAGCCAGCGCATCCTCAAAGAGAAGCACCTCAAGCTTCTGCTCGAGCGCAACGGGCGCCGCTATGACGCCATCTGGTTCGGCCATACCGACGGCCTGGGCGAACGCGCGCGGGTCGCCTTCCGGCTCGACGCCAACGAGTACAACGGCGTGACCAAGGTGCAGCTGCTGGTGGAGCACGCGGAGCCGGCGTAAACGCGCATTCGGGCGCCTGCGTAACGCGCTCGTACGGCTGTGCTCATCGGCCGCCGATGCCATGCTAATATTTATGCATTCCGGGCTGCGAGGCCATGGGCATCGGTCAAGAAAGGCATGGATGAGCGAACCACAGGAAGTTACCCTCGTTACGGGCGGCAGTTCCGGCATCGGCCGGGCGATCTGCGAAGCGCTGCTGGCGCAGGGCCGCAGCGTCGTCAATCTCGACTACCGGGCGCCCGACTGGGGCCACGACCGTCTCTTCTCGCTGCAGGCGGACCTGACCCGCCAGGACGAGATCGCGGGCGCCGCGCGCCAAATCACCACGACCTACGCCGTGACGGCCCTGGTCAACAACGCCGGCGCCACCCGTCCCGGCAGCATCGACAGCGCCACCATGGCTGACCTGGACGACGTCGTCGGCCTGCACCTGAAAGCCCCCATCCTGCTGGTCCAGGCCTGCCTGCCGGCCCTGCGCGCATCAGGACAGGGCCGCATCGTCAACATCGCGTCGCGCGCGGCACTGGGCAAACCCGAACGCATCGTCTATGCCAGCACCAAGGCCGGGCTGATTGGCCTGACGCGCACGCTGGCCCAGGAACTCGGCGCCGACGGCATCACCGTCAATGCCGTCGCGCCCGGACCGATCGCCACCGAGCTTTTCCGCAACAGTAATCCCGAGGGCGCGCCGCAGACCCAGCGTATTTTGGACAGCATCGTCGTCAAGCGCCTCGGCACGCCCGAGGATGTCGCGCGCGCCGCGCTGTTCTTCCTCGCGCCCGAGAATGGCTTCGTGACCGGCCAGGTGCTGTACGTCTGCGGCGGCACCACGCTCGGGGTCGCACCCATCTAGCACCTTTCGCCTTTACCACCATAACTATTCACTATTCAGGAGACCCGCCATGATTCGTTCCACCCTACCGAAGCGCCGCACGCTCGCCCTCGCCGCAGCTGCCCTTGGCGCCCTCGCGCTGGCGCCCTTCGCCGCCCAGGCCCAGGCCGCGTTCCCGAGCAAACCGATCACGATCGTCGTCGGCTTCTCGGCGGGCGGCACGACCGACACCCTGGCGCGCATCATCGGCCAGCACATGGGCCGCGAGCTGGGCCAGTCGGTGATGATCGATAACCGTCCCGGCGCCGGCGGCAATATCGGCACGCAGATGGTCGCGCGCGCCGCGGCCGACGGCCATACCCTGCTGATGGGTACCGTCGGCACGCACGCCATCAACCAGAGCCTGTACAAGAAGCTGGCCTTCGATCCGATCAAGGACTTCCAGCCGATCACCCGCGTGGCGCTGGTGCCGAACCTGCTGGTGGTCCATCCCTCGCAGCCCTACAAGACCGTCAAGGAGTTGATCGCGCATGCCAAGGCCAATCCCGGCAAGATCAACTTCGCTTCGTCCGGCAGCGGCACCTCGATCCACCTGTCGGCCGAGATGTTCAACCAGATGGCCGGCGTCGACATGCAGCACATCCCGTATAAAGGCAGCGCGCCTGCGCTGACCGACCTGCTGTCCGGGCAGACCGCGCTCATGTTCGACAACATGCCGTCGGTGATCAGCCACGTCCGGGCCGGAAAACTGCGGCCGCTGGCGGTGACGACGCCGCAGCGCTCGCCGGCCCTGCCCGACGTGCCGACGATCGCCGAAGCCGGCGTGCCGGGCTACAGCGCCACCTCCTGGTTCGGCCTGCTGGCCCCCGCCGGCACCCCGGCGCCGGTGGTGGCCAAGCTGAACGCCGCCATCCTCAAAGCGCTGGCCGATCCGGACGTGAAAAAGAAATTCGCCGAGCAAGGCGCCGAACCGCATGGCGAAAAGCCCGAGCAGTTCGCTGAATTCATCCGCAGCGAAACGGCGAAGTGGGGACAGACGGTGAAGAAGTCGGGCGCGACCGCCGACTGAACGTTCCACGGCTGGGGTCAGGTCTGACATTCGTACACGAACTCTGCTTTAGCACCACGATGTCGCGCCAGGCCCACCTGTACGGTTGAGGTCGTGTCTGAATGTCAACCTGACCCCAGCTTTTGCTTTCATTCGCATGAGAAGTTGTCTTGAGAACCATGACCGCCAGTCTAGTCGCAGCAGCGCTGTTCCTGTCCGATGTCACCGATGTCGCGGCGCAGGACTATGCGAAATACAGCCAGGAAGCCCTGGAGAAGGAACTGGTGCAGACCGCTACTGCGCGGTCCTCGGTCATGGTGCGCATGCGCGACGGCGTTGCGCTGTCGACCGACATCTATATGCCGAAAAACACGAAAGGCGCGCTCCCGACCATCCTGTGGAAGACGCCTTACAACGAAGGCAAGCTCAAGGGCGCGACACTGCGTTACGTGCTCGAATCGGTCAAACGCGGCTATACCTTCATCGTCCAGAACGAGCGCGGCCGCTATTTCTCGGGAGGGAAATGGGAGATCCTCGGCAATCCGCACACCGACGGTTACGACACCCTGTCCTGGATCGCCGGGCAGACCTGGTCGAACGGCAAGGTCGGCACGCTCGGTTGCTCGTCGTCGGCCGAATGGCAGCTGGCGCTCGCCGGGCTGAACCACCCGGCGCATGCGGCGATGGTGCCGATGGCGGCCGGCGCCGGTATCGGCAAGGTGGGACGTTTCCAGGAACAAGGCAACTGGTACACCGGGGGCGTGCCGCGCAACCTGTTCTTCGTCTGGCTGTATGGCGTCGACAATCCGCTGCGCGCCGAACTGCCGGCTTCCATTGTCGATGAAAAGCTGCGCGCACGGATCGAGGCATACAACGACCTCGATCCGGGCAAACCAAAGGTCGACTGGAACAAGCAGATCAAGCACCTGCCTGTCGACGGGCTATTGAGTTCGCTCGGCGAGCCGCCGTCGACCTTCGAGCAGTTCATCAAGCGCACCCCGGGCGATCCGGGCTGGCGCCAGGGCGGGTTGTATCACGACGACATGGGCTGGGGCGTGCCTGCGCTCTGGTTCAACAGCTGGTATGACGTGTCGATCGGGCCCAACCTCGAGCTGTTCAACCATGCGCGTGCGGCCAGCACCGACAAGGAGGCGAGCGCGAACCAGTATGCCGTGGTCGCGCCGGTGCCGCATTGCCAGTTCGCCAAGCTCGGCCCGGACACCACCGTCGGCGAACGCGCCATGGGCGACACCAGCTTCGATGTCGACGGCGCCGTGTTTGGCTGGTTCGACCGCTGGCTGAAAGGCAATGCCAGGGCCTTCCCCGCGAATACGCCGCGCGTGCGCTATTTCGAGATGGGCGCCAACCGCTGGCAGAGCGCAAGCCAATGGCCGCCCGAGAAGGCCAGGCCGATGCGGCTGTACCTGCGCTCTGGCGGCAAGGCCAATTCGCTCCATGGGGACGGCCGCCTCTCGGCCGAGCCGCCGACACAGGCCGAAGCGGCGGACCGTTACCGCTACGACCCGATGAATCCGGTGCAGACGATCGGCGGCGGCGACTGCTGCAACGGCGGCATCGTGGTGCCCGGCGCCTTCGACCAGCGTCAGGTCGAAGCCAGGACCGACGTGCTCGTCTACACCAGCGACCCGCTGCCCACACCGGTCAGCGTTGCGGGCTTCGTCGACGCGGTCTTGAACGTCTCCTCCAGCGCGAAGGATACCGATTTCTCGGTAAAACTGGTCGATGTCGCGCCTGACGGCACCGCCTGGATCATCGGCGACACGATCTTGCGCGCCCGTTACCGCAACGGTTTCGACAAGCCCGCAATGCTCACCCCCGGCGAAGTGGTGACGATCCGCCCGACCCCGATCGCGACTGCGATACAGTTCGGTGCGGGGCATCGGATCCGGGTCGAGGTGAGCTCGTCGAATTTCCCGAAATTCGTTCGCAACCTCAATACCGGCGGGCCGAACGAAAGCGAGAAGGTGGGTGTGGTGGCCGATAACGCGGTGCACCACGATGCCGGCAACCAGAGTTACATCGAGCTGCCGGTGCTGCGCTAGCGCGGGCAGTCGCAGCCGCGGTCGAATACCACCCGCCAGGTGCCCGGCCCTTCCAGCCGCCAGACCGAGTTGAAGCGCCGGATCTGCTTGCCGCCGGCATCGCGCACCGGGCCGCTGCTGTAGGCCAGCGTCCCCGATGCCAGCACCTCGACCTCATCGGGCTCCCACGAAAACGGCGCTTGCGGCTTGTCGAAATAGCCGCGCCAGGCCTGGGCCACCGCTTCCTTGCCGCGCGACGCAGCGCCGGGATGCATGAAGACCGCCTCGCGCGACAGGTAAGCGCTGAACGCCTCGAAGTCGCGCCGCGCCATCGTCGCGGCGAAGCCGCGTTCGGCTGCCATGACTTGCTGGCGCAAGTCGCCCGGGGCCACGCGCGAACCGCGCGCCATGCCGACGGCCGCCAGCGCAATGCAGGCCACCACCACCAACAACACTCCCGCCGATCGCCACCGCATTGGAATAACCTTTTCCTTCTGACAATTCGGCGCCAATTCTGTCACGGTCCACACGGCTTGACAACCATCAGTTGCAACAGGTCCGAAAACGGAGTATAAATACTCCAGAAACGGAGAAACCCATGAATCTTGCTTACTCCTACCCGCGCAGCCGCTTCGAGCCCGCGGTCCTGGTCGACCTGAATTCCCGCGCCGAGCGCGAGCGCCTGTCGAAGTCCGCCCTGTCCGGCTTCTTCAAGCTGGCCGGCGCCTGGCAAGTGCGCGACGAAGATGCGCGCGAACTGCTCGGCGGCCTGTCCGCTTCCAGCTTCTACGACTGGAAGAAGAATCCGGACCGGGTGCTCGAGGTCGACCGCATCACGCGCATCTCCTACCTGCTGGGCGTCTACAAGGCCCTGCACATCCTGTACGGCGACAAGCTCGCCGACGAATGGGTGCATCTCCCGAACAGCAACCTGATCTTCGGCGGACGCACGCCGCTGGCCGTGATGCTGGGCGGCGGCCTGCTGGCCATGCAAACGGTGCGCCAGCTGCTCGACGCACGCCGCGGGGGCCTGTGATCTTCGCGGCGCTTCCCAAACTCGCCAGCCTGCGCCAGTTCGATACCTGCCGCCTGCTCCCCTCGCGCTTCGCCGACCTCGAAGATTCGGTGCTCGCGCCGCTCTCCGACAACGACGACACCCTGCGCGACCTGTTCGACCTCGACAACGCGACCAACGCGCGCCTGCGCGGCGAAGCGGGCCTGTTGCCCGGGATCGGCATGGACGAGCTGGTCTTCGGCTTGCCGAACTTCCGCATCATCAATGCCGCTTACACCTATGCGCGCCCGGAAGGCAGCCGTTTCAACGATGGCGAACGCGGCGCCTGGTATTGCGCGTTCGACGCCAGGACGGCCCTGGCCGAGGTCAGCTTCCACAAGACGGTCGAGTATCAGGAAATCGGGCGTTTCGAGGACAGCGTGACTTACCAGGCGATGCTGGCCGATTTCAACGCGACCTTCCACGACATCCGCGGCGCGCGCGGCTTCACCAAATGCCTCGATCCGCGCAGCTATGTCGCCTCGCAGGAGCTGGCCAACACCCTGCTCGAACTGGGCGCGATGGGCATCATTTACCCGAGCGTGCGCGCGCCCACCGGCATCAACCTGGCGTGCTTCCGCCCGGCCCTGGTCGGCAATGTGCGCAAGGGCCAGGCCTATCGGTTAACATGGGCGGGTTCGCCGACTCCGACGGTCGAGATTATTTGATGTAAGCAGCCATGAAAACCAAGCCCGAAAACGATACCGAACTGCACGACAAGATCAACCGCGAGACCGGCCGCGTCGAATGGAGCGAGCTGGAGCGCCATTTCGCCCAGGGCAATGTCATCTATGTCAGCGAAGAACTCGACCTGATCGACGTCGCGATGCGCATCTCGCACGACGACAAGGCGACCATTGCGCGCTGGATGGCCGACGCCAAAGTTGCCAAGGTATCGGACCTGCAGGCCGAGACCTGGAGTGCCGGCGGCGCCGCGCTGTGGGCGGCGGTCGTGCATCCGTTCATTCTGGTCCAGCCCGAAAAGAAGCAGCTGCACTGAGTCTTCAGGGCGCCCTCTCTGCTACTACCCGCCTCTGATTGCAACATTGCCATCGCGTGATGTTGCGAATTTGCCGCAAGGCATCATTTAATGCCGCTGCGCTGGTATACTCCCCTGAATCGCTCGATTGCGGCGCTCGCCGCGTACCGGTCAGTCCGACGGTCGTATCGAATTCAAACAGCGGCCCCCGGCCGCGCATTCATCGGGAATCCAACGTGAAAAACCTCAAGATCGGCGTGCGCCTCGGCGCGGGATTTGCCATCGTACTGGCATTGCTGCTGGCCGTGACCGTGACCGCCGTGCTGCGCATGCAGGAAGCGGGCGACATGACGGGCCGGCTGGTGCATACCAGCATCAAGAACCAGCGCAATGTCGCCGAATGGGGCAAGCTGATCGAGCTCAACAGCGCGATGATGCAGACCGTCTATGTGACCGACGACAGCGCCGTCATCGCGCGCGTCGAAGCGCGCATGAAGGAAGTCTCGGTCCGCTCCACCGAGCTGCAAAATACGGTGGAAGCATCGCTGCGCAACGAAGCGGTGCGCGCCCAGTTCGCCGTCGTGAAAGCCAGCCGCGATCCTTACCTGAAGGCGCGCGCCGCGCTGTTCGCGGCCAAGCGCGCCGGCGACGTCGCGGGCGCCGACAAGATCTATACCGCGCAGCTCACGCCGCTCGCCGCGGCCTTCCTCGGCGAGATGAACAAGCTGGCGGCGATGCAGATCGACGCCGCCGACGGCGTCGCCAAGGGCATCCTCGACGCCTATGCGAGCACCCGCGTCATCCTGATCTCGCTGGGCGTGGCCGCCCTGCTGCTGGGCGCGGCCTGTGCCTGGCTGATCACGCGCTCGATCACGGTGCCGCTGCGCCACGCCGTCAGCTTCGCCCAGCGCGTCGCACGCGGCGACCTGACCAGCCGCCCTCCGGCCACCGAGCGCGACGAAACCGGCGACCTGCTGCGCGCACTGGGCGACATGTCGGCCGCGTTGGCGGACCTCGTCGGCCACGTCCGGAGCAGCACCGGCTCCATCGCCACCGCGTCGAACGAGATCGCCAGCGGCAACGCCGACCTCTCCGCCCGCACCGAGCAGCAGGCCGGCTCCCTGGAAGAAACCGCCTCGTCGATGGAAGAACTGACCTCGACCGTGCGCCAGAATGCGGACAATGCGCGCGAAGCGAACCAACTCGCGAAGAACGCCGCCGCGATTGCGGGCCAGGGCGGCGCCGTGGTGGCGGAAGTGGTGGCGACGATGGGCTCGATCAACGACTCCTCGCGCAAGATCGTCGACATTATCAGCGTCATCGACGGCATCGCCTTCCAGACCAACATCCTGGCCCTGAACGCGGCAGTCGAAGCGGCCCGCGCCGGCGAGCAGGGCCGCGGCTTCGCGGTTGTCGCCGGCGAGGTGCGCAACCTGGCCCAGCGTTCGGCAAGCGCGGCAAAGGAGATCAAGCTGCTCATCGACGACTCGGTGAACAAGGTCGCGGCAGGTAACGGCCAGGTCGACCGCGCCGGCGCCACCATGGGCGAGATCGTGCGCAGCATCGAGCAGGTGACGACCATCATCGCCGATATCGCCCACGCCAGCGAAGAGCAAAGCGCCGGTATCGAACAGGTCAACAGCGCGATCGTCGATATGGACCAGGTCACCCAGCAGAACGCGGCCCTGGTCGAGGAAGCGGCAGCCGCCGCCGAGTCGATGCAGGAACAGGCTGCGCGCCTGGCGCAGGTAGTCAGCACCTTCACGCTGGACGAGCTCGGCCTTGCACCGGCCCGCACACGTGCCGCCACCACGACCTCGCCATTGGCGCTGGCAGCGGCGTGAAACAACATCTCGCCTGAGGGCAGATCCTCAGGAAAACGCGGGAATGGCCGCTTGGAAATTGATGAAAGCTTGACAAGCGGCACCGGATTGTTTTCAAGACGAAAACTAAATCTGCCGACTTTGCCGTTTTAATGATAATTTAGCGGGACAAAACCGGAACATGCGGACAATTTCATCAAATCGGCTATACTTCCATAAACTGTAGGAATATTGATGAACAGCAATGTAATGGAAGAGGATCCGATCCTCACTACCAGCGCTGCCGCCCGTCTGCTTGGCGTGGCGACCAGTACCGTCCAGCTCTGGATGGAAAGCGGCGCGATCGAGTCCTGGAAAACCCCGGGTGGCCACCGCCGCACGCGCGAGAGCCATATACGCGCCTTGATGACCAGGGTCTCCAGTCACGGCGGCTCGCCCGAGCGCCGCCTGCCGCCGACGCCGACCGACCCCGAATTCCTGCCCAGTCCCGATCCCGGTTTCCCGGTGGCCAACGACGAAGCGCAGCGCCTTGCCGCGCTGGCCGCAACCAATCTCGTAGATACCCTGTCGGATGAGCGTTTCGAGCGCATCGTGCGCCTGGCCTCGAAAGTGACCGAGTCGCCGATCGCCCTCCTGTCGCTCCTGACCGCGCGCCGCCAGTGGTTCAAGGCGCGCGTCGGCCTGCCGGCTCAGCAGACGCCACGCGAGTGGGCCTTCTGTTCGCATGCGATCCTGCAGGACGGACCGTTCGTGGTCGAAGACGCGTTGAGCGACACGCGCTTTTCCGACAATCCGCTGGTGCTGGCCGACCCGCACATCCGCTTCTACGCCGGCGTGCCGGTGCGCGATCCCTCGGGCAGGCCGATGGGCACCCTGTGCGTGATCGACCGCGAACCGCGCAAGCTGCGCGCATCCGAACTGCAGGCGCTGATCGACCTGGCCGCGATTGCGGAGAGCGAGATCGAGGCGTCGATCAAGGCCTGACAGCTGCCGCTGACGCAGATGCACCCTGCGGCTGCGCCGGCCAGTGCTGCAAGGCATGCGCCGCCTGGCGCATCAGGAGCGCCGACTGACGCGGATCCCGCTCCTTCAAGGCCAGTTCCTGCAAGGCCGCCGGATAACCCAGTGCGGCCGATTCCTCCAGCCAGCGCCGTGCGCCGGCAGCATCCACCGCAACACCCTCTCCCGCCGCCAGCATGTTCGACAGCGTGAACATTGCCTGCGCCAGTCCGCCGCGCGCAGCGCTGCCGATCCAGTGCGCAGCGAGCCCGGCATCGGCAGCCACGCCAGTGCCGTTCCGGTACAACAGTCCCAGCTTCCAGGCAGCATGGACGTCGCCGGCCTGCGCCTGCACCACTGGCGCAGGCTGCGCAGCCTGGGCGGCGCCCCCTCCCAGCAGCGCGAGCGCCAGCACCAGCGTCTTCATTTCGCCAGATCCACCGCATACAGCGCAAAGCCCTTGCCGAGGCCGTCGTCGGCACGCAGCATCGTCACATTCTCCAGCCCCGCCTCCGCGGCCAGGCCCAGCACGCCCGGCGCCGAATGGAATACGACCGGCCCGGCCGTCTTGACGGGCGTGAAGCGCCAGCTGCGCGTCGCGCCGTGAGTGGCGCGGGTCAGCTGCTTGACCTCGCGGATATACGCGATGAGCACATCGCGGCTGGTGTCGGGCGAGGCGAGAATCGTCTTGCTGCCGTCCAGGCCGGGGAAATTGCCGCCACCGCTGGCACGGTAGTTATTCGTGGCGACGATGAACTCCTGCGTGGGCGTGACCGGCACACCGCGCAGCGCGAGCTGACGGATGCGTTCGCCCGGCGGCGCGGTGAGGTCGATCTCGTAGCTGAGCTCGTTCGACGTTGGCGTATCGAAGTTGTAGCTCGGGACCGCAGCATTGATTAACTCCTGCGGCCTACTGTTGGAAGGATCGATCGTGTTGAAGCGGCGCGCCGAGGTCTCGAGCCAGGCTTTCAAGCCTGCGCCGTCGACCTTCACCGCGTACAGCGCGTTTGGGTACAGATACAGGTCGGCCGCATTGTTCAGCGCCAGGTTCCCGGCGGGGACATCGGTAAAATCGAAGGCACCCGCCAGGCCGCTCTTGAACGGCGCCGACATCGACAGCACCGGCAGCCTGGCATACTGGGGCAGGTTGGCCGCCACGTAATTCTTCACATACCGCGTCTGCGCGGCGTTCACCACGGTGATCGCGGAGGTGTCGCCGACATCGGCGAAATAGGTCGTCATGCGAAAGTCGGTGCTGCCGACCGGCGTCTTGACGTAGCCGATGGTCGCTTCATGCTCTTCCCGGATCAGCGCCATCACGGCTGGATCGGCGGCGACAAAGGTTTTATCCGCATTCTGGGCGCTGCGCGCCTCGACGCGCGTCCTGTCTTTCTCGACCGTCCAGCGCTTGCCGTCGGCGCGCAGCTGCAGTGCGATCACGCCCAGGTGCTTGCCCCACAAATTCGCCATCACGGTGGGCACCCCATGCACCAGCCCCTTTGCCTTGTCGACGCCCGGCAGCTTGAACTGCGGGGCCGTGCTGGCGGCGTTCGGGAACACCTGGTGCGCGTGCCCGAGCAGCATCGCGTCCACGCCCGGCACCTGCGCCAGGTACCAGCCGGCGTTTTCCATTGTGGCTGTGTACGGATTGGCGTCCAGGCCGCCGTGGGCGATGGCGACCACGATGTCCGCGCCTTGTCTGCGCATCTCCGGAATGTATTTCAGGGCCGCTTCGCGCACTCCAAGCGTGTAGACCTTCCCTTCGAGCCAGCGCTTGTCCCACGACATGATGGTCGGCGGCGTAAAGCCGATGATGCCGACCTTCACAAGCGCCGTGATCGCGCGCCCGTTCGCATCGCGCGCGCTCACCTTTTTCTCGATGATGCGATACGGCGCGAACAGCGGCTTTTTCGTCTGCACGCTGTAGACGTTGGCCAGCACCTGCGGAAAGGCGGGACCGGCGCAGCGCTTTGGCTGGTCCACGCCCGCGACCTGGAACCGGTTGCCGGTCACCTGGCTGAGGAAACCGAGGCCGTAATTGAACTCGTGGTTGCCGATCGAGGCGCCGTCGTACTTCAAGGCGTTCATCACCTTGTAGATGCCGAGCGTCTGGTCGCAGCGCAGCGGCTTGACGAGTGCCTGGTAGTCGGCCAGCGCATTGCCCTGGATGGTGTCGCCGTTGTCGAACAAGACGGTATTGGCGAACTCCGCGCGCGCCTGCGCGATCAGGCGCGCGGTGCGATCCAGCCCGATCGAGGGCTCGTCAGCGAGCTTGAAGTAGTCATAGCCGACTACGTTCGCATGCAGGTCGGTGGTCTCTAACACGGCGAGGGTCGCGCTGGCGCCTTTTGGCGCCGTGGATGCGGCCAGGCTGGGCGAAACGAGGACGGCAGGCAACAAGGCAATGCCGATTTGACATGGGAGGGAGTGGCGCATGGGATTCTTCGATGGGAGACGGGCCGATGATACGGCAGCGGCACGGATGGCGGCAAGCGACTGGGGTATAATCGAAGGTTCGATTTAACTCACTCATTCACCTTACCCCGAGACGCCACCACCATGGAAGCTGAACGCATCAACGCCATCTCCGCCCTGCTGAACGACCTAACCGGTCGTGAGGCCGAACTTCGGAGGTATCTTTGACTTCGATCGGAAGTCAGAGAAACTAGAGCAGGTCAACGAAGAACTCGAGGATCCGACCGTCTGGAACGACCAGAAACGCGCGCTCGACCTCGGCAAAGAGAAAAAAGCGCTGGAAGGCGTCGTGCTCACGCTCGAAAAAGCAAAGGCCGATCTCGCGGACGCGGCCGACCTGTTCGAGATGGCGCGCGAAGAAGGCGACGACGACACCATCGAAGCCGTCAGTACCGACGTCGACGCGATCAACGCGGTGATCGAGGGCATGGAGTTCCGCCGCATGTTCGGCAACCCCATGGACCACGCCAACTGCTTCATCGACATCCAGGCCGGCGCCGGCGGTACCGAAGCCCAGGACTGGGCCTCGATGCTGCTGCGCCAGTACCTGCGCTATTGCGAACGCAAGGGCTTCAAGGCCGAGATCCTGGAACAGTCCGACGGTGAAGTCGCCGGCCTCAAGACCGCGACCATCAAGGTCGAGGGCGAGTACGCCTATGGCCACCTGCGCACCGAAACGGGCGTCCACCGCCTGGTGCGCAAGTCGCCGTTCGACTCGGCCAACGGCCGCCACACCTCGTTCACCTCGCTGTTCGTGTATCCGGAAGTCGACGATTCGATCGAGATCGAGATCAACCCGGCCGACGTGCGCATCGATACCTACCGCGCATCCGGTGCCGGTGGCCAGCACATCAACAAGACCGACTCCGCGGTGCGTCTGACGCACGCCCCGTCGGGCATTGTCGTGCAGTGCCAGAACGACCGTTCGCAGCACCGCAACAAGGCCGAGGCCTTCGACATGCTGCGCGCGAAACTGTTCGAACTCGAGATGCGTAACCGCATGAGCGAACAGCAAAAGCTGGAAGACTCGAAGACCGACGTCGGCTGGGGCCACCAGATCCGTTCCTACGTGCTCGACCAGTCGCGCATCAAGGATTTGCGGACCGGTTTCGAGACCGGCAACACGAAGAACGTGCTCGATGGCGACCTGGACGATTTCATCTCGGCCTCGCTCAAGCAAGGCGTGGGAGCGTGATGTCGGTGAAACGCGCCTTCATCTTCGACATGGACGGTACCATCGTCGACAACATGGCCTTCCACACGCAATCGTGGGTCACCTTCTTCCAGCGCCGCGGCCGCGACATCGATGCGGACGAATTCTTCCGCACCACGGCCGGGCGCCAGGGCAAGGAGATCATTCGTTCGCACATGGGCGAGCACCTGCTCGATGAAGAAGTCGCCGTGCTCAACCACGAGAAGGAAGCGGTCTATCGCGAGCTGTATGCGCCGCACCTGAAAACCGTGGCCGGCTTCGAAGACTTGATCGCCGATGCCCGTTCGCAGGGCATCGTCCTTGCGGTCGGTACCGCCGCGCCGCCGGCGAACGTCGACTTCACGCTCGGTGGCCTGGACCTGCGCCGCCATTTCGAGACGGTTGTCGGGGCGACGGACGTCCCGCGCGGCAAGCCGCATCCGGACGTGTTCCTGGAAGCGGCCCGCCGCTGCGGCGCCGACCCGGCCAACTGCATCGTCTTCGAAGACGCGCCGCTGGGCGTGGAAGCGGCTCGCCGCGCCGGCATGCGGGTGGTGGTCCTGACCACCACCCTGCCGCGCGAAGCCTTCGCCGAATTCGACAACGTGATCGCCATCGCCGACGATTTCTCCGCCCTGTCGATCGACACGCTCTTCGCCTGAACCAACCAATACAACACACCTCACCATGACTACGGAAAACCAAGAGAACACGCCGGCGCCGGCAGCGGCAGCGGCCGACGAAAACAAGATCATGACCGAGCGCCGCGCCAAGCTGGCTGCGATCCGCCAGCTTGGGGTCGCCTTCCCGAACGACTTCAAGCCACAGCACAAGGCGGCCGCGCTGATCGAGAACTACGGCGCCCTGTCGCGCGAAGAACTGGAAGAACAAGCCATTCCGGTGGTGCTGGCCGGCCGCATGATGCTCAAACGCGAAGCCGGCAAGAAGGCCGCATTCGCGACGCTGCAGGACGCATCGGGCATCCGCGCCGACGGCCGCATCCAGATCTACGTGACCCTGGACGCCACGGGCGAAGCGGCGATGGAGGCCTTGCGCAGCTACGACCTGGGCGACATCCTGGGTGTCGAAGGCACGCTGTTCAAGACCAAGGTCGACGAACTGACGATCAAGGTCAGCAAACTGCGCCTGATCACGAAGTCGCTGCGTCCGCTGCCGGACAAGTTCCATGGCCTGGCGGACCAGGAGACCAAGTACCGCCAGCGCTACGTCGACCTGATCATGAACGAAGACACGCGCCGCACGTTTAAAGCGCGTACCGCCGCGCTGTCGTCGATGCGTCGCTTCATGGAAAAGAACGAGTTCATGGAAGTCGAGACCCCGATGCTGCACCCGATCCCGGGCGGCGCCGCGGCCAAACCTTTCACCACCCACCACAACGCGCTCGACATGCAAATGTTTTTGCGCATCGCGCCCGAGCTGTATTTAAAGCGTCTGGTCGTCGGGGGTTTTGAGCGCGTCTTCGAAGTGAACCGCAACTTCCGCAACGAAGGCGTGTCGATCCGCCACAACCCCGAATTCACGATGATGGAGTTCTACGCGGCCTACGTCGAGTACACCTGGCTGATGGACTTCACCGAAGCCATCATCCGCCAGGCGGCGGTCGATGCCCAGGGCACGGGCGTGCTGTCGTATGGCGGGCGCGAGCTGGACTTGTCGAAGCCCTTCCAGCGCTTGACGATCGTCGACGCCATCAACAAGTATGCACCGGGCTACACGCCGGAGCAGCTCGAAGATGCCGAGTTCATCAAGGCGGAACTGAAGAAATTCGGCGTCAAGCCGTTCGCGACCGCGGGCCTGGGCGCGCTGCAGCTGGCGCTGTTCGAAGAGACGGCGGAGTCGCAATTGTGGGAGCCGACGTACATCATCGACTATCCGGTCGAAGTGTCGCCGCTGGCGCGCGCGTCCGATACCCGTACGGGCATCACCGAGCGTTTCGAGCTGTTCATGGTGGGCCGCGAGATTGCGAATGGTTTCTCGGAGTTGAACGATCCGGAAGACCAGGCCGCGCGCTTCCTGTCGCAGGTCGCGGCCAAGGATGCGGGCGATGAAGAGGCGATGTACTACGACGCCGACTACATCCGCGCGCTGGAATATGGGATGCCGCCGGCCGGTGGCTGCGGGATCGGGATCGATCGCCTGATCATGATTCTGACGGACTCGCCGAATATTCGGGATGTGCTGTTGTTCCCGCATTTGCGGAAAGAAGATTAAAAAATGGGGCGCTCAATGAAGCGCCCCGTTTTTTATTCCGGCATCACTCGCAAGGCAGCCGTCATTGGACGATCGTGTAACAAGGCACGTAGGCCTTGCCCGGCAATTTCATGCGGCTCTGCTCGACGAACGAGGCCAATAACGCATCCATCGGCCCCATGATCTCGCTGTCGCCATGGATCTCGTACTTGCCGAACTGTTCGATCTCGCGAATTCCCTCTTCCTTCACATTCCCCGCCACGACGCCGGAAAACGCGCGGCGCAGGTTCGCGGCCAGCAGGTGCGTCTCCAGGTTCTTGTGCAGCTTCAGGTTGCGCATGTTTTCATGCGTCGGCTTGAACGGCTTCTGGAATTCCTGGTCGATTTTCAGTAACCAGTTGAAGTAATAGGCGTCGCTGCGCGCCTTGCGGAATTCGCGCACCTTCTTGATGCCGGCCTGCATCTCGCGCGCGACCGCTTCCGGGTCGTCGATGATGATCTTGTACATGGCCTGGGCGCGCGCGCCGAGCGTCTGGCCGATGAAGCCGTCGATTTGCCGGAAATACTCGTGCGCGGTCGCAGGACCCGTGAAGATCAGCGGGAACGGCATCTCGGCGTTATCGGGATGCAGCAGGATGCCGAGGATGTACAGGATCTCTTCGGCGGTGCCGGCGCCGCCCGGGAACACACAGATGCCGTGGCCGGTGCGCACAAAGGCCTCGAGGCGCTTTTCGATGTCCGGCATGATGACCAGGTCGTTGACGATCGGGTTCGGCGACTCGGCGGCAATGATGCCCGGCTCGGAAATGCCGAGGTAGCGTCCGCCGTGCAGGCGCTGCTTCGAGTGGCCGATCGCGGCGCCCTTCATCGGGCCCTTCATGGCGCCCGGGCCGCAGCCGGTGCAGATATCGAGTTCGCGCAGGCCGAACGCGTAGCCGACTTCTTTCGAATAGTTGTACTCGACGCGGTTGATCGAGTGGCCGCCCCAGCACACCACCAGGTTCGGGCTGCGCTGCGGCTGCAGGATGTTGGCGTTACGCAGGATGTGGAACACCGCGTCGGTGATGCCTTCCGGCTTGGCGAGGTTGAATTTCGGGTTTTCGGTGATTTCGAAGTGCACATAAACGATGTCGCGCAGCACCGCGAACAGGTGTTCGTGGATACCCTTGATCATCTTGCCGTCGACAAAGGCGATCGACGGGGCGCCGCGGATGTCGAGCTTGATCCCGCGTTCGCGCTGGATGATGCTGATCTCGAAGCTGCTGTAGCGTTCAAGCAGTTCCTTGCCATCATCGATCGAGCTGCCGCAGTTCAGGACTGCGAGCGCGCACTTGCGGAATATGTTGTACAGGCCGCCCTGGCTGGTGTCGAGCAGCTTGGCCACTTCGGCCTTCGAGAGCACCTCGAGCTGGCCTTCGGGGGAAATCAAAACATCGACGACTTCGTAGTTCATGCAGGTCTTCCTTTTCAAATTCTCCGAAATAAAGGCTTCCGGAAACATGGCTGGCTGTTTCACCAATATACGATAAGTGGCAGAGAGACGCCCGCGCATCTGCGCGCGATTGGTGCACCCAGGCAACATAATGCAGCGCCTGCGCGCGTGTTTACCACAATGACAAAAATTTTTCTTGTGGTAAGCAATTTCCTCTAAAATGCGTCCCAACTGGAAATTCCGGCAAGCCTGGCATTCCAATAAAACAGTCACTCTATAAACACTATTTCGGGAGGACCCGCATGAGCGGTGCAGCTGCAATACCTGGCGAAAAGGCCATTCCAGAGTTCAAACAGATCATGGGCCACCCGGCGCCACTGTGGATGCTGTTCATGACGGAATTCTGGGAGCGCTTCGCCTTCTACGGCATCCGTTGGGCCCTCGTGCTCTATATCGTCGCCCAGTTCTACGGCGGCGCCGCGGTCGGCCAGGCCGACGCCAACCTGACCTACGGTTCCTACCTCGCGCTGGTGTACGCCGGCGCCGTCTTCGGCGGCCTGATCGCCGACCGCGTCATCGGCTACCAGCGCTCGATCCTGATCGGCGCCGTCTTCATGGCCGCCGGCCTGTTCATGATTACCTTGCCTGACCAGGACATCTTCAAACTGGGTCTTGCCACGATCATCGTCGGTAACGGCATGTTCAAGCCGAACATCTCGACCATGGTCGGCAAACTGTACTCCCTGGGCGATACCCGCCGCGATTCGGGCTTTACCATTTTCTACATGGGTATCAATGCCGGTGCATTCATCGCTCCAATCCTGACCCAGATCCTGGCGCAGGAGCTCGGCGACGGCACCACGCCTGCCTACAAGGTGGTGTTCTTCGTCTCCGGCCTCGGCATGCTGGTCAGCCTCGTGTGGTTCTACATCGGCCGCAAGACGCTCGCCGGCATCGGCGCTCCGGAACCGCAGGCACAGGGCCGTGGCCGCTCGATCGCCGTCATCATCGGCAGCATCATCGTCATCCCCGGCGTGTACTTCCTGCTCAAACTCGGCGCCGGTACGCTGCAGATCATCCTGACCGTGCTGTTCCTCGCGCTGGCAGCGATGCTGATGGTCGAGGGCATCCGCAACGGCAAAGTCGCGCGCGACAAGACCATCGCCATGATGATCATCTTCGCCTTCAACATCCTGTTCTGGATGTTCTTCGAGCAGGCCGGCAGCTCGTTCACCTTCCTGGCCGACCAGATCGTCGACCGTGACCTGAATGGCTGGATCTTCCCGGTCGCCTGGTTCCAGAGCGTGAACTCGGTCGCCATCATCGCGTTCGCACCGATCATCGCCGCCATCTGGGTGATGCTGGGCCGCCGCAACGCGAACCCGTCGATTCCGCGCAAGTTCGGCCTCGGCCTGATCTTCAACGGCCTCGCTTTCGGCCTGTTGATGTTTGCGCTCGGTAGCCTGGTGGACATGGACAACAAGATCCCGTTCTGGACCCTGTTCACGGTCTACTTCATCCAGTCGATCGGTGAGCTGTGCCTGTCGCCGATCGGCCTGTCGATGGTCACCAAGCTCGCTCCCGTGCGCCTGGTGGGCCTGGGCATGGGCGGCTGGTTCCTGTCGACCGGTATCGGCAACAACCTGTCGGGTATCTTCGCTTCGCATGTCTCGGGCGAATCGGGCATGACGATCGCCTCGGCTCTGGACGGCTACACCTCCGGTTTCTGGTCGCTGCTGGCCGGCGGCGTGCTGCTGTTCCTGCTCGCACCGCTGATCCAGAAGCTGATGCATGGCGTGAAGTAATCGGCCTTTTAGCTTCGACGAGAACGGCAGCTTCGGCTGCCGTTTTTTGTTGTGTCACGCCGACGTCGTCGACTTCGGAGTCGCGCGTACATCACGAATGACGACGCGACAAATGCAAACGGCCACCCAAGGGCGGCCGTCGACACCAAAAAACGGGCGCTCGAAGCGCCCGCCGTTTTACTTGCGCGCCTTCTCGCGCGCCACCCAATACAGCAGCAGCACGATCGCCGCATACGGTATCAGCGACAGCAGGTCCGCATTCGGGCCCGCGAAGAACGGGTTCGAACCTTCTGCCCACTTTGCCATCATGCTGTCGAAGTTCGTCAGCACGCCCGCCGTAATCGCGATGACGATGCCCGCCAGCGCGCCGCCGGCGATGTAGCCGGATGCGAGCAAGGTGCCCGAGCTGCGGTCGCCCGCGGCGGTGCGTTCCTCGGCAGTCAGGTCGGCATACTGCGGCAGCTTGCTGTTGCGGCGATCGGCCGCCCAGCGCACCGTGCCCCCGATGGCGATCGGCAGCGTCGACACCAGCGGCAGGTAGACGCCCACCGAGAAGGCCAGCGCCTGGACGCCGGCCATTTCCAGCACCACCGCGATCATCACGCCGAACAGGACCAGCGTCCACGGCAGCTGTTGATCCAGGATGCCCTTGATGATGTAGGACATGAGCACGGCCTTCGGCGCATCGTATTTCTTCACCTCGGTGCCGTCCGGACGCGTGTTGTGGTGGCCGTTGATGCCCGGGTCGACCAGGTAGGCCAGCTTGCCGTCGTCACCGACCAGGTATTTGCCTTCCGGCCCGCCGGCGGTGCCGACCTTGCGCCAGACTTTATAGGTCTTGTTATCGGTTTGGGCTTGTGGCCCCTGCAGCTGCGCCGTCTCCCTCAGCTTCGCCGCGTCGACCGTGATGCCGGGCGCAACCTGGGCGGCCGGCACATACACCGTGCCGGCATCGTTCAGTTTCAGCAGGATCGGACCCAGGATCAGGGCCGACGCGAATGCGCCGCACAGGATCGCGTACTGCTGCAGGCGCGGCGTCGAGCCGACCAGGAAGCCGGTCTTCAAATCCTGCGATGTCGTGCCGGCGTTGCTCGCGGCGATGCAGACAATCGCGCCGACCGACAGCGCGGTGACGTAGTACTGGCCGCCGGTCCAGCCCAGGACGAGGAAGATCAGGCAGGTAAACAGCAGCGTGGCCACCGCCATGCCCGAGATCGGGTTCGAGGACGAACCCACTTCGCCGGTCAGGCGCGAGGACACGGTGGCGAACAGGAAGCCGAACACCAGGATCAGCAAGGCGCCCAGCAAATTCATGTGCAGCGGCGTGGCCACGGTGATGATGGCGATGATCGCCAGGCAGCCGATAACGACCCATTTGAACGGGATGTCCTGGTCGGTGCGCAGCGAGGACGCGGCAGGTGCACCCTTGCCCATCCCTGCGAGACCACCCTTCAGGCCCTTCCAGATCGACGGCAAGGAGCGCACCAGCGAAATCAGGCCACCCGCGGCCACGGCGCCGGCGCCGATATAGAGCACATAGGCGTCGCGGATATCGTCCGGCGACATGTCCTTGATGAGCATGGTGCCCGGCGAGACCGGCACCGCCAGCTGCTCACCGAAGAACTTGATCATCGGGATCAGGAGCAGGTAGGACAGCACGCCGCCGGCCGCCATCGTCAACGCGATGCGCGGGCCGATGATGTAGCCGACGCCGACCAGTTCCGGCGAAATCTCGGCGCCGGCCGAGCCGGCCTTCAACGGTGCGCCGAACTCGAAGTTGGCGACATCCTTCCAGCCCTTGAGCGAGACGTTGGCCACCTTGTACAGGAGACCGAGACCGAACCCGCCGAAGATGATCGCGGCGCGGCGGCTGGCGTCGCGCGCGGCACTTGATCCGGCTTCGCGCACTTCGCCGGCGGCGGCGCGCGAGGTTTCGGTGGCGGCGGCCTTGAGCACTTCGGCGCAGGCCGTGCCTTCCGGGTATTTCAGTTCGCGGTGCTGCTCGACGATCATGGTGCGGCGCATCGGGATCATCATCAGGATGCCGAGCAGGCCGCCCAGGACCCCCACCAGCATCACGCGCGAGATCTCGAGATCGAAACCCAGGATCATAATCGCCGGCATCGTCACGCCCAGGCCGAAGGCGAGCGACTCGCCGGCCGAACCGGCCGTTTGCGTGATGCTGTTCTCCAGGATGGTGGACTCGCGCCCGCCCATCTTCTTGAACATGCCGAACAGGGTGATGGCGATCACCGCCACCGGAATCGAGGCGCTGACGGTCAGGCCGACCTTCAATACCAGGTACAGCGAAGAAGCGCCAAAGATCATCCCCAGCACGACCCCCATGACGAGGGCGCGGATGGTGAATTCGGGGAGGTCGGCCGTCGCCGGTATGTAGGGCTTGATCGGCGTAGAGGCGGGATCGTAGGGCATCGTGTTCCTGGGTTATCGAAGTGCCAGGCTTTCTTAAGGGGGCCTGAACGCGTGACTATGGCATACGTCGAGTGCGAAAGAAAGCGGATTATAATGCCCCGCCGGGCCTGCCTTTTGTGCGGCTCACAGCAGGAGAACACTGTCTTGACCAAGCCCCTTCAAGGCCTGCGGCGAGCGCATCGCCAGCACGGCTTCATCTTTTTCATCCTCGCCGCCATCGTCCTCGTGATCGCCGGTGTCGCCGTCTGGTTCATGATGGCGATCGTGCCGAACCTACCCTCGATCGACGCCGTCACCGACTACAAGCCGAAGATCCCGCTGCGCATCTACACCGCCGACAAGGTCCTGATCGGCGAATTCGGCGAGGAGCACCGCGACTTCGTGCCGATCGCCGAAGTGCCCCCAATGATGAAAAAGGCGGTGCTGGCAATCGAGGACGCACGCTTCTACGAACACAAGGGCATCGACTGGATGGGCGCGGCGCGCGCGGTGAAGGCGAATGTGACGGGCGGCTTCGGCTCGGGCGGCGCATCGACCATCACGATGCAGGTCGCGCGCAACTTCTTCCTGTCGCGCGAAAAGGTCTTGTCGAGGAAACTCAATGAAGTGGTATTGGCCTACAAAATCGAGGACGCCCTGACCAAGGACCAGATCCTCGAGCTGTACATGAACCAGATCTTCCTGGGCCAGCGCTCGTATGGCTTTGCCAGCGCGGCGCGCAGCTACTTCAGCAAGAAGCTGGACCAGCTCACGATCGCCGAGACCGCGATGCTGGCCGGCCTGCCGCAAAACCCGTCGCGCCACAACCCGGCGGTCAATCCGAAACGCGCCAAGCTGCGCCAGGAACAGGTGCTGCGCCGCATGCGCGACCTGAAGTACATCGACGAGGCCCAGTATGCGCAGGCGGTCGCCGAACCGCTGCGCGTGCATTCGAAGCCGCAGGAATTCGGCACCCACGCCCAGTACGTGGCCGAGCTGGCGCGCCAGGTGGTGTTCGCCCAGTATGCGCAAGAGTCGTACACGCGCGGCATCAAGGTGTATACGACGATCGACTCGAAGGCCCAGGAAGCGGCTTACGATTCGGTGCGGCGCAACGTCCTGGCCTATGACAGCCGCCACGGCTACCGCGGCCCGGAAGCGCGCATCGAGCTCCCGGAGCTTGATGAAGAACGCGAGGAAGCGATCGTCGAAGCGCTGCAGAAGCGTCCGTCGAGCGACGGCCTGGAGCCGGCGGTGGTCATCGCCGCCTCGGCAAAGAGCGTGAAGGTCGAGACGATCGACGGCGATACGATCACCATCAAGGGCGCCGGCCTCAAATTTGCCGCGGCCGGCTTGTCGGACAAGGCGAAAGCAGCCCAACGCATCACGCCCGGCGCCGTGGTGCGTATCAGCTTGTTGGGCAAAGGCGTCGGCAAGGACGTGGCCAAGGCCGAATGGGGCATCACCCAGGTGCCGCTGGTGGCGGCCGCCTTTGTCGCGATCGATGCCGACAGCGGCGCCTACCAGGCCCTGGTCGGCGGCTTCGACTACAACCTGCAGAAGTTCAACCACGTCACGCAAGCCTGGCGCCAGCCGGGTTCGGCGATCAAGCCGTTCGTGTATTCGGCGGCGCTCGACAAAGGCTATTCCCCGGGCACGCTGATCCTCGATCAGGAACTGGTCATGCCGGGCGAGAATGCCGGCGCCGACTGGACGCCGCAAAACGACGACGGCGTCTTCAATGGCCCGATCACGATGCGCTACTCGCTGGCGCATTCGAAGAACGTGCCGACCGTGCGCCTGCTGCGCGCACTCGAGGTGCCGTATGCCCACGGTTTCCTGAGCAAGTTCGGCTTCGACCTGGCGCGCCACCCGCAGAACCTGACCCTGGCGCTGGGCACGGGCGCGGTGACGCCGCTGCAGATGGCCGGCGCCTATGCCGTCTTCGCCAACGGCGGCTATGGCGTCAAGCCTTACCTGATTGCGCGCGTCGAGGATGGCAACGGCACGGTCCTGATCGAGAACAAGCCGCCCGAGGCACGCCTGGAGGCCGCACGCGTGCTGGACGCCCGCAACGCCTGGATGACGGACAGCATGCTGCGCGACGTGACCCGCTACGGCACCGGCGCGGCCGCAACCAAGCGCCTGGGCCGCACTGACATCGCGGGCAAGACCGGCACCACGAGCGACGCGTTCGATGGCTGGTTCGCCGGCTATGGCGGGAATGTGGTGGCGGTCGCGTGGATGGGCTATGACGAGCCGCGTTCGCTCGGCGGGCGCGAATTCGGCGCCACCCTGGCCCTGCCGATCTGGCTCGACTACATGCAGGTGGCGCTGGCGAAGCGTCCACAGGTCGATCGTCCCGAGCCGGAAGGGGTGCTGCGCGAGAACGACGACTGGATCTATGCGGAGTTCGCCGAGATGCCGGAGCTGCGCGCGATCGATACCAACGTGGCGGCGCAGGATACGCCGGCAGCGGCGCCGGACGAGGAGGACGAAGACAAGGACGATTACCTGCTGCATCCACGCGCGGACGGCGTGGCAACGCCGCCCGACCCGGCGCCGGTGTTCGTGCCAACGCAATAAAACCCCAGCCCGGGGCTACTCCCAGGCGTCGATGATCCAGTCGGCCGGCTTGCCGTTCGGCTGGCGCGGCAGCGCCGGGCCGAAGGACAACGCCGCCGGCCGCTCCGCCGGACCCAATCGTTCGGCGATCCAGGCGGCCAGCTCCGTGCGCAGGGATTCCGGGGCGAAGGCTTTACAAGGCACGACAAACGCTTTCAGGCGCGTGCCCTCGTCCAGCCGCATCGGGCGCACGACGCATTCGAACACACCAGGGTGCATTCCCAGCACCTCGGCCACGTAAGCCGGATACACGTTGGTGCCGCCGACCTGCACCGCCTGGTCGACGCGCCCGCCCGGCACGAAGCGCTCCTCATCGGTCCAGTCGAGCCAGTCCTGCAAGGGGTAACGCTCCTCCACACCGTCGATGGTGCGTTCGATCGTCCGTTCAATGCCGCCACGGCGCCAGTAGGGCAGCAGCCGGTACGGCTCCCCTGCCCGATCGCGCCAGCCGACGCCGGCCGTCTCGGAGCTGCCATACACCTGCAGCAGGCGAAGGCCGCCCTCCTGCAGCACGCGTGCGGTGGCGTCGGGACAAGGCGCACCGGAGCTGACGCCGATGACGTCGTAGGGAAAGACCGTCCCCAGCGCCGCTACCTGCCCCCAGAAATCGGGATGCGCGACCACCAGGTCGCCTGGCGCCACCATGCTTGCCAAGGCTGCCGGCGACGACCCACGCAGGTCCATCACGGGCAGCGCCGCGCCGGATGCCTGCGGCAGCAGCACGGTAAACAGGAAGCCATAGATATGATGCGCTGGCACCGCCGAGAGGATGCGGCGCCGGCCAGGGGTCAGCCTGGCCAGTTCGTCCACCTCGCGCCAGAGGCCGGCAAGCCGGTGGCTGCAGCGCTTCGGCGCGCCCGAGCTGCCCGAGGTGCGGAAGGTCAGCTCCGTGTCGTCGAGCGCGAGACTGGCACGGGCAGCGGCGATCCAGTCCGCGAGCCGCGTCTGTGCCAGCAGCGCGTCCTCGGACCCGGTACGCGCGAAACCGAGCAGGTCGGCCAGGCTGGTCGCCGCCCCCATCAGGTCGAGCGAGTCGGCGCCAAGGTCGGCCACCAGGTCGGGGTCGAGCGGCCACGATGACAGCGCCGGCAGGACGCGGCCCGGATGCGCCGCGGCCAGTTCCGCACTGACGAGGTCGCGCACGACACGCGTCAAGGCCGGCTCATGCTGCCACCACTGCGGCTGTCGAAACTGTTCCATTCTTTACACCGAGACAATGAAAGGCTGGCGATGTTGCAACGCGCCGACCATTCTGTCAACGAGCACGCTAAAATCGTGACCGTCTGTACCACATCCGATTGACACCAGCCCTGACGCGTGCCAACATTTGTTTCTCAATATCAATTGTAAAATCTGCGAATATCCTATGACCAGTGCTACCCCTACTTTCGATGCACGCGGCCTGGCCGACCTGCTCGACGCCAGCAGCCAGGAACAGCTAGATATGCTCGATTATGGTGTCATCGGTTTCGATGGAGCCGAAGTCGTGCAGCGCTACAATGCCTTCGAATCGCAGGCCGCCGGCCTGTCGGCGCAACGCGTCCTCGGCGAGCCGCTGTTCACGAATGTGGCACCGTGTCTGAACAATTTTCTCGTGGCGCAGCGTTTCGAAGACGCCTTTGAAGAAGGCAGCGAACTCGACGACACGATCGATTACGTCCTGACCCTGCGCATGCGTCCCGTCAAGGTCAAGCTTCGCCTGCTGGCCAGTGCCAACAGCTGCACCCGTTACGTATTGGTGCAGCGGCGGTGATGGAGAGCAACGACAGTGTGGAGAGCCTGCGCGCAGAACACGAAGCCCTGATGCATTTCCTGTATCTGGCACCGGTTGGACTGGTGCAGGCAGGCATCGATGGCGAGATCGTGATGATCAACCCGATCTCGGCCCAGCTCCTGATGCCGCTATCGCCAGACGGTTGTCTGACGAACCTGTTTACCGCACTCGAGAGCGTGGCGCCCGACCTGCGCCTCCAGTGCGAACAATACCCGCGCAATAACGGCATGGTCTTCGAAGGCCTGCACATCCACTTGCGGCCGGACGAACGCGCACGCACCAGCACGCCGCAAATCCTGTCGCTGACCCTCCTGAAACTCGACGACGCGCGCATCATGGCCGTGATCCAGGACGTCACCGCCGAGATGCGGCGCGAACGCCAGCTGCGCCAGAGCGACGCCTGGCTGAGCGCGATCCTGACGCGCATCACCGACTATGCACTGGTCGCTCTCGACCGCGACGGCCGGCTGTGCGACTGGAACGACAGCATCGCCCGCGTCACCGGTTTCGATGAGCACGTGATCGGCTCGCCCTACTCCGTTTTCTATCCCCGCGATGCGATGACGGACGAGCATCTGCTCGATCGCCTGCGCGAAGCCGACAAGGACGGCTGGAGCATGGATGAAGGCCTGCGCCTGCGCGCCGACGGCAGCCAGTTCTGGTGCAGCGCCCTGATTGCGCCGCTGCCGGACCGCGAAGCGTTCGGCGACCACCCGCACGCACCGGCCTATTGCATGATCCTGCGCGACATCAGCGACAAGCGTGCAGCGACCGAAAAACGGCGCCAGGCGGCCTTTTGCGACCACCTGACCGCACTCCCGAACCGGCGCGCCTTCTTCGAAGCGGCGCAGCTGGAGCTCGACCGTGCCAATCACACCCCGCGCGCGCTGGCGCTGATCGTCTTCGATGCGGACAACTTCAAGCGTGTCAACGACCGGTATGGCCATCCGGCGGGCGATCGCGTGCTGTGCGACCTGGCGGACGCCCTGCGCGAAACCTTCCGCGCGGTCGACACGGTCGCACGCCTGGGCGGCGAGGAATTTGGCGTGCTGCTGCCTTCGACCGGCATCGAGCAAGCCCTGGCGAGCGCCGAGCGCCTGCGCCTGCTGGTGTCAACGCGCCTGGTGGCCGCTGACGGCGTCGAAATCGCGTACACGGTCAGTGCAGGCGTGGCCGTGTTCGACGGCGACGCCAAAGGAATCGACGTGCTGATCGCGCGCGCCGATGAGGCGCTGTACCTGGCCAAATCGCAGGGACGCAACCGCGTCGCCGCATGGACTCCGGAACTCTCGAACCATGAAAACCCTCCACAGCGAAGCCGCGATGCAGGTTGAGCAGGTCAACGCCTACGAGGCGCTGGTCCAGTTCCTGTACCGTGCCCCGATCGGCCTGGTGCAAACGAGCATGGACGGCGCGGTGGAAATGCTCAACCCGATGGCATCGAACCTCTTGATGCCGCTCGCCTGCGACGGCGGGCTCGACAACCTGTTCGCCGTGTTGGAAGGCGTTGCGCCCCAGGTAAAAGCCCTGGCCGACGCGTTTGACCAGCCTTCGGGCGTGATCTGCGATGCGCTGCGGGTCCCGCTTGGCGATGCCAATGGAACGCCCGGCGCACCGCAAGTGCTGTCGATCAGCCTGATGAAGCTCGACCCCGAGCGCCTGATGGCGGCGATCACCGACGCCACGCTGGAAATCCAGCGCGAGCAGGAAAACCTGCGCCGGCGCCTGCGCAGCGCCGCCCGCACCGATGCATTGACCCGCCTGCCGAACCGGGCGGCGGCGGTCGAGCAGTTGCAAGGCCTGCTCAACCGCGAAGCCGGCGACGAACGCTTCGCGCTGCTGGTCCTCAATTGCGACCGCTTCCGCCAGATCAACGACACGCTCGGCCAGAACGCCGGCGACCGCCTGCTGGTGGCGGTCGGCGACAGCCTGCTGGCGACGCTGACCGACCGCATGCGCGCCGGCGGCCTGCCCGCGGATGGCCGGATCGACCCGTCGGCAAGCGGCGCCGGTCTGGTGGCGCGCGTCGGCGGCGACGAATTCGTGGTCCTGCAAGGGGGCCTGCGCCACCCGGCCGAGGCCGAACGCCTGGCGCTGCGCCTGCTCGACACGCTGGCGCGCCCGCACCAGCTCGACGGCCATGAAGTCGCCTGCCGCGCCAGTATCGGCGTGTTCTGGGACACCGGCAGCGGCGGCGACGCCGACGAAGCCATGCGCGACGCCAGCATCGCGATGATCGAGGCCAAGCGCGACGGTGGCGCACGCCATGTCGTGTTCGAGCCGGAAATGCGCGAACGCGCCGCGCGGCGTGCCGATATCGAGGCCCAGTTGCGCACCGCCCTGGCCGAAGAGCAGCTGTTTGTCGTCTACCAGCCGGTCGTCGGCCTGAACGCCGACGGCTCGACCGACTACTCGGCCGGCGTCGAGGCGCTGGTGCGCTGGCAGCATCCGACCCGCGGCCTGGTGCCGCCGTTCGACTTTATCGGCATTGCCGAGGAGTGCGGCCTGATCGACCAGATCGGCGACTTCGTGCTCGAACGCGCCTGCAGGGACTTCATGCGCTGGCGCGCCGAGCTGGGCGAAGCCGCGCCGCGCCTGATGGCGGTGAACCTGTCGCGCGCCCAGCTGGCCCAGCTCGACTGGGCGGCGAAGGTGGCGAGCATCCTGGCGCAGACCGGCATGCCGGCCACCAGCCTGCAACTCGAGGTGACCGAAAGCCTGGCGGCCCAGGACGAAGACATCCAGGTGCGCCTGCACGAACTGAAAGCGCTCGGCGTCAAGCTGGCACTGGACGACTTCGGCACCGGCTACTCCTCGCTGTCGAGCCTGCACCTGCTGCCGGTCGACACCGTCAAGATCGACCGCTCGTTCGTGTGCAAGGCCGATACCAGCCATCACCACCGGGTGCTGATCGAGGCCACCGTGAAGGTCGCGCAAAGCCTGGGCATGAATACCGTCGCCGAAGGCATCGAGACCGCCGCCCAGCTCGAGGCTGTGCGCGCCCAGTCCTGTGCCAAGGGACAGGGCTATTTCTTCAGTCGTCCCGTGGTCTCGGGCGCACTCGTGGAATGGATAGCCGCGCACCAGGGGGCTGTCTCGACTGCCTGACGTGTCCGGCGTGTCCTACACGCCCGGCAGCAGTGTTCCTATAGCGCTCTTCCGCACGTCGTCGCATCATGCAACCTGTGATTACCACGGGAGAACAACCATGAAGCGCATCACGACCACCATGCTTTTGGCCACCGGGCTTGCCCTGGCCGGCTGCAACACCACCGCCAACAAGGACGCCATGGACAGCAGTGTTTCTGGGAGCAGCAGCGGCTCGATGACGAGCGGCAGCACCGGCAGCGCGGGCGCCACCAGCACCTCGGGCACGACCGGCGGCGTCGACGCCGCGAATGCCGACGTCAAGGGCTCGACCAGCGCCACCGGCGCCACCCCCGCAAATACGGGCGAGCGGCGCTAACCGTCAGTTTCATCTCGACATTAACTGTCCGGCATCTCCTACACGCATTGACGTTTTATTCCTATGGCGTGTGGACGGGAGTACTCGCATGATGAAGTTCTCACATAACCGAAGAGGAAAAAGAATATGAAACAAACCACTCTGAGCCTTATCTTCGCAGCCACCATGGGCCTGGGCCTGGCCGCCTGCACCTCGACCGGCACCACCGATACCATGTCGGGCGCCAGCAGCTCGGGTTCGTCGATGGGCGGCACCGGTACGATGAGCACCCCCGGCACGGGCGCCACAGGCACGAGCTCGGGCATGACCGGCACCACCGGAACAACGGGCACAAGCGACGCCATGGGTACGTCGGGCGCAACAGGCACGACGCCCCCCATGACGCAACCGATGACGCCGCCCGCGACGGGCGCCGGCACCGGCCGCTAGTCGCATTCCGGCACGCCTTCCGTGCGTGCTGTCGGGCCGGCCAGATGGCCGGCCCGCTGAATTTTCTTCCACAAACTTGTCAGGTAGAATCGGGCTTTCGCCACGGCCGAGGCTTCCCCTTGAAGAAAAACTGGTTTGCGCGCTGGTTTGGTGGCGCCTCGACGCCGGACGATAGCGTCAAGAGCCCCTCGAGTGTTTCGGCCATGCCGGCCGCCCGCGCGCCGGCGGCACCCGCCGCCAACGCCGAGGTCGACGCCGCCTTCTTCCGCTGGCTCGCAGGCGGCGCCGGCGGCGATGCACCGCAAGCCTCCGAACGACTGATCCTGGACGAACTGGCGCGCCTGGCCGACTCCCCCGCACGCGCCGCCGATCTGGTGCCGCGCGTGCCGGCCGTGATCCCCGAACTGCTACGCAGCCTGCGCGACGACAGCGTCTCGAACGCCGACCTGTCGCGCATGGTCGCGCAGGACGTGGTGCTCGTCGCAGAGCTCGTGCGCGAGGCGAACAGCCCCTACTACCGGCCGCCGACGCCGGTGAAGAATATCGAGGGCGCCGTCATGCTGCTGGGCCAGAACGGTTTGCGCATGCTGCTCGCGCGTGTCGCCTTCCGTCCCGTGATCGGCATGCAGTCCGGACGTTTTGCGAAACGCGCCGCGCCGCGGATCTGGATGCAATCCGAGAAATGCGCACTCGCCGCCGCCACGCTCGCGCCGCACGCCGCCGCCAATCCGTTCGAAGCCTATCTCGCGGGGCTGATCCAGAACGTCGGCCTGGTCGTCGCCTTCCGCCTGATCGACCAGGTCTACACCGAAGACAACCTGCCGGGGTCAAGCGCGTTCTGCGCCGCCTTGCTCGGCCACGCACGCGGCCTCGCGCACGGCATCGCCATCGAATGGGAATTTCCGCCGACCGTTGCCGGCGCCATCGCCGACGCCGGCGCAGCACACGGGACGGCGCTCGGCAGTGTGCTCGCAAGCGCCGACGTCCTGGCCAAGCTGCGCCTGCTGGTCGATGCCGGCGAACTGCCCTTTGACGATCCACTGGTGGCAGCCGTCGTGACGCCGCGCCTGCGCCCCTGCTTCGACCTTTTACTCCCACAGGAAGCGTGAATGCCATTTCAGATTGAAGACAAGCTGGTGATCGGGATCGCCTCGAGCGCCCTGTTCGACCTGGCCGAATCGCACCAGGTCTACCTCGATAAAGGTCAGGAAGAATACCGGCTGTACCAGGAACAGCACCTCGACACCATCCTCGGCAAGGGCGTGGCTTTCCCGTTCATCAAGCGCTTCCTGAACATCAATAAATGCTTTCCGCGCCAGTCGCCGGTCGAGGTGGTGCTGTTCTCCCGGAACTCGCCCGAAACCGGCCTGCGCGTGCTGCGTTCGATCGCCCACTACGGCCTCGACATCTCGCGCGCCGCCTTCATGACCGGCAAGTCGCCCTATCCCTACCTGCCCGCGTTCAATGCCTCGCTGTTCCTGTCTGCCAACGAGGAAGACGTGAAAAGCGCCATCGCGGTGAACTATCCGGCCGGGCTGGTGCTGCCCTCGCAGATCGACGACGGCGACGACGACCTCGAGCTGCGCGTCGCCTTCGACTTCGATGGCGTGCTGGCCGACGACGAATCGGAGGCCGTCTTCAAGCAGGGCGGCCTCGACCAGTTCCACGCCCACGAAACGCTGCACATGGCCCGTCCGCACAGCCCGGGACCGCTGGCGAACATGTTCCAGAAGCTGGCGATGATGCAGCGTCTGGAAGAACGCGCCCAGCGCCGCGATCCAGGCTACCGCCGCATCGTGCGCATCGCCATCATCACGGCGCGCAGCGCGCCCGCCCACGAGCGGGTCGTGACGACCCTGAAGAGCTGGGGCGTGTCGGCCGATGAAACCTTCTTCCTCGGCGGAATGGACAAGTCGCGCGTGCTGGGCGTGTTCAAGCCGCACATCTTTTTCGACGACCAGCTGACCCACTTGCGGGCCGGGCCGGGCGGCACGATTCCAATGGTGCATGTGCCGTTCGGGGTGGCGAATCGGGTCGCGCCGCCCCCGCCCGCCTGACACTCAACAGCTGGGGTCAGGCTGACCCCAGCATTTGCTAGTCGCCCGAGCCCACGATCCGGTTGCGCCCGCCGGTTTTGCCTTGGTACAGGCGGGTATCGGCCAGCTCGATGAAGGCGCCGGGCGTGTCGTGCGCGCCCGGCACGATGCTCGCCAGGCCGATGCTGACGGTGAGGACGTCGGACACCCGCGAATTGCGGTGCGCGATGGCGGCGCGCGACAGCATGCGCGCGAAGCGTTGCGCGATGGTGTGCGCTGCCTCCTCGTTCGTCCCCGGCAACAGGACCACGAATTCCTCTCCGCCCAGGCGCGCGCACAGGTCGCGCGTGCGCGTCGCCGTGTCGTCGAGCAGGCCGGCGACCTGCTTCAGGCACAGGTCGCCCTGCGGGTGGCCGTAGCTGTCGTTGTACTGCTTGAAGAAATCGATGTCGAGCATCATCAGGGACAGCGGCTCGCCGACCGCGCGCGCCTTGCTCCACTCCACCTCCAGGATGCGGTCGAACATGCGTCTGTTCGCGATGCCGGTCAACGGGTCGCGGTAGGACAGGGTCTCGAGTTCCTTTTGCAGCTGCAGGATCTTGTCCTCGGCGATCTTGCGCTCGGTGATGTCGAACATGAAGCCGACCAGGCAATCGACGCTGCCGTCCGGATGACGCTTCACGTGGACGACGTCGCGGATCCAGACCAGCTCGCCGTCTCGGGTCAGCGCCCGGTAGTCGGCTTCGTGGTCGACACCGGCAATCGACTGGGCGACGCAGAAGTCGACCGTTCTCTGGCGGTCGTCCTCGTGAATGCGCTCGGCCCAGTCGTTCACCGTCTGCCAGCTCGACTGGCTCCAGCCAAGCAGCGTTTCGATCTGCGGACCGATATACGTGAAGCGCATGCTGGCCCAGTCGATCCTCCAGGGAATGGCCTTGGTCGATTCGAGCAGGGTGCGGTAGACGCCGGGGTCGTCGTAGCTTGGTGAGGTACTCATGGGGTTTCGCAGGAAGGGGCTTGCATGGGTGATGGGAAAAACGCGAGTGCGCGCCGATGCAGTTCGAGCAGTTCGGCAGGCATGTCATAGGCCAGGCGCAGGCCGGCGCGCAGGTCGCGCCGCATGAGGCGGATCATCGAGTCGAGTACCTCGTCCGGAAACGAAGCGGCCGGCCGGCCGGTGACTTCGGCCAGGCGGCCGGCAATGACGGGACGGTCGCTCACGACCGGGCAGATACGGTAGCCATAGCGTCCGCCGATGCGCTCGGGCGGCAAGTCCATCGGGCGGCTGCCCTGCTGGCGGAAGAAATCGAGCGTCAGCCGGTAGGCATTCCGGCCGAGTACGGGAACGTCGTCCGGTACCGGCTGGCCGGAGTCCAACTCCTGCAGGCTTGTCGCCAGCGGCAGCAGGCGTTCGACCTGGTAGGCCGCCATGTGCGGGTTGCCGATGCGGACCAGGTTGGCGATCAGTTCGCCCAGCGAAGCGTGGCCGATGATGGCCGCCTGCTTCGGAATGCCGCCCCAGACGCCGTCGGCGCCGCGCAGCAGCGCCTCGATCACCGAGGCGTTCTCGTAGCCGGCGCCGGCGTGCACGTGCACCACCAGCTTTTTCGGCTGCGGCAGGCAGCGGCGCGCGATCGCCACGCAGGCGCCCACCTGGAACGGCAGGTAGGTGCCGCGATCGTCCTCGATGCTGACGCCTTCGATGTCCTGCCCGGCCAGCATCTCCAGCAGCGCGCAGCTGCGTTCGAGCCTGTTCGTGAGCGCGTCGCAGCCGTCGACGATATTGATCAGAATACGTGGCGCCCCGCCGTTGTCGCCTGTGATGTTCGCGTGCAGCCAGCCGATGCTGGCCCGCAGGTCGCGCAGCAAGGTATCGAAGTCGTACAGGCCGGCCATGCCCTCGTCGCTGAGATAGATTTCGTGCAGGGTGTTCGGCACCTTGTAGGCCTGGAGCTTGCGCATCGAGGGCGAAGGCGCAAAGCTGCCGTCGCCCCGCACTGTCCCGATGTCGGTGAAAGCGAAGCAGCCGCGCATGTCGTCGCCGTGGTCGCGCAGCCAGAGCATGAAATCGTCGTCTACTTCGAGTTCGTCGGGCATCGGATAATCGAGCGAGCCGAGATGGATGTTGCGCATGCCGAAGGCGCGCAGCTGCGGAAGGATGCGCAGCTTGTCCGCCAGGGTGTGGCCGATGCCGGAACCGACCGGATTCTCGCGCAGCGAGATATCGATCAGGTAGGGCTCGATGGCGCGCAGCTGCGCCAGTTTCTGGTCAGCGTCGGCCAGCAGTGCACGCGCGTCGTCGAGGAGGGCAGCGGAGGCGTCCATGGTGTGCGAGTTGGTTAAAAACCATCCATGTTACAACATGATAATAATAAAATCTTACATTGAGGCAATTCCACCACAGTCCGGCGCCGGTCAGCGTGCATATCGCGCCCCGGGTTGCGGGTCGAGGGCGGGGCCTCGCGTATCATGGACGCCATCCACAACACTCTCTTTTGCTCCATGACCACCGAATCACCGCGCCTCGACATCACCTATGACGACCTTGCTGCCGCCGCGTCGAACCTGCAGGAGGCCGGGACCCCGGTGTCGCTGGACACCTTGCGCGACGTGCTGGACGGCGGTTCGGCCACGGCGATTGCCCGCCACTTGCGCGCATGGCGTGCCGAGCACGAACGGCTGCCCGAACCGGCACCGGCCGAGTTGCCGCCTGCCCTGCTGGCCGACCTGGCACGCTGGGCGCAGCAGCATGCCGAACATGCCGGCCTCGGTGCGCGCGCGCTGCTGGCCCAGCGCGAACGCGACCTGGAAGACGCGCTCAGCGAGGCCGAGCGCCTGGAAGCCGAGCGCACCGACCTGCTCGCCGACATCGACAATGCGTCAAGCGCGCGCGAGGCGGCGCAGGCCGTGGCCGACGAACGCAGTGAGGAAATCGAGCGCCTGATGGCCGAACTGCGCAATGCGCGCCAGGTTGCCATGGACGCCCTGGTCGGCAAGGCCAAGGACCAGCTGGCGATCGAGGGCAAGGATGCCCAGCTGCTTGACCTGCGCGGACAGCTCGAACGCAATGTGACGGCCTCCTCCACCCAGTCGGATGCGCGCCTGGCGGCCGAAATGGAACTGATCGGCGCGGCCACCGCGCGCGACAGCCTGGCGCTGGAAGTCAAGGATTTGCAGGCGCAGCTGGCGTCGGCGAAAAGCGATCGCGGTGCGCTGCGCATGGAGCTCGAAACGCTGCGCGCGAAGGCGAAATAAACGCCCGTCGAGGCACGGTGTCGTTCAAGGCGTCACCGAGGCGGAGCGCTTCAGGCAGCGCAGCGTGAAGGTCGAGCGCGTGTGCTTCACACCCGGCAGCTTGTAGAGCTTCTGGCGCAGGAAGCGCTCGTACCCTTCCGTCCCCGACACCGCCACCTTGATCAGGTAATCGTATTCGCCCGAGAGCAAATACGCTTCCATCACTTCCGGCAAGTCGGCCAGCGCGTCCGAGAACGCCTGGAAGATCTCGTCGTCATGGCGGTCGACCGTCACCTCGATGATCACCGTATCGGGCAGCCCCATCCTGCCCTGGTCGAGTACGGCAACATAGCCATCGATGTGGCCACTCTCTTCCAGCGCACGCACCCGGTGCCAACAGGGTGTCGGCGACAGGTTCACCGTCTCGGCCAGCTTCTGGTTGCTGATGCGCCCGTCGCGGCTGAGGGTGCGCAGGATTTTCCTGTCGATTTCGTCGAGTATTCCGTCCTTCATGCTGCAGCTCCTCCTGTCTATACGGGCAGTATCGGATAATCCTTCTGCATTTTAGCTTGAACGTAGAAGGATTATCCGAGTTCCGTCCAATTTCCCAGGGTGAACGAAAGAAAATTTTTTGTGCGCTGCATTAAAATTCTGGTCCGCCATCCCGGCAGGGCAAGCCGGCCCGATCCAGTCGCTGGAAGCGCCGCCCCACCCCGCATTGCAGCATTCGAATTTCGGAGTTTTCGTGTCAGAAGCAGTATCCCGCGCAGGATCAGGAAGTTTACGGGTCGATTCCCGCAACGCCGAACTGCCGCTCATGTTGGTCACCCCTGCCTTGTTCGCCGCCAACCTGGTCGTCGCCCGCTGGGCCGAGAGCGCGGCCTTGCCGCCGCTGTTCCTGGCCTTCGGGCGCTGGGGGCTCGCCTTCGCCATCCTGCTGCCAGCCGTCGGTCCCCGCATGTGGGCGCTGCGCCACGTCATCATGGCGAACTTCCCGCGCCTGATCCTGTTGGCCGGACTCGGCATGGGCCTGGCTGTCGGCCCCCAGTACATCGGCGCGCGCCATACCAGCGCGGCGAATATCGCGATCATCTTTGCTGCCTGCCCTGCCCTGGTGATGCTGCTCGAGACCCTGGTCTGGAAGGCGCCCCTCGCCCGCAAACAGGCCGGCGGCATGCTGCTGGCCATCCTCGGCGTGCTGGTGGTGCTCACGAAAGGCGATCTTCACGCGCTGAGCGGCATGGCCTTCGGTGCCGGCGACCTGTGGGTGGTGCTGGCCGCCTGCGGCTGGACGCTGTACACGGTACTGGGCAAGCGCCTGCCGCTGCCGCACCTGCCGAGCACCGTCAAGCTGATGGCGCTGATCGGCGGCGGCGCGCTGGTGCTGGCCCCGTTCGCGGTGCTCGAAGCCTCGCTTGGCAATGTCGCCAATTTCACCGACCCGCGCCTGTATATCGCGCTGGTGTTTCTGGCGGTCGTGCCGAGCCTGGGCGCCTACTTCTGTTTCGATCGCCTGGTCGCGATCGCCGGTCCCGCGCGCGCCAGCCTGTCGGTCTACCTGATCCCGGTCTTCGCGACGCTGGCGGCCTGGCCGCTGCTGGGCGAAGCGCCGCGGCTGTACCACGCGGCGGGCTTCGGCATCATCCTCGGCGGCGTGCTGTTCGCCGCCGGCAAGCGCCGCTGAACCTGCGTGCGCGGGGCGCGGGCGGGTGGGTTCGTCTATAATCGAGGACCCATCCGCCAGATCCCAAAGCGCACGTCTGCATGCCTTTCGACCTCAACAAGCACCTCCCCAAATCCGGTAGCCGTTTCGTCCTGCCCGCGCTGGCAGGTTCGTCCGATGCTTATGCCTTAGCCATCGCCGGCCTCGCCTTCAAGGCGGAGAAGCGCATCCTCACCGTCATCGTGGCCAATGCCAGCGACGGCCAGCGCCTGCTCGATGAAATCGCCTGGTTCGCCGACGGCACATTGTCCTGCCACCTGCTGCCGGACTGGGAGACGCTCCCCTACGACGCCTTCTCGCCGCACCAGGACCTGGTGTCCGAACGGCTGGCGACGCTGCACGAAATTCGCAACGGCGGGTGCGACGTGCTGGTGGTGCCCGCGACGACGGCCCTGGTGCGCCTGGCGCCGCCTTCTTTTCTCGCCGCGTACACCTTCTTCTTCCGCCAGGGCGAGAAGCTCGACGAAGCACGCCTGAAGGCCCAGCTGACCCTGGCCGGCTACAGCCATGTCACGCAGGTGATGTCGCCCGGCGAATACTCGGTGCGCGGCGGCCTGATCGACCTGTTCCCGATGGGCTCCGCCCTGCCGTACCGGCTCGATTTGTTCGGCGACGAGATCGAAACCATCCGCACGTTTGATGCCGACACCCAGCGCTCGCTGTATCCGGTGCGCGAAGTGCGCCTGCTGCCGGGCCGGGAATTCCCGATGGACGAGGCGGCACGGACGGGTTTTCGCAGCCGCTGGCGCGAGCGCTTCGAGGGCGACCCGTCGCGTTCCCCGGTCTACAAGGACATCGGCAGCGGCATCGCCTCGGCCGGCATCGAGTACTACCTGCCGCTGTTTTTCGAAGAAACGTCCACGCTCTTCGATTACCTGCCCGAGGACGGTCCGCTGGCCCTGGTGGGCGACATCGATGGCGCCATCGCCCGCTTCTGGATCGATACCGAATCGCGCTACCGTTTCCTGAAAAGCGACCGCGATCGCCCCCTGCTCGAGCCGCGCGAACTGTTCATTTCAAACGAACAGTTCTTCACCTGCGCCAAGCCGCACGGGCGCTGGAACATCGCGCGTGAACCTGGTATCGCTTCCGAACTGTCGGCGCCAATCCCCAACATCGCGGTGAATCGGCGCCTGGAAGATCCGCTCGCCAACCTGCGCGCGTTCCTGGCGGGGACCAATGCGCGCGTGATGATCTGCGCCGAGTCGAATGGCCGGCGCGAGACGCTGCAGCAGTATTTCAACGAATACCACCTCGGCGTGGTGCCGGTCGAGGGCTTCGAAGGCATGCGCGCCAGCGATGCGCGCCTCGCCCTGGGCGTGGCGCCCTTGCAGGCCGGCTTCGAGCTGATCGAGGAGTCGAGCGGGCACCTCGTCTTCATCACCGAGACCGAGCTGTATGCGGGATCAGGCCGCCGCGCCGGTAAAAAGAAGCAGGAAGCGACGAGCCAGGTCGAATCGATGGTGCGCGACCTCTCCGAGCTGAAAATCGGCGACCCGGTGGTGCACATCAACCACGGCATCGGGCGCTACATGGGTCTCATCTCGATGGACCTGGGCGAAGGCGAGACCGAGTTCCTGCACCTCGAGTACGCCAAGGACACCAAGCTGTATGTGCCGGTGTCGCAGTTGCATGTCATTTCGCGCTATTCCGGCACGGCGGCCGAAGACGCGCCGCTGCACTCGCTTGGCTCCGGCCAGTGGGACAAGGCCAAGCGCAAGGCCGCCGAACAGGTGCGCGACACCGCGGCCGAACTGTTGAACCTGTATGCGCGCCGTGCCTTGCGCGTCGGCCACGCCTTCGAGTATTCGTCGCTTGATTACGAAAACTTCGCCCAGAGCTTCGGCTTCGACGAGACGCCGGACCAGCACGAGGCCATCATCAACGTCATCAAGGACATGACCTCGGGCCGGCCGATGGACCGCCTAGTCTGCGGCGACGTCGGCTTCGGCAAGACCGAAGTGGCCCTGCGCGCGGCCTTCATCGCGGTCATGGGCGGCAAGCAGGTGGCGATCCTGGCGCCGACCACGCTCCTGGCCGAGCAGCACGCGCAAACCTTCGCCGACCGCTTCGCCGACTGGCCGGTGAAAATCGCCGAGCTGTCGCGCTTTCGCACCGGGAAAGAAATCAACAACGCGATCAAGGGCATGGCCGACGGCACCCTCGACATCGTCATCGGCACCCACAAGCTGCTCTCGCCGGACGTGAAGTTCACGCGCCTGGGCCTGGTGATCATCGACGAGGAGCACCGCTTCGGCGTGCGCCAGAAGGAGGCCTTGAAGGCCCTGCGCGCGGAAGTCGACGTGCTGACCCTCACTGCAACGCCGATCCCGCGCACGCTGGGCATGGCCTTGGAGGGCTTGCGCGATTTTTCCATCATCGCCACCGCCCCGCAAAAGCGCTTGGCGATCAAGACTTTTGTCCGCAGCGAAGACGGTTCCGTGATCCGCGAAGCGTGTTTGCGCGAGCTGAAACGCGGCGGCCAGATCTACTTCCTGCACAACGAAGTCGAGACCATCGAGAACCGCTTCGCCATGCTGCGCGAACTGCTGCCGGAAGCGCGCATCGGCGTGGCCCACGGCCAGATGCACGAGCGCGACCTGGAAAAGGTGATGCGCGACTTCGTGGCCCAGCGCTTCAATATTTTGCTGTGCACGACCATCATCGAGACCGGCATCGACGTGCCGACCGCGAATACGATCATCATGCACCGCGCCGACAAATTCGGCCTCGCCCAGCTGCACCAGCTGCGCGGACGGGTCGGCCGCTCGCACCACCAGGCCTATGCCTATCTGCTCGTGACCGACGTGCAGAACCTGACCAAGCAGGCGCAGCGCCGCCTGGACGCGATCCAGGCGATGGAAGAACTGGGCAGCGGCTTTTACCTGGCGATGCACGACCTCGAGATCCGCGGCGCCGGCGAAGTGCTGGGCGAAAACCAGTCCGGAGAAATGCTGGAGATCGGGTTCCAGCTATATTCCGATATGCTCAACGAGGCGGTGCGTTCGCTGAAGGCCGGCAAGGAGCCGGACCTGGCCGCGCCGCTCTCGACCACCACCGAAATCAACCTGCACGTCCCGGCCCTGCTGCCGGCCGACTTCTGCGGCGACGTGCACGAGCGCCTGTCGATTTACAAACGACTGGCCAACTGCGACAGCCAGGGCAAGATCGACGACATGCAGGAAGAACTGATCGACCGCTTCGGCAAACTGCCCGAGCAGGTGAAAGCGCTGATCGAGACGCACCGCCTGCGCGTCGCGGCCAAGACGGTGGGCATCGTCAAGATCGACGCCCACAGCGAGGCGGCCAGCCTGCAGTTCATGGAAAAGCCGCCGATCGACCCGATCAAGATCATCACGCTGATCCAGAAGAACCGCCACATCAAGCTGGCCGGCCAGGACAAGCTGCGCATCACCGCCGCCATGCCGGACCTGGCCTCGCGGGTGCTTCAGGTGAAGCAAACGATCAAACAACTGCTCGCATAAGACCGACATGACAATGAATCTGGTGTTACAGGGGCCGGGCGTTCCGGCCGCAATCATGGAAGGCATCGCCTGGCTGGCGCATCCTGCGCGGGTCACTGTCCTGCCATCGCAGGCCCTGCGCTGCGAGGAAGTCGCCGCCACGCCAGACGTGGTGGAGGCGGTGCAAGCGGCCGCACTCGTGGCGCGGGTCGATGCGACCTTCATCGAGGCCGGACGGACGCTGGCGGACTTTTCGCTGGTGGCGATGGACATGGACTCGACCCTGATCACGATCGAGTGCATCGACGAAATCGCGGACATGCAGGGACTCAAGGCCCAGGTATCGGAAATCACGGAAAGCGCGATGCGCGGCGAGCTCGATTTCGCGGCCAGCTTGACGCGGCGCGTGGCGTTGCTGGCAGGGCTGGAAGCATCCAGTCTGGAGCGGGTGTGCGAAGAGCGGCTGCGCCTGTCGCCGGGCGCCGACACCATGCTCGCCGCCGTCAAGGCTGCCGGCTTGACGACGCTGCTGGTGTCGGGCGGCTTCACCTTCTTCACCGATCGTTTGAAGACGCGTCTGGGCCTCGATTACACGCACGCCAATGTGCTCGAAGTCGAGGACGGCAGGCTCACGGGCCGCGTGATTGGCGGCATTGTCGACGCCGAGGAAAAGATGCGGACCGTGGAGCGCGTGTGCGCCGAACTCGGCGTCGATACGCGGCGCGCGATCGTGATGGGCGACGGCGCGAACGACCTGAAGATGATGGGCGTTGCCGGGCTGTCGGTGGCGTTTCGGGCCAAGCCCGTGGTGCGGGCGCAGGCCGATGTGGCGCTCAATTTCAGTGGCCTGGATGGGGTGCTGGCGGTGCTGGGATAAAAGTTCGGGTTGAATCAAACACACAGTTGCTAAACCCCAAGACAATTCTCATCAAGTCCTGCGCTAGCGCAAACCCCTTGTTGCGCATCCCTTGAGTGCCATAGCTACTGCGATTTAGATTGGTCGTTGCGCCATTCTCATGCACGGCGCTGCCGGTTCCGCCAACCTGTCCAGGGAGCAGTGATCATGAAGAACGTGTCGCCCCCAGCGTCCGCCGAAGGCGCAACCCGGCGTGCCCTCCTGAAATCCGCGCCGCTGCTGGCGGCCTCGCTCGCGGTGCCGGCGCTGCCGGCGCGCGCGCAGAGCGGCAGTCCCGTGCGCTGGTGCGCCACCTGGGGCGCGGCGCCGGCCGGGCCACCGCCCTCGGGCAGCATCCAGACCTATTCCGGCCAGACGCTGCGTTTGATCGTGCGCACCTCCATCGGGGGCAACCGGGTGCGTGTGCGCGTGTCCAACGAAATGGGTTCCACGCCGCTGCGCATTGGCCGCGCCAGCATCGCCTTGCGTTCGAGCGGCGCGGCGGTGAACCAGGCCAGCCTGCGCGAGCTGCGCTTCGGCGGCGCGGCCTGGGTCACGATTCCCGCGCGCGCTCCGGCCATCTCCGACCCACTCGACCTTGTGGTGCCGGCCCAGGCCGACCTCGCCATCAGTCTTTACCTGGTCGGCAGTGCGCAGGGAACCACCTTGCACAATGCCGCGCTGCAGAGCAGTTATGTGTCGCCCGGCGGCGACTATACCTCCACGATTTCGATGCCGGTATCGCGTACGCTTTCGTCCTGGCCCTTCCTTACCCAGGTCGACGTCAACGCCGCTGCCCCCTGCCTGGTGGCCCTCGGCGACTCGATCACCGATGGCCAGGGCAGCACCATGAACGCGAACCGGCGCTGGCCCGATTACCTGGCACGGCGCCTGCAGGCGTCCCTTGGCGCGGCGGGACGCATCGGCGTCGTGAACCGGGGTATCAGCGGCAATTCCATGCTCACCGATTACCCCACCGCACTGCTCGCCGGTTACGCCGCGCTCGAGCGTTTCGATCGCGACGTCCTCGCGGCAAGCGGGGTGCGTTTCCTGGTTGCGTTCATCGGCATCAACGACATTTGCTACAGCTCGGGCTCGAACCCCATCCCGGCGGCTGAGCTCATCGCCGGCTACCGCCAGCTGATATCGCGCGCCCAGGCGCGGGACATCACCATCATCGGGGCAACCTTGCCGCCTTTCGAGGGTTTTGTCTATTACACGGCAGCGCGCGAAGGCGTGCGCCGCGCCGTCAACGACTGGATGCGCGCGAGCGGCGAGTTCGACGCCCTGCTCGACGTCGAAGCGGCGCTGCGCGACCCGGCGCGGCCGGCACGCGTGCTGCCCACCTACGACAGCGGTGACCACCTGCATCCGAGCGATGCCGGCTACCAGGCCATTGCCAACGCGGTGCCGCTGGCGCCCTTCATAACCAGTGGCAGCGTCGTCGACGAACAGCCGGGCTGACCCGCCGGCGAAGAGGCTGATGTATCGTTACAACCCCAGGTGTAACAAGCTGTAATTCTCCGCCAAAATAGATGCGAAAAAACTATCATGGTGTCATCAGGAGGAGCGCCATGAAAAAATTCATTCTCGTACTAGCTTCAGCAGCTGTGCTGGCTGGCTGCGCTGCGCCCGGACCCGGTCCGGCGAACTACGGCAGCCGTGCTTATTCCCAAGCGGCCGACCCGAACGGCTGGCAAGTCGTGTCGGTGACGCCGGTACCCGCCGGTACCGGCGCGCGGGCGGGCGATGCCGGTGTAGTCACCAGCTCGAACGTCCTTGTCAACCCTGCGCCCGTGGTGCCGGGCCGCTCCGTGTACGCGGCGCCGCCGGTGTATGTGCCGGCGCCGGTCTATGTGCAGGACCCGTACTGGTATCCGCCGGTCTCGATCGGCCTGGGTTTTAGTTTCGGCCGCAGTTTCGGTGGTCACCATCATCATCGCGGCGGCGGTTACCGCCGACGTTGACGGAACAAGGCAGCTGCCATCGCGTTGTTGCAAAATGCACCAAAACAGGGAGGCCGCACGAATACGTGCGGCCTCTTTTATTTTGCGCCACCATACGCCCTTTTCCTTACCGTTTTCTTACGTTGGCTTATGTTTGTTGCATATTGGTATGCAACTTAGCAATCGATTGCTGTGTATCAATTGCTAATCTACAATGGGTCAGTCGATGGCACTCGGGCGGCATCTTCCGCCCCATGGCCAGCGTACGGCATGACCAAAACATACTACGGAGACGGCAATGAATTTCAAGTTGAAGGCACTGGTTGCAGGAGTAGCACTGGGTTTTTCGATGTCCGGCATGGCGCAGGAACCCATCAAGATCGGCGTTTCCGGACCATTCACGGGCGGCTCGGCCCCGATGGGCGTGTCGATGCGTGACGGCGTCAAACTGGCCGTTACCGAGATCAACGCCGCCGGCGGTGTCCTTGGCCGCAAGATCCAGTTGATCGAGCGCGACGACGAAGCGAAGAACGAACGCGGCGTGCAAATTGCCCAGGAGCTGATCAACAAGGAGCGCGTCGTCGCCACCGTCGGCTACATCAACACCGGCGTCGCGCAGGCATCGCAGCGCTTCTACCAGCAGGCGCAGATCCCGGTGATGAACAACGTCGCCACGGGCTCGATCATCACCCAGCAGTTCGCCACCCAGCCGGTGAACTTCGTGTTCCGTACCTCGGCCAGCGATGCGATCCAGTCGCAGATGATCGTCGAGGAAGCCGTCACCCGCCGCGGCTTCAAGAAGGTTGCGATCCTGGCCGACTCGACCAACTACGGCCAGCTCGGCCGCGCCGACCTGGAAAAAGCACTCGAGAAAAAAGGCATCAAGCCGGTCGTCATCGAAAAATACAACCTGCAGGACGTCGACATGACGTCCCAGCTGCTCAAAGCCAAGCAGGCCGGCGCCGAAGCGGTGCTCACCTACGGCATCGGCCCCGAGCTGGCGCAAATTGCCAACGGCATGGAGAAACTGGGCTGGAAAGTACCGATGGTCGGCAGCTGGACGCTGTCGATGGCGAACTTCGTCGACAACGCCGGCAAGAACGGCGAAGGCACGCGCATGCCGCAAACCTTCATCCAGGAAGCGACCACGCCAAAGCGCAAGGCCTTCATCGACGCCTACGTCAAAGCCTACAACCCGCCGGGTGGCCGCATGCCGTCGGCCGTGTCGGCCGCCCAGGGCTACGACTCGATCTATCTGCTGGCCGCGGCCATGAAGCAGGCCAATTCCACCGAAGGCCCGAAGATCGTCGCCGCGCTCGAAAACCTGAACACCAAGGTTGAAGGCGTCGTCACCACCTACGACAAGCCATACACCAAGGCCGACCACGAAGCCATCAACTTCAACAACACCATGTTCGGCGAAGTACACGGCGGCCGCGTGGTGCAGGCCAAATAAGGCAGCGGCTAGACGTTTCGACCGTGGCCAGCCAGGACCGTACCGGCTGGCCATTTTTTTGTTGACCGGTGGCGCAGCATGCGCCTCCTACTGGTGAAATCATGGATATCCTTCTGCAGCTAGTCTTCAGCGGTATCGCACTCGGCATGATCTATGCCGTCGTCGCGTTCGGCTATCAACTTACCTTTGCCACTTCCGGCACCCTCAATTTCGGCCAGGGCGAGGCACTCATGCTCGGCGCCCTGGTCGGCCTTTCCTTCGTGGGCGGCGTCCACGGCGGCCCCTACATGAGCTACTGGCTCATGATCCCGCTGGTGATCATGTTCGGCGCGCTGCAAGGCATGTTCGTCGAATGGATCGGCGTGCGCCCTGCCATCAAGATCAAGTCCGAATTCGGCTGGATCATGTCGACCATCGCGCTGGCCATCATCTTCAAGAACGTCGCCGAGAACATCTGGGGCAAGGACGTGCTGCCCTTCCCGTCGCCGCTGCCGTCGACGCCCTTCCAGGTCATGGGCGCGAACGTGCAGCCGATGCAGGTGGCCGTCATCATCGGCGCGCTGGCGATGATGCTCGCGGTCGAGATCTTCAACCGCAAATCGATCTACGGCAAAGCCGTCGTCGCCACCTCGAACGACCGCGATGCCGCCGGCCTGATGGGCATTAACACCGGCCGCGTGATCACCTTCTCGTATGCGCTGTCCTCGGCCACGGCCGCCTTTGCCGGCGCCCTGATCGCGCCACTCACGCTCACCAGCGCCACCATGGGCGCCTCGCTCGGCCTGAAAGCATTTGCGGTGGCCATCATCGGCGGCCTGACCTCGGGCATGGGCGCCATTGTCGGCGGCCTGATCCTGGGCATCGCGGAAGTGGCGACCGGCTACTACATCTCGACCGGCTACAAGGAAGTGCCGGGTCTGATCCTGCTGCTCTTGGTGCTGGCGATCAAACCGTCCGGCCTGTTCGGCAAAGCCGCGATCAAGAAGGTCTGACCATGATGAAAAATAAAACCCTCCTCGTTGCCAGCGTGCTCGGCCTGATCGTGCTGGCCGTGTTCCCGCTCGCCTTCACCAATCCGTATTACATCCACCTGGCCGAAACGATCCTGATCTACGCGATCCTGCTGTTCGGCCTGGACATCGTGGTCGGCTATACCGGCCAGGTCTCGCTCGGCCACGCCGGCCTGTTCGGCATCGGCTCCTACGTCACCGGCGTTCTGGTGATGAAACTGGGCGCGCCCTGGTTCCTTGCCGTCCCCGCCAGTATCGTCATCACCGCGCTGTTCGGAGCGATTCTCGCGCTGCCGGCGCTGCGCGTGACCGGTCCCTACCTGGCGATGGTCACCCTGGCCTTCGGCACCATCGCCCAGATCATGATCAACGAGATGACCTTCCTCACCGAAGGCCCGATGGGCATCACGGTGCCCAAGCCGCATGTGCTGGGCAAGGAACTCTCCGAGACGCAGTATTACTACATGGTCGCCGCGTTCATGCTGCTCTCGCTGGTGCTCGTGCACCGCTTGCTGAAATCGAATATCGGGCGCGCCTTCCAAGCGCTGCGCGACAGCCCGATCGCGTCCGACTGCATGGGCGTGTCGGTGTACCGCTACAAGGTCTATGCGTTCGTGATCAGCGCCGGCTTCGCCGGTCTTGCCGGCAGCCTGTACGCCTATTCGGAACAGTATATTTCGCCGAATACCTATAACTTCGAGCTGACCATCCTGTTCCTGCTGGCCGTGATCATGGGCGGCCGCAAGACCCGTACCGGTGCCATTCTTGGCGCGATCATCGTCGTCATGCTGCCGAGCCTCTTGTCCGACATCGCCCTGTTCCGCCAGATCGCCGTCGCCGCAGCCGTGCTCGGCGTGATCTTCTCGGTGCTGGCCCTGGTCAAGAAGCGCGCCACGCCACGCAAGGTGCTCATTCCGCTGGTGGCCACGATTGGCCTGGCCTTCTGGTCGTACCGGATCGAGAACATGGTCGACTGGCGCCTGACGATCTTCGGCCTGATGACCCTGTTCGTCGTCTACTACCTGCAGGATGGCATCGTCGGCTTCTTCCGCCAGCTGCTGGGACGGCGTACGGCACACGTGCGTGCGGTCGGGCTAGACGCTGCGGCTGATCCGTTCGAAGGCGTGGCCAAGGGCCAGACGGGCGGCGACCTGCTGCGCGCGGAGCAGATCCTGATGCAGTTCGGCGGCCTGAAAGCCCTGAACCTGGTCAACCTGAACGTCGCACGCGGTTCGGTGCACGGCCTGATCGGGCCAAACGGCTCGGGCAAGAGCACGATGATGAACGTCCTGACCGGCATCTACAAGCCGACCGCGGGCGGCGTCGTGTTCGCGGGCCAGCCGATCACCGGACGTACGCCGTCGCAGATCGCGCTCGGTGGCATCGCACGCACCTTCCAGAACGTGCAACTGTTCGGCGAGATGACCGCCACCGAAAACGTGCTGGTCGGCCTGCACCATACCTTCCGTTCGACCGTGTTCGATGCGATGGTCACCACGCCGCGCATACGGCGCGAGGAAGCGGCGGCGAGGAAGCGTGCGGCGGCGATCCTCGAGTTCGTCGGCCTGTCGGATCTCGCCGACGAGGAAGCGCGCAACCTCCCCTACGGCAAGCAGCGCCTGCTGGAAATCGGCCGCGCGCTGGGCCTGAACCCGCAACTGCTGCTGCTGGACGAACCGGCCGCGGGCCTGACGGCGCCGGACATCCGCGAGCTGATGGCGATCATCCGCAAGATCCGCGACCACGGCATCACCATCATCCTGATCGAGCACCACATGGATGTCGTGATGTCGATCTCGGACACGGTCACCGTGCTCGACTTCGGCCAGAAGATCGCCGAGGGTATTCCTGCGAGCGTGCAGGCCGATCCGAAGGTCATCGAGGCCTACCTCGGCGGCACCGTCGAGGCCACCCCACCGGCTGCGGCCACCGTTTAAGGAGAACCAGACCATGTTATCCATTCATAATCTGGAAGCAGCCTACGGCAAGGTGCAGGTCCTGCACGGCATCTCGCTCGAGGTCCCCAAGGGCAAACTGGTCACCCTGATCGGCTCGAACGGCGCCGGCAAGACCACGACCATGCGCGCGATCTCGGGCATGATCAAGCCGACGGCGGGCAGCATCAGCCTGGCGGGCAAGGACATCACGGGACTCGACTCGCACCGCATCGCGCGTGCGGGCCTGGCGCATTCGCCGGAAGGGCGGCGCGTGTTCGCGACCATGAGCGTGACCGACAACCTGCTGCTGGGCGCCTTCCCGCGCTTTACCCGCGCCCGTCCGAAAGGCGACGTCGCGCGCGACCTGGAAAAGGCGATGGAACTGTTCCCGCGCCTGAAGGAACGGCGGAACCAGCTGGCGGGTACTTTATCCGGTGGCGAGCAGCAGATGCTGGCCATGGCGCGCGCCGTCATGCTCAATCCGGACGTCGTGCTGCTCGACGAACCTTCGATGGGCCTGGCGCCGATCCTGGTCGAAGAGGTGTTTCGCATCATCACGCGCTTGAAATCCGAGGGCGTGACGATGCTGCTGGTCGAGCAGTTCGCGGCCGCCGCGCTGAACGTGGCCGACTACGGCTATGTGCTGGAGAACGGACGGATCTCGGTGCACGGTGCGGCCGAGAGCCTGAAAAACGATCCGAAGGTGGTGGCGGCTTATCTCGGCGGCGGGCACGCGCACTAGCATGAAGGAGGCCGGCGCACTGGAAGGACGCGACTATGCGGCTGCCCTGTGCGTCGTGCTGGTCTGGGGCACCAACTTCGTGGCCATGAAGCTGGGCCTGCGCGAGGTGACGCCCTTCCAGCTCGGCGCCGGGCGCTATCTGTTTGCGCTCTTGCCGCTGCTGCTGTTCGTGCGCCCGCCGAAGCTGGCGCCGCGTTGGGTCGTCTTGTACGGCCTGTTCCAGGGCGTGGGCCAGTTCGGCCTTCTGTTCCTGGCACTGCGCGAAGGCATGTCGGCTTCGCTGGCGCCGGTCATGCTGCAGATGCAGGTGTTTTTCACCGCCCTCTTCGCATTCGTGATCCTGAAGGAAAAGGTCGGACGCCGCCTGCAGGCGGCGATGGGGATTGCCGCCCTTGGCCTGGCCTGCCTGTGTGTGGATGCCTTGGGGCGCGGCTCGCAAGTCACGCTGACCGGTTTTCTCCTCTCCGTCGCGTCAGCGGCGATGTGGGCCGCCTCGAACATCGTCGTGCGTATCGCCCAGCGCAGCACGCCGCAGTTCGACGTGCTGCCCTTCATGGTCTGGAGCAGCATGGTCCCAATCCTGCCCTTCATCCTGCTCTCGTTCGCCTTCGATCCACCCTCGACCAACTGGGATTGGCGCACGGTATCCGGCACCGCCTGGACCTCGATGGCCTATCTCGGCTGGTTCGCCACCATCCTCGGTTATGCGATGTGGACGGGCCTCTTGAAACGCCATCCGGCGAACCGGGTCGCGCCCTTCAGCCTGGCCGTGCCGCCGGTCGGGATCGCGGCCGGGATGCTGGTATTGAACGAAGTCGTCACGCCCTGGCAATGGGCCGGGATCGTGCTGGTGGTGGCCTCGCTGGCGTTGGTCATCATCAAGCCGCGGTCCAGCGCTGCTGCGCCGCTATAATGCGATTTTTGACAGCCATTCATTCGATGAACACCAATAAATTCTCGCGCTACACCGGCTCGCGCATCTTCTGGTTCCTGTTCGGGACCATCCTCGGCGGCATGGGCGTCTGGAGCGGCCTGAAACAGGGCTTGACCGGCGAAACGGTGATCGGGCTCGGCCTGATCCTGCTCGGCATCCAGGGACTGCTGCGTCCGGTCGTACTCTCCCGCGTCGCCAAGATCAGCAAGGAAGAAATGTCGCGCGAGGTGTCGATTGGCTCGGACGCCCTGCACGGCGCGCTGTCGCTGGTCATGGCCGCCACGCTGGTGGTCGGCTTCGTCATGAAATACCTGGTGAAGATCTAAGCAAACAGGTTGCCGGCATCGAGAATCGCCCAGGCGATCTCCGGCTTTTCCTGCAAGCGCTTGCGCACCGCCGCCGGCACCGACTGGCGCACCTTCTTGCACAGCCCCGGCTTTTCTTCGAGCACGATGATGATGCCGCGCAGCGTGCGCACCTCCTTCGGTCCGGGTGCGATGCGCAGCTCGGCGCCTATATTTTTCCGGATCAGTTCCTGCACGTGCTGCAGCTCGGCATAGCTCTCGATGCGCCCGATGCGCTCGATGAGCTTCTGTTCCTGCTTGCGGTCGATCGCAAGCGGTCGGACGTCGGCGTCCGGCTCGACCATCAGGCGTTCGCGCTCGCAGACACAGGCGCCGGGCGGGCACTCGGCGCGTACTGGAAACTGCAGCAGGGGCAAGGAGACGTTCACGCCAGGATTCTAACCTGAATGAGACGATCCCCCCGTGTCAGGCAGCGGGCAGCACGCCGCCCTTGCAGGCACGCAGGACGTCGAGCGCATTCGGCACCGCTTCGCCGGCCGCGGTGTTATCGAAGATGCACCAGACCTGGCGTCCGGCGGCGCTGTGCACGTCCAGGTCGGCAGCCAGCGCGTCGAGATACTCCTGCGAATACGACGAATAATAGATGCGCGGCGCGCCATGCAGGCGCACGTAGATGTCGTTCGTGGTCGGCACGTGCGGGCCCGGCTGGCCGGCCGCCGGGTCGGCAATCACGCGCGTGACCTTTCGTTCGCGCAGCACTTCGGTGGCGATGTCGCTGAACCAGCTCGGATGCCGTCCTTCGCAGGCCATCATGCAGCCGAAGGTATCCTCGAGCTTGAGGAAGAAGTCGCGCGCGGTCTGGTCGTGAAAACCGAGCTTGGGCGGGGACTGCACCAGCAGGCAGCCGAGCTTGTGTTTCAGTTCGCCGACCTCGCCGGCGAAGCGCGCCAGCAAGTCGTCGATGTCGCGCATCGCCGCATCGTGCGTGATCGAGCGCGGCACCTTCACCGAAAAGCGGAAATCCTCCGGCACGCTCTCGGCCCAGCGCGCATAGGTGTGCGGACGGTGCGGTTTGTAGAAGGACGAATTGATCTCCACCACCGGAAGCACGGCGGCATAGCGCTCGAGGTGACTGCCCGCTTCAGGGAAACTCCCTGCCGCTTCCTTGGGAATGTTCCAGCCGGCGCAACCGATCAGCGGGGCGGCGTTGCTCTGTTTTTTCATTGACTGTCTTGCAAATGTGTTACGCCGATTGTACGCGCCGCGCGCTCCCCGGGGCGCATGGTTGAGCTTTGAGAGCACGAACCGCGCGCCCCGCGCAATCGTCTTAGAATATCGGCAACGATTACTTTTGAAGGAATGCTTGTGACCGACCCCATCCACATCGTCTGCCCGGCCTGCGACGCCGTCAACCGCCTCGCCCCTGCACGCCTGCTTGACAAGCCCGTCTGCGGCAAATGCGCCGCCCCCCTCTTCAACGGCCGCCCGCTCGACGCTAACGTCGAGCGCTTCAACAAGCACATCGCGCGTAACGACATCCCGGTGCTGGTCGACTTCTGGGCCGAATGGTGCGGGCCGTGCAAGATGATGGCGCCCGCCTATGCCCAGGCGGCCAGCCGGCTCGAGCCGCGCGTGCGCCTGCTGAAGGTCGATACCGAGCGCGCGCAGGCCTTGTCAAGCCAGTTCGGCATCCGCAGCATTCCCACCCTGGCCCTGTTTCGCGGCGGGCGCGAGGTGGCGCGCCAGGCAGGGGCGATGGATGCCGGGAACATCGTTGCCTGGGTGCAGTCGCAACTCTAAGAATCACGCAATGTGCAACGTTAGCGAAATCGCCATGAATGGCTGCTACAATCGGGACCGAAAGCGGGGTCGTCCCGTAAGGAGCCATTCATGTCGCAACAACTCGTTCTGGACCGCGGGACGGAAGACGCCAAGCAAATGGCGCGCATTCTCTACCTGGTCCACGCAGCCACCTTCTTCTTTTCGCTGGGCATGCTGTCCTTCCTGCCGCTGATCGTCAATTACATCAAGCGTCCGGACACCAACGGCACCCTCGTGTACAGCCATCACAGCTGGATGATCCGTTCATTCTGGTTCTACTTCCTGTGGATGGTGGTCGGTGGCATCCTGTTTGCCACGATCATCGGCATTCCAGTGGCCTGGCTGGTCTGGACATTGGCGTGGTTGTGGAAGGCCTATCGTCTGATTCGTGGCTTTTTGGACCTGAACAGCAACAAATCGATGCCAGTCTGACGATTGTTTTGCGCTTTTCGGCATATTCGCAGATAGAATACTTTCCTGAGAGCACCATCACCATTCGGGACAAGATATGAAATCGGTTCAGCAGGAAGTCGACGAGCGCAGCAATCTGACGGGCACCAACAAATTCGAGCTGTTGCTCTTTCGCCTGGGGGGCGACGAGAACGGCGAGCGTAGCGAACTGTTCGGCATTAACGTATTCAAGATTCGCGAAATCGTGGCGATGCCGCAGATTACCGCCGTGGCCGGCGCGCCCGCCCACGTGCTCGGCGTGGTGAACCTGCGCGGCCAGATCATCCAGGTGCTGGACCTGCCGGGGATCGCCGGCATCACGCCGAAGACCGGGCTGAACATCATGCTGGTCACCGAATTCGCCCGCACCACGCAAGCCTTCGCGGTCGAGAGCGTCGAAGAAATCGTGCGCCTGGACTGGAGCGATGTGATGTCGGCCGAGCAGAGCGCCGGCAGCGGCATGGTGACCAGCATCGCCCGCCTGGCGGGAGAGAACGGCGAACCTGGCCGTCTGGCCCAGGTGCTCGACGTCGAGACCATCCTGCGCAACATGAATCCGGGCACCGGTCCCGACATCAGCCAGCAGACCGTCGGCGCGAAGATCCAGATCAAGCCGGGCTCGGTCATCCTCGCGGCGGACGATTCGGTCGTCGCACGCGCGCTGATCGAGCAAGGCCTGGAGGCGATGGGCCTGCCTTTCATCATGACCAAGAGCGGCAAGGAATGCTGGGATCAGTTGAACACGATCGCGAACGTGGCGGACACCGAAGGCAAGAGCGTGTATGACCGCGTTGCCCTTGTGCTCACCGACCTCGAGATGCCGGAAATGGATGGCTTCACGCTGACCCGCAACATCAAGAAGAGTGCGCGTTTTGCGAACCTGCCGGTGGTGATTCACTCTTCGCTGTCGGGGACGACGAACGAAGAGCACGTCAAGAACGTGGGCGCGGATGCATATGTGGCGAAGTTTTCGGCCGAGGATCTGTCGGGGACCTTGCGCCGGGTCTTGAAGCTGTAAAGCTGCACGGACAATGCAAAAGGCCGCGATGATGTCGCGGCCTTTTTGTTTATGCCCGGGCGTTTTTTACAAGGGTCCCGAATTAAAGCTTGCCGAGCGCCTGCTCGATGTCGGCGATCAGGTCGTCCGTGTCTTCGAGGCCGATGTTAAAGCGCACCAGCATGCCCTTGCCTTGCCAGTCGCGGCGGATCGTGGTCATTCGGTAGGGCATGACGAGGCTGTTAGCGCCGCCCCAGCTGTAGCCGAGACCGAAGAGTTCCAGCGAATCGACGAAGCGGTCCACCTGCTCCTCTGTGTAGCGCTCGTCGAGAATGACCGAGAACAGGCCGCCGGCGCCGGTAAAATCGCGCTTCCACATGTCGTGGCCAGGACAGTCGGGGAAGGCCGGGTGCAGCACGCGCGTAATCTCGGGGCGCGCTGCAAGCCAGGTCGCCACCGTCCGCGCGGCGCAATCATGGGCCTCGAAGCGCAGCTTCATGCTCGGCAGGCCGCGCATGACGAGGTAAGCGTCGTCGGCGCTGACGCCGAGGCCGAGGCGCATGTGGGCCATGGCCAGCTTGTCGTGGACCGCGCGCTCGCGCGTGATGACGGCGCCCATCAGGACGTCCGAGCCGCCCGACTGGTACTTGGTGAGCGCCTGCATGATGATGTCGACACCCAGGTCGAAACCACGCAATGCCAGGCCTGCCGACCAGGTGTTGTCCAGCGCGACGAGCACGCCGCGCGCATGCGCGGCGGCGCAAATGCTTGGTAAATCCGGCACTTCCATCGACACCGATCCCGGCGACTCGGTCCAGATCAGTTTCGTGTCCGGTCGGATCAGTTCAAGAATGCCGGCGCCGATCAACGGATCGTAGTAGCGCGCGGTGATGCCGAAATCGTTCGACAGCCAGCGCCCAAGCTCGCGGTTCGGGTTATAGACGTTATCCGGCAGCAGGACATCGTCGCCGCTTTTCAACAGGGCGAAATCGACCATCGCGATCGCCGCCAGGCCCGAGGGCGCGAGCAGGCAGTGCGTGCCTCCCTCGATGTCGGCCAGGCGCGCTTCCAGCGTAAACGTGGTCGGCGTGCCGTGCAGGCCGTAGGTATAGGCGTTCTTCTCTTTCCACTCACCCGAGCGCATCGCCGCGACGTTCTTGAACAGCACGGTGGAGGCATGGTGGATCGCCGGCGGGAAGGCATCGAAACCCTCCGGCGCCTGGTAGTCCGTGTGGATCAGCGTGGTCTGGAGGGACTTCTTCGTCATGGTCGCGCGCTGTTCAAACCAGGCTGGCCCACAGGTCGTGGGCGTCGGCTTTGGTGACGACGACGTCGGCGAACTGGCCGACTGCCAGCTTGCCCTTGCCTTGCATGAGCGAACGCTTGATGTGGACAACGCCGTCGATTTCCGGCGCGTCGGCGCTCGACCTGCCGATCGCTTCGCGCGGGCTCACTTCATCGATCAGCACACGGATCGTCTTGCCGACTTTCGCTTGCAGGCGCTTGAGCGATATTTCTTCCTGCAGCAGCATGACGCGCGCGCGGCGCTCTTCGCGTACTTGGTGCGGCACCGGATTGGCGAGCAGGTTGGCGGTCGCGCCTTCCACCGGCGAATACGCGAAGCAGCCCAGGCGGTCGATCTGCGCTTCCTTCAGGAAGTCGAGCAGGTATTCGAACTCGGCCTCGGTCTCGCCGGGGAAGCCGGCAATAAACGTGGAACGGATCGTCAGGTCCGGATTCATCGCGCGCCATGCCAGAATGCGGTCGAGGTTTTTCTCGCCGCTGGCCGGGCGCTTCATGCGCTTCAACACGTCCGGGTGCGCGTGCTGCATCGGGATGTCGAGGTAAGGCAACACGTGGCCGTCGCCCATCAAGGGGATGACCTGGTCGACGTGCGGATACGGGTACACGTAGTGCAGGCGCACCCAGGCGTCGTACTGGCGCGCCAGTTGGCCGAGCGCTTCGGTCAGCTGGGTCATGTGGGTTTTCACCGGGCGGCCGTTCCAGAAGCCGGTGCGGAATTTGACGTCGACGCCATACGCGCTGGTGTCCTGCGAAATGACCAGCAGTTCCTTGACGCCGGCCTTGAACAGGTTCTCGGCTTCGATCAGGACTTCGTGGATCGGGCGCGAGACCAGGTCGCCGCGCATCGACGGGATAATGCAGAAGCTGCAGCGGTGATTGCAGCCTTCGGAAATCTTCAGGTAGGCATAGTGCTTCGGCGTCAGCTTGACGCCGTGGTCCGGCATCAGGTCGATGAACGGCTCGAACGGTTTCGGCAGGTGCAGGTGCACCGACTGCATCACTTCGGCCACCGCGTGCGGGCCGGTCACGGCCAGCACCTTCGGGTGCACCTTGGTGATGATGTCCTGGCCAAGCGCATCCTTCTTCGCGCCCAGGCAGCCGGTGACGATGACTTTACCGTTTTCGGCAAGCGCTTCGCCAATGGCATCGAGCGACTCCTGCACCGCGGCGTCGATGAAGCCGCAGGTATTGACGATCACGAGGTCCGCGCCGGCGTACGACTTGGCGGTCTGGTAACCCTCGGCGCGCAGCTGGGTCAGGATCTGCTCGGAATCGACCAGGGCCTTCGGGCAGCCGAGCGAGACGAAGCCGACCTTCGGTGCGGCTGCCGGGGCGGCAGCAAGCGCTTCAGGATTGGCGGCGGGGACGGGATTACGACGAAGTTCAAGCATGGGCGGCGGGCGTCAACAGTATTTGGGCAATCGAGGATTGTACCCGATGACGCGCCCCTGGAGAACCGCGAGGGGCGTTTTGACCCGTGCGCCGACCTGCTTGCAACGAATGACGCCGTTTGGCACCGCGGGGCCTTATCGAACCGACAAGCCCGCGGCCCCGAAAGCGACGTTTATTTCTTGTCCGTCGGCGTGGTCGGTGTGGTCGGGGGGAAAGGGAAGGCGCTGAACAGGGCCTTGCTCTGGTTTTGCATCTGCTCCTGCATCTGCACGAACAGGTTCTTGCTCTGGTCGATGTAGCTGTTCATCATGCCCTGCATCATCGGGCCCTGAACGTTCATGAACTGGGTCCACATTTCCGGGCTGAACGGCTTGCCTTCGACGGCGCCGGCGGCGCTGCTGGTGAACTTGTTCTGGATGTCGGTGAACGCCTGCACGTTCTTCTCCAGGTACGAACCCATCATGCCCTGCATCGCATGGCCGTAATAACGGATGATCTGGGACAGCACGGCGCTCGAGAACATCGGCGCGCCGTTTGCTTCCTCTTCCAGGATGATCTGCAGCAGGATCGCGCGGGTCAGGTCTTCACTTGTCTTGGCGTCGACCACCGTGAACGCGTCGGCGTCGAGTACCAGCTGCTTCACGTCCGTCAGGGTGATGTAGGAGCTGGTCTGGGTGTCGTAGAGGCGACGGTTCGGGTATTTCTTGATCAGGCGTTCAGTACTGTTTTTTGCACTACTCATCTCAAGTTCCATTGTTGCGCCGCCTTGTGGGCGACGCGCTGCGAAGATTGTTCAAATGTCGCGCCGGCTTGTCTCGCCAGCTTGCCGCGTCGCTTCGTTTGCGTCAGCCAAAATGTTGCCGAGCAGGACAAACCGAATAAAAATACCACGTTCAATGCGCAGGTGCAGCAATTATCGCTTTTGCCACTGAATTTATTTCAAGGCAAGATACAAGTGACAAGTCCCCGCCCTACTCTGCGCGCACCTTCACATACCGCCCTGGCGCCGGCTCCGACGGCTGGTAGTGTGCGTTGCCCGCCTGTGTCGGCGCCGTCACTTCCTCGCCACCGTTTTCTTGCAGGAAGCGCGCCCATTCCGGCCACCAGCTGCCCTTGTGCTCGAGCGCGCCGGCAAACCATTCATCGGCCGAGCGCGGACCCTTGCGGCCCTTCTTGCCGCCCGACCCGGCGTCCACCCCGTCGTTCACCCAATAGCTGCGCTTGCCCTTGGAGGCCGGGTTGATCACGCCGGCGATATGGCCCGAGGCGCCCAGCACGAAGCGGTTGGCCTTCGGATTTTTCGGGTTCAGCAGGCCCAGCGACGCAAACGCGGCCGGCCATGGCACGATGTGGTCTTCTTTCGATCCATACACAAAGAGCGGCGCATCGATGCGGCCCAGGTCCACCGGCACGCCGCACACGGTCAGTTGACCCGGTACCTTCAGCTTGTTCTCGAGATAGGTGTTGCGCAGGTACCAGCAAAACATCGGCCCCGGCAAATTCGTGCTGTCGGCATTCCAGTACAACAAATCAAACGCCGGGGGCGTCTTGCCCTTCAGGTAGTTTTGCTGGACATAATTCCATACCAGGTCGTTCGGGCGCAGCGCCGAGAAAGTCGTGGCGAGGTCGCCCCCGGGCATGATGCCGCCCTTGGCCAGCTTGGACTCGCGCTGCGCCACCTGGGTTTCGTCGATGAAAACTTCGAGTACGCCGGTGTCGGAAAAATCGAGCAGCGTGGTGAGTAGCGACAAGCTGGCGGCCGGCTGCTGGTCGCGCGCGGCGAGCACTGCCAGCGCCGTCGCGGCGATCGTGCCGCCGACGCAGAAGCCGAAGACATGCACCTTGTCCTGGGCGCTGATCTCGCGCGTAACCCGGATCGCCTCGATCGCGCCGCGTTCGACATAATCGTCCCAAGCCAGGTTTCCCATCGATGCATCGGGATTGCGCCAGGAGACCATGAATACGGTATTGCCCTGCTCGACGGTATAGCGCACCACCGAGTTTTCCGGCTGCAGGTCGAGGATGTAGAACTTGTTGATGCACGGCGGGATCATCAGGAGCGGCACTGCGCGTACCGTCGGCGTTGCCGGGCTGTACTGGATCAGCTGGAACAACTCGTTTTCATAGACCACCTGGCCCGGCGTGGTGCCGACATTCTTGCCGACCTCGAAAGCCGACTCGTCGGTCTGCGAGATGCGCCCCTTGCGCAAGTCCTCCAGCATGTTCTGCAGGCCCTTGGTGAGGCTCTCGCCCTTGGTCTCGATGAGCTTGGCCTGGGCTTCCGGGTTCGTGGCCAGGAAATTGGCCGGCGACATGGCGTCGACCATCTGCTGCACCGCGAAACGGATCTTCTGGCGCTCCCGTGGGCCGGCCTCGACCGCGTCGGACAGCGCCATCATGAATTCGCTGTTGAGCAGGTAGGAGGCGGCGGTAAACGCGGCGAACGGGGTCGCGTTCCAATCGGAACTCGAGAAACGCTTGTCGCGCAGTTGCGGCGCCTTGCCGGACATGAAGTCCTGCCACAGCTGCCCTACTTTCTGCAGGTAATCCTGGCGCAGCGCGTCGAGGCGCGCGGGCGCGATGCTGACATTGAAATCCTTGAAAACGCTCGCCAGCGGATTGGCTGTGGGCGACCCCATGCCGCCCGTCGTGGGCATCTTCATCCACTCCTGCCAGGCCGAGGGGTTGCTCAGCTGGTTCATCCAGGTGGTGGCGAAAGCTTGAGGGTCGGGCATATTCATGTCGGCGTCCGTTAGAATCGGGTTATCAACTGGAGAAACGCATGTGGATCGTTGCAATCGGCTGGAGCTATGTCGTCATCCTGATGGCGGCGACGGAAACGTCAATCATCGCGGGAATCATGACTTTGCTTTTTTATTGCATGATACCCCTGTCCATACTTTTTTACCTCACCGGTGGAAAGCGGCGTCAGGCACGGCGTGCGCTGAGGGCCGAAACCCTGGCCCGGCAGGCGGCGCAAACCGCAGCCGAGGTGCCTGAAGTGGAAGAGGAAAGCGTTGTAAAAAACGCACAAGATACGGATTCAACTGAGGCGAAACGCGTTACTTGAGCCAGATCAAACTCGCCTGGCGTCCCGTCACGCCGTCGCGGCGATAGGAATAGAAGCGGTCAAGCTGGAGCGCGGTGCAATCCGTGCCGCCGAAAACGCTGGTGACGCCGTCGCGCGCCAGCATCCGCCGCGCCAACCCGCACATGTCGGCCAGGTACTTGCCTTCATGCTCAGGCCGCGCTGCGAAAGCGAAGCCGACATCGATCCCCGGCAGTGCCCGGGCAAAACTGTCGAACACGTCCTGCCCGACCTCGAAGGCCTGCGGCCCGATCGCCGGCCCCATCCAGGCCGTGATGTCGTCGGCGCCGGCTGCGCGCATGGCGGCCACCGTCTGCCCCAGCACCCCGCCGGCCAGGCCGCGCCAGCCCGCATGGGCCGCCCCCACCACCCTGCCCGCCCGGTCGGCGAACAGCACTGGCAGGCAATCGGCGGTCAGGATCGCGCAGACCACACCAGCTTCGGTGGCGATGCTGGCGTCGCCCACGCGCACGCTCTGGTCGATGCCAACTGTCGCGGCGTCGACGACATCAGCGCCGTGCACCTGCGAGATCCAGGCCGGACGACCCGGCAGCAGTGCCTGCAGGCGTGCGCGATTCCCGGCAACAGCGGCGGGGTCGTCGCCCACGTGCAGACCAAGGTTCAGCCCGCCGCCAGCACTGCCGTCGTCATACGGCACGCGCGACACGCCGCCGCGCCGCGTCGTCGCCAGCGCGCCGATATTCGCCGGCGCGTCCGGCCAATCGGGAATGACGAGGTCCTTCTCGTCCATTACACGCTTACCGGCTCGGGAATGCCTGCCTTGGCGATCAGCTCGGCAAAATCGTCGGCCAGGGGCACGATCCACTCGACCGCCTCGCCGGTAGCCGGGTGCACCAGGCCCAGGCGGCGTGCCTGCAGCGCCTGGCGATGGAACACCGGGGAGAGGTGCGCCTTGCCGTAGACCGAGTCGCCCACCAGGCCGAAACCGATCGAGAGCATGTGCACGCGGATCTGGTGCGTGCGGCCAGTCTCGAGACGGCACTGCACCAGGCTGACCGGACGACGGTCGAGCATGCCTTCGGCAAGGCGCGTGTAGTGAGTGATCGCCGGTTTTGCACCAAGGCTGGTCGAGACGGCCATCTTGACGCGGTCTTTCGGGTGGCGTCCCATCGACGCGTCGATCGTGCCCGACAGCTGAGGCGTGCCCCAGACCAGCGCGAAATATTCGCGCTTGACGGTGCGCGCCTGCAGCTGGCGCACCAGGTCGGTCTGTGCCGCCAGCGTCTTGCCGACCACCATCAGGCCACTGGTGTCCTTGTCGAGGCGGTGCACGATGCCGGCACGCGGCACCGAGCCGAGTTGCGGCGCATGGTGCAGCAACCCGTTGAGCAGCGTACCCGACCAGTTGCCGGCGCCCGGATGCACGACCAGGCCCGCCGGCTTGTTGATGACCATGATGTGATCGTCTTCATGGACGATGTTCAGTGCGATTTCTTCCGGCGCGAAAGCGGTGTCTTCGGGCGCGGGCTGCGGCAGCACCTCGATCGTTTCGTCGCCATACGCGGTGTCCTTGCCGCGCGCGGTCTTGCCGTCGACCAGCACATGACCGCCGTCGAACCACAGCTGCAGGCGGCTGCGCGAGAACTGCGGCACCATGGAAGCGACGACCTTGTCGAGGCGCTGGCCGCAAGCCGATTCGTCCAGGTGCAAGGTGATCGGAGAGAGGTCGATGCCGTTGGGGGCAAGAAATTCGACATCGATTTCATCGTCGACATCGGGGTCAAGGGGCAAATCCGCCGAAATCGGCGCAGGAGTTAATATCACGTCAGTCCCATCGGCTATAATCAGCCGTTCGTTGAATCCAGGTAAAACTTTTCTGCAAAAAGCTATGCAAAAAAAACTGTTGGTGGTTGTTGCTATGAGTGCCCTGTTGGGTCTGTCGGGCTGCGGGCTCTTGCCTGAGAAAACCGATGAGACCGCAAAGTGGTCAGCGGAGAAATTATACGCTGAGGCACGCGAGGAGATGTCCGGTGCCCATTATGAGGCCGCGATCAAGTTGTTCCAGCGTCTCGAAGCGAATTATCCGTTCGGCACCTACGCCACCCAGGCGCAGATGGAAATCGCCTATGCGCATTATAAGGCGCAGGACCAGGGCGAAGCCCTGGCCGCGGTCGAGCGCTTCATTAAGCTGCACCCGAACCATCCGCAGGTGGACTACATGTACTACCTGCGCGGCCTGATCAATTTCAATGACCAGATCGGCTTCCTGAGCGTGATCTACGAACAGGACCCGACCGAGCGCGACCCGAAAGCGACACGCGAAGCCTTCGCCGCCTTCAAGGCCCTGGTCGATCGCTTCCCGAACAGCAAATATGCGCCGGATGCGATCGCGCGCCTGAATTACCTGATCAACGCGATGGCGTCCTACGAAGTGCACGTGGCGAATTACTACTATCGCCGCGGCGCTTATATCGCCGCCGTCAACCGCGCCCAGAACGCCGTGGCCGAATACGCCGGTGCGCCGGCGCGCGAGGAAGCGCTGTTCATCATGGTGCGCAGCTACGACAGTCTCGGCATGCTGTCCCTGCGCGACGATGCCCAGCGCGTGCTGACCCTGAACTATCCGAACAGCCGCTTCCTGAATCCGAACGCCAGGGTCGATGCGCGCTGGTGGCAGTTCTGGGCGAAGTCCGCGCCGAAGGATGCGATCAAGTAAGCGTGTTCCGTGACTCACATCGGGTGGCCCGGCCACCCGATGATTAGGCCGCGTCTTTCCTGCGGAACAGCCAGCTCTTCTCCGTCGACTCGCCCGGCACGAATGCATAGCCGCCGACGTCGAACGCTTTCAATTCTTCCGGCGCCGTGATCCCGTTCTCGATCGCAAAGCGCGCCATCATCCCGCGCGCCCGCTTTGCGTAGAACGAGATGATCTTGAACTTGCCGCTCTTCCAGTCCTCGAACACCGGCGTGATCACCGGCGCGTCCAGCAGCTTCGGCTTGACCGACTTGAAGTATTCTTCGGAAGCCAGGTTCACCAGCGCCGACGATCCCGTGGCAGCCAGTTGCGCGTTCAATGCCTTGGCGATGGTCTCGCCCCAGAACGCATACAGGTCGCGGCCACCAGGCGTCGCCAGTTTCGTGCCCATCTCCAGCCGGTAAGGATAGATCAGGTCAAGTGGACGCAGCAGGCCGTACAGTCCGGACAGGATGCGCAAGTGGCGCTGGGCGAACGTCAAGGACGAAGCATCCAGGCTGCGCGCATCCAGGCCCGCATACACGTCGCCATTGAAGGCCATCATCGCCTGGTAGCCGTCGGTATGGTCAAGCGTCCAGCTTGCGTAGCGCGCCACGTTGAGGACTGACAAGGAGTCCGAGATGCGCATCAGGTCGCCGACCTGGCCGGGCGACAGGTCGCGCAGCACGCCGATCAGCTGCGCGGCGCGCTGACTGAAATCGGGGAGCGACTGTTCCTGGGTGGGTGTTGGGGTGTCGAGGTCGAGCGATTTGGCAGGCGATAAAACGATCAGCATAAAAACGAGCAATTAACCAATTAAAATTTCCCACATGATACCCGCTTCCGCCCAACCCATCGTCATCGATACCAATGTCTGCCTCGACCTGTTCGTTTTCCACGACCCGCGCTGGGCACTTCTGTTGACGGCGCTCGAGGGCGGCGAACTGAAGGCCGTGACGCGCGCCGACTGCCGCGACGAGTACCATATCGTGTTGCGCTACCCGCACCTGCCGCTCGACGAGGACAGCCGTGCCACCGCTGCCGCCCGCTTCGACAGCCTGATCACGGTCGTGGCGCCGGACAGCAAGCCGGTACGCCTGCCCGTCTGCACCGACCGCGACGACCAGAAATTCCTCGAGCTCGCGCGCGATGCCGGCGCGGCGATCCTGGTCACGAAGGACAAGGCCCTGCTCAAGCTGAACCGCAAGACCACGCAGGCCGGCATGTTCCGGATCATGCTGCCGGAAGCCTGGGTCAAACTGCACAGCGCAAGCGCGCTAGAATAGACCACCGCACACTTTTTCGCTCCCCATGACCACCCCTGCCCTGCAATCGCGCCTGCCCGGCTTCGGCACCACCGTCTTTTCCACCATGTCGGCGCTGGCCAGCCAGCATGGCGCCGTCAACCTGGGCCAGGGCTTCCCCGACTTCGGCTGCGACCTGCGCCTGCTCGACGCGGTGAACGACGCCATGCGCGCCGGCCATAACCAGTATCCCTTGATGACCGGCGTGCCGGCACTGCGCGCGGCGATCTCGAGCAAGATCGCCGCGCTGTATGGCCATGCCTACGACGCCGCCAGCGAGATCACCGTGACCGCCGGCGCCACCCAGGCGCTGACCACGGCCATCTTGTGCTGCATGCACCCGGGCGACGAGGCGATCGTCATCGAGCCGGCCTACGACAGCTACCTGCCGGCCATCGCCCTGGCCGGCGGCGTGGCGGTGCCCCTCGAAATGGAAGTGGGAGAACACGGCTACAGCGTGCCCTGGCAAACACTGGCCGCCGCCGTCACGCCGCGCACGCGCCTCATCGTGATCAACTCGCCGCACAACCCGACCGGCTCCGTCCTGCGCCGCAGCGACCTCGACCAGCTGGCGGCGATCGTCGCCGGCACGGACATCCTGATCCTGTCGGACGAGGTGTATGAACACATGGTCTACGACGGACAGACGCACGCTTCGGTCGCCAGCCACCCGCAACTGGCCGAGCGCGCCTTTGTCGTCTCGAGCTTCGGCAAGACCTATCACGTCACCGGCTGGAAGGTCGGCTACGTGGCCGCGCCTGCGCCGCTCTCGGCCGAGTTTCGCAAGGTCCACCAGTACAACGTGTTCACGGTGAACACGCCGATGCAGCATGGCCTGGCTGCCTACATGCTTGACCCGGCGCCCTACCTTGGACTGTCCGATTTCTACCAGCGAAAGCGCGACCTGTTCCGCGCCGGGCTGGCAGGCACGCGCCTGCGCCTGCTGCCGGCCGACGGGACCTATTTCCAGTGCGTGGATTACCGGGCCGTATCGGATCTGCCGGAAGCGCAGTTCGCACAGTGGCTGACGAGCGAATTGAAGGTGGCGGCGATTCCGGTGTCGCCGTTTTATACCAGCCAGAAGGAGTCGGGCATCGTGCGCTTCTGCTTCGCGAAACAGGATGACACCCTGCGTCTCGCGCTCGACCGGTTGGCGGCGATTTAATTCGCGACCACGCCGCAGCCCAGGGTATTACCGCGCCACTTGCTGCAACCTGCGTTCCACGAACGCCTGCAGGTCCGGCGACAAGGTGCCCAAGGTCCTGGCCTGGCGGAATGCATCGGCCGCCTCGGCATTGCGCTTTTCGCCCTGCAGCGCAATCCCGAGTCCCATCCACCATACCGCATTGTTGGGCGCCGTGCGCAAGGCCGTGTCGTATTGATCGGCCGCTTCACGGAAACGTCCCTGGCGCTGCAGCGCGGCGCCGAGGAAGGCGTGGTATTCGTTGTTACCGGCGGCATAGGGGAGCGTGCGCAGCAGCGCTTCGATGCCGGTCTTGCCGCGTTCGATCTGCAGGCGCGCCAGCAGCATCGCCAGCGCCGGCTGGCGCGGATCGAGCGTCAAGGCTTGCTGGAGCTGGGCCATCGCTTCGTCGCCGCGGTTGTTTTCGATAAGCAGGCTGACCAGGGTCTGGCGAGCCGCTTCATGGCGTGGATTGATGCGCAGCGTCCCCTGCAGACCTGATATCGCGTCGCCGACGCGCCCATCCTGGAGACTGTTCAAGGCGCGCCGGTAGGCGTTTTCGGCGCCCTGGCTGTCCGTCTCGACACGGCCCTGGCCGCGCGCAGCCGCCGGCGCATCGGTAACAACGCCGCCGGCGGCGGCTTCCCTGCGCTTGAGCGAAGCGAGCCAGGATGCTTCGATTTTCGCCCGGCTTGCCGCGCGCGCCTGTTCCTCGCGCAGCTTGCGTTCACCCTCGCGGCGCTGGCCTGCCGGCAGCGCGGCGAGCCGGGTTTCCTCGGCCTTCCAGCGCTTCGCGAGCCGCGCTTCTTCGGCGCGCGCGCGCGCGTCGGCGACGGCCCACGAGGTGACCGTGCCTTCGTTTTGCGGTTCGGCGACGACGACAGGCGCCCCCTGGCGCACACCTTCGGCCGGCGCTGCGCGGACTGGCTCCGGCGCTTCTTTTTTCGCGATCGCAGGCAGGGCAGCCTTGCCCCGCATCGGTGGAGCCTCCTCCTGTGGCGGTTCCGGCCTTGCGGCGGTGGCGGGCTCCTCCGCAGGCGCAGGCTGCGGCGGCGCCACCTCGGCTACCGTCACCGGTACGGGATCGGCGGGAGCGGCCGGCGCGACGGGCACAGTCACCTGCGCCGCGGCTGGCTGCTCCTGGTACGTATAGCCCTTGAGCGGAAAGACGTACCAGGCCGCCGCACCGCCCATCAGCACCAGCACGGCCGCCGTGATGGCGGCGATACGGCCCACCGGCAGGCGCCCCTTGTCGCTTGCCACCGTTTTGATCTCGGCCGGAACGCCTTCCGCGCGCGTGGTGCCGCGCGCATCGAGGTCTTGCAGCATCTTGTTAATCAGGCTCATCGTGCGAAGGTCCAGGCAAGTCCGGCCGCCATGCCGGCCAGCGCGCCCGCGCCCGCCAGGTAGGGCCAGAGTCGGCGTTTTGGCGCGACGGTGTCGCGCGCGGCGCCATTGACATGGGAAGCGGCCACCATCTGCTTGCCCTCGCCGTAGCACAGCATCAGCGACTTGTGCGCCAGGATGTTGACCAGGCGCGGGATGCCGCCACTGGCGCGGTACAGGCGATGCACGGCGCCGGGCGAGAACAGGCGCGCGCCGCTGAAACCGGCCACGCGCAGCCGGTGCGCGATGTAGAAATCGAGGTTGTCGCGGTTCAAGGGGCCAAGGTGGTAATGAAAGGTGATGCGCTGGGCTAGCTGGCGGATCGAGTCGAGTTCGAGCTTGCGGTTCAGCTCCGGCTGGCCGAACAGGACGATCTGCAGCAGCTTCCTCTTTTCCGTTTCCAGATTCGTCAGCAAACGCAGCGCTTCCAGGCTCTCGACCGGAATCGCCTGCGCCTCGTCCAGGCACAGCAGCACGCGCTTGCCCTGGCGCGCCAGATCGAGCAGGCGCTGCATGATCGACTTGAGCAGGCGGTGCTGGTCGACGTCGCGCTCGAACGTCAGTTCAAGTTCGTCGGCCAGCGCCAGCATCAGCGTGCGCGGCTCGAGAAAGGGGTTCGGGATGTAGGCGGTGACGAAATCGTCGCCCAGGGTCGCCATGAACTTGCGGCAAAGCAGCGTCTTGCCGGTGCCGACCTCGCCCGTGATCTTGATGAAGCCTTCGCCGCTGCGCGCGGCGATGAGCAAGGTGTTGAGCGCTTCCTGCGAGTGCGGACTGCCGAAAAAGAAGCTCGTGTCCGGTGTGATCCCGAACGGCAGTTCGCGCAAGCCGAAATGCGCTGCGTACATTACTTGCGCTCCAGGGTGCGCGGATCCAGGGTCTCGATGCGGCGCGTGGTATCGAGCAGGTCCTGGCTCCAGTTGCTGGCGCTGTCGACGATCGTCGGCTTGATCAACACCACAAGCTCGCGCTTCTGGTTGACCTTGTTCTTGTTGCGGAACAGCGCACCCAGTACCGGCACCCGGCCGGCGCCCGGCAACTGGCTGGTGTCGTCGGTCGAGGCCTGGCGCATCAGGCCGCCCACGGCCACCACCTGCCCGTCCTGGCCGCGGACAATACTGTCCAGTTCCGAGGTCGAGGACGCAGCCAGCGGCAGCGTCAGCGAGCCGGCCGAACCGAGGTCGATGCCCTTGGTGACGGTCGTCACCTGGCTCACCGACGGGTGCACGTGCAGCAGGATGTTGCCCTTTTCGTCGATTTGCGGCGTCACGTCCAGCACGACGCCCGAGAAGAAGGGCTGCAGGGTCACGCTCGGCGTGACCGTGTTGCCGGTCGTACTGGTGTTGGTCGTGGTCGTCACGCCGGTCACGAAGAATTCGTCGGTGCCGATCTTCAGCACCGCCTTCTGGTTGTTGACGGCGGCAATCCGGGGGCTCGACAGAACGTGGACCGTGCCCTGCTGCTCGAGCAGCGAAATCAGCGTGGCGAAATTATTCGTCTGGAAGGCAAAGCCGAACAGGGCGCCGGCGGCATTGGCCGCGTTCGACAACGAAAAGCCGGTGCTGGCAGCCAAACCACGGCCGTTGCTGATGACGGGCGGCTGGCCGCCGTTGAAGGGCAGCGGCGACAGGCTGGCGCCCGGCGAGATGAGGCCGGTGGAGACCCGGTTGTTGCGCGAACTGCCGATCGACGAGAAGCTGGCCCAGTTGATGCCGCTCTGGAACTGGTCGTTCAGCTCGACTTCCAGGATCTTCGCTTCCAGGATCACCTGGCGGTCGACCGAGAGCTGGGTGGCTTTCAGGTACATGTCGACGTTGCGCAGCTCTTCCGGCATCGCCCGGATCACCAGCACGCCCGACTGCGGACTGACGACGACGCTGCGCCCGCCGTCCTTCGAGCCGACGATGGCTTCGATGGAGGACTTCAGGTCGACCCAGAAGTCGCTGTTCGAGAGCGTGTTGACGTCGGTGCTGTCGACCTGCGTCGAGCCGCCTGCATTCCCGTTCTGGTTGTTTCCGTTCTGGTTCTGACCCGGCGCGTTGCCCTGCTGGCCCTGGCCGCTGCCGCCGTTGTTGTTGCTGCCGACGCTGGACACCGAGGTCGAGGTCACGCGCAGGTTCGACGAGCCGCGCCGGCTGCCGACCAGGTAGTTCACATGGAACATGCGGGTCTGGATCGTCAGCGGGCGGATCGAGATCCGGGTGCCGTCGATTTTATAGTCGTAGCCGTACATCTCGCGCACGGCCTCCAGGGTTTCGGCCAGCGTCACGTCCTTCAGGTTGGCGCTGATGTTGCCGCTCACCTCGGGATGGACCAGCATGTTGTAGCGCGTGCCGGCCACGATCGAGCGGAAGAACTGCTGGGCCGGCACGTTGTTGAAGGCGACGTTGAAGCGCTCTTCCAGCGCCGGACGGGCTTTCGGCAGCTCGCGCGCAAGGCTGGCCGCCGGCGGCAACAAGGCGTTGGCGACGGCGTCCTCGTTCGGCGCCGCTTTGCTGTTGACGGCGCTGGCGCTGGCCACTTCGCGTTTGATGGCGTCATAGGTCTGGTGCGGCGGCGTGCTCTGGCAGCCGGCGAGCAGCGCGCCGGCCACGGCAAGCGCCAGCAGGGAGGTATGTCGCATGGGTGTCCTGTCCGTCATTCGTTTTTCACTCGCTCGATGGCGCCGGCGTTCGATGCCGCGGCCGCATGTAGTTTCAGGACCTGGCGCGCGTTGCCGCGCCGCAGTTCCACTTCGTTCTGTCCGATGCGCGTCACGCGCGCGCCCCTGAAGGTGTCGCCCAGGCGCAGGGTCTCGCCATCGATCACGGCGACGTGGCGTCCCCCTGGCTGGCGCGCGACCAGCACCGATTGCAGCCGCGGCGCGCGCTCCAGCTTCGCGCCGCTGCCGATGTCGCCGGCGCCAGTCTGCGGCGCAATCAAGGACGCGGGCGGGCGGGTCGGATCCTGCAGGCCCTGGGCCCAGGCCAGGTTGGCGCAGGCGAACAGCAGCCCGGCGCATGCGCTGTGACAGGCGCGCTTCACAGCTTCATCCATTTCGCGTCCAGGCTCAGTGTGTACAGGGTCAGGGTCAGGCGCGAGGTCGGCCAGGTTTCGGTCTCGAGCTGGGCACGACCCCAGAACAGCTGGGTCGGCATCGATTCAAGCGCCGCCATGGTGCCGATCATGTCGAGATAGTTGCCGCGCACCGTCACTTCGACGCCATGACGGTACAACAGCGGCGCGCGCGCGCCGGCAGGCTGGACTTGCGCCTGCGGCGCGTCGGACGGGGCCGGCGCCGCAGTGGATGCGGACCTTGGCGTGCCCATCACCGGTTCGACCGGAAGCGTACGCATCGCCACCATCTGCAGGCGGCCATTCGTGCGCAGGATCCTTTCCAGCAGCGGCGCCATGCGCTCCGGCGGCACCAGGCCGTTCTGCATCGCGCGCAGGCTGGTGGCCAGGACATCGAGCTGGCCCCGTACCTCGGCGGTGCGCACGCGCGTCGGCGCATCCGGATCGACCTGCGCCGCCAGCACCTTGTCGCGGATCTCGTTGTCGATGCCCTCGAGGTTGTTCTGCTGCTGGACGATCTGGGTACGCAGCACCTCCTGTTTCGCGAACATCGGCCCGAGGCCGAAGAAATACATCAGGAAGACGTAGCCGGCCGCGACCGCTGCGAAGAGCAGCACGCGCTCACGCAGGTTCAAGGCATCGATCCGCGTGGCAAGCCGGGTGATCTGTTCCTTCACGGTTTGGCTCCTTCCGGCGTCGATTGCAGGCTGAATTCGACATACGGCGCGCGCGTGGCGACATCCTTGCCGCTCGCGTCGATGCGGGCCACGGGCACGCCCTGGCCGATCTGCAGGCTGCCGAAAGCCTTGCCGCGCATGATGGGCTCGGCCGTCAGGCGGTTCAGGTAGCCCGGCACGCGCTGCGGGTCGAGCGCGCGGCCGCGCACGCCGATGTCGAGGCCGGCGCCGGCGATGCTCACGCCAGTCAGCCAGAGGCCGTCGACATGCTGGCGCGCCAGCGCCCGGAAGTACTCCGCATAGCCTTGTGTATTGCCCAGTTCCCCGCGCGCGAGGACGCCCGACACTTCGCGCAAGGCGGCCAGCTGGCCCTCGACTTCAGCCAATTCGGCCGCAACCTCGGCAGTTTTCTGGCGCGGGACGAACTCGAGGGTGACGCTCGCCAGGCGCGCCTGCTTTTGCGCCAGCTGGGCCGCGCCGGCGTCGGCCTGCTGCTGCAAGTCCTTCACGCGCATGTTGCCGTACACATTGATCGCGGCGACACCGAGGAACAGCACGAGCAGTGCACCGGCCATCGTACGCGAGGAAAAAATCTTCTTTTGCTGCAGGAAGACTGGGTTGTACAGGTTGATTTGCTGGCTCACAGCACCGTCTCCTCGTGGCGCAGGGCGGCGCCGAGCGGCACCAGGAAACGCTGCTGCAAGCGTTTGTCCGTCAGCTCGGGCGCGCGCTCGAAGTCGAACAGGCTTGCCAGGTCGAGCGTGTCGACCGGCATGTAGAGGTTGCTCGACAGGTATTCCTCTAGGCCGATCACGGCCGAGGGAGCGAGCACCAATTTGGCCACGCTGATGAAGGAGTACTGGCGCTCGAAGTTGTCGAGCGAACGCTGCAGCTCGAGCGTGACGCGATCGAACGCGGCGTTGCGGCGCTCGATGTCTTCGTCGAGCAATTGTTCGATGCCGAGGTCGATGCGCCGTGCCAGGTACAGCTCACCCCGGAAGGACACCGTCAGCAAGCCGCCTTCGCTACCGAACGAGAGCATCGCCACGCCGCGCCCGGGCGGCTCGACCAGGGCCGAGATGTTGCGCTGCGCCATCTCGGGAATGTCGATCACGGCCAGCTCGACCTTGGCGGCGGTAAACAGCGTCTGCCGCGCTTCGATCACGCTGTTCCTGGCGGCGATGGCGAACATCGAATGCTGGGCACGCACGGCCGCGTTCGGATCGACCGGCAGGTCGAGCACGTCGACCGTGGCGTCGTCGACGTGGAAATCGAGCATGTCCTTCAGGCGCCAGCGCACCGCGGTCTTCAATTCGTCGGCGGGAACGTTCGGCGCGTCGACCGAGAGGATCTGGTATTCGCCGCCGTTGAGCACCGTGATCGAGCGGTAGGCGTGGGCATGCAGCTCGCGTCCGGCTTTCTCGAGCAACTCGGCGTGGTTCTTGCCGGGATAGAACACAGCCTGGCGCACCTGGGGACGGATATCGGGCGCGGTCTGCATGCTGACGGCGCATAAGCCATCGCCCTGCAGCGCAATGGCGAGCCACCCTTCTCTTTTCTTTGCTTTTCTAAAAAAACGCATGCGGACCGTTGTCGAGGTGAAGCGGTGTCTGATGTTTTGACTGTAGGAGCTTGATTATATTCAAGAACGGGTCTAACTCCGAAATAAATCGTCGTGGGGCAACACTGTTGCTGCGCATCGCACCACACTCTGCTCGGCGCTCAGAAATACATCTCCCGTACGTAGATCACCGGGCTGCGCGCGCTGCCGAAACCAACCCGGCCGGTGGCGCCCGGCAGCCAAGGAGCAGTCACGTCGTTGTAGCGCACGCCGAATCCACCGCGTCGTGACGCTCCGCCGTTCTTGCCGGGTGCTTTCAACCACAGCGTGCCGTCCCGCATCTGGACGAGGGACGTCTTCGGCGCAACGATCGGTGCCAGGCCGAGCAAGTTCGTGTTACATGCGCCATTCACGGCAAAATCGAATTTGCACTCCTTGAAGATCAGGTTCGCGTCGGCCACAACGCGGTTTTCGTCGTACCTCGCATTGAACATCCAGCCGGCGGCAGGCCCGGCCCAGTATTCCGTGCGCAGCTTGAGCGGCGTGCGCAGCAGGTCGCTGCCAAGTGCGTTCGGCAGCTTCACGCGCCCGTTCAACACCAGGATGTCGCCCTCGTCCGACACCTCGCCGCTGCGCTTCGAGGTAATCCTCACGTTACCGGCAAGGGTCGTTTCGCTGGCCTCCGCGCGCACGGCAATCGTGCTTGGATCGGTCACGGGAACCCGGGGTGCGTCATCGTTGTAGCTGGCCGCCAGCTTGTACGAGGTCATGAGCGGGAATTCGGCCGCAGTGGTGGCCGTGGTCTGCGTCTTCCCGCTTGGCGGCGTCAGGTTGATCGCCAGCGGGTCCCCGCCGGCGACGACAGCCGACAGGGTAATAGGCTTGAACCAGGTGCCGGGAAAATTCTGCAGGCGAGCGTTAAGCAGGTTATACGCTTCGACCGTCACGCTGAACGGCTGTTGCGAATAGACCGCGCCGTTGATGAGGCCGTCGATGGCCCGCGGGCAGGCAATGGTTGTCGGCAAGTTCTTCGGGCAATTGAAGGGCCCGATGACATCGGTCGTGAAGTAAGCCGGATAGAAGCGCCCCACCGCCGCCGTGCCCTTGCCGACCTGCACGCCCAGGTAACGGTCCGCCCCGCCGGTGCCCAACTCAGGGTCGTGCGCACTGACTGTGAAATTGACGGCACCGACCTCGCTCCACGACGCCTTGGTCGCGAGGATACCTTTGTCCCACTTGCGCAGCTCGGCTTGCTCTTCCACGACGGCGCCCTGGCTCGCAAGACCGGCCACGGCAACCGATTTGTCGAGCACGATGAGCGCGGTCAGGCGTTCGTTGCCGAAATTCGGCGCGAAACCGGCGCTGCCCGCCAGCACCGCACCGACCTCAACCGACAAGGCCTCTCCGGCCCGTGCGAAGCCGGCGCCGCCGCTCGTGATGTTGCCCGGATTGTCGTGCGGTCCATTGTGAATGCGCTTGAAGTCGATGCGCAGTGGCGCGCTCACGAACCCGTCGGTCCGGTCCATCCCGGTGCTCTCTTTCAGGTTGAGCCTGATCTTGCCGATATCGTTGTAGATGAGCGTTTGTTCAACCGAAACGGTTTTGGCCAGGAACTTGACATTCACAGGATTCGACCATGTGGCCAGCTGCCCCGGGGGCGCGCACACTGGAATGGAGACGCCCTCAAACGTTGCACTAACCGTACCGGAGGAGGGATTTTCGCACTCGAGCATGAACTGGAACGATGCTGTTGTGTCGTCCTTTTTACTGGCTTCGCTCGGCACGCCCTTGGACGTGGTCGCCGTCAGCCAGATCTTCGTTCTCGTGCCGCCCACCATCGAGGCCGTGTACCGTTTGCAAGTCTGACCGGCGGCGCCGATGGCGATGTCCGCCACGCATTTGCTGTCAGTAAAAATATACGAGGGCGGCGGCGGCGGTGGGAGCGTCCCGGTCGTGCCGTCGGCATTGGTGGCCGTGCCGGTATCGGACGCCGTGTTGTTGGCCTGCACGTCGTCGCTCGTGGTGCCCTTCACGACAACGGTGTTGGTTTTCTCGCCCAGCGAGCCCACGCGCGCCTTGACCGTCAGCACCGGCGCGGTGGCGCCCGGGGCAAGCCCCCGCGTGTAGGTACAGGTGCCGGCAGTGGCGGTGGCGGTGCACGACCAGCCTGTGACAATGCCCGCCGTATAGTACATGCCGGGGGGCAGCGTATTCGTCACCGTGATCGTCCCGGATTCGGTCACCGGTCCGTTGTTGGTCACGGTGACGGTGTACTCGACATCGGTATTGATCTTGAGCGCGCCGGTACGCGTGATCTTGATCGCCAGATCCGAGATCTGCATCGTCGGCACCAAGAGGATCTCGGCATTCAGGAGCACCATGTCCTGCCCGGTGTTGTAGCCGGCGGTCACGACCGCATCGTTGGCGGAAGAAATGGTGACGGTCGTGTCATACACATCGAAGTCGATGCCGTGCGAAGCGCGGTCGTTGTTAACGTTGCTGAACGAGTTGAACTGGTTACCGGCGGCGTTGTTGGGATCACTGAGCGTGTTTCCTTCGAAGCTCAGGTTCTCGCCGTCCTGCCCCAGGGTCGGGTCGCCCTCCCAGGTGATATGGCCGATGCGTGCCTTTTCCTCGGTCGGCGCCATGGTGCGGTTCCAGCGGAAATTGCTCGCGTTGACGACCACACCGGTATTGCGCAGGTGCTGGAAGCCTTCGTAGATATTCAGCACGCGCAGCGGCTCCGACGACAGCCTGTAGACCACCAGCAGCGAGAAGCCGCCGAGCACGCCCTGCGAGCCGCACCAGGGCGCGCCATTGGCGACGGTGAGGCCGGAAAAATTGTAGGTGCCGCTCGCCGTGACGAGGTTGGTCACATCGGCCGCGCCGCCGAAGTAATCGAAGCCGCCGCCGATGCTGCTCGATGTGAACCTGCGGCTGGCCGTGATTTCGTTGCCCTGGAAGGTCACGGTGCTGTCGGGAATGCCGGAACCGGCCCAGTACAACTGGGCCGATACGACAACGGCCGTGGCCGGCAGGGTCAGGGTCGCGCTGCGGATGGTGCTTGGCGCGACGACCGTGCACGGGCTGCCGCTGCCGTTCGACGCGGTGCGCACCGTGGCCTGGATACCGGTGAAATTGACCCTGCCGTCGAAGGTTTTCCACAAGGCGATCGGCGTATCGGCGCGCGCGGGTGCAGCCCCCGCCAGCAGGATCAAGAGCGCCAGCAGGCGCACGAGCAAGCCATGCAGGCGCCTCATAGTTGCACCTCCATCACGCGCCGCACGTAATCGGGGTTGTTCGAGTTCAGTGGGCACACGCCATCGACTGCCGGCGCGCAGGCGGTTGCGCTGATGACCCAGCGGTAGAGCTTCGCCTCATCGGCGCGCACCTCGGGGCCCTCGAGCATCTTGCAGGTGACGCTCAGGGTGAATTTGTCGAGCACGTCGCCCCCAAGCGCGACGGCGGTCGTGCTGCCGGAGAGGCATGCGCCTCCTCTGGAACTGAGGCGCTGGAACAGCCCCCACTCGATCCCGGCGCGCGCGGCCTGGTGGGCGCGCACGCCCTGCTCGTCGAGCAGGATGGCCTGGCGCTGGCTGGTGAAGATGCTCACCAGCGCGACCCCGAGGCCGGCCAGCACCACCAGCAGGAAGATCGCGGTGACGAGGCCGACGCCGCGGCTTTTGCGGCGTCTGGTAACGATGGCGTGGGAAGACGGCTTCATGGCGTGTTGTCGACGTGAACCTGGTGGATAAGACGCACCGTGCCCTCACCCGCGTCGCCGGCGCCGCGCGTGTGCAGCACCAGCGTCAAGAGGACCAGTGCAGTGCGGCGCAGCTCAGCGTCGCTCTCGGCGTAATTGAACAGGTTGGCACAGGAGGCGACGCGGCGCGCCAGCAAGGCCGAACCGATGGTCCCGGCCATGGCCTCGTTCATGCCGGTGCGGATGTTGTAGCCTGAGTAACGGGTCAGTACCAGCTTGCCGCCCTTGCTTTCGCACTGGAAGGTGACGGGGCTGCTGACAACCTGGAAGCGTCGCCCTGGCGAAGGCATGGCATCATTGCGGGCGAATGGATTGTCGGACAGCGTGATTTCGGTGGCGTCGCGGGCGGCCGCGAGGTCGATCCTGGCGATGTTGCGGTCCGTTCCGTTGAAACCGTAGGCGTCGGCCGGCCCCATGCCGGAACCCAGGTTATAGACGACGAGGTACTCGCCTTTCGCTACAGCGGCCTGCAGGCCGCCCACCACGGTGAACGTGAGCCTGGTGGCATCGACGAAGTCGAGCGGCTTGCCGCCCACCGCGCCATCCTCGGCAGCCAGGTAGCGTCCGCCGGTCTTGGTGAGCAAAAATTCAATGGCGTCGCCAGTTGGGCTGACGCGCACGCTGTTGGGCAGCGCGAGGCGAATTTCGCGCGCCATGCGGCGCAGGGCGAGGTCGGCTTCGTCGCCGGCCTCGGCGCGTGCGACGCTGTCGACATAGCCCTGGATCGGCGCGCGGATGAACACCGCGACAATCGCCCCAAGGATGCCGATGATGACGATCGCAATGATCGCCTCGACCAGGGTGAAGCCGCGCTGGCCGCGGCGTGGAGTGTGCTGGATCATTCGGCGCCCTGCTCCGGCGCATAGCGCGCGCGGTAGCCGTCCAGGGTGACCGGCTTATCTTCTCCGGCATAGCTGACGACGATGCGGATGCGCAGCGCGTCGGTGTTGGCGCCCGTGCCGCTGACGGCGATGTTGCCCAGCTTGTCAGGTGTAATGGCGACCGTCGCGCTGTAGCCGGCCAGGTTCATCGGACGGCCGAGTGCGTCGAGCAGCGCGCCCGTAGCGCCGAAGGCGGCCGTTGGGCTGCCTGCGGCGCCGACGTAGTCGTTGACATTATCGTAAGGACGCAGCGCGCCTACCACGCCGTCGCTGCCCCAGGCTTCCGGAATCGCACAGGCCGTTGTGCTGGTGGCCTCGCCCGCATTGCTTGAGCGCGGGTCGCAATAGGTGAACCCGGCCTGGCGCACTTCTTCGAGCAGGGCCTCGGCGATCATCAGGGCCTGCTTGCGGCGCAGCGGGTCGGCGGAGTTCGCCGTGGTAAAGCGCATCACCTGCAGGATGCCGGCCAGCCCGACCGACATGATCACGATGAACATGATCAGTTCGACCAGGGTGATGCCCCGCTGGCGCGTGTGCAGCGACCTATTCGACATAGCCGGACTCCGGATCGATGCTGACGACGGTCGTGATGCCGTCGCCCTTGATGTCGAGTTTGCCGCCGAAGTCGCCCTGCATGGTGGCCCGACCCAGGCCGTTGAAGACGACGCCGCCGATGGGCGCCAGCGGCTTGCCGGGCAAGCCCATGCTGACGCCTTGCGGACGGGCTTCGCACATCCAGCTGCCAGAACCGCAGGCGGTTTGCGTTTGCTTCGATCCACTGTTGGCGCCGCCGGGCGCCCTCAAGCGCGCGTCAGGGCGCGCGCAGGCGGCGTCGCTGTCGAGGCAGACGGCAAGGCGGTCCGGGGTGATGTGGACGTACACGGGGGTGTTCTGGGCGATCGCCACTTTCTGCGCGTAGCGCAGCGTCGACCTGACCTGCTCGGTCCAGGCGACCGTGTCGAAACTGCCGCGGTCGATGAACCTGCCCACGGCGACCGTGCCGATGATGCCGATGAGGACCATGACGACGATCAGTTCCACCATGGTGAAGCCATGGTGGCGGGTGCCGCGGCTGGATGCAGGACGCAAGGGTCGGGGATGCAGGCCAGCCACGGGCTTGTTACGCGCTTACTCGCAGGCGTCGATGGCGAGCGCGTTGGTCGAAGCGCCGACGGTGATGACCGGTACCGGGTTGGTGGCGGTCGGAGCCGAGTACAGTACGAAACATTTCGCAGCGGTCTTGGTCGTGGCAATGCTGTTTGGCACGACAGCGAATTTGCCGCTGCCTGCGGTGACGGCTGGCTCGGTCGTGCCATTGCCGGCAACATACACCGTATAGTCCGTGGTCGACAGGCCGGCCGCCTCGGCAAGCAGTTTCGCCGAAGCAGCGTCGGTCACGACTGGGTAGCCGTACGTGGTGTCCATCGTCAGTTCCGTGCCTTCGACTTTGACTTTGCTGTTACCAGGCGTGACCAGCCACTTGCCATGCGTCATTGCCGACGTCGCGCCGAGCGCGCCCTTGGCCGCGTTCAGGCTCGCCAGGCGGGCTTCGCCGCTCAGGTTGGCGAATTTCGGCAGCGCGGTCGCAGCCAGGATGCCCAGGATGACGATCACGACGATCAATTCGATCAGGGTAAAACCACCTTGCGACGCTTTGATGCTCTTGTTCATTACTATTTCTCCGAGAGAGTAGGACGCGGGCCGAATCCCGCAGAATTGTTGATGGCGACCGCCTGATCGTTGAGTTGATCGAGGACCAGGCCTGTGCTGCCGTTTCTTTGTCCACCTGGGTTGACCGGACCTGGAACGTGAAGCAATTTTACCTTGAAGGTCAGGTCTTTTTGTGTCCCAGAAGAAAAAGATTTCTCTGCGGCAGATAAATATACCAGCGTGTGTGTACTTCGGTCGAAGTACCAATTCCCGCCCGGAAGCGTACTTTTGTTAGGAGAATAGTATTCACCGAGGTAGTTTCCGGGCGGTTCTTGCAACAATGCCATCGGATTCTGATGTGCAAGTGCTATCAAACCGGCTTCACCCGTTGTCGAAATGACCTTGCTGGACCGCAGGGCAAGGGAGGTGCGTAGCGAACCGATCAGTTGTTTTACCGCAACTCGCTCGCTTTCTCCCTGGTAACTAATAATGCTTTTCAACAGAACGCCGGCCATCACGGCGGTGAAGATCGCGGCCACGACCAATTCCAGCAGGCTCGCCCCGCCTTGGCGCGATCTGGAAAATGGCCTCATCCGCGGTGCATCGCCGCTTTGCCGAGGTCCCAGATCGGCAGGAAGATACCGAGCGCCATGATGAGGACCATCACGCCGAGGAAGACGATCAGGATCGGTTCTATTTGGCTCGACAGCGTTTTCAGTTCATAGTCGACTTCCCGTTCGTACATCAGGGCGATCTCGTCCATGAGATCGTCGAGCGAACCGGTTTCCTCGCCGACGGCAATCATCTGCAGCACGATGGGCGTGAACACGTTCGCCGCGGTCGAGGTACGCAAGATACTTTCTCCGCGCTCGACGCCGTCGCGCATCTGCTCGATGCGCGCGGCCAGGTAGGCGTTGTCGGCCGTCTGCGATACCACGGTCAAGGCTTGCACCACCGGCACGCCGCTCCTCATCGACAACGCGAAGCTGCGCGCGAAACGCGCCATCATGCCTTTGAGCAGGATCTTGCCGGCGATCGGAAAACCGAGTTTGCGCCTGTCCCAGCTGTAGCGTCCGGCGGGCGTGCCGACCCAGGACCGGAAGGCGACGAAGGCGCCCACCGTCAGGCCAAGCAGCAGCGGCCAGTAGTCGACCGTGAAGTTGGAGGTCGCCAACAGGATGCGCGTCATCAGGGGCAGCGTCGCGTGGAAGCCCTCGAACACCTTGGCGAACGCGGGAATGACGAACATGTTGACGATCGCCATGGCAATCACCATCGCGATGATCACGAAGCTCGGATAGCGCAGCGCGGTTTTCACGCGGTCGCGCATGTCTCGGTCGAATTCGAGGTGGTCGAACAGGCGCAGGAAGACTTCTTCCAGGCGGCCCGTCATCTCGCCCACGCGCACCATCGACAGGTAGAAGGTCGAGAAGATTGCCGGGTGGCGGCGCATCGCCGCGGACAGTTCGCGCCCGGAGTCGAGCGACTCGCGCAAATCCTTGATCACGCGCCCGAACGCCGGGCTGGTGGCCGACTCCTGCAGGCCGGCCAGGCCGCGCATGATGGGCACGCCCGATTTCAGCAGCGTATGCATCTGGCGGCTAAATAGTTGCACATCCATCGAGGTGACGCTTTTCTCGCGCAGGCGCCGCCAGATTTCCTGCAGGTTGCCCCCGCCGCTGGTGGCGCCGCGTCGCGTGACGACGATCTCGACCGGCGTCACGCCGGTGCCGAACAGCTGGTCGGCGACGGCGCCGGAATCGAGCCCTTCCAGCACGCCCTCCATCAGTTCGCCGCGCGCGTTGCGGCCCTTGTAGGCGAAGAAAGGCATCAGTCGTCGACCTGGTTACTGATGCGCATGGCTTCCCCAATCGTTGTGCGTCCCTGCACAGCCAGCTGCACGCCGTGGCGGCGCAGCGTGTCGCCATTCATCTCGGCATGCGCGACCTTCAGGAAGTGGGCCGGGTCCGGGTGGTTCGCGGCGTCGGTGACGGCGCGCGTCATCTCCAGCAGCTCGTAGACGCCGGTGCGGCCGCGGTAGCCGGTGCCGTTGCAGTGCGAGCAGCCTTTGCCGTGGAAGAACTGCGCCTGTTCGACGAAATTGCCGAGTTCGGCGCGCAGCCAGGTCTGTTCCGGCGGAGTCGGGACATACGCGGTGGTGCAGCTTTCGCAGATCACGCGCACCAGGCGCTGGGCCAGCACGGCCTGCAGCGAGCCGCCGACCATGTAGCGCGGCACGCCCATGTCCATCAGGCGCAAGGGAGTACTGGCCGCATCGTTCGTGTGCAGGGTCGAGAGCACCAGGTGGCCCGTCATCGCGGCGCGCAGGCCGATCTGCGCCGTTTCCTGGTCGCGCATCTCGCCGACCAGCACGATGTCCGGGTCCTGGCGCAGCGCCGAGCGCAACACGCGTGCGAAGGACAGCTCGATCTTGTCGTTCACCTGCACCTGGTTGATGCCCTGCAGGCGGTACTCGACCGGGTCCTCGACCGTGATCAGTTTCTTCTCGACCGAGTTGAGCTCGGCCAGCGCGCTGTAGAGCGTGGTGGTCTTGCCGCTACCCGTGGGACCGGTCACCAGCACCAGGCCGTTCGGACGCTGGACGATCGCCCGGAAGCGCTCCAGCATTTTGCGCGGCATGCCGATCGATTCCAGACGCAGCGTGTTGCCCGCCTGGTTCAAGAGTCGCATGACGACCGATTCGCCGAACTGGGTCGGCATGGTCGAGATACGCACGTCGATGCGCTGGTTCTTCACCTTCATCGCAAAGCGGCCATCCTGCGGCAGGCGCTTTTCCGAGATATCCAGGTCCGCCATGAGTTTCAGGCGCAAGGCCAGCGGCGTGGCGATCTTGATGTCGGCCTCGGTCTGCAGGTGCAGCACGCCGTCGATCCGGAAGCGGATCTGGAGGCGCCCTTCCTGCGGCTCGATATGGATGTCCGAGGCCCGCACCTGGGTCGCGTCGTCGAACACCGATTGCAGCAGCTTGACGACCGGCGCTTCTTCCAGGCCCGGATTGGCGGTCATTGCGCCGAAGTCGACAAAGGCGTCGCCGATGTCGGCCTCGACTTCGCGCGCGAAATCGGTGATGTCGCCGGTGCGGCGGTAGATGCGGTCGATCGTGTGCAGCACCTCGGTCTCGTTGACCACGGCCAGCTCGATGTTCTTCTTCAGCAGGCGCGCGATCTCGTCGTAGGCGAACAGGTCGGTCGGGTCCGACACGCCGACCAGCATCGCATCAGACCGCTCTTCCAGCACCAGCGCCCGAAAGCGGCGCGCGGCCGTTTCCGGCAGCAGGCGCACCAGGGTGTCGCTGATGTTGTAGAACTTCAGGTTGATGTACGGGATGTTGAGCTGGCGCGCCAGCGCGCCCGAGATCTGCTCTTCGGTCACGAATCCGTTCTCGACGAACACGCGCCCGAGCTTGCGTCCGGTGCGTTTCTGGTCGGAGAGCGCCTGGTTCAGCTGCTCCTCGGACAACAGCTTTTGCTGCACCAGGATTTCACCGAGCCTGACTTTTTCTGGCCTTGCCATACCACCCCTTGTAATGCCGTCAAAATGGGAAATCATTTTAAGGCAGAACCGGGCAATATTTACCGTTGGAATTTATTTTGTGGTTGAAACACCGCGCCCGGCCGTTCGTTACGTGTAATATCAACAAGATTGTCGACCGTTCGAGGAGCCACATGCACGATCAAGCTACAGAGCGCCGCCGCATCTTCCTGATGCGCCACGGCAGCGTCACCTACTTCGACGCCGCCGGCCGCCCCGTCCTGCCGGAACAAGTCCCCCTGAACGAAGCCGGCCGCGGGCAAGCCGATGCCGCAGGCAGCACGTTTGCCGCCGCCGGCATCACGTTTGACCGCGTGATCGTCTCCGGCCTGCCCCGCACGGTGGAGACGGCCGCCCGCGTGCTGGCCGTCACTGGCCAGCAGATCGACCTCGACACCTGGCCCGAGCTGCACGAAATCCGGGGCGGGCGCCTGTCCGCGATTCCGGAAGCGGACCTGAAGCGCGCCTTCACCGGCGTCTTCGAAGGCCTGGTCGCACCAGAACAGCGCTTCCTCGGCGGCGAGTCGGTCGGCGAGATGATGGACCGGGTCCACCCGGCGCTGGACCGGCTGCGCGCCGACCCGACCTGGGACACGATCCTGCTGGTCCTGCACGGCGGCGTGAATTGCGCGATCCTGTCGCTGGCGCTCACCGGCCAACGCCTGTTTTTAGGTGGTCTGGCGCAGGAAGCCGGCTGCATCAATGCCCTCGACGTCGGCGACGATCCACGCGACTGGGTGGTGCGCTTCGTGAACCACGTGCCGCCTGCACCGCTCCAACCAGATGCGCGCAGCACGACCATGGAACAGCTGTATTCACAGTACCGCCGCGCACCCTGATTTTTGGCAAAATGAATAGTACGGTCGTTCGCTTCATCAGCTACAATCTTTTGACAACAACACGAGGAGGAGACGCCAGTGTATGAAGAGATGATGGGGACCAAGCCCGTGTCCGAGCGCCAGAAATTCGATGTCGATGCGCTTGCGACCTGGTTGCGGGCGAATGTGCCGGACTTCCCGGCCGGCCCGCTCGACGTCGAACAATTCAAGGGCGGGCAATCGAATCCGACCTTCAAACTGCGTGCCGGCGACAAGCAATACGTCCTGCGCACCAAACCCGGCCCGGCCGCGAAACTGCTGCCCTCGGCCCACGCCATCGACCGCGAATTTCGCGTCATGAACGCGCTGCACGGCGCCGGTTTTCCGGTGCCGCGCCAGATTGCGCTGTGCACCGACGAAGCGATCATCGGTCGCGCATTCTTCCTGATGGACTTCGTCGAAGGCCGCGTGCTGTGGGAGCAGTCCCTGCCCGGCATGAGTGTGGAAGAACGCAGCGCCATCTACGACGAACTGAACCGCGTCATCTCCCAGCTCCATACGGTCGACTACGCCGCCATCGGTCTCTCCGACTACGGCAAGCCCGGCAATTATTTTGGGCGCCAGATTGAACGCTGGACCAGGCAATACCAGGCATCCGTTACGGAACCGATCGAAGCGATGGACCGTCTCATCGAATGGCTGCCGAAGAATATCCCGCCCGGCGAAGACACATCGATCGTGCACGGCGACTTCCGGCTGGATAACATCATCTTCCACCCGACCGAACCACGCATCCTCGCCGTGCTCGACTGGGAACTGTCGACGCTCGGCCATCCGCTGGCGGATTTTTCCTACCATTGCATGAGCTGGCATATCGAGCCAGGAAAATTTCGCGGCATTGCGGGACTCGACCTGGAAGCGCTCGGCATTCCGGACCTGGACAGCTACATCGCGCGTTATTCCGAGCGCACCGGCAAGACCATCAGGAAGGAAGACTTCAATTTCTACCTGGCCTACAACATGTTCCGGCTGGCCGGCATCATGCAAGGCATCATGAAACGCTATGTCGACGGCACCGCCTCGAGCGCGCAGGCGCTGGAAAACGGCAAAGCCGCCCGCCCGATGGCCGAGATGGCCTGGCACTTCGCAAACCGCTAAGGAACCCCCATGGATTTCGACTATTCCGACCGCTGCAAGGAACTGCGCACCCGCCTGCTCGCCTTCATGGACGAGAATATCTACCCGAACGAAAAAGCCTACAAGCAGGAAATCGACCGCAACGGCGTGGCCGGCAACCGCTGGGTGCCGACGGAAATCATCGAGCGCCTGAAACCGCTCGCCCGCGAACAGGGCCTGTGGAACCTGTTCCTGCCGAAATCAAAGCGCGCGCCGGAAGGCTTGTCGAACCTCGACTATGCCCCGCTGTGCGAAATCATGGGCCGGGTCGGCTGGGCGCCGGAAGTGTTCAACTGCTCGGCGCCCGACACCGGCAACATGGAAACCTTCGAACGCTATGGCCTCGAAGAACACAAGCAGCAGTGGCTGGAACCCCTGCTGCGCGGCGAGATCCGTTCGGCCTTCGCCATGACCGAACCGGACGTGGCTTCCTCGGACGCGACGAATATCGCCACCCGCATCGAGCGCGATGGCGACGAGTACGTCATTAACGGCCACAAGTGGTGGATTTCGGGTGCCGGCGACCCGCGCTGCCAGATCTACATCGTGATGGGCAAGACCGATCCGCTTGCTGCGCGCCACCAGCAGCAGTCGATGATCCTGGTCCCGGCAAATACGCCCGGCATCACCGTCAAGCGGCCGCTGCCCGTGTTCGGCTACGACGATGCCCCGCATGGCCACTGCGAAATCCTGTTCGAGAACGTCCGGGTCCCAAGCTCGAACCTGCTCCTCGGCGAAGGCCGCGGCTTCGAGATCGCCCAGGGCCGCCTCGGGCCGGGCCGCATCCACCACTGCATGCGGGCCATCGGTGTGGCCGAGCGCGCCCTGGAGCTGATGTGCAAGCGGCTTGACAGCCGCGTCGCCTTCGGCAAGAAGATTTCCGAACAGGGCGTCTGGCGCGAGCGCATTGCCGAGTCGCGCATCCGCATCGACACGGCGCGCCTGCTGACGCTGAAAGCGGCGTGGATGATGGATACGGTCGGCAACAAGGTCGCGGCGGCCGAGATCGCGATGATCAAGGTGCTGGCGCCGAACGTGGCCCAGCAGGTGCTCGACTGGGCGATCCAGGCCCACGGCGCTGCCGGCGTGTCGGACGACTTCCCGCTGGCTTACCAGTGGGCGGGCAACCGCACCCTGCGCTTGGCCGATGGCCCGGACGAGGTGCACCGGAACGCGATCGCCAAGGTCGAGCTTGCCAAATACCTGTGACCTGTTGCTGAACGTCTACACGTAGAAGGGTGCCAGGCCGGCTGCGCTTTCGCCGGCCTGGCCACTCCTCTACCATGCTCGCTGGAGGCGCATCCGCGCCGTATCGTCCTGGATTGCTTTTGCCACTGTTTCGCCGCACTTCCCTGCCTTCGATTCGTTCGAAGTTGCTCACGCTCGTCCTCGCCAGTGTCCTGCCGATCGTACTCGGCTGTATCGCGTTCCTGCACGACGCCTGGGAGCGTGAGGCGGACCACGTGGCGCGCGACGCGGCCACCCTCACCCGTGCCGTGGCTGCCGCGCTCGAGCGCGACCTGGAGAGCGCGGAAACGGCCGCGCGCGTCGTCGCCGCCTGGCCAACGCTGGCGCCCGGCACGCTCGGCCAGTTCCACGCCCAGGCACGCGCCCTGCTGCGTCCCGAATTCCCCGTCTCGTACTTCGCCCTGAGCGGCGCGGATGGACGGCCCCTGCTCGACACCCGCAACGCGTTTGGTGCCGCCCTGCCATCGACGCCCAACCAGGCGTCGATCGAAGCGGTCCTGCGCCGCGGCGATGCCCGGGTGTCCAGCCTGTACCGGCCCTCGCCCGGCCTGCCGTTCGTGTTCTCGAGCGACGTGCCGGTCTGGCGCGACGGCAAAGTGGCCTATGTGCTCTCGAGCCAGGTGCGCCCAAAGCGCATTGCCGACCTGCTCGGCGCCCAACACTTGCCTCCCGGCTGGGTCGCCGAAGTGATCGACGGGCGCGGCTTGAGCGTTGCGCGCAGCGTCGGCGGCGCGCTCTACGCCGGCGCGCCGATGAATGGCGTGCTGGCCTCGAACGCGGCCGCCAGGCTCGAAGGCACGGTCGAACTGCCGGACGATGGCGACGGCCTGCTGCGGCACGCGGCCTGGCTGCGCTCCGGCGAGCACGGCTGGATTGTCGCCGTGACCTATCCGGACGACGCCGCGCACGAACTGCTCGGCGATACGGTGCCGGCCACCCTGGCCGCCGCGAGCGGCCTGCTGGGTCTCGGCCTGCTGCTGGCCCGGACTATCGGCGGCACCATTGCCCGTTCGGTGCAGGGCCTGGTGAAACCGGCGGCCGCGCTGGGGCGGGGCCGGCCGCTCGTGTTCGCGCCTGCGACGATCCGCGAGACGGCGGTCGTGGCCGGGGCGCTGCAGGAAGTCGAAGGCGAATTGCTGCGTTACCGCAGCGGACTCGAATCGCGCGTGGCCGACCGCACCGCCGAACTGGAACGCCTGCACGCGCGCGTCGAAACGGTCTACGCCACCGCGCCCGTCGGCCTGTGCTTCGTCGACCACGACCTGCGCTTCGTCATGATCAACGACTACCTGGCCGCCATCAACAACGCGCCGGCGCTGAGCCACCTCGGGCGCACGCTGCCGGAACTGCTGGGCGAGGCGGGCGTGGCGTTCGAGCAGCCATATCGCCGCGTGCTCGACAGCGGCCGCGCGCTACGCGACCTCGAGGTGGCCGGCGAAGTGCCGGCCCAGCCGGGCGTGACACGTTACTGGCTGTCGAGCTACTACCCGGTGTTCGGTCCCGCAGGCGAACTGGTGGGCATCAATGCGGTCGTGATCGACATCACCGAGCGCAAGATGCTCGAGCAGCAGAACCGCGACAACGAGGAATTGTTCCGGGTCCTGTTCGAAGGTTCCGGCGACGCCCAGGCGCTGCTTGCCTACAACGCCAATTTCGTCAGCGCCAACCCGGCGGCGGCCGCCTTGTTCGGCTGCGCCAGCGTCGAAGAGGTGCTGATGCTCTCCCCGGCGGGCGCGTCGCCCGAATTTCAGCCGAACGGGCGCCGTTCGGACGAGATGGCGACCGAGCTGATGCGCCGCGCGCTCGACGAAGGCGGCATCGGGTTCGAATGGGTGCCCCGGCGCCGCGATGGCACGAACTTCCACGCCGACGTCAGGCTGAGCAGCGTCGACATCGGCGGCCCCGGCATGATGCAGGTGACCATCCGCGACATCAGCGCCCGTGTCGCGGCCGATGCCGCGCTGCGCGCCAGCGGCGCCCAGCTGCGCCAGCGCGAGCGCTTCATCCGCACCGTGACCGACAACCTGCCGGCCCTGGTCACCTACTGGGACGCCGACTACCGCCTGCGCTTCGCCAACCGGCCGGCCCTGGCCTGGCTGGGTGCCGGCGACGATGCCGCCGCGCTCGGGCGGCGCGCGGATGAGCTCATTCCCGGCGCCAAAATGGCGCCCTTGCGGCCGTATGTGCAGGGCGTGCTCGGCGGCCAGCCGCAGAATTTCGAGGCCGCCCTGCAGAATGCGAAGGGCGAACCGGTCCACGTCTGGGGCAGCTACCTGCCCGACGTCGACAAGACGGGACGGGTGCGTGGCTTCTACGCGCTGCACGCCGATATTTCCGAACTCAAGCGCACCGAAGGCCGCCTGGTGCAGGCGCTGCGCGAGGCCGAGGGGGCCAGCCGCGCCAAGAGCGAATTCCTCGGCAACATGAGCCACGAAATCCGGACCCCGATGAACGCGATCGTGGGCCTGGCGCGCCTGCTCGAGGAAGCGCCCCTGCCCCCACGCGAGCGCGCCCACGTCGCCCATATCCGCAGCGCCTCGGCCTCGCTGCTCGGCATCGTCAGCGATCTGCTCGACTACGCCGCGACCGACGCCGGACAGCTGGTGCTGGAACACGTCCCGCTGCAGCTGGACGCCACCCTGGACAGCATCGCCGTGCTGAACGTCCCGGCCGCCCGGGCCAAAGGCCTCGAGACCGTGTTCGCGGTGGCGCCCGATGTTCCGCGCCTGCTGCGCGGCGACCCGGCCCGCCTCGAGCAGGTGCTGCTGAACCTCGTCGGGAATGCCGTCAGGTTCACGGAAAGCGGCGAAATCGTGGTATCGATCGAGGTCGCCGCGTTCAGCCCGGGACGGGTGCGCCTGCGCTTTTCCGTGCGCGATACCGGCATCGGCATCGCCCCGTCCGAGCAGGCGCGCCTGTTCGAACCGTTTGCGCAGGCCATGGGCGCGAGCGCGAGCGCGAGCGACCGCCAGCTTGGCGGCGTCGGCCTTGGCCTGTCGATTGCGCGCCGCCTGGTGACGCTGATGGGAGGCGACCTGACCGTGAAAAGCCGGCCGGGCCGGGGCGCGCGCTTCGATTTCGAAGCCGATTTCGGCGCGCCCGAGGCACCCGGCCCCATTACCCCCGGGACGCTCGACTGCGCGCTGCGCGTCCTCGTGGCCGACGACAATCGAAGCACGGGCGCGGCACTGGCGGTGCAGCTGCGCGCACGCGGCTGGGAGGCCGTGTGCGCAGGGGGCGCGCACGACGCCCTGGCGCTCCTGCACGGCGAACGCTTCGACTTCGTCTTCCTTGACGCCGCCCTGCCCGGGTTTGCCACGCTCGATGTCACCCTGCCGCCGACCGTGCTCTTGATGGCCGATCCATACGGTCCTGCGCCGGCCTTGCCGGGCGCCGCGCGCCTGGCGCTGCTGGGTAAACCGTTTACGGGCACATCGCTGGAAGCGGCCTTGGGTGAACTGCGCGGCGCGGCCCCGGCGCATGCGACAGGGCACGGCGCGCTGGCGGCAAGCCTGGCGGGCCTGCGCGTGCTGGTGGTCGAGGACAATGCGGTCAACCAGGAAGTGGCGGGCTATGTGCTGGGGCATGCCGGCGCGCAGGTCACGCTCGCCGCGAATGGCCGCATCGCGCTCGACCTGCTGGCCGCCTCTGGTGCGGGGTTCGACGCGGTCCTGATGGACCTGCAGATGCCGGTCATGAACGGTTACGATGCGGCCGAAGCAATCCGCGCCATGGGGCTGCATCGCCTGCCGATCATCGCGATGAGCGCCAACACGGCCGAGGATGACTGCCGGCGCGCATTCGACGCCGGCATGGACGACCATCTGCCGAAACCGATCGATGTCGACGCGCTGGTGGCGACGCTGGCGCGCCTGACCGGGCGTAGCGCCGGGCTTTCCACCGGGGTCGGCACTGCCGCTACCGACGCGCTACTTCCGAACATGCCCGGCGTCGATCTGAAAGCGGCTCTGCCGCGTTTCAAGGGCAGCATCGCCGCGTTCAATGCGCTCTTCACCCGTTTCGTCGGCGGCGCGGGGCAGACCCTGGACGAGCTGCACGCGCAGTTGCAGGGGGCCGACCGTGCGGGCGCGCTGGCAACGGCGCACCGCCTGCGTGGCGTGTCGGCCAACCTCGGGGCCACAAGGCTGGCGGCGCACGCCCTGGAACTGGAAGCGGCACTCCACGCGGGCGACGACCCACAGGCCAAAAGCCGGCTGACGCCCTTGCGAGCGGAGCTGGCATCGCTGCAGGCGGCAGCGCGCGGCCTGGCGCCTGGCCTGCAGGCGAGCCCCGCTGCGGATGTCGGCACACACGCGTTGGCACAGCTGCTGGAACTGCTTCAAAATAACAATATGAGGGCGATCGCGGCCCACGCGGCGCTCGCGCCCGGGTTGGGCGCACGGCTTGCCGCCAGCGAGGCAGGCGAGCTCGCCGAGGCCGTGGCCACGCTGCGCTTCGCGCACGCGGCGCTGTTGGTGGAGGCCATACTGGAACAACAAGGAGACGCATGATCTTCACCGAACTGGCCCTGAACGGGCGCATCCTGATCGTCGACGACGCGATGGAAAACATCCAGATCCTGCACAGGGCGCTGCAGGACGAGCACGAAGTGCTGTTCGCCCTCGACGGCGCAAAAGCGCTCGCGCTGGCACACAGCCAGCACCCGGACCTGATCCTGCTGGACGCCGTCATGCCGGGCATGGATGGCTATGCCGTCATGCAGGCCTTGCGCGCCGCCCCGGAGACCGCCGACACACCGGTCATTTTCGTGACCGCCCTGGTGTCGCCCGAGGACGAGACGCGCGCGCTCGACGCCGGCGCGGCCGACTTCATCGGCAAACCCGTGAATGCCGCCGTCGTACGCGCAAGAGTACGCACCCAGTTGACGGTGAAACGCCAGGCCGATGCGCTGCGCGCCCTGACGCTCACCGACAGCCTGACGGGCGTGGCCAACCGGCGCGCCTTCAGCGAACGGATCGACACCGAATGGCGCCGCGCCGTCAGGACGGGCCTGCCGATGTCGCTGATCCTGGCCGACATCGACCATTTCAAGATGTACAACGACCATTACGGCCACCAGGCCGGCGACGCCGGCCTCAGCCAGGCCGCGCACGCCATGTCCCGCGCCGCGAATCGCGCCCAGGACCTGGTCGCGCGTTACGGCGGCGAGGAATTCGCGATCCTGCTGCCTGAGACGGATGTGGCCGGGGCGGCGTGCGTGGCGCGGCGCGTGCTGGACGAGCTGGCCGCGCTCGGAATTGTGCACGCGGTGTCGCCGACCGCCCCGCTGCTAACGACCAGCATGGGGATCGCGTCGCTGGTGCCGGAGCGGTCGGAGACGAGTGCTTCGCTGATTCGCGCGGCCGATGCGCTGCTGTACCAGGCCAAGGACGAGGGGCGCAATCGTTACTGCCTTGCGTAACTAGTCCGCCGCGCCCTCCGGCCGCTTGCGGAACATCGCCATGCCATCGATCGTGCACACCGTCTCCCCGCGCTGGTTCGTGGCAATCCAGGTCGTAAACACCACGCCGCGATCCGGTTTGGACGTGGACGCCTTGACCTCCTTCGTCACATAGCGCACGGACAGCGTGTCGCCGGCCCGCACAGGCAGCAGCCAGCGCACGCCGTCCAGGCCTGGCGAACCCATGCTCGCTTCCTCGCAGCGCATGCCATCGACGACGATCCGCATCATCATCGAGCAGGTGTGCCAACCGCTGGCGATCACGCCGCCGTAGATCGATTTCGCTGCCGCTTCCTTGTCGATGTGGAAGGGCTGCGGGTCGAACTGGGTAGCAAACGCGATGATCTCGTCCTCGGTGACCGTGCGCCGGCCGAGCTCGATTTCCTGGCCCGGCACGAAGTCGTCGAAATACCATTGTTTGCTCATGCGGCGGCCCTCTCGCCAAAGCCTGGCTGGGCCATGAAGCGCGCCAGGTGGTGGTCGGCGTCCCCGAGCGTGAGTTCGATCGTCGCCAGGCGCTTGAAATAGTGCGCGGCCGGCAGTTCGTCGGTCACGCCCATGCCGCCGTGCAGCTGCACCGCTTGCTGGCCGACGAAACGCGCGGCCAGGTTGATGCGGTACTTGGCCGCCGACACCGAACGGCGGCGCTCGGTGACGTCGTTCGACGCCAGCTTCACCGCTGCCAGCAGCGCCATCGAGCGCGCCTGCTCGAGGTGGATGTACATGTCGGCCATGCGGTGCTGCAATGCCTGGAACTTGCCGATCGGGGCGCCGAACTGCTGGCGCGTCTTCAGGTACTCGAGCGTGGCTTCGAAGATGGCTTCCATCGCGCCCAGCGCTTCCGCGCACAGCAGGCCGGCGCCGTAGTCGAGCGCGGCGTCGAGGATCCCGCCGCCCGCGCCTTCCGCACCCAACAGGCTCGCGCGCGGCGCCTGGACATTCTCGAAGCGCACATCGGCAGCGCGCTGGCCATCGAGGGTGCGGTAGTCAAGGATGGTGATGCCCGGCGTGTCGGCAGGCAGCAGGAACAGCGAGACGCCATCCTGGCCGCGCTGTTCACCGCTCGTGCGTGCCGAGACGATCAGCATGCCGGCCTGGGCGCCATGGATCACGACTTTCTTTTCGCCGTTCAGCACCCAGCCGTCGCCATTGGCTCCCGCGCGCGTGGCGATATCGAACATGTCGTGGCGCGACTGGCGCTCGCCCAGTGCGCAGGCGAGTTTCAGTTCGCCGCCGGCGACCTGCTCCAGCAATGCGCCGCGCCCGCCCGCCAGGCGCAGGAATTCGGCGCCGAGCACGGTGGCAAAGTAGGGCTCGACGACCAGGCCGCGGCCGAGTTCCTGCATCACGACGAACATGTCGACGGCGTTGCCGTTGAAGCCACCCGATTCTTCGGGCACCGGCAGCGCCGTCATGCCGAGTTCTGCCAGCGTGGCCCAGGCGGCGCTTGAGGTGCCGGCGCCTGATTGAATGATCGCGCGACGCGTCTCGAAGGTGTAGTCGCGGCCGATCCAGCGCTTGAGGGCATCGGCGAACTGGAGCTGCTCGGAATTGAAGTTGAAGTCCATGCAGTTCTCCTTACAGGCCCAGGATCATCTGGGTGATGATGTTGCGTTGGATCTCGTTCGAGCCGCCGTAGATGGAGGTCTTGCGATAGTTGAAGTAGTGCGACAGCAGCGGCGCGGCATCGTCGTCCTCGACACTGCTGTGTTCACGCTCGCCGTCCAGATAGGCCGGGTCGAAGGGCAGCGCCATCGGTCCCACGGCTTCCACCATCAATTCGGAAAGCAGCTGCTGGATATCCGTGCCGCGCACTTTCAATACCGACGCTTCCGGTCCCGGCCCCTTGTCGGCGCGCGAGAGCACGCGCAGCACCGTCGTCTCGAGCGCCATCAGTTCGATTTCCAGGCTGGCCAGCTTGGCGCCAAACAGCGGGTCCTCGATCAGCGGCTTGCCGTTCTTGCTCTCGCGCGCGGCGAGCGTTTTCAGGAAGGCCAGTTCGCGCTTCGAGCGGCCCACTGCGGCAATGCCGGTGCGCTCGTGACCGAGCAGGTACTTGGCATAGGTCCAGCCGCGGTTTTCCTGGCCGACCAGGTTCGCGACAGGCACGCGCACGTTGTCGAAGAAAACTTCGTTCACTTCATGGTCTTCATCGAGCATGATGATCGGGCGCACCGTGATGCCGGGCGTGTGCATGTCAATTAACAGGAAGGAGATGCCTTCCTGTTTGCGCACGCCGGTATCGGTGCGCACCAGGCAGAAGATCATGTCGGCGTGCTGGGCCAGCGTGGTCCAGGTCTTCTGGCCGTTGACGATGTAGTGGTCGCCGTCGCGAACAGCCGTGGTCTTGAGCGAGGCCAGGTCGGAGCCGGCGCCCGGCTCGGAATAACCCTGGCACCACCAGTCCTCGCAGGACAGGATGCGCGGCAGGTAATGGGCTTTTTGCTCGGGACTGCCGAAGGCCATGATGACCGGGGCGACCATGTTGACGCCGAAGGGCATGATCTGGGGAGTGCCCGCACGCGCGCATTCTTCGTCAAAAATGTGGCGCTGGACCGGGGTCCACCCCGGTCCGCCGAACTCGACCGGCCAGCCGGGTGCGACCCAGCCTTTTTCGGCAAGAATCTTGTGCCAGCGGACGCTGTCGTCCTTGTTCAGGCGCAGGTGGTGGCGCACCTTGTACTGCAGGTCGGCGGGCAGTGCCTCAGCCAGGAAGGTCCGCACTTCTTCGCGAAATGCCAGGTCCTCATCGAGATAGTTCAGGTCCATTCAGTCTCCTCGTTGTCGTCGTGCCGGGCGAAAAAGCACGATCGTTCTGGAAGAATTGTACCCGAAAAGAAGACGCTGTTATCAAATGAAAAAGGTGGCATTGCCCGCTCGGGCAATGCCACCTTTCTGCTATCAAATCGTATTACTCGATCTGATCACGCCATTTCATGCGCAATGCAAGACGACCCCTTACTTGGCCAGCGACGCAGCGCTTGGGTCAGCCTTCCCCGTTGCCATGTAAGGCATGGTGCGCGTTGCCATCCGGGTATCGGTCTTCAGCATGCCGGCCTCGTCCGCCAGGATGTGTGCGGCTTCCTGCAGCAGCACGTCCTTCGCATCCTTGGCTGCCTTTTCGGCGGCGATCTCGGCCGACAAGGCGCGTTCGTCGCCCTGCAAACCGTCGTCGCGCATCGGCGTGTTGCGTGCCGCGATCACCGCCTTGCCCGGACGGGTCGGCTCGGGCACCTTGCTGCGGGCTTCCTTGCCGCCCGGCGCTGCGGCCGGCTCGTCCACGCTGCCGCCCTTGCCGGCCGCCAGGCGCGCTTCACGCAGCTTGGCACGCGCATCCTGGGAGTCGCGTTCCTTGCGGCGCACCGTTTCGTTCAGCGAGATCGCGTTTTCCTTACGCAGCTTCATCACCTCGGCGATGTCTTCGCGCAGGTCATGAAATTCCTTGTCCTTTGCGATGCGCGCCTCGTGACGCTTCTGCAGCGGCGCCACCAGTTCCTTCAGGTCCCCGGCCGGGATGTAGGTGGCCGGCTTGATCGACACCCACGGCAAGGCGTTGTCGAACGAGGATTCGCCGAAGTTCTCGATGTCGGAGGTCACCGGCAGCTTGATGTCGGGCGTGACGCCGCGTAGCTGGGTGGTGCCGCCATTGATGCGGAAGAACTGGGCGATCGTCATTTTCAGTTCGCCATAACGCACTTTCTCGGACTGCGAGAAGCGGTCGAGGTCGATCAGGGTCTGGACCGTGCCCTTGCCGAAGCTCGGCTCGCCGATCACCAGGCCGCGGCCGTAATCCTGGATCGCGGCGGCAAAAATTTCCGAGGCCGAGGCCGAACCGCGGTTGATCAGGACACCCATCGGGCCATCCCATGCCAGGCCGGCTGCCGTGTCGCTTTCGACTTCGACGCGCCCTTCCGCAGTGCGCTGCTGCACCACCGGGCCCTTGTCGATGAACAAGCCGGTCAGTTCGACCGCTTCGGTCAGGGAACCGCCGCCGTTGTTGCGCAGGTCGATCAGGACGTTGTCGACTTTTTCCTTCTTGAGTTCGCCCAGGATGCGGGCGACGTCGCGCGTGGCGCTCTTGAAGTCCTTGTCGCCCTTGCGGCGCGCTTCGAAGTCCTGGTAGAAGGTCGGCAGCGAGATGATGCCGATGCGGCGGGCCACGCCGTTTTCCTTGACCTGGATGATCGACTTCTTCGCGGCCTGCTCTTCCATGCTGATCTTCTTGCGCACCATCGAGACGGTGACGTGCTTGGCGTCGACGCCGGCGTCGCCCGGAATCACGTCCAGGCGCACGGTCGAACCCTTCTCGCCGCGCACCAGTTGCACGACATCGTCGATGCGCCAGCCGAGGACGTCGGTGAACGGGCCGTTACCCTGGGCCACGCCGACGATGCGGTCGCCTACTTTCAGCTTGCCGGACTTGTCGGCCGGGCTGCCCGGCACGACTTCGCGGATCACCGTGTAGTCTTCACGCGACTGCAGCACGGCGCCGATGCCCTCCAGGGACAGGCGCATGGCGATATCGAAATTGTCGGCCGAACGCGGGCCGAGGTAGTTCGTGTGCGGCTCGATCGCGGTAGCGTACGCGTTCATGAACATCTGGAACACGTCTTCGTTGTTCAGCTTTTTCATGCGCGAGATGTAGTTCTCGTAGCGCTTGTCGAGCGTCTCGCGAATGGCTTTTTCTTCCTTGCCGGCCAGTTTCAGGCGCAGCCAGTCGTTCTTGACGCGCTTCCTCCAGAGGTCGCGCACCTCGTCCTCGCTCTTCGCCCATGGGGCTTTTTCGCGGTCGAGCTGCAAGGTCTCGTCGACGGTGAAGTCGAGTTTGGTTTTCAGCAGGCCGCGCGCATAGTTCATGCGGTCGGCAAAGCGCTGCTGGTACAGGTTGTAGATGGCGAACGGCTGCGCCAGGTCTTCGTTGTTGATCGCGTCGTCGAAGCGGGTGCGCATCGGTGCGAAACGGTCGACGTCGGCCTGGGTGAAGTACAGCTTCTCGCTGTCGAGCGTTTCGAAGTAGTTATCGAAGATTTTTTCCGACATTGCATCGTCGAGCGGCAGCGCCTTGTAGTGGTAGCGTCCCAGCACGCGCGAAGCCCACAGCGCGGCTTGCGTCTGTGCGGCAACGGGTTTCATCTGGGTGGACGCGACTTTTTCTGGCTGCGCGGTGACCGCGTGCGTCGACATGGCACAGGCGGCGGCCAGGGCGACGATCAACATCTGCTTCTTCATGTAGTCGTTCTCCGAAACTTGGGTAACTGCAAGTGGACGCCGGATACCTGCGGTATCGACAGCGTGCGAACCCATTCTACAGGAACGCGGGCGCGCGTCGAGTTGGCTTGTGCGGGGCGTACGTCCCCTGTTAAGGCTCGCTTAAGCCGCGCGCTCAGCCCCGTACGAGTCGAAACAACAAGTCATGCCAGAGGTACAAGGCGCCACCCAGCCCGAGCACGATCAGCCATGGCCAGGAGCGCGCCGCCAGGCGCCAGTCGACGGGCGACGGCCAGAACGACAGGAATTGCGGCGCCAGCAGCACGGCAATCAACAGGTCGATCGGCGCGAAGCGCCAGCCGGGGCTGGTGCGCCAGGCGGCCACCGCCAGCGGCAGCACCAGGATCGACAGCGGCGCCAGCGCGGCCGGCGCAGCGTTGTACCAGCGCAGGTTGGAAAAGCTCACCGAACCGAGTTCCCAGACTTTTCCCTTGCGGCGCGGGAACAGGCTGATCTTGGTCGGCTCGGCATTGGTCAGCAGGCCGGCGCCGAAATGCGCGAGCTCGTGGCACAGGGTGCCGGCTGCGGTCAGGAGAAAGAAGGCCGGATGCGCGCGCGACAGCATCCAGAACAGGAAGGCGAGCGCGCCGGATGGCACCAGGTACAGCAGGATGTCGGCGTGGCCGCACAGGAAGCCCGGCAGCACGGCCGTGCAGGCAGGCAGCAGGCTCATCCTTTATAAGGTTTCAGTGGCTGTAGAAGCAGCGTCCGCAGGCTTGGCGGTAGTGTTCATTGCCGCCGATGCTGACCTGCTCGCCTTCGCGGAGTCGGCGCCCGGTATCGTCGACGCGGATATTCATCGTCGCCTTTTTGCCGCAGCTGCAGATGTTCTTGATTTCCTCGATGTCGTCGGCCAGCGCCAGCAGATAGGCCGAACCCGGGAACGGGTCGCCGCGAAAATCGCTGCGCAGGCCATAGCAAATGACGGGCACGCCGCGCACCTGGGCTAGCTGGTGCAGCTGCTGGACCTGTTCCTTGGCGAGAAATTGCGCCTCGTCGACCAGCACGCAGGCGACCGCGGGCGCGGCGGCCAGGAAGTTGGTGCCGCCGTCGAAGGTATCGACTTCGCGCTGGGGACCGAGGCGCGAGGTGATCAGGCCGACGCCGTAGCGGTTGTCGATCGCCGCCGTGTACAGCTTGACCTGCTGGCCCTGCTCTTCGTAGTTATGGGCGACCTGCAGCAGCGCTGTCGACTTGCCGGCGTTCATCGCCGAGTACCTGAAATAGAGTTTTGCCACTACCGTGCCCGTGCGCCTAGTGAAGATGAAGAACTGAAGCGAAATTATAGCGCGCGGGGTAGTGCCCGCGCCAGCTCAGCCTTTGGCCATACTGCCTGGGACGCGCGCCGGATTGCCGGCCACGGTGACCCCGGACGGCACGTCGCGCGTCACCACGCTGCCGGCGCCGATGATCGCGTTGTCGCCGATCGTCACGCCAGGCAGGATGATGGCGCCGCCGCCAATCCAGACATTGCTGCCGATCGTCACGGGAATACCGGATTCGAGGCCGCTGCGCCGCACATCCGGGTCGCGCGGGTGGTCGGCCGCGTAGATTTGCACGGCCGGTCCGATGCGGGTTTCCTCGCCGATCGTGACGCGCACGACGTCGAGGATCACGCAGTTGTAGTTGATGAAGACATTCTTGCCGAGGTGGATGTTGCTGCCGTAGTCGCAGTAGAACGGCGGACGCAGCAGCGCGCCCTCGCCCACTGCCCCCAGGCGCTCGCGCAGCAGCGCGTCCCAGACGCTCGAGACTTCACCGAGCGCCGCGTTGTAGCGTGCCAGCCAGGCGGCGCAGGCGGCGAGCTCGGGCTGGATCTCCGCGCAACTGGCGTGGTAGAGCTCGCCTGCCAGCATTTTTTCCAGTTCGCTTTTTGCGCCGTTGTCCATGTTATTGCCCCGGGTGATAGCTGCGCTCCAGCTGCTTCTGGATGTCTTCCTTGTAGAACAAGACATCCTTGAACTCGCCGCGGCTGTACATCTCGGCCTGGTCGGCGAAATGCTTCGAGGCCGGATCACTGCTTTGGCCGCCGGCCAGGATGCTCTTCGCTTTCACCTTGGGGCCGAATTCGACGGCGGCGACGAAACTGTTGCCGCGGTCGCCGTAGATGCGCTTGGTTTTTTGCTTGGCGACCATGCCGAACGAGGCCAGCGAACCCCAGTTCGCCGAGGTAAAGGCAACCGGCCAGCTCGGTTTGCTGTCGTCGTATTCCTGTTGAACATCACCGCTGATGCGCTGGAAACGGTTGATCTCGCCCCACGGGGTTTTCCAGGTGCCGAAGTCTTTAGTCAGCTTCGCACTGGCGCGATGCAATGCCTCGAGGCGCTCGTCGGCATTCAGTTTCGTCGTGATGAAATCGACCGTGGGAATGTTGGCCGCACGTGCGCGTGGCGCGTGCGCCGCCACCATTTCCTGGCCCCAGTAAACGGCCAGCGCGGTCGGCACCGAGTTCGCCGCGAAACGCAGGTCCCAGCCGCGCAGGCTCGCCACCTGCCCGGCCAGCGCGCCCTTGCGCGCGTCGCCTGCGGGCAGCGCATCGAAGTCCTTCACCAACTGCGGCAGCAGCGGCTCGAAGGCCGTCAGGTAGCTGTCGTAGGCGCTGGCGATCAGGCTCTCCAAGGTCAGCGCCTTCGCGTCCTTCAGCACCCGCTCGGCGTGCACGCCGCGCGCATTCTCGGGCAGCGACCACATATAGTCCGCATAGTCCTCGCGCTTCGGGCTGTTGGCGCCGGAGGCACTGAAGGGCCAGTTGTTCGTGTTCGAGATATAGCCGCTGGCAGGATTGAAGAGGGTGATCGTCTCTGGAATAGCGTGCAGGCCTTGCCATTCCGTGGCCGGATTGCTGCCGTCGACCGGCTTGGACCAGTCGAATCTCGGGTCGCGCTTCGGAATGAAGTTACCGTGGAAGTAAGCGATATTCCCATCCGCGTCGGCATACACCGTATTGTTCGAGGAATTGGTGCGCAATTCCATCGCCTTGTAAAAGGCGGCGTAGTTCTTCGCCTTGGTGCGCGAATACGATTGGGTCAGCGCCTTGACCGGCTCGTCCATCATTTTGACGGCGACCCATTTGCCATTGTCGCTTCTCACGATCGGGCCGTGGTGGCTGAAGTACGCCGTGACACTGCGGCTGCCCATGCTGCCGTCGGCCTTCTTGTACGGCAGGCTCACCGGGACGGCGCGCAGGGCGCGCTCCTCCCCGCCATATTTGTAGAAGAATTTGCCTTTGCGCTCGACGACGGTCTCGAGGTATTCGTCGATCACGTCGCCGCCGCCCGAGGTATGCATCCAGCCGGCCTTGTCGTTGAAACCCTGGTAGATGAAGAACTGGCCCCAGGTCACGGCGCCATACGCGTTCAGGCCCTCTTCGCTGACCATGTGGATTTCGGGACGGAAGTAGAACGAGGTGTGCGGATTAATCAGCAGCAGCGGATGGCCGGAGGCGGACAGCTTCGGCGCGATCGCAAAGCCGTTCGAGCCGCGCGGTTCGGCGTCGTGCAGATTGCGATTGTCGGCAAGCGCCAGCTTCGGCAGCTTGCCGTAGAACGCTTCCAGGTCCTTCAGCTCGATCGATTCGATGTCGCCGCCGATGCTGCCCTCGCTGAAGGACAGCGCCATCCACGGTTCGAACCGGGTGAGGAGCTTTGGTTTGACGTCAGGATGGGTGTGCAGGTAGAAATTCAGGCCGTCGGCGAAGGCATTCATCAAGTCCTTCAGCCAGGCGGGACTGGCTGCATACTTGGCCTGCATGTCGCTTGGGGTGATGTAGAGCTTCATGCGCAGGTCGCGCCAGACTTCCTTCTCGCCCTCGACTTCGGCCAGGCGCCCCATCGCATTGATGTAATTGAGTTCGACGCGGTTGAAGTCGTCCTCGGCCTGGGCGTACAGCATGCCGAACACGGCGTCGGCGTCCGTCTTGCCGAACACGTGCGGAATGCCCCATTTGTCGCGCATGATCGTGACCTCCTTCGCCGTCTTTTGCCAGCGCGCCAGTTCCGCCGCGCTGGGGGCTGTGGCCGCTACGCTTGCCGGAGCTGGCTGCTCGGCTAGCGCAGGAAACGGGGCGGCGACGGCGAACACCGTGCCGGCCAAGGTGATTGCTGCGAAACGGGACAGGATCATGCGCGATTCTCCGGTGTTGTTATCGTTATTTAGTTCACGTAGCGTGGGCCAGCTTTTGTTTGAGGACCTCGTTCTCCGTCAGCAAGGTCGCCATGCGGTCTTTCAGCGCGGCGATCTCCGCTTTCAAGGCGGCCTTTTCGTCGACCGGTTCGCCGTCGGGCCCGAGCTTCTTCGGCTTGTTCGCCGCCTTCTGCTCGCGCACCTGGCGCGCCGCCTGCTGAAGTTCCTTGCGGCCACCGGCAACGGCGGCAATCTGCATTTCTTCCGGCAGTTGCGACACGTTGGCGGCGGCGTTGATCGAGATCGTGCCCGAGCGCACCGCTTCGACCAGTTGCGGCGTGGCCGCCTTCTGGATGCGTTCGATCTGGCTGATGGTATTGCTCGATACGCGCGCCGCTTTCGCGACGTCCTCGCGCGTATTCCAAGGCGGCGGCGGGCGCGGATCCATGTCGTCCGGGTCCGGCGCCGGCGGCGCGTCGGCCATTTTCTGGGCCATGCGCGCGCTGACGATCTCTTTTTTCTTCAGTGCCAGCAAGCCGCGCTGGAAATCCGAGACGCTGCGGCGCGCCAGATGGTTATCGATCATCCACAGCATGACATCTTCGATGGTCTCGAAGTTGTTGTTGTGGATGGTGCGAAATGGAATGTTGTTCCGGCGGCAGATCTCGTAGCGGTTGTGGCCGTCGATCAGGACGTCGCGCCACAGCACGAGGGCGTCGCGGCAGCCCTCGGCCAGCAGGCTGCGTTCGAGGGCATCGTGTTCGATATCGCTCAGCGGGTCGACGAAAGCACGCAGCTGGTCGTTGATGATAATAGTGGTGGTCAATTCAGGTCCTTGCAGCTCTTGTCACGGCGCTCATTCGAAGCTTCTCTGCGCCGGTGAGCATGCTACACCATCCGATGGCCCGGCCATAGGCTGGCGCCCTTTCCCGAGCCCGGTCGGGACGTAAAAAAACCCGCTGTCAGAAGAGATCAACGGGTTTCTTGCTTTGGCCTTGTATTGCGAATGACAGTGGTGCCCGGAGCCGGAATCGAACCGGCACGCCCTTGCGAGCACGGGATTTTAAGTCCCGGGTGTCTACCAGTTTCACCATCCGGGCAGCGGCAGGATTCTAGCACAGCCGTGACGCAATGCGTTCAAAGTTGCAAGACCGCGGGAGCGAGCGCCCGGGCAGCAGGCGTCCACCGTTCTCGGTGTGGTACCGCACTTACCCGAAGCGCGGCATGCGTTATGCTGGCCTTGTTGTCAGTCACCGTGAACCGCCGGCGACCTGACGGTATTTCCATTCTTCGGTTGCGGGCAAGCGCATCTCAGCCCGCATCCGCCCGACGTCGTCATCTTGTCGCTGCCAACGCGGCGGCCAAAGATGCACTTGACGTCATGCACTCCTATGAAAGCAACCATGTCATCATTCAATAACGCCGTTGTCTGGCTCGACCATACCAAAGCCCAAATCATCCACTTCGACAAAAACGCGTCGGAGTCGGAGTCGCTTAAGACGCACTCGACCCATCCACATCCGCACCAGAAGCACGGCGACAACCATGTCAATGGCGATGACAACACGCTCTTCTACAAAGACATCGCCAACGCCCTGACCGATAGCGAGCAGATCCTGGTGGTCGGGCCTGCGGAAGAGAAGACGACCTTCGTCAGCTATCTGAACGACAAGCTGCCTGCCATTGCCGGCAAGATCAAAGCGGTCGAGACGGTGGATCATCCGTCGGACGGCCAGTTGCTTGCCTACGCGCGTCAGCATTTCGTCAGCGCCGGCGGCATGCAGTAACAAGCTTGAGCAGTGATTGAAACCCGCTTGCCGTCCCGGCAAAGCGGGTTTTTTTTCGTTCGCTGCCCCTTGTGCGCACATCGCAGGCTCTGCGGCGCCGTCCATTCGGCGCTCGCGTTACTCGCGCCTGCTGCAGGGCGACGGCTGGCGCTGGATGATCGAGCTGGCGGCCAGCGCGATGCTGGTGATGCTGCTGACGGGTTGTTATCGATGGTGGCCGCGCCCTGGCCAGGGTGGCCTGCCGCGCGCCGACAAAAGAGGGCGTGCCGCGTGGCGCGAGTGGCATGCGTTCGCCGGGGTCGCGCTTGGCCTCTTGAGCCTGGTGATGGTGATGACCGGCATTACGTGGAGCCAGTATGCGGGCGAGCCGGTGCGCCGCCTGCGCGACGCCGCCGGGCAGGCATCGCCACGGGTGCCGCACGGCCGGGGCAGACCGCACCAGCCCGACCAGGCGCTTCGACCTGGTGCTGGACGCCTACGACGGCCGCGTGCTGCACCGCGCCGGGTGGAGTCAGCAAACGGCTTTCGGCAAGGCGACCGCCGTCGGCATTCCATTCCACCGCGGCGAATTCGGCCTGTGGAACCAGCTGGTGCTGTTCCTGTTCGGCGCCGGGGTGCTGTTTTCGCTGGTGTCGGGCCCCCCTGCCCTGATCGGCGCTGCCGCCATGTGCGTCTTGATGCCGCTACTGGGGATCTCGGCGGCGGTCGTGCTGGTGCTGGAATGGCTGGTGCTGCAGCGGACGCGGCGGGCCTGAGGGCGGCGCCGCGCCCGCCTGGGCGCCAGGGTGCATTGCGCCGCGCTCAGCGCGGTGCCGCCAGGGCGAGCTGGCGACCGGCGCCAGGAGCGGCCGCGCTGTCGAGGCGGAACTCACCGACCAGGGCCACCAGGGTCGCCGCCTGTTCCTGCAGGCTTTCGGTGGCGGCGGCGGCCTGCTCGACCAGGGCTGCGTTCTGCTGGGTCGCATCGTCCATCTGCACGATGGCCTGGTTGACCTGGCCGATGCCGGTGCTCTGCTCGGCGCTGGCGGCGCTGATTTCGCTGACGATGTCAGTCACGCGGCGCACACTGTCGACCACTTGCTGCATGGTCTGGCCGGCTTCACGCACCAGCATCGAACCCATGCCGACCTTGTCGACCGAGTCGCCGATCAGGCCCTTGATCTCCTTCGCGGCGGCCGCGCTGCGCTGCGCCAGGTTGCGCACTTCGCTCGCCACGACCGCAAAGCCGCGGCCCTGTTCGCCGGCGCGGGCTGCTTCGACTGCCGCGTTCAGCGCCAGGATGTTGGTCTGGAAGGCGATGCCGTCGATCACGGCGATGATGTCCACCACCTTGCGCGAGGAAGCGTCGATCGAGGCCATGGTGTCGACCACCTGCGCCATGACGTCGCCGCCGCGCACCGCTACTTGCGATGCCGAGGCCGCCATCTGGTTGGCCTGGCGGGCGTTGTCGGCGTTCTGGCGCACGGTCGAGGTCAGTTCTTCCATCGAGGCGGCCGTCTCTTCCAGCGCGCTGGCCTGCTGTTCGGTGCGTGCCGACAGGTTGGCGTTCCCCTGGCGGATCTCGAGGCTGGCCCCGGCAACGCTGTCGGAACTGCTGCGCACGCTCAGCAGGACATTCTGGATCTTCGCCACGAAGCTGTTGAAGCCGTCGGCGATCGTGGCCAGTTCATCGCTGCCGCGCACCTCCAGGCGCGCCGACAGGTCGGCATTGCCGCCGGCCAGATCGTGCATGGTGGCGGCCAGTGCGCGCACCGGGCGCATCAGTCGGTACAGCACGGTGACCATCGCGAACGCCGCCAGCACGGCGCAGGCGAGCGAGACGAATAGCGAATAGGTCAGCAGTTCGCGCGCCGAGGCAGTGGCGACAGCGTGCGGGAAGCTGAGCTGGACTGCCCATGGCGCCATCTCCGGGTGCGGACGCAGCGGCTGCAGCAGGCGCACCATGCCTTTGTCATCCGTGAACGTATAAGGCTTGCCCTGGCGGATGTTTTCCAACGCGGCGGCCGGGATGTCGTCGGCCTTCTTGCCGTTGCGCGCCGCATCCGGGTGGCTGGCGTACAAGCCGCCGTTCGACACCAGCGTCAGCACGCCGCCTTCGATCGGCTTCATGCCGGCCAGGATCGCCGACAGCTTGGAGACCATGATGTCGCCGGTGGTCGCGCCCTTAAACTTACCGTCGACCATGATCGGCACCACAAGCGAAGCGATCAGCACTGGCTTGCCGTTGATCGGGTACGCGTATGGCTCGGAGAAATAGCGCTTGCCGCTGGCTTTCGGAATGTCGTACCAGCCGTCGGTGGTCGGGGTGCCGTCGAAGACGATCGGCTCGACCCGGATCGCACCGTCCTCGGCACGCGTCCAGTACGGCATGAAGCGGCCGCTGTCGTCGTACTCCGGCTTCTTGCCGGCGAACTCGGCATCCTTGCCGTCGAGTGCGTCCGGCTCCATCGTCACGGCCGAGCCGACAAGGTCGGATGCACCCAGCAGCACGCCCCTGGTGACCGCGCCCAGCTGGGTACGTGCGAGCGGCTCGCCGCCGGCCAGCGTCGCGGCGACGCTGGCCGACAGGACGTCGACCGCTTTCAGGTTGGCGCCGATCCGCCCTTCGAGCACGCTGGCGGTTTCGCGCGCAGCAGTGTGCGCCAGGCGCAGCGCCGCCTCTTCGGATGCTGCGCTGCCCTTGAAACCGATGAAGGTCGAGGTGATGCCCAGGCTGAGGACGACGAGAAAGGTGGCGGTTGTGCAGATGCGCGCGTTGAGCGACAGCGCGAAACGCGCCGGACGTGCAGAAGTCGAGGGAGTTGTCATGGGAGTTCGGGTAAGGGTGCTGGAGTGGCGCTTCAGAAGTTGCGGGTCAGGGTCAGGACAACGCTGCCCTGCGCTGGATTCGAATAGGCGATGCGGCCGGCCGCGTCGGGCACGCCGGTGCTGTAGCGGTCGTAGGCATGGGTTGCGCCATAGGCACGGGTGTATGCCCCGGCCACGCTCCAGCCGCCGTGCAGGGTGCGGGTCAGGCCGACTTTCACGTCGCGCCAGTTCCAGTAGTCGTTACCGGCGCCGGCCACGCGGCCTTGGCCGGCATGCAGGTTGAGCGTGGTGCCCTGTGCAATCGGAAGATTCGCGCCGCCATCGAAATAGCCGCTGCCGCGCGCGTTCGTGACGCCGAAGAAGTCGCGCGTCAGCGTGGTGTTGTATTTGGCGTAGACCGATTTGTAGCTGAGGCCGGCCGAGAGTTCGCCATAGTCGAAACGGGTCCCGGTGGCGCCAATGACAGCGCCCGGATACTTGTAGTAGACCGCCATCAGGCTGTAACCGACGGCGCCCAGACTGCCGCTGTAGCCGGCGTACAAGTCCCATTCGAGCTTGCCGTTTTCGATGTAGCGCCCGCTGACATTCGACACCCAGCTGCCGGCGCTCCAGCCACTGGCATGGGCGATGTCGATGCCGCCTTGCAGCGCAGGTTTGCCCCAGGTCTGGCGAAAGCCGCGCGACACGTATTGCGAAGCGATGGCGGCGTTGCCGGTCATGCTCCAGGCGCTCTCAGGCGCGCAGCCGGCAGGTTGATCGGCGTGCGCGAACGGCAGTGCGGACAGGAGCAGGCATGCAAGCGGCAAGTGCCGTCGGGTGATGAAGGTCATCGGTGGCGGTGGGGGCGCGTGGCGCCTCGGTCAGAGGTAAAAAATTCCGTAGGGCAATTCCTACGCGAATTCTATGCTTCTCTGCCGCCGATCCCGGATTTCATGACAGGGCAACCACGATTCTCTTGCTTTTCTGCATCATCGGCACAACACAGTGAACAGGATGGCATCCAGGATTGATAACACGGGAGGAAGCCCGACGCACCACGCTGCGCGGGCGCCCGTTGCCTAACTGCCCTGGTAGATCAGCACCGCGATGGCGGCGGCGCCGACGGCAAGCAGGCCATACAGAAAATACCGCATCGCGGTGGCGAGACCCGTCACCGCCTTGTCGGCGTCCTTGCCGAACATGCCGCGCTTGCGCCCGGAATTCATCAGCATCGCAATGAAGACGAAGCTTGCGAACAGGGTCAGAACAAATTTCACGGCTCGGCCCTCAGGTACGGGCCAGCACCAGGCTGAGCGCGATGATGGCCAGCACGCCTGAGGCCGCCGCAGTGAAGCCAATCAGGGTCAGGCGCTCGCGCGCGGCCTGCAGCTTCGCCACCAGCTGGGCGTTCTGGTCGGCCAGCTCCGCGATCAGCCTCGACGCGTCGCGCATCTGGCCCTGCAGCTGGGTGATGGCGATGTCCTGCTGTTCCACCTGAACGGCGATCATCGCCATCCCGTCGTCGAGGGGCATGTGCGCGACCGCTTCGTCGAGCTCGGTATTTGGTGTCCGCACGCCTTTCCCACCGACCGTGTCCCACAGCCGGCGCGCACTGCTTGCCACCTGGGGCGCGGCCGAAATGACCTCGCTCCACGGAACGGACTTCAACACTCTCAGCCATGCTCCCGCCATAGTACCTTCTCCATTTGCTTGTCGTTTGTACAGCATAGCACCACCTGGGCCCTGCCCCGCTCCCCTCGAGCAGGGCAATCGTGCGGCGCATGATTCTGCAGTACCATGACCCCATGTGTGGACGATTTGACCAAAGCCAAACGGCGAGATTTTATGCGAACGTCTTCGGTTGGGCCGATGCCGTGTACGACAGCGAATCGACGCCCGCTTACAACGTGCCGCCCGGGACGTACCGCCCCCTCATGCACATCCAGGATGGCGAACATCGCATCGACGACGTGTTCTGGAGTTATCGCGCAAAATGGGCTGAAGGCAAACTTCCGATCTCCATCAACGCCCGCCTCGACAAGCTGAGCAATCGCTACTGGAGCCGGCTGCTGAAGAACGGCCGCGCGATCGTGCCGGCTGACGGCTGGTACGAATGGACCGGCGAAAAGGGGAAAAAGCAGCCCTGGCACATCCACCGCAAGGACCGCGCGCCGCTGTTCATGCTGGCGCTGGCGAACTTCGGCGCCTCTACCGAAAACCGCGCCGAAGCCGGTTTCGTGATCGTCACCGACGACGCCGCCGAAGGCATGCTCGACATCCACGACCGGCGCCCGGTCGTGCTCGACGCTGCCAGCGCCGCTCTCTGGCTCGATCCGGCTATCAGTCCCGAACAGGCGCTCGAGCTGGCGCGCCATGCGGCGCTGCCGCCCGATGCCTTCGAGTGGTTCAAGGTAAGGCCGGAAATGAACCGCTCGACTACCGACAGAGCGCAGATGGCGCTGCCGATGCCCGAGTAGCATGCCGCGGGGCCGCACAGGGCGCGTGCGCCATGGCGTGCTCCCGGAAATGTCAGGCCGGGTTTATTCGAGGACGGTCAGCAGCGCCACCAGTCCCAGCGACATACCGATCAGCACGCCGGCGCGGGTACGCAGGCGCTGGCCGCGTTCCACTACCTGCTTGGCGATAGTGCGGCGCGGACGGACGCCATTCGTGCCCATCTGTTGTGTCGAATCGTCTTCTGTGTTCATCTCAACTCCATTACGTAACTTCCGGAAACCCGGCAAATGCGGGACTGCAGAACCGCCGTGAGCGACAACAGGTCGGGATGCTCGGGCATGACGCGCCGCGTCGGCCGAGATCAGGCGAGCCGGGCGAGTCGCCTGGCGACAGGGGTGCCGGTGGCGCTGTGTGGACATCGACAAGCACATGAAGGAATTGATTCTACACGAAGCATCCTGCTGTTCAATACGCATTTGCAATCAGTATTTGCGCCAACTCAATACACTTAATTTTTTCGCAAAAAAAACCCGCGCGCCTTGCGGCTGCGCGGGGGCGTCAAGCCGACAGGCTTGACGAGCAATTTCGATATCGAACTCGCTGATTAGTGCTGGTAAGCGCCGATATCGACACCGGTGCTGGTGTTACGTGGCTTGCCGTCGATGTCGGTCGGATGGGCATAGGTCGCGATACCGCGGCCGATCACCGGCGAGCTCGTGCTTGGCTTGAAATTCGGCATCGCGGCGGTGCGCGAGTAGCCGGCCAGCAGCGGGTCCGAGCTGATGGTGCCGGTGTGCTTCAAGCCATTGCGCAGCTGCCAGGCATACGTCGTGTTCTTGAACACCAGGTTGTTCTTGTACGTGTTGCCGGTGCCGGTCTTGCCCTGTTCCGAGATACCGTACTTGTTGTCGTACACGATGTTGTTGTGCACGTGCACGTTGTTCGCGCCGGCACTCGTGAAGTAGTAATCGCCACCGCCGACGATGATCCCGAAGTTCGACGCACTCACCGTGTTGTTGGTGATCTTCAGGTTCGTTGCATCGTGCCACAGGTGGATCGCTGCCGAACCGACGCGGTAGACCACGTTGTTCTTGATCGAACCCGACGTGCTGTGATAGATGCCTTGCACATACGTACAGCCGGCAGGACCGATATCGTGC